>CAUQSW010000006.1:0-78819 GCA_963520895.1 uncultured Corynebacterium sp. | reverse complement strand
ATGTCAAGGTGGTTGCCGGTGAGGTCAGAACGGGCATCTACAGTCAGATCTCAAGTGTGACCTGTAATGAAGGCTCTGTAAACTGCGTAAGTGTGGAGGACCTACAACATGTTGCAGCACATACGGATCCGAGAAAGCTGGGGGTTCCGGAATGGGCAGTCGCCAATGTTGAAGCTCGGGGTAATGATCCACGTCGTCTAGAAGGCCTCATCGTGCCAGGCGAATATGTCGTGGACCCAGAAAGTGACGCAGAGGCAATTTTGACCGATCTGATTACTAGGTCTGCCACCGCTTTTGCGGATACTGATATTGAAGCTAGAGCGCAAGCAATTGGTCTGTCTCCTTATGAGCTGTTGGTAGCTGCTTCCCTGGTGGAGCGTGAAGCACCAGCAGGCGATTTCGATAAGGTGGCACGAGTGATTCTTAATCGTCTACATAAGCCGATGAAATTAGAATTCGACTCCACCGTTAATTATGATCTCACCGATGTTGAGGTGGCAACAACAGATGAAGATCGTGCTCGGCAAACACCATGGAATACCTACGCAAAAGAGGGATTACCTGAAACTCCCATTGCAGCGGCATCTGTTACTGCAATTGAAGCCATGGAGAATCCCGCCGAAGGCAATTGGTTGTTCTTTGTCACCGTGGATAAACAAGGCACAACAATCTTCACCGACACCTACGATCAGCACCTTAAAGCAGTGGATGATTCGATTAATAACGGCGTGCTAGATTCCAACCGTTAAAGATCGTAGCTTCTCGGCTACTATGTGGTAACCGAGAAGGCATGCTGTAATACAACCCACACAGTAACGAGGTAAATATGAAGGCTGCTGTTTTAGGAAAACCCATTGCGCACTCGAAGTCACCAGTGCTGCATAATGCTGGCTACCGTGCTTTAGGCCTAGCAGACTGGAGCTATGGCAGTTTTGAATGTGACGATAAACAGTTACCAGAGCTTATTGCGACGTTGCCAGCGGAATATATTGGATTTTCGGTGACTATGCCGGGGAAATTTGCTGCGCTAGAAGCTGCCACCGAAGTAACTGAGCGCGCTCGTCTTATTGGCTCAGCGAATACCCTACTGCGAGTTGGTGCCGGATGGCGGGCAGATAACACCGATTGCACAGGTGTGGCTGGCGCTTTGGAAGTATTAGGGGTTCCGCTAACAGGTCAAGCGGTCATTATCGGAGCGGGTGGTACCGCTAGGGCTGTCCTATGGACTTTGGCGAAATCTGGGATTGATTCCGTGGTGATTATCAACCGCAGTGATCGCAGCGCGGAGTATCAACAGCTGGCGGCTTTTTTGGGAATAACCGTGCAGTTTAAGAGTTTTGAAGACGACATTTCTGCGCTCATACGTGCTAGCGCGGTGGTGGTTTCCACCGCGCCTTCTGAAGCAATAACTTGTCATCATGATGTGATTGCGCAAGCACCGCTGTTAGACGTTATCTATGACCCATGGCCTACAGGGCTAGTGCAGCTTGCTCGTGAGCGAGACTTGCCGACGGTAGGCGGACATGTCATGTTAGCCCACCAAGCCTACGACCAGTTTGAACAGTTCACCCATAAGCCAGCTCCACGAGCTGCAATGTGGTCTGCGTTATGCCAATCGTTAGCCATCAGTGAGTGACCGTGACAGATCATGGGCAAACTGATCATTGGGGGAGTACTCATAACGTGGGCGCTGATACTAGCGGCTCGGGATTTCCGCACCAGAACCCTGCCTAATATCTTGACGTTGCCAGCGTTGTTGGTGGCAACCGTGTGGGCGATAGCCAGCGGCAACTGGTGGGCCTTAGCCGGTGGACTGTGTTGGTTTTTGTTGTATGTGCTCGTGGGACATGTTTCTGCGGGAATCGGTGGTGGGGACATCAAGTTAGCTCCGACACTCGGAATACTCATTGGTACTGATGGACTAGTGCCAGTTCTTATCGCCATTGGGCTAGCACAGATTTTTTCTATAGCAACGGGACTGTTATTTAAACAAAAGCGGATTCCGCATGGGCCAGGCATGCTACTAGCAACCGCGTTGGTGTGGCTGGCAGTTCCGGCAGCGCGCCTGTTTTAACCAATGTCTAATCAACAGGTTTGGCCTGATAATCGCAGAGCTAACGGGGGTAGAATCGGGGTTTAGCTCAAGGTCGTGTCATAATTGCCAATATGCTTTGTTGGACTACCGCAGGAGAATCTCACGGCCAAGCATTGATCGCCATGATCGAGCGCATGCCAGCTGGCGTTCCGATTACTCGGGATGACATTTCTTATCAACTTGCACGACGCCGACTTGGGTATGGGCGCGGCGCACGAATGAAGTTTGAAGCAGACGAGGTAACGCTTCTTGGGGGCGTGCGGCATGGCCGGACCTTGGGCAGTCCCATTGCTATCATGATTGGCAATACGGAATGGCCTAAATGGACCACTATCATGTCGGCTGATCCAATTGATCTGACCGATGAAGATGTGGCGCAGGCTATGAATTCCGGTCGGGGGGCTCAGTTAACTCGGCCACGACCGGGGCATGCAGATTTTGCTGGCATGCTGAAATACGACCTAGACGAGGCGCGGCCAGTGCTGGAGCGTGCCTCAGCGAGGGAGACCGCTGCACGAGTGGCAGCAGCTACCGTCGCGCGTAATTTTCTGCGGGAAACGCTGGGGGTGGAGGTGCTTAGCCATGTGATTTCTATTGGCCAATCCCAACCCTACGAAGGGGCAGAGCCGACTTTTGCTGATCTTCAAGCCATTGATAATTCACCTGTGCGAGCATTTGATAAAGCTGCAGAGGAAAGCATGATCGCTGAGATTGAGGCGGCGAAAAAACAAGGTGACACCCTAGGTGGTGTGGTTGAGGTAGTGGTTCACGGCCTTCCGGTTGGTTTAGGTTCCCATGTTTCTGGTGAAGACCGCCTTGATGCGCAACTTGCGGCAGCATTGATGAGCATTCAAGCGATCAAAGGAGTCGAAATTGGGGATGGCTTCGCGGAGGCACGCCGTAGGGGGAGCCAAGCCCACGACGAAATGATCCGCATGCCAGAAGGTGTCACTCGCACCACCAATCGAGCCGGTGGCTTGGAAGGCGGCATGACAAATGGGCAAAGCTTAAGG
This sequence comes from uncultured Corynebacterium sp., assembly GCA_963520895.1. GTDB lineage: Bacteria > Actinomycetota > Actinomycetes > Mycobacteriales > Mycobacteriaceae > Corynebacterium. The sequence continues at coordinate 75,711 of CAUQSW010000006.1, read as the reverse complement.
CTTCGTGCTGCCATGAAGCCGATTTCTACTGTGCCCCGAGCGCTGAAAACGGTGGATATGGCTTCGGGGGCTGCTGCCACTGCTATCCATCAGCGCTCTGATGTCTGTGCCGTGCCAGCCGCAGGCGTGGTAGCGGAAGCTATGGTGGCTCTGGTATTGGCGCGGGCTACGCTGGCTAAATTTGGTGGGGACTCGTTGGCAGAAACGAAACGCAATATCGCAGCATACCTTTCAGGTGTAGAAAAGCGCTTGCAGTTTGAGCAAGAGGAAGGAAGATAGCCATGGCGACACCTCATGCGGTACTTGTGGGGCCACCAGGCGCCGGTAAGTCCACCATCGCACGACGATTAGCACGGGCATTGGACCTTCCTATGACCGACACCGATGAACTGATCGAACAGCTCTACGGAAAACCCTGCGGCGAAGTTTTTGCGCAACTTGGTGAGCAAGAGTTTCGAGCAGTGGAGGCTACACAGGTACAAAAAGCGCTGCAAGAACCCGGAATTATCAGCTTAGGTGGTGGCGCGGTAACTACTGATTCCGTCCGTGAGCTACTTACCGATCAGACGGTCATCTGGCTGGATGTCAGTGCGGAGGAAGGAGTTCGGCGCACTCAGGGCAACAATTCGCGCCCCGTACTGGCAGCCGCTGATCCGTTAGCCCGCTATGAAGAGTTACTAAGTCATAGGAAATCGCTTTATTCTGAAGTTTCAGATTATCGAATTCGTACCGATAAACGCAGTCCACAGCAGACTGTTGCCGATATACTAGGGGTAATTTCTGACCTCGACGATTCGGAGTACACCGCATGACCTTTTCTGCAACTGTAGATGTCACTGGCGCTTCACCCTACAAGGTGAGGATTGGGCATGACTTAACCAATGAGATTATTTCTTTCGCATTGAGTCTGCGTCCTACAAAGCTAGCAATAGTTACGCAACCAGCTTTGGCACACTATGGAAAACAATTAGCAGAAAGAGCATATAAGGCTGGAATTGAACCGATTATCATCAAGATTCCTGATGCGGAGCAAGGAAAAACGCTCGGTGTAGCGGAAAACGCTTGGGATATTTTCGGTGAAAACGCACTGGGGCGTAAAGATATCGTTATTGGTCTGGGCGGCGGAGCTGCCACTGACGTCGCTGGTTTCATCGCTGCGGCTTGGATGCGTGGGATCGGTGTGATTCAAGTGCCCACCACGCTGTTGGCAATGGTGGATGCTGCCGTGGGCGGAAAGACCGGAATTAATACCGCTGCGGGAAAAAACCTCGTGGGAGCGTTCCATGAGCCTAAGGCTGTGTTTATCGACCTTGACATGCTTAAATCTCTACCCAAGGACGAGATCATTGCCGGTTCCGCGGAAATTATCAAGACTGGTTTTATTGCAGACCCAGAGATTCTCAAGCGCTACGAGCAGGATCCAGATAGTTGCCTTGAGGTTGATGGTTACTTACCGGAATTGATTCAGCGGTCGGTAGCAGTGAAAGCTTCCGTTGTTGGTGAAGACCTAAAAGAGTCAGGTTTGCGGGAAATCTTGAATTACGGTCATACCTTCGGCCATGCAGTGGAGTTACGCGAGAACTTTTCGTGGCGTCATGGTAACGCAGTAGCCGTGGGAATGATGTTTATCGCTCAGTTAGCTCATGAGCGGGGACTTATCCCTGCTGAGCTTGTCGAACAGCACCAGCGCATCATCGCCTCGGTAGGGCTACCAACTACCTACACACCTGATGTCTTTGAGGAGTTGTATCTTGGCATGACTCGGGACAAGAAAAACCGTGATGGACATATCCGGTTTGTAGCCTTGACAGAGGTTGGGCAGTGCACCCGTATTGAAGACGCTACTCAAAGCGAACTTGAGACTGCTTACCAAAAGATTTCTGGCTAGGAATGTAAATATGCATGTTTTGATTATTAATGGCCCCAACCTCGATCGCCTCGGTAAACGGCAGCCAGAAATCTATGGGGCAACAACGCTTGTCGACGTCGAAAAGCAATTACATGAGCAGGCTGAGCAGTTAGGGATTACCGTTAGCTGCAAACAGTCTAATCACGAAGGTGAGTTAATAGAGTGGGTTCATGAAGCGGCGGATAATAAGTGGCCGGTGATTATCAACCCTGGTGGCTTTACTCATACCTCGGTGGCTTTGCGGGATGCGCTCGCGGAAGTGGCGGACAACGCTGGTTTTATTGAGGTTCATATATCCAATATTCACGCCCGAGAACCTTTTCGGCATCACAGCTACCTCAGCCCAATAGCGGTGGGGGTTATCGCTGGTTTAGGTGTTAATGGCTATTTTTTGGCGTTGCAGCACCTTGTTCATGCCCAGGGTTAATAGTCAAGAAAAACGAGGTTAGTGCTGGTCTGATTCGATAGCTTCATGGGCTACTATGGAAAGTGCAACCTGATGTTTTTCTAAGCACGGCGCTCGATAAATTTTAATGTTGCGGCGTAGCGGAAGAACTAGGCTGGTGTTTTATTTTTAACCGAAGTTTTAAATAGAAGGGGATGCCACCCATGGCTTTGTCGGATACTAGGTTCCTCACTCGCCGTCGTACACTTGCAGCCAAGTTGGCGGCGCAGCGCATAGACGTCATGCTGGTAACTCATATGATTCATGTGCGCTATCTCTCAAATTTCTCGGGATCTAATGGCGCTTTGCTGGTGCAAAAAGACCTTTCCAGCCTGATTGCCACCGATGGTAGGTATCTGACCCAGATCGCGGAAGAAGTTCCGGATATTGAGGTGATTGAGGCGCGTGATTGCGCGGTGGGGCTGCTCAGCCAAATCCAAGGGTCACGACGGGTGGGTTATGAAGCAGATTATGTCTCAGTGCAGCAACTGAAAAAGCTTCAAGAGGCCTGTCCAGAGGATGTCACGTTGGTTCCGGTTACTGGCGTGATTGAACAAATCAGGTTAACCAAAGATGCGGTGGAACGGGAACGTCTAGCAAAAGTTGCTGAGCTGGCGAATACCTCTTTGCAAGAGCTGATCGCAGCTGGTGAGCTACGTGCTGGACGCAGCGAAATAGAAGTCGCGGCTGACCTAGAATATCGCATGCGTATGAAGGGGGCGGAACGTCCCAGTTTTGACACTATCGTTGCTTCTGGCCCAAATTCTGCGAAGCCACACCACATGGCAAGCCATCGAAAAATTGCAGTAGGCGATTTGGTAACCATAGATTTTGGCGCGCATGACCGGGGATTTAACTCCGATACCACCAGGACATTTGTTATTGGCACGGCTGATGAGTTTTCGCGCGAAATCTACGAAGTGGTGAAAACCGCGCAGTTGGCTGGTTGCGAGGCAGCAGTTCCGGGGGCGAAGATCATTGATGTGGATCGTGCTTGCCGGTCGATTATTGAAGATGCTGGCTATGGCGACTATTTTGTGCATGGCACCGGTCATGGTGTGGGCTTAGATCTTCACGAAGCACCGTTCTGTGGGAAGACGAGCACTGGGGTACTGGAAGAATATATGACTTTGACTATCGAGCCAGGTATTTATGTTCCCGGTAAAGGCGGAGTTCGCATTGAAGATACCTTGATTATTACCTCTGGTCAGCCGCAGAATCTCACCACACCGTATCTGAGTACTGACCTGCAGATTTTATGATGTACCTGTCAAGAAGTTGCTTCATCTGAAGCAACAGTTTGCGCTCGAAGTAGGCTCAAGAACTCCAGCTAGGCTCACGCTCGGCTAACTACTGAAAGTGATATGGGTGTAAGCTTGTTGCGTTAACAAGTGCATTGATAAGGTTTCAGTGTATTTGCTCCCGTGACATTGATAATTCAAGCGATGAAGGAAGTACTTCTAGTGGCAACTACCGCTGATTTTAAAAATGGTCTGGTGCTCAAGATCGACAATAAACTCCAGCAGATCATCGAGTTCCAACACGTCAAACCTGGCAAAGGGCCAGCTTTTGTGCGTACCAAGCTCAAGGATGTTGTTTCTGGCAAAGTCACGGATAAAACCTTTAACGCTGGGGTAAAGGTAGAAACCGCAACCGTTGATCGCCGTGATATGACGTATCTCTACCATGACGGTTCGTCTTATGTGGTGATGGACGATAAAACCTATGAACAGCTTGAACTGGCCGAGCATATCATTGGACCTGGTGCTAAATTCCTTAAAGATGGCATCAACGTCCAGGTTTCCTTCCACGACGGAGAGCCGCTGTTTACCGATCTGCCCATCACGCTTGATTTGGTGGTGGAACATACTGAACCTGGCCTGCAAGGTGATCGTTCCTCAGGTGGCACCAAGCCAGCTACGCTGGAGACTGGTGCAGAAATTCAGGTCCCGTTGTTTATCGAAACCGGCAATGTGCTCCGGGTTGATACTCGGGATGGTTCCTACGTCTCCCGTGTTAATAACTAATCGTGAATGAAGTAGAAACACCAGAACCTTCTAGGAAGAAAATCAAAAGCTACCGGCGGCATGGTTCTCGGTACAAGGCACGCCGCCGCGGGGTAGATATTCTTTATGAAGCCGAGTCGCGCGATGTCGATCCGGTAGCGATAGTTCACGACCGCGTGGAGCTATCGGTTGATAACGCTAATCAAGTGGCACCAGTTTCTTCTTATACCCAGCAAATCGTTGCTGGGGTGGCTGAAGAGCTGGATCAAATAGATGAGGTTATCAGCACCTACCTGTCTACCGACTGGGAGCTGCACCGCATTTCTGCCGTAGATCGTGCTATTTTGCGTGTTGCGGTATGGGAATTGATTTTTAATGAAGAAGTTCCTCTGAAAACCGTCCTTTCTGAAGCGGTGGAGCTTGCTGCTCAATACTCTGGTGCCAAAGCACCTGCCTACATCAACGCTGTGTTGGATTCCGCGGTGAAAGACATTGATGAACTCAGGGCGCAACCAGCAACGTCGGACGACAGTGAAGAACTGAGCTTTAAGGAGGCACTAGAGGCAGCCGAACAGTTGCTTGACGACGCAGAAGCCGCCCCAGATTCAGTTGCTGCCACCAGTGCTGATGTGCAAGTTTCGCAACCACTGGTATCAGATACTGCTTCAGAAGAATCAGAGCAGGTGGTAGTTTCATCGGATGCTCGTCTGGTTGACTCAGCACAAGATCTAGTCCAACCGGAGGCAGAGGCTGATGTCATGCCGGAGCCTAGGGTTATTGATGCAGACCCTTCAGGCATGCGATCGCAATCAGAAGGTGTTGAGCTAAGCGAGCAGTCGCAGGTGGTGGCCGATACGAAGCGGCTAGACTCGGCTGTGCCACAGAGTCACGAGCCTGAAGGTGCTGAATCCGATAGCGAAATAGCGGAAACTGAAGCTGTTATTGATGCGGTTGCGCAAGAACCTAGCGTTCCGTCAACTGAGGGAGTAGCTGCTAACGATACAGAAAGCGGTGAGAACTCGGCGTCGGCACGCGAGGAAGATTCCTGACCAGTCGGCATGGCTGCTAAAGGTATTCCCTTACAATGTTAGGGTTTTGTTAGCCCGATCCTAAAAATCACGAGTTGTGGCTTGAGGGATCGGGCTTTCGTCATGAGTTATTTTGTTATGAAAAGACACGCATGTTATAAAAGTTGCAAAAGGGGATATAATGACTAAAGTGACTAAAGGTAATTGTGATGATAAAGTTATAATAAGTTCCAGCGAACTTTGACATAGCGGTACCCTACAGAAAGAAGTGCATCATGAGGTCTTGGGTTCCCAGCCTTTCTGAACTCACTGCTAAAAACTCACTGTCAGGATCCTTGGTAAATATGCTGGCAGGATTGCTGAGTGTGTTATTGGCCAGCAGTGGGATTCAAACCGTCAATATCGACAGCATTATGGCCACGGTTAATGGATCCAGCGCGAGTCGGTCGGATATTCCGGCAGGTAGCAGCTCAACTTTAGATGAGTTACTACAAGCTCTCCCGAGTTCACCAGGTCCAGCAACGCCAGTCGGCGATCCACGCGCAACTGGGCCGCAATCTACTCCGCCAGATACTGAGTATTTTCTAGCAGCGAGCCTGCCGAGGATCATTGGTGACCCCGAAGCGATGCATCCTGTGGTTTTTAGCTACATGCGCAATACCGATGGTGCTGTCACTCCTGTTACTGATGGAACGTGGGCTGGCACCATTAATGGAAAACCCATACAGATGTACGAGCCGGCAGCTGATAACTCTGGTGCTACCACTGGAATGTTGGCGCTGAAGGTCAAAGAGTCTGATTTGAAAAATTTCGATATTGTTTTCAGCAAGGATGAGCTAAAGAGCATATTTTCTGTAGCGGATCCACAGTTGAAAACCGATGCTCAGACCACCCTGTTTGTCGCTGGAAAATAAAACACTAGTTGTTCGTGGTCGCACCGCACTTCTTTTATTTGCCTAATAACCTCTCATTAGCCACCCAGAATATCCCTGGGTGGCTAATGGTATCTGTGGGTCGGGCACTTACTCCGAATGCACTTGGCTAGGTGGTTAGTTTTCGAAAGTAGCTGATTGATCCAATTCTGGTTTGGTGGAATCCCATAGCTGCTCGGTGCCTAGCTCATGACGGAACACTTCCCGAATATGCGGGTAACGGAAATGGTGTTTTTTGGAAAGAAGGACTTTTGGCGAGATTTTTTGATCTGCCAGCGCCAACTCTTCGGCTCCTTGAGAGCCAAAGATCATTTTGCTCCCCAAGGCAGGGATAGCGAACCGCGCAGGACGGTGTAGTTCTTTACCTAAAGTTGTGGCCATTTCGGCATTAGTGACCGGATACGGCGAGACGGTATTAACCGCCCCAGAAATACTGGGATCAAGAGCCGCGGTAATAATGATGTCAGTGAGGTCATCTAGCGCGATCCAGGAAAACCACGCTTCGGCATCTGCGAACCTGCCGCCCAAGCCGGTGGAAAATAGGTTCTTCAGCACTGGTAACAGGCCACCGCGTCCACTCATTATGACACCACAGCGTAATGAAACAACTCGTTTATTACCATCTCTGGCTGGTTGGCAGCTAAACTCCCAGTCCCTAGATAGCTCAGCCAAGAAGCCTTCGCCATTCGGGGCGGTTTCGCTTAGTGAATCTTGGTTACGGTGTGCCCCATAATAGCCAGTAGAAGAAGCGGAAATCATGGTATGGCAAGTGGAGGATAACGCCACTAACTTGGCCAGTTTCCGGGTTGGCTCAATGCGGGTCGTCCGAAGCGCAGCCTTGTGGGCGTCGTTAAAGCGGCCAAAAAATGGTTCACCCGCAAGGTGCACCACTACATCAATATTGGACAGCAGCTCAGGATCAGGATCAAACGGATTCCAATGGCGCTGTCCTTCCTTGACATTATCCCGTACTAATTGCACTACTTCGTAACCAAGTGTGGAAAGCTGTGCGCATAATGCTCGACCGACCAGTCCCCGTGAGCCGGTTACTGCAATACGAATAGGCTTAGTAGAAATCTGCCGAAACCGATTAGCCGCAGCTAAATCATGAATCAACTGATGTTGCCGGTAAGACAGCAATGGTACTAATCCAGATTTTGGTACGCGCGTTTGAATCTCATCAGTAATGCGTGTCGCTAGCTGACCATCTACTGTGGTGGGGGAGAAATAATGCACGTGTCGCCAATTGGCAAGCGCCCGAATGGGGGCGGAGATGCACACGTCAGTGAATTTCTTACCCCTGATATATCCCGAAAGGTCATGGCGGCCCTCCCAACGGAGACCCGCTGGAAGGGACAAGACCGTTGTGCCTGTAGCTAAGTTGGTGGCTTGTTTCCGTGGGGTTAGGGGATAAAAAGGCGGTAACAATCGGGCGACAGCACCATGTTTGGTGTGCCACTGCCATACAGTTTCTGGGTCAGCTGGCACGATATGGCTGCTGTTGATGCTCATCATCCCGCCTCTTTCTCATGTTGCATAGAACCAACAAAATACTCATTGGTGAATGCAAAACTCTGTTATTAGTCTTTCGGCCTATTCTAGGGTGGAGTTACAATTCAGGTGAAAGCCGCGGGTTACGTAGGCGATAAGCCGACTTTATGCCACATGCCAATGTTATTGACCGTTTGGAAAACGATGTGAGGCAGCGAGGCAACGTGAAAAATACCCCCGAACATGGTAGGGTGCTTGAGTGACTCCTACGTAAGCCGCATGATTGCTGCTTTCGGGTAGGAAAGTCAATTTTCATAACTTAATCTCAAAAAACACCGATAACAGTGGCCAACGGATCCCCGTGGGTCGCTGTCAGGTCGACATCCTTTAAAGGACCGCACAGAGAGGCGGGGAAGGAGGTCCCGATGAGTGAAAGCGCAAGCGACACGATTGAGCTGTTAAGCAGCGACGACGTGGCGCGAACAATAGCACGCATCGCGCACCAGATCATAGAAAAAACGGCTTTAGATTCAGCTGATGCGAAGCCCATCATGCTTTTAGGTATTCCCTCTGGCGGAGTGCCGCTGGCTAATAGGCTGCAAGAAAAAATTCAACAGTTCACGGGGGTTAGTGTTCCTGTTGGCAGCCTGGACATCACCTTGTATCGCGATGATCTACGAAGTAAACCACATCGCGCGTTGAAACCCACCTTGATTCCACCAGGCGGCATTGACGGCGCCAATGTGGTTTTGGTTGATGATGTACTGTTCTCTGGCCGCTCTATCCGTGCCGCATTAGATGCATTACGTGACTTGGGTCGTCCAGAGACCGTGCAACTTGCAGTACTGGTTGATAGGGGGCATCGCCAACTGCCTATTCGGGCGGATTATGTGGGCAAAAATCTTCCTACGGCCCGTTATGAAGAAGTTGCTGTTTTGCTAGCAGATATTGATGGCTGTGATGCAGTGACTCTCACCCGAAGGGACAGTTAAATGAAACACTTACTTAGCATCGCTGACCTGAGCAAAGACGAAATAGTTTCGCTGATGGACGAGGCAGATCGATTTCGCGAAGCCTTGGAGGGGAGGGAATTAAAAAAGCTTCCCACACTGCGTGGGCGCACTATTTTCACCGTATTTTATGAAAACTCCACTCGCACCCGTGCTTCTTTCGAGACAGCTGGGAAGTGGATGAGTGCTGATGTGATTAATATTTCCGCGTCCTCCTCATCAGTGAAAAAAGGGGAATCGCTGAAAGATACGGGCTTGACGCTCACCGCCATTGGTGCCGATGCCTTGATTATTCGACATCCAAGCTCTGGGGCGGCCGCTCAGTTGGCTGAAGCAGTAGCACCTGGTGGTATAGGGCCATCTGTTATTAATGCGGGTGATGGTTCGCATCAGCACCCAACTCAAGCCTTATTGGATGCGGTGACTATGCGACAGCGGATCGGCGAGATTGCTGGGCGTAAGGTGGTTATCGTAGGTGACTGCTTACATTCACGGGTGGTGCGCTCCAATGTGGATTTACTGTCCACCTTAGGGGCGGAGGTTGTCCTCGTCGCCCCACCTACATTGCTGCCTACTGGGGTGGAACATTGGCCGGTGCGTATTTCCTATGACATGGACTCTGAGATTGCCGATGCCGATGTAGTGATGATGCTTCGAGTGCAACAGGAGCGGATGCTCGGCGGTTTCTTCCCCTCGCACCGAGAATATGCGGCGTTATACGGTATGAGCAAAGAGCGGGAAGCACGGTTGAAGGATTCTGCGATTATCATGCACCCCGGCCCAATGCTGCGCGGGATGGAAATCAATTATGAGGTGGCTGATGCGCCACGGACTGCTATTTTGCAGCAGGTCAGCAATGGTGTTTACACCAGGATGGCAATTCTATTCGCCCTGATTGCAGGAAGCAACGAGCCCGGTTTTTAACGCTGAACCGCCCGTCTTGAACTAATAGAAAGTTAACATACACGATGACTACTACTTCCTACCCGCCAACCGGTAGGCTCAGCTCAGCAGCTAGCGGTACTTTATTACTCAAAGATGTTCTCATCTACGGCGAGGGATCGCCCACCAATGTGCTGATCGACAACGGGATTATCGCAGATATTGGCCCTGAGCTTAACGACGCCGACCGCGTTATCAACGGACACGGTGGCGTGCTGCTACCAGGGTTGGTGGATATGCACGTTCACCTGCGCGAACCAGGCCGTGAGGACACCGAAACCATAGCTACTGGATCAGCAGCTGCAGCTAAAGGTGGCTTTACTGCTGTGTTCACTATGGCTAATACCACCCCGGTGCTAGACCAACCAATAATCGCGGAATCGGTCTGGTTTAAGGGCCAAAATATTGGACTGTGTGATGTGCATCCGGTTGGTTCGATCACCAAGGGGCTGAACGGAAAAGAGCTGACAGAATTTGGAATGATGGCGCAGTCCGAAGCCAAAGTTCGGATGTTCTCAGATGATGGCAAATGCGTAGATAACCCGCTGATCATGCGGCGTGCCATCGAATACGCTAAAGGGCTGGATGTGTTGTTGGCCCAGCACTGCGAAGATCCTCGGCTGACTGAAGGTTCTGTAGCTCACGAAGGTGAAATGGCTGCCAGACTAGGGCTAAGGGGCTGGCCCCGGGTCGCCGAAGAATCCATCGTCGCCCGAGATGCGCTGTTATGTCGTGACTACGGTAATCGCATGCATATCTGTCACGCCTCTACCAAAGGCACTGTGGAGCTGGTGCGCTGGGCTAAATCACAAGGGATTCCCATTACTGCGGAAGTCACCCCGCACCATTTGCTGCTCACCGACGAACGCCTAGAAACCTATGACGGCGTCAACCGGGTAAATCCACCACTACGGGAGCAACATGACACCATCGCGCTTCGCGAGGCGCTGCTAGATGGCACCATTGATTGCATTGCCACCGATCATGCCCCACATGGCTCAGAAGATAAATGCTGTGAGTTTGAGCATGCCAAACCTGGCATGTTGGGGTTAGAGACCTCACTTGCCATCGTGGCTCAACTATTTATCGCTTCTGGATTAGCAGACTGGCGCTTCGTGGCGAAGATAATGAGTGAGCGTCCTGCAGAAATATTGCGATTGCCCGGCCATGGGCGTCCAATTGCAGTAGGGGAGCCTGCGAACCTGACCATTGTTGAGCTCAACAAAAACTGGGTGGTTAACGGTAAGGATCTGGCGTCCAAGGCAGAAAATACCCCATATGAAGGCATGGACTTTGATACCAAAGTGACTACCACCATTCTGCGGGGGCGCTTGACCTGTGTTGACGGCCAGGCTCAAGCACCGTTGCATGACCAGTGAACGTGATTAACAGGCAGTAGAAAAGAAGAAAGGCAGCGTTGTGACGTCCCATTCCCCTCAAAATATAGCGACCAATGCAGTGTTGGTTTTAGCAGATGGCAAAGTATTCCGTGGCACCAGTTTTGGTGCGGTTGGCACTACTTTGGGTGAGGCTGTGTTTACCACCGCCATGACTGGTTATCAAGAGACCATGACCGATCCCTCATATCACCGCCAAATCGTTGTGGCCGCAGCTCCTCATATTGGCAACACTGGCTGGAATGATGAAGATAATGAATCCCGCGGTGACAAAATTTGGGTAGCTGGGCTCGTTATTAGGGATCTATCGACGCAGGTTTCCAGTTGGCGTGCGAAGCGCAGCTTGGAAGAAGAAATGCTGAAGCAGAATATCATTGGCATTGCGGGCGTCGATACGCGAGCACTCGTGCGGCATTTACGTAATTTCGGTTCTGTTGCTGCTGGTATTTTCACGGGTGAAGATGCGTTGAAGCCGGAAGCGGAACTGGTAGAAATAGTTAAAACTCAGCCAGCCATGGCGGGGTTGGACTTGTCTGAGGAAGTGTCCACCCAGCAGCCCTACGAGGTCCCTGCGGAGGGCGAAGAAAAATATACAGTGGTGGCCTACGACATGGGCATTAAAACCAATACGCCTCGTAACTTTGCCAAGCGGGGTATCCGAACTGTTGTAGTGCCAGCCAATACCCCCTATGCAGAAATTTTGCAGTACAACCCTCATGGTGTGTTTATCTCCAATGGCCCTGGTGATCCCGCTACTGCGGATGTCATGGTGGGCATTGTGCAGGATATTTTAAAGGCAGAAATGCCGCTCTTTGGCATCTGCTTCGGTAACCAGATTTTCGGTAGGGCATTAGGGATGGAAACCTACAAACTGAAGTTTGGCCATCGTGGGGTTAATGTGCCGGTGCTCAATCACGTGACCGGCAAGATTGATATTACTTCCCAAAATCACGGTTTCGCCCTCAAAGGTACAGCAGGTGAGGTGTTTTCTACTCCATTTGGGCCAGCCCAAGTCACCCACACTTGTTTAAACGACGACTGCGTTGAGGGTGTGGCGTTGGTGAACGGGAAAGCATTTTCGGTTCAGTACCATCCTGAGTCAGCCGCTGGGCCTAATGATGCCAACCCATTGTTTGACCAATTCATGGATTTGCTCAGCGTTAGCAAAGTTAACTGATAGACCAACCGAGGAAGAACGAGAACAACCTTATGCCAAAGCGTAACGATATTAACCATGTATTGGTCATCGGTTCAGGACCGATCGTGATTGGTCAGGCCTGCGAATTTGACTACTCGGGTACCCAGGCCTGTCGTGTGCTGAAAGAAGAGGGGATCAGGGTCACACTGATTAACTCCAATCCGGCTACCATCATGACCGACCCAGAGTTCGCTGACCACACCTATGTTGAGCCCATAGCACCTGAATATATTGAGCGAATTTTTGAAAAGGAGCGCGAACTGGGACATCCTATTGATGCAGTGTTAGCCACACTTGGTGGACAAACTGCCCTTAATGCCGCTATTCAACTAGACCGGCGGGGCAGCCTGAAAAAATATGGTGTTGAACTCATCGGTGCTGATATTGACGCCATTGAGCGGGGTGAAGACCGCCAAAAATTTAAAGACATTGTCGCAACGATTGGTGGCGAATCGGCACGCTCAAAAGTGTGCCACACCATGGAAGAAGTTCGGGAAACCGTCGCAGAACTGGGATTGCCCGTGGTGGTGCGGCCGTCGTTCACCATGGGAGGACTTGGCTCTGGGCTGGCGTTTAATGACGAGGACTTGGAAAGAATTGCCGGTGGGGGATTAGCGGCTTCACCGGAGGCTAACGTTTTGATCGAAGAGTCTATTCTAGGTTGGAAAGAATATGAGCTCGAACTCATGCGCGACGGTGCAGATAACGTCGTGGTGATTTGTTCAATCGAAAATGTTGATGCCTTAGGTGTGCACACTGGTGATTCTGTGACGGTGGCACCAGCTATGACCTTAACCGATCGCGAACTGCAGAAAATGCGTGATCAAGGCATTGCGATCATTCGGGAAGTCGGTGTGGATACTGGTGGCTGTAATATTCAGTTTGCCCAGAATCCTAAAGACGGTCGCCTGATTACTATCGAAATGAACCCTCGGGTATCACGGTCGTCGGCATTGGCGTCTAAGGCTACAGGTTTTCCCATTGCAAAGATCGCGGCGAAACTAGCCATTGGCTACACGCTGGATGAAATCACTAATGATATTACGGGGGTGACACCAGCAGCTTTCGAGCCGACGCTGGATTATGTGGTCGTTAAGGCGCCCCGTTTTGCCTTTGAAAAATTCGTCGGTTCTGATGACACCTTGACAACCACGATGAAATCCGTGGGTGAGGCGATGGCCCTGGGGCGCAATTACATCGCAGCTCTAGGAAAAGTCATGCGCTCGTTGGAGAACAAACAAGCCGGTTTTTGGACGGTGCCTGATGAGGATTTCGCAGGAGACCTAGCAACCGATGTTAAGGGGGTGCTGGAGGATCTCAAGCGTCCCACGGAAGGGCGCATGTACGATGCGGAATTGGCGCTAAGGCTGGGCGCTACCGTGGAAGAAGTATATGGTGCTTCCGGTATTGATCCTTGGTTCTTGGCGGAGCTGAAAAACCTTGTGGATTTCCGCCAAGAGCTGATCGATGCGCCGGTGTTAGATGAACAACTTCTGCGTAAAGCTAAGTTCCTAGGCCTGTCCGACCGGCAGATCGCGGCGCTACGTCCCGAGTTTGCAGGCGAAGATGGTATTCGTCGGCTGCGCTGGTCATTGGGGATTCGGCCCGTGTTTAAAACCGTAGATACCTGTGCTGCCGAATTCGAAGCTATCACCCCTTATCACTACTCAGCTTACGAACTCGATCCAGCAGCTGAGTCAGAGGTGCGGCCTCAGACGGATAAAGAAAAGATCATTATTCTAGGTTCGGGACCCAACCGGATTGGTCAAGGTATTGAGTTTGATTATTCATGCGTGCATGCTGCGCTAGAACTTTCTCGGGTGGGCTTTGAAACCGTGATGGTCAATTGCAACCCAGAGACGGTCTCCACTGACTATGACACCGCAGATCGGCTCTATTTTGAGCCCTTGACCTTGGAGGATGTGCTTGAGGTTTATCATGCCGAGGCACAGTCTGGGACAGTGGCTGGGGTAATTGTGCAGCTCGGGGGCCAGACTCCATTAGGCCTAGCAGAAAAACTACGTGATGCTGGTGTGCCAGTGATCGGTACCACTCCAGAAGCGATTAACCTAGCTGAAGATCGGGGTGAATTCGGTGAGGTACTTCGCAAAGCCCAATTGCCAGCGCCAGCTTTTGGCACAGCGATCAGTTATGAACAAGCAAAGGCTGTGGCAAGCCAAATCGGGTATCCCGTTTTAGTACGGCCATCCTATGTTTTAGGTGGTCGTGGGATGGAAATCGTGTACGACGAAGCTTCCTTGGCCGATTACATCGAACGCGCCACAGAAATCACTTCCGATCACCCTGTCCTAGTGGATCGGTTCTTGGATAACGCCATTGAAATCGATGTCGATGCCTTGTGTGACGGCGAGCAGGTCTATCTAGCAGGCGTTATGGAGCATATTGAAGAGGCTGGTATCCACTCCGGTGACTCTGCCTGCGCGCTTCCTCCTATGACGCTTGGGCCTGAGGACATCGAAAAAGTGCGGCGTTCCACTCAGGCCTTAGCGCATGGCATTGGTGTGAAAGGGCTTATGAACGTTCAGTTTGCTCTTAAAGACGATATTTTGTACGTCATTGAGGCTAACCCCCGAGCTTCTCGTACGGTACCGTTTGTTTCCAAAGCTACGGGTGTGCACCTCGCTAAAGCCGCCGCTCGAATTATGACGGGTGCTACCATTGCGCAATTGCAAGAGGAAGGCATGATTCCCACTGCTTATGACGGAGGATCGCTGCCGCTGGATGCTCCTATTGCAGTGAAAGAAGCTGTGTTGCCCTTTAATCGCTTCAGGCGTCCTGATGGCACGATGCTGGACACGTTGTTGTCACCGGAAATGAAATCCACTGGTGAAGTGATGGGGCTTGCCGATAACTTCGGTGCTGCCTACGCCAAGGCAGAGCAGGGGGCGTTTGGTGCCTTGCCTACTTCTGGCGCAGTGTTTGTTTCGGTGGCTAATCGCGACAAACGCACGTTGATTTTCCCCATCCAGCAACTAGCCACCTTAGGCTTTAAAATGCTAGCCACCTCCGGAACCGCGGCTATGCTCAGGCGCAATGGCGTGGAATGCGAAACGGTACTAAAGCGTTCCGAAGCAGCAGGTTCTGACAATCACGGCGAAATGTCCATCGTGGATCTGATCCAGGCAGGAAAAGTGGATTTGATTCTTAACACTCCGGCTGGTTCTTCTGGCGCTCGTCATGACGGCTACGAGATTCGTGCTGCTGCTGTGAATGTGGGGGTACCGCTAGTTACTACCGTGCAAGGTGTCACTGCTGCGGTGCAAGGTATTGAGGCATTGCAGCGTGGGAAACTAGAAGTTCGTGCCTTGCAGGAACTCGATCATGCTCCAAAGGCGCGCTCATGAATGCCACCCAGGTACCTTTTGGGTTAAGACTCAAGGAAGCCGGTGAAGCCTACGGGCGGTTATGCGTGGGGATTGATCCCCACGGCACCTTGCTGCAGAAATGGGATTTACCGGTGACCATTGACGGTTTAAAACAGTTCAGCGCCATCTGCGTTGCGGCCTTCGCTGGCCAAGTGGCACTCGTTAAACCTCAAGTGGCTTTTTACGAGGCATTTGGTGCTAAAGGTTTTGCGGTGTTGGAAGACCTCATTAAGGCGTTTCGCTCAGCTGGCACGCTTGTGCTTGCCGACGCCAAGCGCGGTGACATTGGCTCTACCATGGCAGGTTATGGCACTGCGTGGTTAGCAGATAGTTCGCCGTTGTGTAGTGATGCAGTCACAGTCTCGCCGTTTTTAGGCTACGAATCGTTACGACCGGTGATAGACCAGGCAATAACAGCTGGGCGGGGGGTTTATGTTCTCGCTGCCACTAGTAACCCTGAAGCGAGACAACTCCAAGAGCTTCACGACGCCACTGGGCGTAGTATTTCCCAGCAGATTGTCGATCACTGTGCTGCGGAAAACGCGGCTGTAGGTGTTACTCCGGGCAGTATTGGGGTGGTAGTAGGTGCCACACTTGCTACGCCGCCGGTATTAACTGAACTTGGCGGCCCAGTATTATTACCGGGAGTCGGCGCCCAAGGCGCTTCGCTTGCCGATGTGAGACGAATTACCCAAGGTGTGGCAGATGTGAGTTTCGCCAATATTTCTCGGGCAATTCTTGAAGCAGGACCAGATGTTTCAGCACTAAAAAACGCCGCAACCAAGGCATTAGAAGCACTTTAATCCTGGTAAATGTCTTTAAGCGTGTTGCGGTTAAAACCGCAGGTTACCGTTATTGTTGCGACCTGCGGTTTTCATTTTTAAATGGCCGATTACCTAGGTCTTTTCTATTTGGTGCTAGACTGGTTCGGAATCTACCTGAGTTAATAGACACACAAATCCTGCGTGTATGGTAGATTTTCGCAGGTGGCGTGAACGTCACTGAATAGAAAATAATTTCCAGACTTTTATTGAATCGGAGGAACCCCGTGGCCCTTCCACAGTTGACCGATGAGCAGCGCAAGGAAGCACTAGCGAAGGCTGCTGAGGCGCGTAAAGCACGTGCAGAACTCAAAGAGCAGCTCAAGCGTGGCGATATTTCGCTCAAGGAGGTTCTAGCAAAGGCCTCTACCGATGAGATTATCGGCAAAACCAAGGTTTCGGCTTTGTTGGAGTCCCTGCCTAAGGTGGGCAAGGTGAAGGCAAAGGAAATCATGGATGAGCTGGAGATCGCTCAGACCCGTCGTCTACGGGGTCTTGGTGACCGGCAGCGTCGTGCCCTTTTGGAGCGTTTCGGCTTCTCTGAGGATTAATCCTGTGACATCTGGCGAAAATTCCAAGGGGCGGCTTGTTGTGCTGCTTGGTCCTTCCGCGGTGGGTAAATCCACGGTGGTAAATCGCCTACGTGAAGAAATAGCTGATTTATATTTTTCAGTTTCCATGACCACAAGAGCTCCACGTCCTGGCGAAGTGGATGGAGTGCATTACTTTTTCGTGTCGCCAGAAGAGTTTCAGCGTCGGATAGATGCAGGCGAGATGCTTGAGTGGGCTGATATTCACGGCGGTTTGCAGCGTTCCGGAACCCCTGCTGGTCCCGTAGACGAAGCATTAGCCGCCGGACGGCCGGTACTTGTTGAGGTTGATTTAGTCGGTGCCCGAAACATTGCAGTACTCAAGCCGGAGGCAGAAACTGTATTTTTAGCTCCACCTTCTTGGGAGGTGTTGGTTGCTCGCCTTACTGGGCGGGGAACCGAAGCAGACGATGTGATTCAACGTCGACTAGACACTGCTCGAACAGAATTGGCGGCTCAAGACGAGTTCCGGCATGTAGTTGTGAATGACGACATCGATAAAGCCGTAGCGCAGTTGCGAAGTATTTTGTTGGGTGCTTAGAACAACTTCTAAGTGGTGCGATAAAGTGCTCTTGTATCTGACTAAACAGTGCTATAGCAATGGCATGGCACTGTAATTGATTTTCAAGCAAAGGTGATTGTAACAACGTGAGTAACGTTATTGAGAGCAACCAAGGCATTTATGATGCCCCCACTGGTATTACCGATCCTCCTATTGATGAGCTACTAGATCGAGTTTCTTCGAAGTATGCACTGGTGATTTTCGCCGCGAAACGGGCTCGTCAGATCAATTCTTTCTTCCAGCAAGAAGATGAAGGGGTTTTTGAGTTCGTCGGCCCGTTGGTTTCCCAGGTGGATAACCAAAAACCTCTCACCATTGCCCTTCATGAAATTGAAAAAGGTCTGCTTGACCATATGGAAGGCTAAACGCATTTAAACTCCTCAGCGAGCGCGGGTTAACCCAGCTCCTGGGGATTTTTTGTTGCCTTTTAATGGTTAAGATGAAAGTCGTATAATCACCGTGCCTTGAGCCAATGCCTATGGACTGCATCTAGGTTACTTATTTATAATGGGAGGCACTGTTCCATATTTTAAGGTTGTCCCTGATGTTCTCTTGGCCGGAAAAACTAGCTTCCGCTGTATGATTTAGAAAACTACTGATCGCACTGATCACTATATTCACGGTCATTGGTATCGCTAGTTGCTACTCATTTTTTCGCTCGCCACCTCAGGTGGGATATTTTCGTTCCGCTGCTGGCCGGAGCCAATACGTGACGGCATATAGAGAAGCATTTGAGGAGCTACCAGCACCTACGAAAACTCATGATCTGACCACCGATTTCGGTAGTGTGCGTGCTTATGAATGGTATTCCGCTGCTACCAAAGACAGCATTCCCGTGGTGCTAGTACCAGGTAGGAGCTCGGGGGTGCCGATGTGGAGTGAAAATCTCAAATTTTTTGCTGAACACCACCGAGTTATTGCCTTTGACGGCCTAGGGGATGCTGGTCTATCAGTGCAGTCTGTGCCCATGACCAATATGGCGGATATGGCGAGTTGGATGAACCAAGCTATTACTCAATTAGCGCCAGCGGGAGCGCACATAGTTGGGCATTCGTTTGGTGGGGCTATTGCAACAGCTTATGCCACCTACTATCCACAACATACCCGGTCATTATCCTTGTTGGAACCGGTGTTTACCTTTGGTTACCCGCCGTTTAGGCTTATGGCTTGGACTATGGTGGCAGCGATCCCGGGCCTGCCGCAATCGTGGCGGCAGAAAGCTTTGGGAAAAGTTGGCGGCACCAGTTTTGATGGTGTTGATCCGATGGGGCAGATGATCGAGGCAGGCGCAGCGGAGTTTTCGGCTTCCTTGCCAACCCCTAGCGTGATAAAAAGCGAACAGGCCAGAAATTTAGGTATGCCGGTGTATGTCGCAATAGCAAGTAACGAGTCTTTGGCGGGCGGCGAGAAAGCCGCGCAACATGTTCATGAGCTGATTCCTCATGCCCAAGTAGGCATATGGCCCAATACCACCCACTCGTTGCCTATGCAGGCGGCGGAACCACTGACTGTGGAACTAGAAGATTTTTGGAGCCAAGCTGAACCCTAGCCTGCGGTTGTGTTGTTACTGCAAGAAGCTATGATGACTAGTGCCCGTATCTTGGGTGTATGTCTTAACTTTTAACCGAAGGATTATCTCATGGCCTCGTCCAAACAGACCATTGTTGTTGGCGTCTCTGGGGGTATTGCTGCCTATAAGGCATGTCAGCTGGTACGGCTGTTTAAGGAATCGGGCGATGACGTTACTGTCGTTCCTACCGAAACTGCACTGCAGTTTGTTGGTAAAGCTACCTTTGAGGCATTAAGTGGTAATCCGGTATCTACGTCGGTATTCGATGCGGTTGATGAGGTCCGCCATGTGCGTATAGGGAAAGAGGCAGATGGGATTGTCGTAGCGCCTGCCACGGCAGACTTGCTTGCAAGGGTTGCTCATGGGCGCAGTGACGATCTTTTAGCGGCAACCATTCTCATGGCCACCTGCCCAGTAATCTTAGCGCCTGCGATGCACACTGAAATGTGGGAAAACCCAGCCACCCAAGCGAATGTGCACACATTGCGGCAGCGCGGTGTTACGGTGCTTGAGCCGGCGCACGGCAGGCTCACTGGGGCTGACACTGGCCCTGGTCGCTTGCCGGAGCCACAGCAAATTGCAGACTTAGCGCGCACTGTGCTTGCGGGGTATCACCTGCAACCGACGTTGGCTGGCAAAAAAGTCGTGATTAGTGCTGGTGGCACCCAGGAAGCTATTGATCCAGTTCGCTATATCGGAAATCACTCCTCAGGTAAACAGGGATTTGCTTTAGCCGAGGTGGCGGCTCATCGGGGGGCGGAAGTGGTGGTGGTTGCTGGCAGCGTCGAAAAGCTAGAAACCCCCGCTGGGGCTCGTATCGTTTCGGTGCGTTCTGCCGAGGAGATGGCGGTGGCAGTAACTGCTGAGGCGGCTAATGCGGATGTAGTTATCATGGCAGCGGCGGTGGCTGATTTCCGGCCAGCGAACTCCGCGGAGACAAAACTAAAAAAGGGGAGCGGGGCAGAAGGCGGATTGAGCACCATTTATCTGGTAGAAAATCCTGATATTCTGGCCACGCTGGTTCAGGATAGAGCTGCGGGGAAGCTTCCTCAAGCACAGGTCATTGTGGGCTTTGCTGCGGAAACCGGCGATAATGACCATTCTGCCTTAGATTATGCCAAGGTTAAGATCGCTAAGAAGGGATGCGATCTATTGATGTGTAACGAAGTTGGGCATAACAAGGTCTTTGGCTCGGCAGAGAATGAAGGATTTCTGTTGCACCAAGAAGGGGAGGTAACAGAAATTTCTAGGGGATCGAAGCAGCAAATTGGTGCGCAAATATTGAATGCAGTTGAATCACTATTAAACAAAGCGGACTTGCCTGATTAGACCGCTTAGTCTATATTTAGTTTAGCTGCGCGCCTATACTTTATTGGATGCGCATTTTCTCATAGACCCGTAATAGTGAGTAGGAAGTGTATGTCCACATCTTCTTCGTCCCTACGCCTGTTTACCAGCGAATCCGTAACCGAAGGGCATCCCGATAAGATCTGCGATGCTATCTCTGACTCGGTACTTGATGCCATGCTGGCTCTAGATCCGCAATCCCGAGTAGCGGTGGAAACATTGGTAACAACTGGGCAGGTTCATGTTGTTGGTGAAGTGCGGACGCAATCGTACGTCGACATCGCCACTTTGGTGCGGCAAAAGCTACTCGATATTGGTTTCACCTCATCTGACGTGGGATTTGATGGGCGCACCTGTGCGGTAAACATTGCTATTGGTGAGCAGTCCGCTGAAATTGGTGATTCAGTATCTGTCTCCCAAGAAGCACGCGAGGGGGCTAATGCTGACGCGGACGATCAATCAGGCGCTGGCGATCAGGGATTAATGTTTGGTTATGCCACTAACGAAACCCCAGAGCTGATGCCACTACCGATATCCTTGGCGCACAAATTGTCACGCAGGTTGACTGAAGTGCGCAAACAAGGCATTGTCCCTCACTTGCGCCCAGACGGAAAAACTCAGGTCACATTAGGATATGACGAGCAGGGACGGCCAGTTCGGTTGGATACAGTGGTGCTCTCTATCCAACATGATCCTGAAGTCACGCAGCACTGGCTTAAAGAGCAACTTCGCGAAAAAGTGCTGGAATGGGTCATAGCGGACACCGGCCTAACAGGGCTTATCGACGTTTCCGACTACAATCTGCTAGTTAATCCTTCTGGCTCGTTTATCCTCGGTGGTCCCATGGGCGATGCCGGCCTTACTGGGCGGAAAATCATCGTTGATACCTATGGTGGTATGGCTCGGCATGGCGGCGGGGCATTCTCTGGCAAAGACCCCAGCAAGGTCGATAGGTCTGCTGCTTATGCAATGCGGTGGGTGGCAAAAAATATCGTTGCAGCAGGGCTAGCCGACCGAGTAGAGGTACAGGTAGCTTACGCCATTGGCAGGGCGAAGCCCGTTGGTCTTTATGTCGAGACTTTCGGTACTGCAAAAGATGGCTTAACCGATATTCGGATCCAGAAAGCCGTCTTAGACGTGTTTGATCTCAGGCCAGCCGCCATTATCAGGGAGCTTGATTTACTACGTCCCATCTACGCACAAACCGCAGCTTATGGGCATTTTGGTCGTCCTGATTTGGATCTCCCCTGGGAACAAATTAATCGTGTTGACCAACTGCGCGCCGCGGTGGCAGCAACTACCAACGAATAAGCACTAGGCTTCTGTACTATTGCCACTATGCCACCTACTCGTCAACCTGCTGCTTTTGCACCGATCGCCCGGGTACTGCCACTTTTGGGCGTAGGGCACCTTGACCGAGTATTTGAATACCGGATTGATACAAAACAAGACGAGTGGGCGCAACCTGGGGTCAGGGTAAGGATCCGGTTTGGGCACCGCTTAGTAGATGGCATCCTGTTGGAACGAACCACTACTCAAGAACACAGCGGAACACTCAATTGGCTTGATCGAGTGATTTCACCGGAAGTGGTGTATCCCGATTTTCTCAAACGGTTAATCGAATCCCTTGCTCAGCGATACGCCGGAATTACCAGTGATCTCATTCGATCAGCAATACCGTCGCGTCATGCCAAAGCAGAAGAACTAGATGTCAGTGCCAGTTGGTTTGACTTGGGAAAGACAAAAGAACCAGACCTGTCCTATTGGTCTAGTTATCATTTTGGTGAGTCGTTTGTTGATGCCGTTCTCGCCGGTCATACGGCCCGGGCGGCATGGCAATTTGCACCAGGGGAGCACTGGGCACCGGCATTGGCGGCACTTTGTGTCAAGGTGGTGCTCGATGGCGGCGGAGCTTTAGTGGTGCTGCCCGATCAACGAGATGTTGATCTCTTAGAACAGGCATTACGGGAGCTGGTCAGCGCCAAACAAATCACAGTATTAACAGCTGCGTTAGGGCCACAAGCGCGGTATCGCCGCTACCGCAGCGTGCTCCATGGCCAAGCGCAATTAGTGATCGGTACCAGATCAGCAGCGTTTGCTCCGATGCGTAATCTACGGCTAGCTGTTATTAAGGATGATGGCGATGATAATCTCATCGACCCACGCGCTCCTTATGTTCATGCGCGAGAAGTGCTCACTACTCGCTCAAGTCAACAAAAGTGCTCAATCATCATGTGCGGCAACACCCGCACTGCGGAAGTGCAGCTATTAGTCGAATCAGGCTGGGCGCATGACCTAGTAGCCTCTCGGGAAACCATAAGAACTCGCATGCCTAAGATTACGGCCACCGGCGATAGCGATTATGCCCTAGAGCGTGATCCTAGAGCCAAACAATCCAGGCTGCCACAAGTAGCCTATCAATCAATCAGGTCGGCATTGGATCGAGGTGAGCCGGTTTTAGTTCAAGTTCCCCGCAAAGGCTATATACCAACTTTGGCCTGCAGAAACTGTGGAACCCCGGCCAGGTGTCGATATTGTAATGGGCCATTAGGCATCCCCGACAATCGATCAGAATCTGTTTCGACGACTAGCGGCGAACCACAATCTTCTGGTGGTTCAGGCCATAAAGCTTGGCCAGCTGGGGTACCTACCTGTCAGTGGTGTGGTAGAAAAGACAACCATTTCCGTTGTGGCGTATGTGGCTCTGCTACCTTGCGTGCTGTAGTGCTAGGCCAGCAGCGCACCGCTGAAGAATTTGGAAGGTCCTTTCCCAAAGTAAGGGTGATCACCTCAGGTGGCAACCGAGTAATCGATGAGATTAACCACGGACCAGTTATTGTGATTTCTACTCCCGGCGCGGAACCACTGGTAACGGACGGAAAATACGGCGCAGCGGTATTGCTTGATACCTGGGCGCTTTTGGGGCGTCAAGACTTAAGAACAAATGAAGATGCGTTTTTTAAGTGGATTCAGGCGGCAAGTCTGGTAGCTAGCCATCATAAGGGTGGCGAAGTCGTGGTGGTGGCGGATTCGAGTTTGCCTATTGTGCAGTTTTTCATTCGGTGGGATGTGGTGGCAGCAGCCCACCGGGAACTGCAAGAACGGCGAGAAGTGCTGTTTCCTCCGGCGGTCAGCATGGCGGCAGTCGATGGTGCGGCCTCCGCTATCGACCAGTTTTTAGAATTGGTACAGCTTCCGGACAATTCTCAGGTATTAGGGCCGGTGGATTTGCCGCCCGGCGTATCGTTGCCTGGGCATTATGATGAGCAAAAATTCGGAGCACCGCAGCGCATTCTTATCCGGTCCCCGTTGGGATCTATGCGAGAATTAGGCCGAGCTTTAAAGGCGGCAAATACTGCTCGAATAGCGCGAAAAGATCCGGTTACTTTACGGATACAGGTTGACCCACATCGTGTGGGTTAGCAGGGCTAACGTGTCGGTACGTGGTGTGGATTTGCACCTAGTGCTAATAGCCGAAGTAGCTGGTTTATAGGAGATGTTAGGTTTTCCGGCTATTAGCAGTAGAATTACCGGGATCATTTATTTTATACAAGGAGTAATTAAGACAACATGACCGTCCGTGATATCAGGATTTTCGGTGATCCGGTTCTCACCACCAAAGCAGCGGAAGTTACTGAATTTGATGCTGGTTTGAAAACTTTAGTGGATGACATGTTTGAAACCATGGCCGATGCTGGGGGTGTGGGGCTGGCAGCGAATCAAATCGGTGTGCTGAAACGGGTGTTTGTTTTCGATTGCAGTCATAGCGATGAGGGGCTGCGGGGACATATTATTAACCCAGTCTGGGAAGCGGTCGGCGACGATACTGAAATTGCTGAAGAAGGGTGTCTATCAATACCGGAAATCTTGGCTCCTACCGAGCGGTTTCAAACGGTGCGGGTCACTGGTGTGGATTACGACGGTAACCCGGTAACGATTTTAGCTACTGGACTGTTAGCTAGGTGTGTTCAGCATGAGACCGATCATCTTGATGGTGTGTTGTTTTTGCGCAGACTTGATTCACAGCAACGCAAGCTAGCTATGAAGCAGATTCGTCAGTCGGAATGGTTTAACCAGTAGCGACGAGCCGAATAATACTAGCACCACTACAGTACTTAAGGAAGATCTATGCGGCTGATTTTTGCAGGAACACCAGAACCAGCAGTGATTGCATTAGAACAGCTATTAGTCTCGGATCATGAGGTAGTAGCAGTAATTACCCGGCCCGATGCGCCGAAAGGAAGAGGGCGTAAGCTGCATCCTTCGCCGGTGGCAGCTGTGGCTAGGGAGCAGGGCATTGAGGTTTTAACTCCACAAACTTTGCGAGTCGGGTCACCTGATGGCGAGGCCATTCGGAATCGTATCCGTGAGTTACAGCCAGACTGCGTACCGGTGGTGGCTTACGGTAATCTACTGCCGGAAGACATGTTGACCTTGGTGCCGCATGGTTTTATCAACTTGCATTTTAGTTTGTTGCCACGATGGCGAGGGGCGGCGCCAGTGCAGTCTGCCATAGCGGCAGGAGATACCACCACTGGTGCTACTACTTTCCGAATTGATGCTGGCCTTGATACTGGTGAGGTGCTAGGCACGATTACTGAACCCATATTGCCCACGGACACGAGTGTGGATTTGCTGGAGCGGTTGGCTACTAGTGGCGCACAGCTTTTGGTTCGTACTATGGATGGACTCGCTCGGGGGGAGCTTAGTCCGGTGCCGCAGCAAGGGGAGCCTAGTTATGCTGCGAAACTACTGGTTTCCGATGCTCAGGTCCAGTGGCAGCAACCTGCAGAAACAATTGATCGATTGATTCGGGCGGTTACTCCCAGTCCTGGCGCGTGGACGTGGCTTGGCCAGTCTCGGGTAAAGTTGGGTGCGGTTCAGGTGGTGCCGGAGGTTCAGCTTGCGCCGGGTGCGGTTCAGATTGAAAAAAAGCGGGTGTTGGTGGGTACTGGTACCACATCGGTAGCGTTGGGTACGATTCAACCACCTGGAAAGAAAATGATGAATGCCGCTGATTGGGCTAGAGGATTACAAGATACTGAAGGCGTGAGGTTTGAATGAGTCTAGAACGTAGCGGTGGTTTCCGGTCGCGGTCGAAAAGCGGGAAGGCGCAAGCGCACAAGCGTGCGCGTGACCAGCACCGGGAAGATTATCGACGTGACTCTTCTGGGCAGCAGCGTGGTAGTCGGTATGAAGTAGGTGGCGATCCGCGGCTGCTTAATCCGGTAGATCTTGCGCGTGCTATTGCTTTTGATGTTATTTACCGGGTGGATACCCATGGTAGTTATGCAAATCTTGCGCTGCCCAAGGCGTTGCGAGACTACCGCATTAAGCGTCGTGACGCGGCATTTGCCACGGAGCTTACTTATGGCACCTTAAGGACACGAGGCGTGCTTGATGCGGTGATAGCGGATTGTTCTGCCCGTCCGCTGACAGACATTGATCCCGGGGTGTTGAATGCGCTGCGGTTGGGGGCATATCAGCTGTTGTTTACCCGAGTGGAACCTCATGCGGCGGTGGATACGTCGGTTAATATTGTGCAAGGTATCGGCCAAGAGCAAGCTAAGGGGTTTGCTAATGCGATTTTGCGGAAGATTTCTCGCACCGAAGCAGAGAAATGGCTGTTTAAGCTAGAACCGAAAGATGAGCTGCAAGGTTTAGCATTTCGCCATGCGCATCCGGAGTGGATAGCTCGCAGTTTTGCACGAACGCTAGATGTGCTTTCTGAGGATGAAAAATTACTCAATGGATATGAACTGGAAGCAGCATTACGTGCGGATTCCGAGCGTCCAGAAGTGCATTTGGTGGCTAGGCCTGGCGAAGTTTCGGCTGAAGAGCTAGCGTTGATTACTGGTGGCGATCAAGGAAAGTATTCGCCTTATGCCGTGATATTGCCTGGTGGTGATCCTGGCCGGTTGGAACCGGTTCGAGAAGGGCTAGCTGCGGTACAAGATGAGGGTTCGCAGATTGTTGCGCGGGCAGTGGTAGAGGCTGCCGTTGCCGGAACTGATAACGGTCGGTGGTTGGACTTGTGCGCAGGCCCTGGTGGTAAAGCGGCGTTGATGGCCTGCCTTGCCCGTATTGATGGTGCTCATGTCGACGCGGTGGAAATCCAGCCGCACCGTGCTGAGCTTATTGCCAAGGCAACTGAGGGGCTTCCGATTACTGTGCATACTGCAGATGGTCGTAATCCTGATTTGGTTCCTGGTTATGATCGAGTGCTTGTCGACGCCCCCTGCTCTGGACTTGGTGCGCTCAGGCGGCGGCCAGAGGCACGATGGCGGAAACAGGAGTCAGATATTGCGGATTTAGTTGTGCTGCAACAGCAGCTTTTAGAATCTGCTATTAACCTGGTGCGACCGGGCGGAATTGTGGTTTATTCCACCTGTTCACCTGATCTACGAGAGACTCGGGAAATTGTTGATCATGTGCTTGCCACGTTGCCAGTTGATGAAGTGGCTGCCCAAGAGCTTGTGCCAAACATGACCGATACCGGAGCGCACCAGTCGGTGCAGATGTGGCCGCATCGGCATGGCACGGACGCGATGTTTTTTGCAGTATTGAAAAAGAAACAGCAGGATGAACCGGCTGCAGCATCACTTGATAGTAGTGAGGAAAGTGCAGATTAGAAATGTTCAGTGGAATCATTGAGGAAGTTGGTACGGTAGCCGCCATTGAAACGCTGGCGGATTCTATCGTGATCTCTATCAATGCTCCTCAGGTGACTAAAGATACTGCTAAGGGTGCTTCGATTTCTGTCAACGGTGTGTGTTTGACCGTGGTGGATTTCACTGCTGATACCTTCCACGTGGATGTGATGGCAGAGTCGTTAAACCGGAGTAACCTAGGAGAACTCAAACAAGGCGATCAGGTAAATCTGGAGCGAGCGCTAAAAGTCGCTGGCCGCCTCGATGGTCATATTGTGCAGGGGCATGTAGATGCTACTACCACGTTGATCAGCAGAACTATATCCGAGCATTGGGAGACGTTGCGCATTGCATTACCAGCTGAATTGGCACGTTATGTGGTGCATAAAGGTTCGATTGCTGTCAATGGCGTTAGCCTAACGGTGTCGAAGTTGTCTGATGACTACTTTGAAGTTTCACTGATTCCCACAACCTTGGCAGAGACGACCTTTGGTCAGGTAGAAACCGGCGCATTACTTAATCTGGAAGTAGATGTGTTGGGGAAATACTTGGAGCGGATTCTTAGCTTTAATTAACTGCAAGCATATGAGAATTTGCCGCTTATGGCGTAGATTTTTATAGTGCGAGAAGCTTTAAACCAGCTTAAAACCTTTAACAGCCCGAAAGATTCAATACTGTGGATAATAAACCAGCTGAAAGTTCGCAGCCAGCGCTTAGTGAGGCTGAGTTGCAATCCTATGTCGCTGCTGATGCGGCACTGACCACCACAAAACCGTGGGAATTAGTGATTACCTCCAAGCGCATGAAATTGCTAGCGGTGATAGTGGCAGTAATGACCTTATTGCTGCATACTTTTCTTGCGGTAGTAGTGGACATCGGAGATACCGGCACCTCGATTACCCTCATTGACCAGTGGGGATACTTTTTGGTAGGGGTGTTATTCGCGGTGATTTTTTTCATTGGCTTATCACGACCTCGGGTGCGAGTCAATTCTGATGGCGTCGATGTTCGCAATTACATTGGTTCTCGTTTTTATCCATGGGCAGTTATTTATGGGCTGAATTTTCCCGAAGGGGCAAGGATGGCACGGTTGGAGCTGCCGGAGTTCGAATATGTGCCGTTGTGGGCGCTGCAGTCAGCTGATGGCGAACGTTGTTTGCAAGCTGTCAGTGATTTCCGGGATCTAGAAGCCCGTTATATGCCGGAAGATTAGGGTTGCTGGTGGCTGATCCAACTACCTACCGTCCTGCACCCGGTACGATTCCTAAAAGTCCCGGCGTGTACAAGTTCCGCGATCAGACGGGTCGTGTGATTTACGTCGGCAAGGCAAAAAATTTGCGGTCCCGGCTTAGTAGTTATTTCCAGGATTTAAGCCAGTTGCATCCCCGAACAGGGCAAATGGTCACTACTGCGAATGCCGTGGAATGGACGGTAGTAGCCAGCGAAGTCGAAGCGTTGCAGCTGGAATATACCTGGATAAAAAAGTTTGATCCGCAGTTTAATGTTAAATACCGTGACGATAAAACCTACCCCTCCTTAGCTGTCTCGGTGGGTGAGGAGATTCCCCGGGCGTTTTTCTACCGCGGTCCGAGGCGTAAGGGAATACGCTATTTCGGTCCGTATTCGCATGCTTGGGCAGTTCGGGAAACTCTTGATTTGTTACTCCGAGTATTTCCCATGAGAACGTGTACCAAAGGGGTTTTTAATCGGCATCAATCCCTCGGTCGTCCGTGTCTACTGGGGTATATAGATAAATGTGCAGCTCCGTGTGTGGGCAAGATTTCTCCTAAAGAACATCGGGAGATCGTGTCCGGTTTTTGTTCCTTCATGTCTGGCCGCACAGATGAAGTAATAAAAGACCTTGAGCAGCGCATGTTTGCGGCATCAGAATCTCTAGATTTTGAACAGGCAGCGCGGCTACGAGACGATTTGGCTGCCGTGAATAAGATTACCGAGCAGCAAGCCATCGTTTTGGGTGACGGCACGGATGCTGACGTAGTCGCGGTGGCTGCCGATGAATTAGAGGCCGCGGTCCAAATGTTTCATGTGCGTTCCGGTCGAGTGCGGGGGCAGCGTGGCTGGGTAGTCGAGCGTAGCGACGACACTACCACAGGCATGCAGGAGCTGATTCAAGATTTCTTGATCCGGTTTTATTCCGATGCGGTAGAGCAAGAAAGTACCGCCATTGCTTCCGAAAAGGCAGCTGTGCTGCGGCGCGGGGTAGATAATTACGAGCGAGTGACCGCGCAGGTGACCAAAGTGGTCCCAGCTGAGGTGCTTTGCGAGATTGAGCCGGCAGACTTGGAGCACACCACCGAGGTGTTAGCGCAGCTACGGGGATCTAAAACATCGGTGCGTATCCCGCAGCGAGGCGATAAGAAAGCCTTGATGGAGACGGTACATCGAAACGCGGTGGAGGCGCTTCGACAGCACAAGCTCAAACGAGTTGGTGATATAACGGCACGTTCTGCGGCTTTAGGTGAGATTCAAGACGCACTCATGATGGATACAGCCCCCTTGCGGATAGAGTGCACAGATATTTCTCATATCCAGGGAACCGATGTGGTGGCGTCCTTAGTAGTGTTTGAAGATGGGCTGCCGAAGAAGTCTGATTATCGTCGCTTTAAAATTCGTGAGGCCGCTGGTGATGGTCATTCTAATGACGTAGCTAGTATCGCTGAGGTGACAAGGCGTCGGTTTGCTTCCTGTGCCGGAGGCATTAGTGCTGTTCCTTCTAATGATGAGTTGGATCAGGCTGTTTTCGCCGAGGAGACTGAAAACTCACACCAAGCAGAGGAGAAAAAACCTCAGCGTTTTGCCTATCCTCCCCAGCTGTATATTGTCGACGGCGGCCCTAGCCAGGTCAAGGCTGCACAAGCGGTGTTAGATGAGTTAGAAATTACCGATGTCGTGGTCATTGGTATTGCTAAACGGCTGGAGGAAATCTGGTTGCCTGCAGATGAATTCCCACTGATCTTGCCGCGAAATTCTGCTGCGCTCTTTCTCCTGCAGCATATTCGCGACGAAGCACATCGTTTTGCTATTACGTTCCACCGCCAGCAGCGTACCGCGCGTATGAAACGCAGCGAACTCGACGACATCAAAGGTTTGGGTAATGCTAGGAGAGTGGCGTTGATTAAGCATTTTGGGAGTCTCAAAAAGCTGAAATTAGCAACCGTGGAAGAGATTGCTGAGGTCAGTGGTATTGGTCCCACCTTGGCTCAGAATATTTTCACTGCGTTGCATCCGTGAAATATCTGTAAAAACATTGGCGAGGGCGCGGATCGGATTCTTTAAGAAGGCTACACTTTAAAATATGACCGCTAAATCGCGTAGCAATGATCCCATTACTGAAATCCCGCCCGTTATTATCACTGGAATGTCTGGTGCTGGGCTGAGTTCCGCCGCGAAAGTACTAGAAGACATGGGGTGGTACGTTACCCAAAACCTGCCACCACAATTGATAGCACCATTCTTCGAAGAATGCGCCGCGGAATCCTCGCCGGTGGATAAAGTGGCTTTGGTTTCTGACGTACGTTCGCTGGATTTTTCCTATCCGCTCACCCAAGTTCTCAGCACTTTAGATAGCAAAGGGCTTAAGCCGTTGTTGCTGTTTATGGATGCGCGAGATGATGTGTTGATTAAGCGTTTCGATAATCTACGCCGAACGCATCCGTTGCAAGGATCCGGCACCTTGCTGGTAGGGATTGAACGGGAACGGGAACTCATTGCCAGCATTAAAGAAAGTGCTGATGTGGTCATTGACACTTCTGATCTGTCTATCCATGATTTGCGGCGAGCCATCGAGCCGAATTTTGAAAACTTAGCAACAAAGAAACAGCATGTTACGGTGCAATCTTTTGGCTTCAAACATGGCACACCGAGAGATACCGACATCATGGTTGACGTGAGGTTTTTGCCTAACCCGTTCTGGGTTCAAGAGCTGCGCCCCTTCCGGGGTGTTGATAAACCAGTTGCTGATTATGTGCTGAAAAATCAGTCTGCCCAAGAGTTTTTAGATAACTTCTACCGGATGTTGATGGATATGCGAGGAGGTTTTAAGCACGAAGGAAAGAAGTTCATCACTGTGTCGATTGGCTGCACGGGTGGGCATCACCGTTCTGTAGCGATCGCCGAAGAACTAGGAAAAAGACTTGCTAATGTTGATGATCTCGACGTGACTGTTTCACACCGCGATATTAATCGGCACTAGCAGGCAAAGGCATGATGTAAATGACACAGGAGCTTTCCTCACAGATGAAAGTTGTCAGCTTTGGCGGTGGGCATGGTCTGTTTCAGACCTTGCGGGCAGTGCGGTTACTGCAGCCAGAGCAGATTACTGCAATTGTGACAGTTGCTGATGATGGTGGATCATCTGGGCGGATTCGTCGAGAGTTAGGGCAAATTCCGCCTGGCGACCTCCGAATGGCATTGGCTGCATTGGCGCCTTTCGACGACGAAGGCCGCATGTGGGAAGCTGTATTGCAGCATCGTTACAGTGGATATGGGGCGCTGGCGGGCCATGCGGTGGGCAATATGTTGATTGCTGGCCTGTATGAGGTGCTCGGCTCCGAGGTGGCAGCTCTCGATGCAGTAGCTAAGATGATTCGTGCTAAGGGGCGTGTGTTGCCGCTATGCGAAATCCCGCTCGATATTGAGGCGGATGTAGCGGGGCTAGATAGCGATCCACGAATTATGCGCCAAGTCCGCGGTCAGGTTGCGGTGGCTACTACACCTGGGATTGTGCGACGAGTTCGGTTGAATCCAGAAGACCCACCTGCCTGCCCAGCTGCGCTGGATGCCATAGCGGTTGCAGATTTAGTGACACTCGGGCCTGGTTCTTGGTTTTCTTCGGTACTGCCGCATCTGGTGGTGCCGGGTGTCGTCGATACGCTCAACCGCACCAATGCCATGCGGGTAGTGGTGCTGAATTTGGATGCGGAGCCTGGCGAGACTGCGGGTTTCACGGCAGAGCGTCATATTCACATTCTTAAACAGCATGATGCATTTTTCTCCGCTGACGTGGTTATTGTTGACGAAAGCGCGCTACCTTCGGAATCGGAACGGGTGCATTTGGATCGCGCCGCGGCAAATATTGGCGCTAAGCTGGTGTTTTATGATCTTCGAGAAGAAGATAGCAAGGGTTACTATACGTCCAGGCACGACCCAGAAAAGCTCGCTGCTGCTATGCGGTCGGAGTATTGTGGGCGGTAAAGTTTTATTAATGGTGTTAACCTGCGTCGAAACGGTTTGCCCTAAAAGTTGAACACTAAGATAAGGTGTGGTTTTGACTTCTAGGGTTTAGCGAAAAATTACGCTCGGGTCATTAAGCGATTAATAACAAAGGACGTGACAGTGTCGAGTTTGACCATGCAAATCAAAAAGGAACTCTGCAAAGTAGAGGTGAGTCGACAAAGCGCTCGCACCGCTGAAATCGCTGCGATGATTCGATTTGCCGGGCAGTACAACCTTGTAGCTAATAACCTAATTGTTGAGGTGGAATTAGATCTCAGAGAGTCTGCGGTCAGGTTGCGTGACGCTATTTCTGAACTATTTGGTATCGAAGTGGCACTTCTAGAACTAGGTGCGACTTCCTCCCGTAAGGCTGCTAAGTACTTACTGCGTATTACTTCTGATGCGGAGAAATTCATCCGGCGGATCGGGTTAGTCACTCGGTCTGGGCACCAGGTGATTGGTTTGCCACCGCAGATCATTAGCGGAACTGTTGCTGACGCCGAAGCAGCTTGGCGGGGTGCGTTTTTGGCAGCGGGGGTGTTAGGTGATCCCGGACGTAGTAGTGGTTTAGAAATCTCCTGCCCGAGCCAAGAAGCCTCCCTTGCCTTGGTGGGCTGTGCCCGTCGTTTGGGGATTTCCGCCAAAACAAAAGAATCACGTGGGCTGGAAAAAGTCAGTATTCGTGATGGCGAAGCCGTGGGCGCACTATTGACCCGGATGGGGGCGCATACGGCGAGGTTGCAGTGGGACCAAAAACGGTTACGCAGGGAAACCCGGCCGTCTGGCAACCGGCTTGCTAATTTTGATGACGCCAATTTACGACGATCTGCGCGGGCCGCGGTTGCTGCTGCCGCTAGGGTAGAGCGTGCAATGGCAATTTTGGGTGATGATGTGCCCGATCATCTAGCAGAAGCAGGGCAGTTGCGCGTACAACATCGCCAAGCTTCCTTAGAGGAGTTAGGGCGTTTGGCGGATCCTCAAATGACGAAAGACGCGGTGGCTGGAAGGATTCGCAGGTTATTGTCCATGGCTGATAAGCGCGCTGAGGAATTAGATATTCCGAATACCCAAGCAGTGGTAACTGATGAGTTGTTGGATCAGATCTAGGGGTTAATCTTGCTAAAAGGCAGTATTTCTCTAAAGAAATGTTGGATTAGTTCCGATTTCTTTTGACTGCAAACCGTCACCTGTTGAGATATAGGCACATTCAAAAACCTACTGTGATTATCTTCACAGTAGGTTTTTGAGTGGTGCCGAGCCCTAATTTTGATAGTGAAATTAACTGGCTTACTGTGCACCATTCGGGGGTGGGAATGATGAGTTATGCTGGTCGTTCGTGTGGGGATGTGGCTTAAGCTTCGGTTTGATAGGTAAAAAGCTCACCCCCGGTTATCCCCTCCAGGCTTGCTGAGTTTTGGTTATTTTTGCTGGCTACCCATGCAGGGTCGTCATTGTGTGGCTACACTTGAAACCAACGGCGTGCCGAGGAATCGGAAGTCCAAACAAAAACAATCACAACCGATGAACCTGCGACCCGCCAAAGCTAAACACTCTACCTCTAGGAGACATCACAGTGACGATTCGTGTAGGTATCAACGGCTTCGGCCGTATCGGCCGCAACTTCTTCCGGGCACTCACCGAACGCGGTGCTGATATTGAAGTTGCTGCAGTTAACGACTTGACCGACAATCACACCTTGGCTCACTTGCTCAAGTACGACTCTGTTTTGGGTCGCTTGGACAAGGAAGTAACCTACGATGACGAGTCCATCACTGTTGATGGTCACCGCATTCTCGTCACCGCTGAGCGTGATCCAAAGAACCTCAAGTGGGGCGATCTGGGTGTAGACATCGTGATCGAGTCCACCGGTTTCTTCACCGATGCCAATGCCGCAAAGGCTCATATTGACGCAGGTGCTAAGAAGGTAATCATTTCCGCACCAGCGAAGAACGAAGACGCCACCTTTGTTGTAGGCGTTAACCACACTGATTACGATCCAGAGAAGCACAACATCATTTCCAACGCTTCTTGCACCACCAACTGCCTAGCTCATATGGCTAAGGTTCTCAACGACGCACTCGGCATCGAGCGCGGCCTGATGACCCCCGTGCACGCTTACACCGGTGACCAGCGTCTGGTTGATGCCCCGCACAGTGACCTGCGTCGTGCTCGGGCAGCTGCAATCAACTTGGTTCCCACCTCCACCGGTGCTGCTAAGGCTGTTGCTCTGGTACTTCCAGAGCTCAAGGGCAAGCTGGACGGTTACGCAATGCGCGTGCCAGTCCCAACCGGTTCTGCAACTGACTTGACCTTCACCGCTTCCCGTGACACCACCGTGGAAGAGGTCAATGAGATTGTCAAGAAGGCAGCTGAAGGCGAGCTTAAGGGTATCTTGGCTTATTCCGAGGATCCTTTGGTATCCACCGACATTGTTACCGATCCACACCCCTCCATCTTCGATGCCGGCTTGACCAAGGTGCTGGGCGACCAGGTAAAGGTTGTGGCTTGGTACGACAACGAGTGGGGCTACTCTAATCAGCTGGTGACGATCACTGAATATGTAGGCGAGCGCCTCTAAAATCATAACCTTTAAGGATGCATCGGACTGAGTAAAAGATTTCGTCATGATAGCTCAGCTTTTGAATCCGCTTTAGGCTGACTAGCCCCGCGGCGTGTACTTGTGCGCCTCGGGGCTTTTCCACAGCAGTTTTATACCCCTTTTGATCAAACAAGCTAAAACAAGCGTTGGGCACAACACACTTGTGGCTGAGTTCAGCTGCAATGTTTCTTGTTTTTCTTCTCATCAACTTTCGCTGGAAAGGCTTATACGTACATGACTGTCAATACCCTACAAGATCTCCTTACCGAAGGTGTGGCAGGCCGCCACGTTTTGGTGCGTTCGGACTTCAATGTTCCCCTCAATGATGCCCGCGAAATCACTGATGCTGGTCGAATTACCGCTTCACTTCCTACCATCAAGGCGCTGTCTGAAGCTGGTGCTCGGGTTATTTTGATGGCGCATTTGGGTCGCCCTAAAGGAGAAGTAAACGAGAAATTCTCCCTCGCCCCTGTAGCTGAAGCACTATCTGAGGCTGTTGGTCAGTATGTGGCACTTGCTGGCGATGTCGTTGGTGAGGACGCACATGAACGAGCAAATGGACTCAATGATGGTGACATTCTGCTGCTAGAAAATGTTCGTTTCGATCCCCGGGAGACTTCCAAGGACGCAGCCGAGCGCGGTGAATTCGCTGATCAGCTCGTAGCACTAACCGCAGAAAACGGTGCTTTCGTTTCCGATGGTTTTGGCGTAGTACACCGCGCTCAGGCTTCGGTTTATGACGTTGCACAACGCCTGCCACATTATGCGGGTGGACTGGTGCAAAAAGAAATTGATGTGCTCAAGAAGGTTGTTGAAAGCCCAGAACGCCCCTACGTAGTGGTTCTTGGTGGCGCCAAGGTTTCTGACAAACTTGGAGTTATTGAAGCACTCGCAGCTAAGGCTGACAAAGTAATTATTGGTGGCGGAATGTGCTATACATTCTTGGCTGCTCAGGGCATTGATGTTCAGGAATCTCTCCTGCAAGAAGAGCAAATTGAGAAGTGCAAGGCTTTGCTAGAGAAATTTGGCGACAAGCTAGTCCTACCAGTAGATCTCGTTGCTGCTTCGGGCTTTGCTGCCGACGCGGAGAACCAAGTGGTACCACTTGATGCGATTCCTGCAGGTTGGATGTCATTGGACGTGGGACCTGAAACCGTCGCAAAGTACGCGGAAGTACTTGGCACTGCCAAGACCATTTTCTGGAACGGCCCCATGGGTGTCTTCGAATTTGAGGCATTTTCCGCAGGTACTCGTGGCGTAGCAGAGGCTATTATTGCAGCTACTGCTGATGGCGCGTTTTCCGTAGTCGGTGGCGGCGATTCTGCTGCTGCGGTTCGGTTGCTCGGTTTGCCAGAAGAAGACTTCAGCCATATTTCTACCGGTGGCGGTGCTTCACTGGAATACCTCGAAGGCAAGGAATTGCCTGGAGTTAAAATCCTAGAGAGCTAAACTCTCACCATAAAAATTGTATTTATCAGGTGCCGGTACCAGATAACGGGCGGGCACCTTTTATAAGAAAGGAACGTCCATTCTTATGGCACGTAAGCCACTGATCGCCGGCAACTGGAAGATGAACTTAAACCACCTGGAAGCCACAGCAACAGTACAAAAGCTCGCTTTCGCACTGCCGAAGGAGTACTACGAAAAAGTTGATGTAGCGGTAACAGTACCTTTTACTGATATTCGCACCGTACAAACCTTGGTTGAGGGTGACAAACTAGAGATTACCTACGGTGCCCAAGACGTCTCACAGCACGAATCCGGCGCCTACACCGGTGAGGTTTCCGCCGCTATGCTGGAAAAACTGGGTTGTACTTGGGTGGTAGTCGGACACTCCGAACGCAGGGAGTATCATGGTGAAACCGATGAACTAGTTGCAGCTAAGGCAAAGGCAGCACTAAGCAATGGGGTAAGCCCCATTGTCTGTGTGGGCGAGCCACTAGAAATCCGTGAAGCTGGTACCCACGTTGAGTATGTTGTCGAACAGACCAAGAACTCACTGGCAGGCTTAACCGCTGAGGATTTGGCCAACACGGTTATTGCCTATGAGCCGGTGTGGGCCATTGGCACCGGAAAAGTCGCATCTGCAGCCGATGCGCAAGAGGTATGTGCAGCTATTCGGGGATTAATCGAAGAATTGGCGGGCGCAGAGGTGGCCGCTGGGATTCGCATCCTCTACGGCGGTTCGGTAAAGGCCGAGACCGTTGCCGAAATCGTCGGCCAGCCAGATGTCGATGGTGGCCTAGTGGGCGGAGCGTCGCTCGATGGCGAGGCTTTTGCAAAGCTGGCAGCAAACGCAGCAGGTGGCGTACTTTAATATGACCTGAAATAAAGTCCACTTCGCTGCTTAGTGGGGTGGACTTTTTGCTGGCCAGAATCAAGAGTGCCTACAACGGGGAGAAGCACCTGGCCGACAATAACCCACTATGTTTTATCAACCCAACCCCGCCTTATCTAGTGATTTACTGCGATAGGCAGCGATTGGGATATTTGCTGCTACAAGGAGAGCACGTACTATGTCAGAACAACTTAATGCTGACATCCGTTATCTTGGCACATTGCTGGGAAAGGTTATAGCAGAGCAAGAAGGGGAGGAGGTATTTGAACGAGTCGAGCTAGCTCGCCAGATTGCATTTCAAGTAGCGCAAGGCAAGCGCGACATAAGCGCACTGGTGTCTTTGTGTCAGGGGATTGAAGCTAAAGAATTCCTGCCGATAGCGCGCGCTTTCAATCACTTTGCGCTGCTGGCAAATCTGGTAGAAGATTTATACGATAGCGATATTTATCTAGCTGATCGGGAAGCAGGTATTCCCGCCCCGAATTCCTCGCTAGCAGCAACATGGCGCAAACTGGAAACCGCCCAAGTGTCCCCAGAAAACGTGGAAAAGCTTTTGGCCAATGCCCAGGTATCACCGGTACTTACTGCGCATCCGACGGAGACACGCCGCCGGACGGTTTTTGATGCCCAGGAACATATCACGAAACTTCTCAGTGCACGGCACAAAATCCTCCAGGCACCGCATAATGCGCTGAGCAATGACCGACTCGAAGAGATTTCTCGGCAGATTACTCGCTGGCTCACATTATTGTGGCAGACGGCGTTAATCCGAGTGGCTCGTCCGCGCCTTGAAGATGAAATTGAGGTGGGGTTACGGTACTACAAACTGTCGCTGTTAAAGGCAATACCAGAGATTAACCGCGATGTTGCTGACAGGCTAGAAACGCTTTTTTCCCTCCCAGAGGTGCATTCGGCCATCATTCGGCCAGGTTCCTGGATTGGTGGGGATCACGATGGCAACCCCTATGTCACAGCGGAAACGCTGCATTATGCCACGACTCGAGCAGCGGAAACCGTACTGAAATACTATGTGCGGCAACTCCATCAGCTTGAGCATGAGTTATCGCTGTCTGATCGGTTGACCGAAGTCAGTGACGAGCTACGACTGTTGGCAGATCAAGGCCACAATGATATTCCCTCGCGAGTCGATGAGCCTTATCGCCGAGCAGTTCATGGCATTCGTGGCCGGATGATGGCAACCTTGGCAACGTTGAT
Organism: uncultured Corynebacterium sp.; assembly: GCA_963520895.1. Lineage (GTDB taxonomy): Bacteria > Actinomycetota > Actinomycetes > Mycobacteriales > Mycobacteriaceae > Corynebacterium. Next base: position 37,040 of record CAUQSW010000006.1, on the reverse strand, counting down.
TGGCGGAGCCGCTGTCGAGGGAACTTGGTTTAAGGAACATGAGCCTTATACACATCCTGATCAAGTACTCGCTGACCTTGACATTATTGATCGCTCGTTGCGAACCGGTCACGATGACCTCATAGCAGATGACCGACTCGCGGATATCCGAACCGCATTGCGTAGTTTCGGTTTCCATCTTTATTCCATGGACCTAAGGCAAAACTCGGAAAGCTACGAAGACTTTCTCACCGAGATTTTTGCTAGGGCTTGCGTGCACGACAACTACCGTAGCCTTAATGAGGAGCAAAAGGTGGAGCTACTCATTAACGAGCTGCGGAGTCCCAGGCCACTCATTGGCTATGATGCGGCACCTTATAGCGAAGCAACCCAGCGGGAACTTGACTTAATCCAAGAAGCGAAACGCGCGGTGGCAGCCTTTGGTCCAGGAATGATTCCTCATTCCATTGTGTCCATGGCACAATCCGTTTCAGATGTCCTAGAAGCAATGGTACTGCTGAAGGAATTTGGTCTGATTTCAGCTAATGGCGATCATCCCACCGGCACCGTCGACATCATCCCGCTGTTTGAAACTATTGATGACCTTAACGCAGGTGCGGATATTATTCATAAGCTGTGGTCATTGCCGCTGTATCGTAACTACCTAAGCCAACGTGATAACGTTCAAGAGGTCATGTTAGGTTACTCCGACTCCAATAAGGACGGCGGCTATTTTGCTGCAAACTGGGCGCTTTACGACGCCGAACTCGACCTCGTGGCCATTGCCGCCAAACATGATATTGCGCTGCGACTCTTCCACGGCCGCGGCGGTACCGTCGGCCGCGGTGGTGGCCCTTCCTACGACGCACTGCTCGCGCAACCGGAAGGCGCAGTACAAGGTGCAGTACGGATCACGGAACAAGGCGAAATCATTTCGGCTAAATATGGTTCACCAGAAACCGCACGCAGGAATCTCGAGGCGTTAGTATCAGCAACCATTGAAGCATCATTGCTGAAAGTGGAAGATAAGTTGCATGACCCCGAGGAGGCTTATGAAATCATGCGGGCCTTATCGGCACTTAGCCAAAAGAAATACGCTTCATTGGTCCACCACGATGCCGGATTCATTGAGTATTTCACCTCATCAACGCCATTAGCGGAGATCGGCGATCTCAATATCGGTTCGAGGCCTGCCGCGCGGAAACAAACAACAGCGATTTCTGATCTGCGTGCTATTCCGTGGGTGCTTGCTTGGTCGCAATCGCGAGTCATGCTGCCTGGTTGGTTTGGCATGGGAACTGCGATACAGGAATGGATCGGTTCGGATGACGGCAGCGACGACCGCCTCAAACAGCTGCAGGTGTTATACCGAGATTGGCCGTTTTTCAATTCGGTCATCTCCAATATGGCTCAGGTCATGAGCAAAGTGGAGCTAAATCTCGCCAAGCTCTATTCCGAATTGGTGGTTGATCAGGAAGCTGCACAGCGAATCTATCAAGCAATCAAAGAGGAATTTGAGTTAACCCTCGATATGTTCTTCCGCATAACCGGCGCAGCCACACTGTTGGAAGACAACCCACAACTAGCGCGTTCAGTTCGACGGCGTTATCCCTATCTATTGCCACTGAATGTGATCCAGCTAGAGATGCTGCGGCGGTACCGCGAAGGAGAACCGGACGAATGGGTAGGCCACGCGATTCGGTTAACTATGAACGGTTTAGCCACCGCACTGCGGAATTCGGGTTAGGGAATGCGAAGAAAAACCAACATGTGGTGTATGCTGTGAACGGATATTAACATTTAGCTAGAAAAGCTCGAACGCTTTTATAGCTAACAACGAGAGATAAAGGTTGTATTCAATGACTCTTGCCCTCCAGATCATTCTGGTTCTGTCCAGCGTGCTGATGACACTGTTCGTCCTGCTGCACCGGGGTAAGGGTGGCGGCTTATCCAGCCTTTTCGGTGGTGGCGTGCAGTCGAATCTTTCCGGCTCTACCGTGGTGGAGAAAAACCTCGATCGATTCACTGTTATCACCGGGCTGATCTGGATTATTTGCATTGTCGCTTTGAACCTGATCCAGGCTTATCAATAAAACAACAAGGATCGGCGCATTCAGCTTGTTTGCTGTGCGCCGATCCTTGTTGATGTCACTGTTGATTAAAGCGCGGTGGCAGCATCTTCTGCCACAATAAGTTTGGTTTCTGTCGCTCCGCGGGCACCCGCAGCAGGAAAATCATTAGGATTGCCCGCTGCCACCTGACCTGCTGCCTCGGCTTTCTCAGCGCCAGCAACCAATAACCACACCCGCTGGGCGGAATGTACCGCAGGCAGCGTAAGGGTGACTCGCTCGCTGGGGGGCTTAGGCGAGTCATAAACCGCAAGCACCATGCGATCGGTGGTTTTTACCGCCTTGGTGTGGGGGAATAGGGAATTGATATGTCCTTCGCCGCCCATGCCGAGTAGATGTAAATCAAATCCCTTAGGCGCAATGTCGTTAATGCGCGCATCATAGGCCGTTGCTGCTTCTTCTAAATCACCGCTCCCATCCAAACCATAGCCATGAATATTAGCTTCAGGGATGCCTATATGATCCAACAGGGCTTCCCTAGCTTGTCCTTCATTGGAATCGGGGTGGGTTACTTCGACGTTGCGTTCATCACCAAAGAAGACATGAACTAGTTCCCAGTTGATATCGGCGTCTTTGAGCAATTTCAAGGTACCGATTCCGGCACCACCGCCGGTTAATACTACTCGGGCAATACCATCACCGTGGACACCACCGGATTTATTTATCTCCTTGATCACTTGGACAAACTGCGATGCTGCGTATTCGCAGACATCGGAAAGAGCAGCCACTTTAATAACGTCAACCATAGTGTTAGCTCACACAACTTTCTAACCGTGTATTTTCATGAAGTACTACCAAGGCTAGTAAAAAACTCTAGACAATGGGGTAGAAGACTTTATTTAACCCTTGGAGAGCTTGTGCATACGCATGATCAGGATCCAAGTGGCGTAACTCTTCCGCTAAGCAATCGGCGGCAGTACGTAGGTTAACTGCAACACGTGCCGTTTCACGACCCGGTATGGACACTGCCAAGGTTTGTTCATCGCTATTAGCCTCCAAGGCTAGTGTGCCAGAGGGCAGCAATAACTCCACCTTAAGAACTGGAATATGATTTTGGGCCGAGTCGACAATGTCATCGGTGGCAACACGGGTAACCCTGACTCCCAGCCGATCTACTAACCATCCTGCGGCCAAGTCCACGCTTGGGGAGCTAGAGGGACCAAAAACTTTGGCCTCTAAGACAGGTTCATGTGGTAGCTGATCCAAAGCTGATGCAAGGGCACCGCGCCAGGGGGTTAACCTAGCCCAAGCCATATCCGAATCGCCAGGGGTGTAGGAGTTGCGGCGATTATATAGGGCGTCGACAAGCGGATCGAGCAGCGCATCAGTGATCCTGCGTTGAGCAATCCGCCCAAGTGGGTCTTGGGAAGGATTGACGGGTGCTTCATAGGGCCACCAGACAACAATGGGAGTGTCAGGTAACAGCAGGGGAGTAACCACGTGAACCAGATGGTGGGTGACTTCGCCCTCTAACCGAATAATAACCACTTCTGAGGCACCGGCATCACCGCCGATACGAACTTCGCCGTCTAACCGGCTAGGTTTGGTGGCCTCACCAGTAACCAACACAATAACGCGGGAGGGGTGCTCCCGAGAAGCGTCGTTTGTAGCAGTGATAATGGCTTCTATGTCATCGGTTGCTTTGGCAACCACAATCAGTGTTAGCACCCGTGAAGTGGTGCCCTGGCTGGTGGTATCGCGGACTCGGACTAGCGTTTTAGCGATCTCCCGAGTGTCGGTATTAGCAAGTTCAAAAATCATCAGCTGGTTACTCGTTTTCTTGGTAGAAGGAGCGTTAAGAACAACGTTAAGGACGACGCCACGTGCGACCAGCTCGGGCGAGCATACGATTGGCAGATTCTGGACCCCAAGTACCTGCAGGGTATTCCTCAGGGCGTCCCCGCTGTTGCCAATACTTCAAAATTGGATCAAGGATCTTCCAGCTTAGCTCCACTTCCTCGTTGGTAGGGAATAAGCTAGCTTCATCTAACAGGGCGTCAAGGATAAGACGTTCATAGGCTTCGGGAGATTCCTCAGTGAAGGCTTCGGAATAACTGAAATCCATATTGACATCACGTACCTCCATGCCGGAACCAGGTACTTTAGAGCCGAAGCGCATCAGAACACCCTCATCTGGTTGCACCCTAATGACCACCACGTTTTGTCCCTGTGAATGCCGTGAGCCCTCGGAGAAGGGTTGATGAGGTGCGTCTTTAAACACCAAAGCAATTTCCGTCACCCGTCGGCCTAGGCGCTTACCGGTGCGCAAATAAAATGGAACGCCTGCCCAGCGCCGCGAGTTGATCTCCAAGGTGCAGGCAGCATAGGTTTCGGTGGTGGAATTGGGATCAAACCCTTCTTCTTCCCGCAGCCCCTTAACGTATTCCGAACCTTGCCAACCCGCTGCATACTGGCCCCTGGCAGTAGTGGTAGCAAACGGTTCCACCGGTTTGGTGGCGCGCAGCACCTTAATCTTCTCGGCCTGAAGCTGCTCTGGAGTGAAATCAATGGGTTCTTCCATGGCAACCAGCGCTAATAATTGGATCAGGTGGTTTTGGATCACATCCCGGGCAGCACCAATGCCATCGTAATAACCTGCGCGACCACCTAGCCCAATATCTTCAGCCATAGTGATTTGCACATGATCGATGTAATGGCTGTTCCATAGTGGGTCGAAAAGCTGATTGGCAAAACGCAACGCCATGATGTTCTGGACAGTTTCTTTGCCCAAGTAATGATCGATACGAAATACCGATTTCTCGGGGAATACCGAGTTAATCAGCTGGTTGAGTTTCTTAGCTGATTCTTGATCGTGGCCAAACGGCTTTTCAACGATGACTCGACGCCAACTATGTTCAGCTACTGCCATGCCAGAGCGTTGCAGTTGGTGACACACATCAGAGAAATAATCCGGTGGAACCGAAAGATAAAAGGCCCAGTTGCCACCAGTTCCATGGGTTTGATCAAGTTCAGATAAGGTCACTGCAAGCTGGTCAAAGGCGGCATCATCGTCAAAATTACCCTTGACAAAATAAAGGTTTTCAGCCAGCCGTTCCCAGACATTTTCTCGGAACTCAGTGCGCGCCCCCGCTTTGACTGCAGCTAGGACATATTCTTCAAAATCTTGTTTAGACCAGTCCCTACGGCCGTAACCAACCAGCGGAAAACCTGCTGGTAGCAATCCTCGATGTGCTAAATCATAAATCGCGGGCAGAAGTTTCTTCCGCGCTAAATCTCCTGTGACACCGAAAATGACCATTCCAGATGGGCCAGCAATCCTTGGAAGACGCTTATCGCTATCACTACGTAAGGGGTTTCCCCAATCACCGGACAATGAGACGTTCGCAACGTTATGGAGACTTTCGTGTTCACTCACAGCTAGTTAGTCTAGCGTCGAAAGTTCCATCAGGTCTAACACCACGATACAAACGCTAAGCAATAAAGCCAGAGGACTTTCAACAACAAGAAACCCTCTGGCTGTTAAAACACGTGGCGAGCTAGGATAACCGAGCAGACATGGAATCTAATAGTTCCTGCCATGCCGCGATGAATTTTTCTACGCCCTCTTGCTCTAAGGTGGCAAAAACATCAGGGAAATCAATGCCCACAGCGGCAATGCTTTCTAGAGTTTCCTGCGCCTGCGCCGCCGCAGTGGTCAGCGTATCACCCCGAATATCATCGGCAGCGAGCGTAGCATCAATGGTGGCTTCCGGCATGGTGTTAACCGTTGCTGGCCCAGCCAACTCAGTAACGTACAGGGTAGGCGAATAGTCTGGATTCTTCACGCCTGTCGACGCCCACAGCGGACGCTGCACATTAGTACCTTCAGGCAGTTCAGCTGTTTCCAGAGTTTCTTTGAAAGCAGCATAAGCAAGCTGTGCATTTGCCACGCCAGCTTTGCCACGAAGCGCTAGAGCTTCCTCAGTGCCAATGGCACTAAGCCGTGCATCCACTTCGGTGTCCAAACGAGAGACAAAGAAGGAAGCCACGGAATGAATCTTGCTAACGTCCAAGCCGTTATCGGCGGCTTTGGTAATACCTGCAATGAAGGCATTTATGACCTGGCGATAGTTGTCCAAGGAGAAAATCAAGGTGACATTCACGCTAATTCCTTGGCCCAGCGCTTCGACGATGGCAGGCAGCGACCCCGGGGTAGCAGGAATCTTAATCATGACATTTTCCCTACCCACGGTATCCCACAGGTACTTTGCCTGATCGATGGTGGCTTGGGTATCTTCCGAGATGCGGGGATCGACCTCAATGCTGACTCGACCGTCGGCGCCGCCGGAAGCAACATAAATGTCATGGAAAATGTCGCAAGCGCTACGGACGTCGTCAATGCTCATAGCATAAACAGCCTCATCAGCGCTGAGGCCTTGGGCCTTTAGCTGCGCAATTTGCTCATCATATGCGGTTCCTTTAGACATGGCAGCCGCAAAGATTGCTGGGTTAGTCGTGACCCCAACGACGGATTTTTTAGCAATTACCTCAGCTAGATTGCCAGAGGTGATTCGATCCCGTGATAGGTCATCTAACCACGTGGACGTGCCGACTTCCTTTAGCCGGTCAATAGCATTCATATAAGTTCTCTCTTCCTTGATGATCGAGGATTATTTAGCTGTTATACGCTTCTTTAGCTGCAGCAACCACCGCATCGGTGGTAATGCCGAATTCTTTAAACAGCTGCTCCCCAGGTGCAGAAGCACCAAAGTGCTCCAAGGAAACGGCCTTGCCGTTATTGCCCAACAGGCGGTACCACGGCAAAGCCAAACCGGCCTCCACCGATACTCGGGCCGGCACAGCGGCTGGTAGTACCGATTCTTGATAAGCGGCGTCTTGTTCCAAGAACCAATCCAAACAGGGCACAGACACCACTCGGGTAGCTATATTTTCTGACTCGAGTTCTTCAGCGGCAGCTACTGCTAATTGCACCTCAGAACCGGTGGCCATGATGATGACGTCAGGGGTAGGTTTGGAAGCTTCCACCAAAACATATGCGCCTTTTTCTACACCAGCAATCGCTTTTTCTGCAGTGCCAGGTAAAACTGGAAGATTTTGACGGCTAAGCGCAAGCCCCTTGGGGCCGTCCTTATGGAGCAATGCAGCCCGCCAAGCAGCAGCGGTTTCATTAGCATCAGCTGGCCGAAGAATAGATACCCCAGGAATAGCGCGAAGCGTAGCAAGCTGCTCTACTGGCTGGTGGGTTGGGCCGTCCTCACCCAAGCCAATAGAATCATGGGTCCACACATAATAAGCATCTGTTCCCATTAACGCGGCTAGGCGAACCGCAGGTCGCATGTAATCGGAGAAAATGAGGAAAGTGCCACAGTAGGGCCGAGTGTTGCCGTGCAGCGAGATGCCATTGACAATCGACGCCATGGCGTGCTCCCGGATTCCAAAGTGAAGATTGCGGCCACCGGGTTCAGCCGTCCATGTGTCGGTGGTGATAGATTCTGGGCCGAAAGAGGGGGCACCTTTAATCACAGTGTTATTAGAGCCAGCAAGGTCGGCTGACCCACCCCAGAACTCAGGCATTTTTGCAGCCAATGCCTGGATGGTTGCTTCAGATGCCTTCCTCGTTGCTACCGATTCGCCTTCTTTCCACACAGGCAAATCAGCATCGAAATCAGCAGGAAGCTCACGATTGCGCAGTCGGTCAAAGAGCTGCTTTTTCTCCGGATTTTCCGCTGCCCAGGCGTTGAAACGTTCCTGCCACCGCTGGTGTTTTTCCGCACCCCGCTCTACCAACTTGCGGGTGTGGGCAATCACATCATCAGCCATGGGGAAATCAACAGCTGGGTCAAAACCTAGCTCTTTTTTGGTTGCAGCTACTTCCTCTGCTCCCAATGCTGCGCCATGCACTGCACCTGTGTTCATCATGGTTGGTGCTGGATAACCAATGATAGAACGCATACGAATTAACGTTGGGCGGGTGGTATCAGCTTGAGCTTCGGCGATTGCCTTTTCAAACGAGACAACATCTTCGCCACCGTTGGTCTCTAAGACCTGCCAGCCATAAGCAGCATAGCGGGCGAGCACATCCTCAGTGAACGCGATCTGTGTATCTTCTTCAATGGAGATATGGTTATCATCCCAGAAGACAATCAAGTTTCCTAGCTGTTGGGTGCCAGCCAATGAACATGCTTCGGCGGTAACACCTTCTTGCAGGTCACCGTCGGAAGCAATGACATAGATGTAATGATCGAAAACGGATTGTCCACTAGGAGCCTCTGGATCAAATAGGTACCGTTCCCGGCGCGCAGCCATAGCCATACCTACTGCTGAAGCCAAGCCCTGTCCCAATGGGCCAGTGGTGATTTCCACCCCCTTGGTATGTCCATATTCAGGATGCCCTGGGGTCAGTGCCCCCCAGGTGCGTAAAGCTTTGAGATCATCCATTTCCAGACCAAAGCCGCCCAAATACAGTTGAATGTACTGCGTCAGCGACGAGTGCCCACAGGACAGCACAAACCGATCGCGGCCTGCCCACATGGGATCGGCAGGATCGAGATTCATCACTCGTTGGAAGAGTGTATAGGCTAGCGGCGCGAGCGACATAGCTGTACCTGGATGACCGGAACCGCATTTCTGCACAGCGTCAGCGGCTAAGATGCGGGTGGTGTCGACAGCTTGAGTGTCAAGCTCGGACCAGTCTGCTGGATAATTGCGGACTGTGTAAGCGGCAAGTTCTGGAGTCAGGGACACTGTGAATACCGTCCTTCAATTGAAAAATAGTGTGCAAGCCTTCGTGGCTTGTTAACTACTTTAGCCCTCTTTTGCAGCTTTAGGGATTACTGCGACTATTTTCCTGTGGGGGTGGTGGCAGCGGCATTGTGGTATTTCCGGTAAGGAGGGCTACCATGGGGAGGTTGCAAACATGGTTATTGGCTCAATGCGTGTAGTCATTTTTCATCTATTTGACTGCCGTTGGGAACTGGTTGCCTAATCCATACGACTAATTCTGCGTTGGTTGTGTTCTAGACCATAAAAGATCATGTAGGTAAAATGCGTCCGTTTTTAAGTTGGAGGATAACTTGGAGAAGATCAAGGCATATATCGCGTTGACGAAGCCTAAGGTCATTGAGCTTCTCCTGGTTGCCACCATTCCCGCGATGTTGCAAGCGGATCGTGGAGAAAACAATGTCCGGCTGATCCTGTTGACTGTCATTGGTGGCTGGATGGGAGCAGCGGCTGCCAACACTTTTAATATGGTGGCTGATTCGGATATTGATCAGAAAATGGGTCGTACTCGGGCCAGACCCTTGGTGCGGCATACTGTGAGCAATAAGAACGCCATGATTTTTGCATGGACGTTAACCATTGTGAGTTTTTTGTGGCTGTGGCTGTTATGCGGTTCATTATTGGCCGCATGCTTTATTATGCTCACGATCGTATTTTATATTTTTGTTTACACTAAATACCTCAAGCGCCGAACTCATATGAATATCGTGTGGGGCGGCGCAGCTGGTTGCATGCCGGTGGTTGTCGGCTGGGCGGTTGTGGTAGATAATTTACCACCCGGTACGCCAGCTCAATGGTTGCAAGCGATTGTGCTGTTTTTGATTATTTTCTTCTGGACACCCCCGCACACGTGGGCGTTGGCCATGAAGTATAAAGAGGATTATGCCGCGGCGGGTGTTCCTATGCTGCCTGTGGTGCGCACTGAAGTAGAAGTGACCAAGCAAATTGTCTGGTACACCGTTCTCACTGTTGTGACCACGTTGTTATTGCTTCCGGCGGCGGGATTGATTTATGCCGTCACTGCAGTGGTTTCTGGGCTGTGGTTTTTAGTCATGGCTATTCGGCTTTATCGAGGCGTTGCTAATGGCGGGGAAGTAAAGCCGTTGAAGCTGTTTATTTTGTCGAATAACTACCTAGCGTTGTTGTTTGTGGGTTTATCGATTGATGCTGTGATGGGGTTGGAAACCTTGGCTCAGTTGTTGAGTTAGTTGCCTTAAATTTTCCTCACCCTTTTTAATTGAGCAGTACCGATAGCGTAATGCATGTGGCGGTGCCCAGCACTATGGACAGCAAAAAGTTCCTGCGCCACAAGTGCATTCCTACGGTTATGAGCAAGCCTAAGGCGTAAGGAAGCCACAGGGAAACAGCGGCGTGCCAAGGAGCTTTACTCAAAGCGTAGATAAACAAAATCACCATGGCACCAATCGGCATCCACTTTGCGAAATTTTCCATGAATGCGCTGTTCATCAGTCTAGTTTTCACCACAAAGGGCAGCGCGCGTAGGGCAAAGGTAATGATTGCTGAAATTGCTATGGCTGAAAGTATGTAGGTTATGGAGATCATTGTTATTTCTGGGCAGAGGTTTTCTTGGTATTAAGGCGGTGCCTGATAAAAAGCAGGATGACATAGGACGACAGTGCGGTAATGAGCATATGTTGAGGAAATAGCAGCATTGCGAAAAGTGCGCAGCCTATGGCACTGGTTAAGGCTAGGTAGTCGCGGTTGTCCAGAAAAACATCAAGGCTTAATACCGCAAATAATGCAATCATCACAAAGTCTAAGCCGGGTATATCGGCAAGAAAGTAGCTACTCAGTAGCGCACCAACTGTAGAGCCAGCGATCCAAGATAGGTGTAGGCCGCCAGCCATCCAGAGTAAGCGCTGCCCAGATTGGTATGCTTTCGGGGACGCGGAAGCAAGAGCATATGCTTCGTCAGTGAGGGAATAGATACCGTAGATTTTTCCCAGGCGAGAACGAATATTGTGCAACGGATAGGTCAGGCCATAGAAAATATGTCGGGAGTTGGTGAATAAGGTGGCTATTGCAATGGTGGCCAAGGGGGTGGCACTGCTGAGCATGCCAATGAGGAGGAACTCCATGCTTCCGGCGAAAACCAGCCCAGACAAAAGTGGTGAAACCCACCAGGGGAGCGAGGCATTGACCACTAAGACACCTAAGCCTAAGGACATGCAGAAAAAACTAACCCAGATCGTGCCGGTAGCTCGGAATTCAACTAGGGCCGGATGCCTATTTGTCATGGCTGCTAAGTATAGGACTTAGGCGTTAGATGGGAGAAAAATGCTGTTTAAGGCACAGCTAGCACTAATCCAGGGTCGTTGTTGTGCTACCGGTTGTGGTTGTGGGATCTGAGACTTTTCCACGTGAGTACCCTTGTGCCCATAAAAACGAGCTGTAGGTGACAATAAAGGAGCACAATGCGATATGAACGGGAATTGTCCAGCGTGGCACTCCGAGGCGGAATTGGGTTACTCCCACAATGATTTGCACAATGATGATGCCGATGAGGATCCATCCGGTACTGCGGACAGGACGGGGCACCGGTTTGACCATCAGACCAGCAACTAATAGTACAAGCACTACAAAAAAGCCGTACATGATCCAAGCGTGGATGTGCGCCATCCAAGCAATATCGACTTGTAGGCGGGTTTCGGGGCCGACGGCTTTGTCGCCGGAGTGTACGCCAGCGCCAGTAACCATGGTTCCGGTGATAAGCACCAGTGCGATTCCGAGAGCAAACAGAGCGGCTAGGCTTCTTAAGCCTTTGCTATATATGCGGTGCGGTTGGGCGTCGTCAGGTTCTTGGATTCGTAGGTACAGGATCGCTGCCAGCCAAATCAGCAGCATGGATGGGAGGAAGTGCAGGGCGACTACCCACCACCGTAGGTCGAGGTGCACTGATATTCCGCCAATGACGGCTTGAACGATAATGCCAAGTATCTGCAATCCGGCGTGTATCAGAATCTCTTTGCGTCGTTGTGCTTTGTAGACAGCAACAAATACGGCTGCTGCAAAGAACACGATGACGAAGGTAATGAGGCGATTGCCAAACTCAATCGCCTGGTGTAGCGCTGGAGCCGCGCCAGCGACCGGCACTAGCGAACCTTCGTGGCAGTTTGGCCACGTATTGCAACCTAAGCCGGAGCCGGTAATACGCACAATGGAACCGGTGACCGTGATGCTGCCCTGCAAAATGAGCAGCATCAGGGCTAGCATTTTTTGAGTAGCAACACTAGGAGTGGATTTCAGCTTTTCTACACCAATCGAACTCACATGCATAGTGTAGTACCCAACCAAAGACAAAACGGAACGCAGCTATATCAAAGGTGGGGTAGGTGGGGGAGTTTTTGGCAAAGAACCGAAGTTAATCGGCAAATTTAAACCATTTGGCGGCGCCAATTCCGCCGAGTATGCACCAAAGCAGCAATACAGTTATGTCCATCCATGGCATGACCCCGCTAAATGCGCTGGCTATGCCGTGCGTTAGCGCAACTGAGGGGACTGCCGTAAGTAGTACTGGAAGTTCTGTTGCAATAATGCTGTAACCTGCTAGTCCAGCCAATATAACCCAGATGAGGTTGGCAACTCCTAGGACAATTTCGGAAGAAAGTGTTCCTCCCAGCAGCATGCCAAAAGAAGTAAAGGCGGCGACTCCGAGGAAAAATACTGCGATTCCTAATGGGAGGTTGGCGGGATCGGTACGCCAGCCCAGCAGCAAAGCAACCAGTATTAACGTTGTTACTTGCAGTGCTGCAACCATGAGCAACCCAAAAATCTTACCCAGGATAATAATGGGGGCTGGCACTCCTGAGGCTCCGACTCTTTTGAGCGCGTTATAGCGGCGGTCAAAGGCAAGGGAAATGGCTTGTCCGGTAAACCCTGAGCTCATAGCCGCGGTAGCTAACATCGCGGGAATGCCTAACCGCAAGGTGTCTAGATCCTTGGAGAACGGTGCGAAGGCCGCGGCTATTAACAAACCAATAGGGATGATGAAGCTTAGCAGTAGCTGTTCACCGTGACGGAGAAATAATTTCGCTTCCATCAACGACTGGGCTTTGACCATAGCCGGTAGGCTCGCCATCCGAGGATCTGGCCGGAAGGTGCCAGCTGGGAAAGGGGATTGTTGAGTCATTAACGCATGTCCTTTCCAGTGACATCGAAAAATACATCCTCAAGGCTGCGCAGATTGGTTTCCATCTTGGTAATGAGTACCCCATCATCAGCTGCTAATTGAGCGATAGTGGCGATGACTGCTGGGTCTGGTTCATGGATGATGCTATAGACTTGCGGCCGCACACAGTTAAGGTTGAGCTGCTGCCACAAAGTGCTATCCAAGTTGAGGGCTTGGTCGGTTTCGAATCGCAAGATATGCCCCGTGGACTGAGTGGAACTGCGCAGTTCAGCAGGAGTCCCCGCCGCCACGACCTGTCCGTGGTTCATAATGATGACGTGATCAGCAAGCGCTTGTGCTTCATCCATGAGATGGGTGCTGAGGATTACGGTTACGCCGTCGTTGCGCAAGGCACGAATGAGGTTCCAGACCAAAATGCGAGATTGGGCATCCATTCCTGCCGTTGGTTCGTCAAGAAACACCAGTCGTGGTCGGGTAATAATGGCGAGCGCTAGGTTCAAGCGTTGCTTTTGGCCACCGGAAAGCCGTCGGTAAGTGGAGTTACGAACCTTGTCTAACGCAAATAAGTTCAGCAGCCATTCGGGGTCTAAGGGGTTGGCGCTGTAGCTTGCCGAAAGCTTGAGCATTTCAAATACCCTAGCGCCGGAATAAGAACCACCATCTTGCAACATGATTCCTACCTGTGCCCGAACAGCATCGGGATTTTTTGCTGGATCGATTCCTAGAACAGAAATTTCTCCAGAATCTGGCTTTTGGAACCCCTCACACATTTCAATGGTGGTGGTTTTTCCTGCGCCATTAGGCCCTAATAACGCCGTGACTTTTCCGGTTTCCACCTGAAAGCTCAATCCGGCTACGGCGCTTTTGTCGCCAAAGCGCTTGACGACGTTTGAAAGTTCCAGCGCGCGGGCTTGTTGCGTAACAGTCACGGTGAATTAGTTTAAGCCAAGGATCCCTCGTTTTTTCAAAACAAGGAAGGATATTCCTAAAATTGCTGCCATACAAATGGTGGATGCCAAGTAGATCGAAAGAATATTGCCTGGTAAAAGGCCATGCCCGCGGGGCAGTGTGAAAAACGACAAAATAAACGTGTAGGTCAAAACTGCGCTACGGAACAACGGTCGATTAGCCCAAGCGGCTAGTGGCAGGATTGCCCACAACATGTACCACGGATGCACCACGGGAAAACACAGCACCATGATAAACGTGGATACGCCTAAGGCCCCGATGGGCGAGATTCGCCCTAAATAGGTTGCTAGCAGCATGCGCACCATGAATATGCCAGCTATCAACACTCCAATAGTCCGTGTTAGTACTAGTACTGCTTCGGTATGGTCGCCTAAACCAAGTTGCGCGCCCACCCAACCGAAGACTACACCGATGGCGGTGGAAAGGCTTAACCAGCTGCGAATAGTCACGGCTCCGCCTTGGCCGCTGACCCAGCCTAGGCCCACTCCGCTAATAACAGTGATGATTGTTATGGAAAGAATCAAGACGATGGTTTGTATGCTAATTGCTGCCAGCCACGAAATTAATGGCGATTTTTCAACGAGTCTTAAACTACGTGCGACGGCCATGCCAGTGAACCCAAGGCCAATGAAGCCGGTCACTTTCACCATGCCCGCGCAGCTGATAAGAAATCCACTGGCTATGAGCCAGGAAAAGGCTTGCGGCCACAGCAGCAGCTTGATGTTATCAGAGGCGCGTAGGCCCAGTTCAACACCGGCCAGCAACAAGCCTAAAAGTATTGCTTCATTATGGATGCCGCCAATAAGGTGCAAGATAGTCAGGGGATTTAAGATCCCCAACCACAATGCGGCTTGGGGGATCACCCGAGAGCGTTTGGCAAGTTGCACCACAGCCCAGGCCATAATGCCGACTCCCACCAGGGAAACGATTCGGTGCCCCAGCACTCCTGCCACAATGCTGTCGTTGGTAATAATCGACACAATGGCAGCAATACCCAAGGCTACCGGGCCATAAGGACTAGGGGAGTGCGACCAGATGAACGGAACTGACCGCGCAAGTTGATTCTGGGTACCTAAAATATCAATAGGCCCACCAGAATAGGGATCTAAACCGTGAGCGATGATTGATCCGTTGGCCAGATAGGAATAAATATCTTGGGTAAACATCGGTGCACTGAACAAGATCGGCAGGGTCCATGCCACAAAAGTACGGCGGATCATGGATATGCTAATGACCCCCGCTCCAGTATGGGACGATCGTAGAGCTACACCGCAAAACGGCGCCATGAACAGCCACGCCGTTACTATTAGTCCGATCCCGATAAAAGCCAGAGAAGTCGAAGCTTGTAGCAAATTCGAAAGTAGTGTTCCCCCAGGGAAATCTCGGTAGGGGGAGCCGGTAGTGGGCATCGCTCCTGCCCCCAAACCGGCAAAACCAAGCAGTAATGCCCCAAGAGTGCCCAGCCAACGGAGGAACGCAAACCGTCGTAACTCGGCATAGCCTAAGCGCGGGAGGTGGAAAAGCGAGGTGGTTGGCCGTGGGGGTGGTGACTGACCGGTCAGGCGTACTGTGCCATCGACGTTGGGGGTAAGTAGATCAACGCCGGTAGCAGCTGTTACTAGTGGTGAAGCTTTATGGTAATCAACTTCGTCCTCATCAAGGTGTAATGCTGCCGAGCGAGAGCCCGCAGAGCCAACTTGGGGCAAAAGCTTCGTTAGGGCAGCCCACCGGGGATTGCGGTTACTCGTCATACGTCACATCCTAAACAATTATTCGATAATACAAAGCTTAATAAAGCTCCCGAAAGCCAATCGGTTGCAGAAAACTAAAAGTAGGTTGCCCTAAATACCACAGGTAGTGCGAATGTGGGGAATTCCAGCTTGTAAGATCGCTGGAATTAGGGAACACTAGTGTTGTCTAAAACGGTTCACAAGGCCTATCGGGAGGTGAAGTACCATGTCAGATTCGACATCAACGACGCGCATAGCGGAGACTCGAACCACGGAGGGTGAAACTCGGCGCGCAATTTTGGTGGCAATGCTGCGTGCTGGTGCTCTTACCGCCTCTCAATTGGGGCAAGACTTAGAACTCGCGCCGACAGGAATTCGTCGGCACCTAGACAATCTGGTGGAAGAAGGTTTAGTAGAACCTGTACCTTATAAAGTTGCTAACAGCGGCAGGGGACGACCTGCTAAGAAATTCCGCCTTACCGACGCGGGCCGAGGCGTATTCGGGCACGAATACGATTCTCTCGCCGTCCAGGCCCTTAGTACTTTGAAAGAAACGGGCGGCGACGAGGCGGTACGAGCCTTTGCTAAAAAACGAGCCGCGGACATTGTGGCAGGAATAAAATCCGAACAAGATTGTTCCTTAGAGCAAGCGACGCTTGCCATAGTCGAAGCGTTTCAACAACATGGCTACGCTGCTACCATCACAAAAGCTGGGCAGGGGTTGCAGCTATGCCAACACCACTGTCCGATTGCTGCGGTGGCAGCTGAGTTCCCCGAATTATGCGCTGCTGAGCAAGAGGTTATTGCAGAACTACTAGGTCATCATGTTCAGCCCTTAGCTTCAATAGCGCTTGGCGACGGTATCTGCACAACCAACATTCCGATTCACCCAATTAATACCCCCAAGAAAGGAGCGGTTCATGACTCAGGCGCCAACTAATCCCGGACCAATCACTGACGATGAGATTATTGAGTCTATCGGCCCTTATAATTACGGCTGGCACGATTCCGATGAGGCTGGACAAAAAGCTCGTCGTGGCCTCAACGAAGAGGTAGTTCGTGACATTTCGGCTAAAAAGAATGAGCCGGAATGGATGCTGGAGCAACGGCTTAAGGCTTTGAATATTTTTGATAAAAAGCCACTGCCAACGTGGGGTGCTGACCTTTCCGAGATCGATTTCGACAACATCAAGTACTTCGTTCGCTCTACTGAAAAGCAAGCCACTAGCTGGGAAGACTTGCCAGAAGATATTAAAAACACCTACGACCGCTTGGGGATTCCTGAGGCGGAAAAGCAACGTTTGGTTGCCGGTGTGGCAGCGCAGTACGAGTCAGAAGTGGTCTACCACCAGATCCGCGAAGACTTAGAAGCCCAAGGGGTTATCTTTTTAGATACCGATACCGCCCTAAAGGAACACCCAGAGCTTTTCCAAGAGTACTTCGGTACCGTCATTCCAGCTGGCGACAACAAGTTCTCGGCTTTGAATACTGCGGTATGGTCCGGTGGCTCGTTTATCTATGTGCCTAAAGGCGTCCATGTAGAAATCCCACTCCAAGCTTACTTCCGCATCAATACGGAAAACATGGGCCAGTTTGAACGCACGCTCATTATTGTCGATGAAGATGCTTACGTGCATTACGTTGAGGGTTGTACCGCCCCGATTTATAAGTCGGACTCCTTGCACTCAGCAGTGGTAGAGATTATTGTGAAAAAAGGCGGCCGGTGCCGCTATACCACCATTCAAAACTGGTCGAATAACGTGTATAACCTGGTAACCAAGCGCACCAAGTGCGAAGAGGGTGCGACCATGGAATGGGTTGATGGCAATATCGGCTCCAAAGTCACCATGAAGTACCCAGCGGTGTGGATGACCGGTCCTCATGCCAAGGGCGAAGTACTATCTGTTGCTTTCGCAGGCGAAGGCCAATTCCAAGACACTGGCGCAAAGATGGTGCATATGGCACCCTATACTTCGTCAAATATCGTGTCTAAGTCCGTAGCCCGGGGTGGTGGACGTGCCGCATATCGCGGATTGGTGCGCATTAATGCCAATGCTCATCATTCCACCTCTAATGTGGAATGTGATGCGCTGCTGGTAGATAACATTTCCCGTTCTGATACCTACCCTTATAATGACATCCGCAACGATCATGTTTCCTTAGGGCACGAAGCTACCGTTTCCCAGGTATCTGAGGAACAGCTGTTTTACCTGATGTCGAGGGGAATCGAAGAAGACGAGGCGATGGCCATGATCGTTCGCGGTTTCGTTGAGCCGATCGCAAAAGAACTACCAATGGAATACGCCCTAGAGCTTAATCGTCTTATTGAACTGCAAATGGAAGGGTCGGTGGGCTAAATACCATGGTGAATCAGACCGTGAAAAACGCTACCGTGCACAACACCAAAGGTGACATTTTTTCCTCCTTTGATGTCGCGGATTTTGCTGTGCCACACGGCAGAGATGAAGTCTGGCGATTCGTGCCGTTGCGACGGCTCCGTGGTTTACATGACGGAAGTTTCGGGGAAACTGTAGCACCTAAAGTCTCAGTTACGGTTCCCACCGATTCTCTAGGAATCAGTGTTTCTACCATTGCGAAAGATGATCCGAAGATCGGTCGTGCTGGTGCCCCCGTGGACCGCGTGTCTGCCCAAGCATTTACCAGTGCTAACGACGCCACCGTAGTTTCTTTTGCTAAAAACACGGTTACCACTGAACCAGTCCACATCAAAGTGGAGGGCGCCGAAGCCACTAGTTTTGCCCATATCGTGGTGGAAGTAGAAACCGGAGCCGAAGCAGTAGTCGACCTACGCTATACCGGAGTTGGTACGCACGCAGATAACGTCGAATTTGTTATTGCCGATAATGCAAAACTCACCGTTATCGTAGATGTTTCTTGGGACGATGATGCCGTTCATCTGTCGGGCCAAACTGCCGTGTTGGGCCGTGATTCCGTGCTACGCTATTCCGCTGCGGTATTCGGCGGAGATGTGGTGCGTATCGTTCCCCGAGTGAAATTTACCGCCCCTGGTGGAGACGCAGAATTACTTGGTGTTTATTTTGCTGATGATGGACAGTTCTTTGAGCAACGTCTTTTGGTCGATCACGCAGTGGCTAACTGCCGCTCCAACGTCCTGTATAAGGGCGCGCTGCAAGCAGATCCGAAATCTGCCAAGCCAGAAGCACATACCTCTTGGGTTGGTGACGTTCTTATTCGCTCCCATGCTCAAGGCACTGACACCTATGAAGCAAACCGCAATTTGGTACTGACCGAAGGCGCGCGTGCAGATGCGGTGCCTAATCTCGAAATTGAGACCGGTGAGATCGCAGGTGCTGGGCACGCTGCCACCGTCGGTCGTTTCGACGATGAGCAGGAGTTTTATCTACGCTCGCGGGGAATTCCTGCCGAAGAGGCTCGTCGTTTGATCGTCCGGGGCTTTTTCTCGGAAGTCATCGGCCGCATCCCTGTTGCAAATATTCGTGAAGACCTGGAAAACCGCGTCGCTGCTGAGCTGGAAACGCTGCAGGCACGCCAAGCTGAAAAGAAGTAGAAGAAAATATGCATACGCTTGAAATTCGTAATCTCCATGCCCAAGTAATCCCAGCAGACGAAAATGCTGAGCCTAAACCAATTCTTAAAGGTGTTAACCTCACGGTTAAATCCGGGGAAACCCACGCCATCATGGGTCCTAATGGTTCTGGTAAATCTACCTTGGCCTACACTTTGGCTGGTCATCCACGCTACGAGATCACCGATGGTGAAGTATTACTCGACGGTGAGAACCTTCTCGACATGGACGTCGACGAACGGGCACGGGCAGGTCTGTTTTTGGCAATGCAGTATCCCACCGAAATCCCTGGGGTATCCATGGCGAACTTCCTACGCACTGCCGCTACTGCTACGCGGGGTGAAGCGCCCAAACTTCGGGACTGGATCAAGGAAGTAAAAACCGCTCAAGATCGACTACATATTGACAAAGCCTTTGCTGAGCGCTCGGTCAATGAAGGTTTCTCAGGCGGCGAAAAGAAGCGCCACGAAGTACTTCAGCTGGATTTGCTACGACCAAAATTCGCAGTGATGGATGAAACCGATTCCGGTCTCGATGTCGATGCTTTGCGTATTGTTTCTGATGGAATCAACCGCTACCAGGAAGAAACTAATGGTGGCATTGTGATGATTACCCACTACAAGCGCATTCTTAATTATGTGCACCCAGATTTTGTCCACGTTTTTGCCGACGGCAAAATCATCGTCTCCGGCGGTCCCGAACTAGCCGATGAACTAGAAGAACACGGCTACGACCGTTTCCTTGGCTAAGGAAAACCATGACTGACTACCTTGCTGCTGATGGATCCCTAGACACCGCTGCGGTTCGAGCAGAATTTCCGATTCTGTCTCGTACGGTGCGTGATAACCAACCCTTGGTGTATCTCGATTCTGGTGCTACTAGCCAGCGCCCACTCCGCGTCTGGAATAAAGAACAAGATTTTGTTCTTAACACCTTCGCGCCAGTACATCGAGGGGCATATCAATTAGCAGAAGAAGCGACTGATGCCTATGAACAAGCCCGCTTTGATATTGCAGCTTTTGTGGGGGCCGACGCTGACGAAATAGTGTTTACGAAAAACGCTACTGAGGCGCTTAATCTGCTTGCCTATACCATTGCATTGCAACCTGGTGACACAGTGGTGGTAACAGAGCTAGAGCATCACGCGAATTTGGTGCCCTGGCAACAAGCCTGCCAGCGTAGCGGCGCTACTTTAAAGTGGTACAAAGCAACTGCCGATGGCCGGATTGATCTTGACTCCTTGGAGCTTGATGATTCCGTGAAAGTGGTCGCCTTTGCACAGCAATCCAACGTCACCGGGGCAGTAGCGGACGTTGCCGAAATGGTCCGCCGCGCCCATGCGGTTGGCGCGTTGGTAGTCTTAGATGCTTGTCAATCGGTGCCTCATATGCCGGTGAATTTTCATCAGCTAGATGTCGATTTCGCTGCTTTTTCCGGGCATAAGATGTGTGGGCCTTCAGGCATTGGGGTGCTCTACGCTAAAAAAGAGCTCCTTCATCAGCTACCGCCGTTTCTTACCGGTGGTTCAATGATTGAGGTGGTCACCATGGAAGAAACTACTTTCGCAGCGCCGCCACAGCGCTTTGAGGCAGGTACTCAAATGACCAGCCAAGTAGTTGCGCTAGGGGAGGCTGCAGCGTTTCTTAACGATGTCGGTATGGATAATATTGCCCAACATGAGCAGGAGCTTATCGAGTATGCTCTGGCAAAACTGGAAAAAATCCCCGGTCTGCACATTGTTGGACCGACAACAGCAACCGATCGTGGTGCAGCCATTAGTTTTGTTCTTGAGGGAATCCACCCACATGATTTAGGCCAAGTATTAGACGATCATGGGGTATGCATCCGCGTCGGTCACCACTGTGCGTGGCCGATCCACCGGAGCTTAGGGGTCCAGTCAACAGCTCGGGCATCGTTTTATCTCTACAACACCAAAGAAGAGATAGATACGTTGGTTGAAGCTATTGAAAATGCGCGAGCCTTTTTTGGAGTGAGCGAAAAGTGAACTTAGAGTCGATGTACCAAGAAGTAATCTTGGATCACTATAAAAACCCAAGCCATGCTGGCTTACGCACTCCGTTTGACGCCGAGGTTCATCACGTCAATCCTTCATGCGGCGATGAACTGACGCTGCGGCTGCAACTGGACGAAAATGATCTGGTGATGGATGTTTCCTATGAAGCGGTTGGCTGTTCGATTTCCCAAGCCTCAACCTCCATCATGGCCGAAGAAGTCATAGGTAAACCCCTGCCAGAAGCATTGGCCAAGTTGGCTGAGTTTGAAAAGATGATTACTTCTAGGGGCACCTACACCGGCGATGATGAGCTGATTGGTGATGGCGTGGCTTTTTCCGGTGTGTCTAAATACCCAGCTCGTGTGAAATGCGCGTTGTTGGGCTGGAAAGCCTTCCAAGCTGCTGCTTCGCAGGCAACTACAACTGAGTTATCGAGCACTACTGAAATATAAGGAATAATTATGCATAACGATGAAGACATCAGCCAGCGCCCAGAGCAATCCGAAGCAGATTTAGCCAAAGCCAGTGACATTGAAGAATATATGCGGGATGTTATCGATCCCGAGCTAGGTATCAATGTTGTTGACCTAGGGTTGGTTTATGATATTTGGATTGAAAACGGAACCATAGCTCATGTTGATATGACTTTGACCAGTCCCGCTTGTCCGCTGACAGACGTGCTCGAAGACCAGGCCGAGGTGGCGGTAGTTGGCAGCGGTATTGTAGAAAAGCTCGAGTTGAATTGGGTATGGTCGCCGCCTTGGGGGCCGCATATGATTACCGAAGAAGGCCGCGAACAACTACGAGCGTTGGGCTTTAGCGTCTAATTAGGTGCTAATATTTCCGCTTGTGATTGTCACCCAAGACTTCGAAGTACGTGTTGGTGCCCGAACTTTACTTACCGCCCCTGGTCAGCACTTAAGAGTGCAACCAGGGGATCGGATTGGCTTAGTGGGGCGTAATGGCGCAGGTAAAACCACAACCATGCGCATTCTTGCTGGCGAAACCCAACCCTATGGTGGGTCAGTGCTACGTAAAGGCGACGTAGGTTATCTGCCGCAGGATTCCCGTGAGGGAAATATTGAACAAACCGCTAAAGATCGGGTGTTGTCGGCTAGGGATCTCGATTCGATTATGCGGAATATGGATCGCCAGCAAGAGATCATGGAAACCACGAGCGATGATCGTAAGCGGGACCAAGCAATTCAAAAATACGCCAGGTTAGAGGAACGTTTTCATTCCCTCGGCGGTTACGAGGCAAATGCCGAAGCGGCTCAAATTTGCGACAATCTCGGGCTACCAGCACGCATTTTGGAGCAGAAGTTGAAAACCTTGTCTGGGGGACAGCGGCGCAGGGTAGAGCTGGCGCGTATTCTGTTTTCTGCTACTACCGGCGCGGGGAAATCCACGACCACGTTACTATTGGATGAGCCAACCAACCACTTAGATGCTGATTCAATTACCTGGCTGCGCGGATTTTTGGCAAAGCACGAAGGTGGCTTGATTATGATCAGCCACGACGTGGAGTTATTAGCTGATGTGTGCAATAAGATTTGGTTTCTTGATGCGGTACGCGCTGAAGCGGATGTCTATAACATGGGCTACAAGAAGTATCTCGATGCCCGAGCCACAGATGAAGCCCGCAGGCGCAGGGAACGCGCCAATGCAGAAAAGAAGGCAGCGGCGTTAAAAACCCAAGCAGCAAAGCTCGGCGCGAAAGCAACCAAGGCGGCAGCTGCTAAACAAATGTTGGCGCGTGCAGAACGCATGATTGGCTCGGTTGACGAACTGCGCAAGGCTGACCGCGTAGCGCATATCAGGTTTCCTGAGCCAGCACCTTGTGGAAAAACTCCCATGCAAGCTACGGGGCTGACGAAGATGTACGGTTCGTTAGAGGTATTCGCCGGAGTCGATCTAGCCATCGATAAGGGTTCTCGGGTGGTGGTTTTGGGCTTTAACGGCGCAGGTAAAACCACATTGTTGAAGCTGCTCGCGGGTGTGGAACGCACCGATGGCGAAGGTGGGATAGTCAGTGGACACGGCTTAAAAATCGGGTATTTCGCCCAAGAACACGATACGATCAACCCCAATCAGACAGTTTGGGACAATACTATTGCTGCTTGCCCCGATGCAGGTGAACAGGATCTTCGCGGATTATTAGGGGCGTTTATGTTCTCGGGAGAGCAACTGAACCAACCTGCTGGCACTCTTTCCGGTGGTGAGAAAACGCGGCTGGCTTTAGCAGCGCTGGTTTCTTCCCGGGCTAATGTGTTGTTACTTGATGAACCAACCAACAACCTAGACCCCATTTCACGAGAACAAGTGCTAGAAGCGCTTCGCACCTACAAAGGAGCTGTGGTTTTGGTGACACATGATCCAGGCGCGGTTACCGCCCTTAATCCAGAGCGAGTGATTATCTTGCCAGACGGTGACGAGGACCTCTGGAGCGATGAGTACATGGAGATAGTTGAGCTAGCGTAGCTTTTCGACGCTTTACCTGGCCGCTCGTTGCAGGGTGGCCACTTTTAACGTGGGTTTATCTACCGATAGACTCTGGTTGCATGAAGCGTTTTGTTTTCGGCTGGTTGACCGCACATTTATCTTTGTGCCTCATAGCCTGGCATTTTCTCTATCACCTGCCTAGTGATCGCATCGTCGGATCAAAAAAGCGGTGGTGGCTGATTACCTCACTGGTGGACATTGTCGGGCCATTGTGGTTTTTGCTTAAAGGGATTAAACGGTAGCTCCATTTCGGCCGGAAAAATCGGTGCGAACGATGTATTTCGTGGTTTACCATGAGGGAGTATTATCCATTACTTTCTTCAAAGGAGTTTTGAACCCATGGTGGCTACGTATCGTAACTACATCAATGGTGAGTTTGTTGCAGCAGAAGAAACTCATCCTGTCACTAATCCAGCTACTGGGGAGGTGCTAGCACACAGTCCGTTATCCGATCGTGCTGCGGTTGATGCCGCGGTAGCTGCGGCCAAAGCGGCGCAACCAGGCTGGGCTAAGCTGACCAATTCACAACGGGCGGGTTATCTGACTCGATTGGCAGCTCAACTGCGTCAACATGTTGACCGTTTTGCCGAATACCTCGTTAGGGAACAAGGTAAGGTGCGCGCTTTGGCCGAGGTGGAGGTTAATTTCACCGCGGACTATTTGGATTACATGGCAGGTTTTGCGCTACGTATTGAAGGGGAAGTGCTTCCTTCTGATCGTCCGGGTGAGCACATCATGCTTACCTATCAACCACTCGGAGTAGTGGCAGGTATTTTGCCGTGGAATTTCCCGTTCTTCCTTATTGTGCGCAAGATGGCTCCCGCGCTATTGACGGGCAATACCATTGTGATCAAGCCTTCCGAGGAAACCCCCATCAATGCTTTTGAGTTCTGCGAACTGATATCAGAGATTGAGCTGCCCGTTGGTGTGTTCAATATGGTTGGTGGCAAAGGCAGTGTGGTTGGCCAGGCGTTAGCCGAGCATAAAGATGTGGATTTAGTATCCATGACCGGCTCCGTGGATGTGGGCCAGCGGATCATGCAGGCAGCGGCAAGCAATCTGACCCGGGTTAATTTGGAACTCGGCGGTAAAGCACCAGCTATTGTGCTTGCAGATGCTGATTTAGAGCTTGCGGCGACTGCCATTTGGAACTCGCGGGTGATCAATACTGGCCAGGTATGCAACTGCGCTGAAGTGGTTCTTGTAGAGGAATCAGTACATGATGAGTTGGTAGCAAAGCTGGTCAGCAAGATGGAAAGTACCAAGTTTGGCGATCCTGGGGAAATCCGGGAATTGGATATGGGACCGTTGATTAATGCTGCCGCCGTAGATCGCCTTGATGAGATGATCGAAGCTGCCTTGGCCGCTGGTTGTGAGCTGAAAACAGGTGGCGGTCGTTCCAGCGACAAAGGCAATGGTAATTTCTATCAACCAACGGTACTGATCAACGCTACCGCTGACATGGAGATCGTACGTCAAGAGATTTTCGGACCAGTGCTGCCGGTAGTTAAGGTGACTGGTCTCGATGAGGCTATTGCGATAGCAAATGCCTCGGATTATGGTTTGACCAGCTCGGTCTTTACCCAAAATCTCGATCAGGCTCTGAAGGCCTCCAGTGAGTTGCAGTATGGTGAGACCTATATCAATCGAGAAAATTTTGAGGCTATGCAGGGATTCCATGCTGGTCGTAGGAAGTCTGGCATTGGCGGTGCCGATGGTAAACACGGTTTGATGGAGTACGTAGAAACTCACATTACCTATATCCAGACGCATAACTAGGCGCCTGAGGCTGGCTTAGTGAGAGCCAGCCTAGTTCCTAAAACCGTGAACTGGTGCGGGAATATAGCCACCGCGATTGATGAACTCTGAGTTACCAACGGTAGACACAGGGATTACTGGGGCGTAACCCAGTAATCCGCCAAAGTTGACTTCGTCACCTGGCTGAGTGCTAGGCACTGGTATGACTCGCACCGCGGTGGTTTTATGATTCATCACCCCTATGGCTGCTTCGTCGGCGATCATTCCTGCGATGAGTTCTGCTGAGGTATCGCCTGGAATGGCCACCATATCGAGCCCCACTGAGCAAATAGCGGTCATTGCTTCGAGCTTATCAATGCTGATGTTTCCCGCTCGCACGGCATCAATCATGCCCTTGTCCTCTGAGACTGGTATGAAGGATCCGGAAAGCCCGCCAACTCGGGAGCACGCCATCATGCCGCCTTTCTTCACGGCGTCGTTAAGCAATGCCAGAGCAGCTGTGGTTCCGTGAGTGCCGACTTGCGTAAGCCCCATCCGTTCCATGATGTGTGCAACGGAATCGCCTAATTCTGCGGTGGGGGCGAGGGAAAGATCAACAATGCCGAATGGTACCCCGAGCCGTTTTGAGGCCATGGTTCCAACAAGTTGTCCGGCACGGGTGATTTTAAAGGCGGCTCGCTTAATGGCTTCGGCGACCTCATCGAGGGTGGCACCGTCAAGATCACCGAGCGCTCGGTTGACCACACCCGGCCCGGAAACCCCGACAGAAACGACACAGTCAGGTTCCTCGATACCGTGGAAAGCGCCTGCCATGAAGGGGTTGTCGCCAACAGCATTGGCAAATACGACGAGTTTGGCGCAGGCAATGGCAGATTGCTCGGCCGTTACTGCTGCGGCTTGCTTGATGACCTTACCCAGCAGTGCCACGGCATTCATGTTGATTCCGGCTCTGGAGGAACCAATGTTGACGGAAGAACACACAACGTCGGTAGTAGAGAGTGCTTCAGGGATCGAGTTAATGAGCCGTTCATCAGAAGCGGTCATGCCTTTTTCTACTAGTGCTGAGTAGCCGCCGATGAAGTTCACGCCCACGGTTTTAGCGGCCCTATCGAGGGTGTGTGCCAGCGCTAGGGGATCGTCGTTAGCTATTAGCGCTATCGGGGTCACTGCGATGCGTTTATTGACAATCGGGATGCCTAGTTCCTTTTCGATGGCTTCGCACTGGCTTACGAGGCTTTCGGCGTGATTGACGATCTTGCTATAAACCGCATCGCAGGTTTCTGTTGTGCTGCCCTTGGCGCAGTCTAACAGTGAGATCCCCATAGTAACGGTGCGAATATCGAGACGATACTTTTCGATCATCTCGATGGTTTCTAGGATGTTGGCAGACGAGTGATGAAAAACCATGGACCTGACCTTTAAATAATGTTCATGGCGTCGAAAATCGCCTGAGACTGGATACGAATAACAAGCTTTTCTTGTTGCTCGACTGCAGTCATGCGTTGCTGGATGGTGTCGATATCCACCTTGGTTTCCTCAAAGGCGACATGAAGAATCATGGTGAAGTATTCACCCATGAGTGTTTGGGAAACGTTATGGATATTGACATCAAGGTCGGCGCAGGCGGTGGCTACCGCTGCGATGATTCCGGTGTGATCCACACCAG
Organism: uncultured Corynebacterium sp.; assembly: GCA_963520895.1. GTDB lineage: Bacteria > Actinomycetota > Actinomycetes > Mycobacteriales > Mycobacteriaceae > Corynebacterium. The sequence goes on along the minus strand of CAUQSW010000006.1, from coordinate 9,834 downwards.
TTACTGTCATGATTGCGAACATGTTGTTTATGGTACGCCATGCCACCGGCAAAGCCGGTTTTTGTGATTTGATTATAAAAAACTCATGTAGCACAAACAAAGGGAATGTGTACTTTCGTTGCAAATTTTCTTTTTATAGTTCTAGCAGGTAAATTATTACTTCATAAAGATTAAGAATAGAATAAAAACACGATGAATCCCGAAGAGCTATTAACCTATCCAGCAGCTATGCGCCTTATTACCCTCAAGGTTGCTAGCGGCTCTTCGACGACCGAATTGGGAATCCCACACCACTATCGAGTAGTGAAAATGCAACGTCATTTGGGTTTTGGGGAAGAAGCATTCCACCGTGTTTTCGCCGCGATCAAGGATTTCACGATTCAACGAGATTCGGGCATGATTATCTCGTATCGCGATAGAATTCTCAGGTATTCCATAGGTCCAACGTTTTCTTCTAGTTATATCGTGGACACTTTTATCGACGATGCTTATACCACTGAGACCACCGTAGCGGGTACCGAACATAAGGTACGCCGAGCAGGAATGGTGCTAGGAACGCTGCCTGACCACGTGGAGTGCGGTGAGGAAGCCTACCTAGTGGAGCTAAACCGCAGTGGAGAAGTAGTAGGTAGGTGTATTTCGGTACGGTGCCACCGTTCGGCATGGGCTCGGCTGTTACCCCTCATTCCCAGATTGTCGCAACGGTGGATGTACTCGAAGTTTTTAACTGCGATGGAACAGGCTGCTACTTAGCCTTAAGCACCGGCTCGGTAACAAGGCTCCGGCAATGAGCAACAAAGTTCTGTGCTACTTTCTGGGCGAAACTGGTGTCGTACTCCGCGAGACTAGCAACGATTTCTTGGTAATCATCAGGGGAGAAGTACCCGTGGTCCATATAAAAAGTCATGCGCTTGGCTAGGGAAGCTGCATCGAGCTCACAGTGAAATTGCGAGGCCCACACTTGGTCTTTATACCGTATGAACTGATACGGACAGGTAGGTCCAGTTGCTAAAACCGTGGTATCGGGGCTGACCGCGGCAACCGATTCTTTATGGCCCGTAAACCCAATAAAAGTTGGTGGTAGCTCGGCGCAGAGCGGGTCATTAGCTGCAGCTGGGCTAAGGTTAATAACGCTAGGACCAGGTGTTTCTGGGTGAGAGTTATCCACTAGGCCACCAGTTGCTGAGCTTAACCAACCGATACCAAAACACACTAAATAGACTGGGGTGTGTTGCTGTTCGATCAAAAGCTTGAGCTGCTGGTCAACATGCTGTTGATAGTCAGAGTGCACGACATCGGTGACATTTAGGGCACTACCACCAACGATAACTCCCCGGTAACTAGAGACATCGCCAATCTGATCAGCTTGACTGCCGAGGATCCGGTGCTCTACCTCTACTGTGGTTAACTTCGTGCTGCGGAGAACGTCGTCTAGCTCCGAGAGGGCAACTTTTTTACCTAGCTCACCGTCACGCAAGGAAACAAACAGGAATTCTTTCATGAAATTTTTATACCTTTAATCGTGGTTTCTCACACTGTTTTCTACCAGATGCAAAACCGCTTCTAGATCTTTGGTATCGCCACCAGAAGCTAGACGGGTAATGAATCCATCCAACATTGTTTCAAGATACGTATGGATTACGCCAATTTCGACATCATCACGCAGATCGCCCTTGGATGCATTACTGCGCAGCCGGGTACGAACGGCATCATCTAAGACCTTTTGGTGTTCCAACCACCTAGCGCGGAACCGCGGATCGGTGCGTAGCATTTTAGTGATTTCTAGCCGTGTGGCTAGCCATTCGTGCCGTTCGGGATGCCGAAGCATGTCATGCATAACTGCCACGAGCCCGTTATCGGCCACCACCTCTGCCATACGTGCTGCATCTTCTCTAGCAAGGGCTAAGAACAAATTTTCTTTATCACCAAAATGATGGAAAATGGCTCCCCGCGATTTACCGGTTGCTAATTCTAGTCTGCGTACTGTCGCTCCTTCATAACCGTGTTCGGCGAAACAGCGGCGTGCGCCATCTAAAATCTCTTGCCTACGAAGGCTGAGCTCTACGTTGCTGACGACGGGCATGTCGATCAACTACTCCTTGGCTTGGATCAGTACATTGACAAAAACAAAGTGGGGCTGCAACTTCTAAGTATAAACAGCCAGAAATGCAGCCCCACTTAACCTTGAAGGAAAAGAGTCTTAGCTCTTTGCCATATTTCGCAGCACGTACTGCAAAATGCCACCATTGCGGTAGTAATCTGCCTCACCAGGGGTATCGATGCGTACAACTGCATCGAATTCCACCACGTCACCAGTTTCTTTAGTGGCAGTTACATGAACAGTCTTCGGAGTGACACCATTATTAAGCTCTTCGATACCAGTGATGTCAAAGACCTCAGTGCCATCCAGTCCCAGACTTTCATGGGATTCACCAGCAGGGAACTGCAGTGGAATGACGCCCATGCCGATCAAGTTGGAACGGTGAATACGCTCAAAGGACTCAGTGATTACGGCTTTTACTCCCAACAGGTTGGTGCCTTTGGCAGCCCAGTCGCGGGAAGAACCTGTGCCGTATTCTTTGCCACCCAGTACCACTAGCGGAATGCCAGCAGCCTTGTAGTTCTGGCAGGCATCAAAAATGAATGCCTGTGGTGCGCCCTCTTGGGTGAAATCCCGAGTGTAGCCACCAGCGATATCCACCAGCTGATTTTGCAGGCGAATATTAGCAAAAGTACCACGCATCATTACTTCGTGGTTACCACGCCGAGAACCTAGGGAGTTGTAGTCTTGGCGAGCCACGCCGTTTTCATCCAAGTACTGCGCGGCAGGAGTGCCAGGCTTAATGGAGGAAGCAGGGGAGATGTGGTCGGTGGTGACCGAGTCGCCCAGCTTAGCCAGTACCCGAGCACCCTTGATGTCGGTAACTGGTTCTGGGTCCATGGTCATGCCATCGAAATAAGGAGCTTTGCGGATGTAGGTGGAGGATTCATCCCAGTCGAAGGTCTTACCAGTAGGAATCTCCAGTGCCTGCCACTGGGCATCGCCCTTGAACACGTCGGCATAATCTGCCTCATACAGTTCCCGAGAGATAGAAGAATTAATGGTCTGTTCAATTTCTTCGGTGGAAGGCCAGATGTCTTTCAAGAAGACGTCATTACCCTCTTGATCTTGACCCAATGGCTGAGTTTCAAAATCAAAGTCCATGGTGCCAGCAATCGCATAGGCAATAACCATGATGGGGGATGCGAGATAGTTCATCTTCACATCAGGAGAAATACGTCCCTCAAAGTTGCGGTTACCAGACAGCACCGCGGTAGCGGTCAAATCGTATTCATTGATGGCGGCGGAGATTTCTTCAGGTAGCGGACCGGAGTTACCAATACAAGAAGTACAGCCGAAACCAGCAAGGTAGAACCCTAGTGCCTCTAGGTCTTTCCATAGGTCAGCGCGCTGATAATAGCCATCAACGACCTGAGAACCAGGTGCACAGATGGTCTTGACCCAAGGCTTGGCTTTTAAGCCTTTTTCTGCTGCCTTGCGGGCAATCAGGCCAGCGCCAACCATAACAGAGGGGTTGGAAGTATTAGTACAAGAAGTAATGGAAGCAATAGCAACCATGCCGTGATCTAGGGTGTACTCGCCACCTTGTGGGGATTTAACCACCACAGGGCGTGATGCCCTACCGGAAGCACCTTCAGCAGCAGATTCGCCGTTGCCGGGGCGAGAAGAGTTGAAGTTGTGCTCGTAGTTACCTTCCAAAGTCACCGGTGCAGAAGTTTCGGTGCTGGAAGTGTAGTTAGGCAGGTCTTTGCGGAACTGTGCTTTAGCTTCCGATTGCAAGATGCGGTCTTGGGGACGCTTTGGACCGGCTAGGGAAGGAACCACCGTCGACAGGTCCAGCTCCAAATACTCTGAGTACTGTGCTTCAGGTGCATCTTGCTCTAGCCACATGCCCTGAGCCTTGGCATAAGCCTCTACCAGCGCGATTTGCTCTTCTGGGCGGCCAGTCAAGTGCAGGTACTTGGTGGTTTCCTCATCAATGGGGAAGATGGCGCAGGTGGAGCCGAACTCTGGCGACATATTACCGATGGTGGCGCGGTTGGCCAGCGGAATCGACTTGACGCCATTGCCGTAGAACTCAACAAACTTCTGGACCACACCATGGTCACGGAGCATTTCGGTGATGGTGAGCACCACATCGGTTGCGGTAACCCCAGCAGGAATCTCGCCAGTAAGCTTAAAGCCCACAACCTTAGGGATCAGCATGGATACCGGCTGGCCGAGCATGGCTGCCTCTGCTTCGATACCGCCAACGCCCCAGCCCAAGATGCCCAAACCATTTTCCATGGTGGTGTGGGAATCAGTACCGATACAGGTGTCTGGGTAGGCAAGACCGTTGTTATCAAACACAACGCGTGCGAGATATTCGATATTGACTTGGTGGACAATACCGGTGCCTGGAGGGACAACTCGGAAGTTCGAGAAGTTCTCGGCTCCCCAACGCAGGAACTGATAGCGCTCCTCATTGCGTTCGTATTCGATATCTACGTTTTGCTGAAGCGACGCTGCAGTGCCAAAGGCCTCAACAATAACCGAGTGGTCAATGACCATTTCAGCGGGGTTTAACGGATTGACCTTGTCTGGGTCGCCGCCTAGGGTTTTGACAGCTTCGCGCATAGTGGCAAGGTCAACAACGCAGGGGACACCGGTGAAGTCCTGCATGAGTACCCGGGCTGGGGTGAACTGAATTTCGACGCTTGGTTCGGCGGTCGGATCCCAGTTAGCGATAGCCTCAATGTGTTCAGTGGTGATATTCGCTCCGTCCTCGGTGCGCAGAAGGTTCTCGCCTAGAACCTTCAAAGAGTACGGTAGCTTCTCCATGCCAGGCACTGCATTAAGAGCGAAATAGTCATAAGACTTATCGCCTACCTGCAGGGTGCTCTTGGCGTTGAAGGAGTTCTTGCTTTCAGTCACGTTGAGCTCCAATTCCTAAAGGTGATTCAGTTAAGTTGTGGTATGCAAGGTGCTATATCGACTTTTACATGTAACAACTTATGTTGGTGCGGTATGCCCATTGATTAACAATAGGCATACGACGTCGCCTGACGCACATTCTAACAGTACGGTCGTTCTGTTGCGGAATTTTGGGAACTTTTAAGCCGGATCCGACAAAACTCGCAGCTGGCTCCATCAATGCGAATGACTATCCGGGTTTTCTGGTAAGATTTCTTGCTGGTCAGTCCAGTTTTTTGCCACCGAACTAGCGGAAAGCAGCCTGATGTCTGGTGTGGTTTTAGTGGAAGGGCTGAGGCAGTTCAAACCAAAAGTTACCCACAATATGGGGTGTTAGGCTGATATGGCAGGAAATATTTAGGCAAGTCAGGGGTAGTGATGATTCCAGAGAATATTAATATTGATAACCTCAATGCGCAGTTGCTTATCGACGGTATCGCCTTGGAGTCCACTAATGACCCCTTGCATCAGGATCTAGAATTTGCGCTCAGTTATGCAGAGGAAAAGGGCATGGGTGACGTTGGGGTAGTGGTTATTGATCACGTTCCGGTCCACTACGCCGATATGCGGGATATCGCGCAGGAGTTAGCACTGCGAGCGGACCTAGATACCGTAATCTTACGGGCGCCAGGTTCTGGCGCCATTGTGAGCACGAACTACTCTCGGGCGGAAATCGAAGCGGTTCAAGGGGCGTTTTTTTCCGAACCAAATTGTGGCCTAGGTATGCGCATGTTGGTTGATGACTTTGCCGTTGGGGCTTTTGATAATCGCTATATTTACGCAGCAATTATCTTTGTAGTCGTTTTGGGAGTGGTTTTGGCATTGCGGTGGGCACAGTTGAAAAGTAGATGATCTTGTGATTTTTACTAGCACCATTCCACGGGGATCTTGGTCAAGTTCTGAAGATTGACACTGCGTAAGGCAAGTTTTTCTTAGAGGGACGGCAGTTATTTTGATGCCGCCCCTCTTTTTGTTGTGTGGTAAAGATCACAATCATTTGTTATGGAATTTAAACATCAAGGTTAATGGTGCAAATGTTACAAATGGGGACAATGGTTCTTGTTGTATTAAAGGGTTACAAGGTGCAAAACAATACTTTTGTGGATTATGGTTTTGTTGTTGGCTAATGAAAGTCGACGCTGGAAACTTGACTAAAAACGTTCGCACTTGTGGGGAAGCAAGTCGCGGACAATAAGGAGATACAGGAGTATCTGTGACTACATTTGGCCGCGTGTTAGCTACAGCCTGTGCTGTAGTGTGCTTGACCAACGTAATACCTGTTTCAGCGCAGCCAGTTAATCCTTCTGATGCTGAAATTGCAAGGGCCACGACGGAAGCAAACAACGCCGAGGCAAATATGTCATCCTTGGTCACTTCCATCTCTCAATCTGATTCCGATATTGCACAGTTGGAAATGCAGATGGGAGCGTTACGGGAGGCGGTCAATAAGGCGTTAGTTGATTTCCACGATGCCCAAACGGCGGCTGAACAAGCACGCCAAGGCGTCACGGAGGCTCGTAAGCGTCTAGATGAAACGCAGTCTGCTATAAATGAGGCGCAAAAATCTCTAGATGAAATCTCACGAGCTACCTACCGAAGAGGTTCTACCACGGTGGTCCGTGACGTCGCGGGCACCGAAAACGATCAAGACTCGCTTGATCGAAAAACGTATCTGCGTACTAATGCGACGCAGCAAAAAGCCATCATTGATGAGCTGGATAAGCTTCGTACCCGCCAGGCCAACGAAGAATCCATGCTCCGGGAAGCCCGTAATATTGCAGAAAAGCGACAAGCGGATGCCGATAAAGCACGGCAAGACGCGCAGTCTGCAATTGATGCAAGTTCATCTGAGCTTAAGCAGCGGCAATCTGAGCATGCTGATTTACTATCGCAGCGTGATCAGGAACAAAATCGGTTAAATAACGCCCGCGGTGCTGTGGAAAACCTCGAAGGTCAGCGCAAGGAATTCCAAGAGTATCAAGCCGCCGAGCAACGACGCCAACAGGCTGAAGCAGATGCTGAAGCTGCTCAACAGCAACGGCAACAAGCTCAAACCACTGCAGACAATACTGAGCAGGCGCGCCAGGAAGCAGTTGCGAACCTCCAAGCGGCACAAGATGCTGAAGCAAATGCAATAACCGAAACTGATCGTCACATAGCTACACAGCAACGGCAAGAGGCCGAGGCAATGGCGAGCCAAGCTGCGGAGGACGTCGACAAGGCGAACGAAAACCTCGCCGTGGAGGAAACCAATGCAGAACAAGCAGAATCTAGCAGTGCGGAAGCTATTTCGGCTGCGGAAGAAGCAGCAGCTGCCTTAATTGCAGCCGCCTCACCGGTGCACGATAGTCTCTCAAGCTCCGAGACGGAATCAGATTCGGATAGTCTTCCAGCTATCCAAAACCCACAAACTGATACCGCCGAACTCAACGCTAACGACACAGTTGATGATCTCTTTGTCCAGTTGGATGGTTTAGATTCTGTCACTGAAAAAGCAACCACGGCTTTCGGTGATGCTGATCGGGAGACCAAAATTGAAACGGTTATTGCTCGGGCGACTGCACAGGTAGGCGTGCCTTATGCTTGGGGCGGCGGAGACGCTAATGGCCCCACCCAAGGAATCCGTGATGGTGGCGTAGCTGACTCTTTTGGCGACTTTAATAAAGTGGGCTTTGACTGCTCTGGGTTGGTGCTCTACGCATTTGCTGGGGTGGGTGTGGCGTTACCGCACTATACTGGCTACCAGTACCAACGTGGAACGAAGGTAAGCCCGCAGGAAATACAACGTGGTGACCTGATTTTCTACGGACCAAATGCGGAAAACCATGTGGCGATCTACCTAGGTGATGGGAAGATGATCGAAGCCCCCAATTCGGGTTCGACAGTGCAAATATCTGACGTTCGGTGGTCGGGCATGAGTCCTTACGCCATCCGGCTTCTATAAGAAAAACCCCAGTTGATACCTCAAACAACTGGGGTTTTTCTATTGCCAAATGCCTGCCTGTTACGCTATCTAGCATGACGCCAGCGGTAGATGCCCTGTTAGTGCTTAGCTTTGGTGGGCCAGAAAAACCAGAAGATGTCCGACCATTTTTAGAAAATGTCACTAGAGGACGCGGTATCCCCAGTTCCCGCCTTGATGAAGTGGCGGTGCACTACCATCATTTTGACGGCTATAGCCCCCTTAATGATTGCAATCGGGAAATAATTGCCAATGTTGAAGCCGAAATAGCAAGGCGGGGCTGGGAGTTACCAGTGTATTTCGGTAACCGCAATTGGATGCCGTTTGCCAACGACGTAGCCGTGGAACTAGCCCAGGCAGGACACAAAAAAGTTGCAGTTTTTGCCACCTCAGCTTGGGGGGGATATTCTGGGTGCCGCCAGTACGGGGAAGATATCCAAGCCATGCGGGCGCGGTTAGGCGTGGAACAACTACCCGCCATCGATTTTTATCGGTTACGGCAGTTTTTCGATCACCCAGAGTTTATCGACGCCAATGTGCACGCGATAACCAGTGTCTACGAAAAATTCGCAGCACAAAATATAGCTAAAGAAGAAACACATCTGGTGTTTACCGCGCACTCCATTCCGGTAGTTGCTGACAATCATTCCGGGACAGTAGAAGACGGGGCCCTTTATTCCACCCAGGTTAAAGAGGCAGCTCGCCTCGTGGCGCTGCAGCTTAAAGTGGATACCTTTGATGTGGTGTGGCAGTCTGCTTCAGGCGATGGCACTGTGCCCTGGCTGGAACCCGATATTGTTGATCACGTTGGTGATCTTGCTGCTCAAGGCAAAAAGAATATCGTAGTTTGTCCCATTGGTTTTATTTCAGATCACATGGAAGTGATCTGGGATTTAGACCATGAACTGCAAGATGAGGCCAAACTTCTGGGGCTTAAAATATTAAGAGCACGAACGGTGGGGCATACTCCCGAGTTCGCAGCAATGATTGTGGATTTAATTGATGAATCACTAGGACTTGCGCAACCCCAACACGCCGGCAACATCATTAGCAAAGGCGCTGTGCTTAATGGGATGCCCTGCGAGGGGGGTTGTTGTCAACCCGCCAAACGTCCCCATTCGGCTAAGGCGTAGGCAACTGCCGACATGCGAGCATGTCGAATATGACGCGATAAACTAAGCAGCTGCGGATCAAATACGTGGTCATGAGCCACCGTCGCTGCAACGATGGCGGTTGCTCTATCAGACCGGGCGATCAATTGGGCTGCTCGGGGTGGAACCGACGACGGCAACCCAGGTGTTTCATAAAAATCTGTCAGGCTGCCCACCCGCAACCTGGGGCTAGCAACATTGCTTAACGGTTGGCTCATCTGATCAATCTCTGCTGCTGCTTGATTAACCGCCGCAGACATGAGTTGATCTGCTTCACCTAGCATAACTACGGCCATGGCGGGTAACGGTCCTGGAACAGAGAACCACTTCCACCTAGTACTATCCAATACCACTACGTTATAACCTTGGGGGCCGCTGGGAATGATAATCGCTCCTTGGCTGTCGTGAGCTGCAGTAAGTGCTTCTGGGTTTTGCAGTGGCAGCGGATCACCAGGGCCAGACAAAACTAATAAAAGCGCTGGTTCACCCTTGGGCACATCGGCGCTGACAGCACGCAGCTGCTTAAGATCACTAATCAGCGAACCATCATGGGGGTAGAGATTTAATGCTTGTAAGGCGTCGGAAACGGCTTCAAAAGGCTCAAACCCATGAAGCCAAGCTCCTAACCATAATGCGGCATTTTGTAGCGGCGAGTAAAAGTCATTCATCACCGCCATTTTAGTAGTATCGCTGGCTGTGAGAGATTA
>CAUQSW010000005.1:0-82576 GCA_963520895.1 uncultured Corynebacterium sp. | reverse complement strand
TGGTAGATATCTCTCCCGGGTGGTTGGGTCAGATTCTTCCGATCCGCCATTAAGCTGAGTCAACTCTTGCTGCTTTTTACGCAATTGCTCCACAAGCGCCACGATCACCGCATCCACCTGTGATTTATCATAACCCTCAGTGACAGTATCAAAGTGTATGCCTTCGGCCGCTGCGGCACGAGCCAATGCAGTATCACTATCATCATCACCGCTTGCCATAACCGGAGCCATCGCACTGAACGGCTTAGCAAAAATCAGAAAGAAGCCAAATGTACATACGACAAATAACACACTAAAGATGAACCACATCATTGTTTTTTATTTGCCCTTTCTGTTTCGGTTTCCGACTTTCGCCCCACTGACTCTACTGCATGGCGCTCAAACACTGAACCGACAGGTGACATCCCCGCACGCTTCAATATCGTCGCGGCAACTATATCAGCCATTGGTGCCAATTGCTCAAGCGGCCTGTTCCGGTGACTGCGACTACCCAGATCAACTTCCACTACAGCCAAGCTACCGAACAGCTTTACGACGTCGATAAGCAAGCCAATTTCCACGCCGTAGCCTTCCACAAACGGCAACCGACGCGCAACCTGCGCCCTCATGGCATATTCGCCACCCAAAGGTTGATCTAGCTGCGCGCAATCAGGAAACAACCCCCGCAACAACGGCTTAGCCGTCAACTCAGTCACCCGGCCACCCCCGGTGGGCTGACCTAAATACGTACGAGCATACTTAGCCTTGACCAACTGCACTGTCGGATCAGAAAACGGCCTGACCAATTTTTCCACCAACTTATCGGGCACCTGGTGCAGATCGGCGTCGACAAAAACAATGATCTCGCCCTGGGCTACCGCCACCCCGCGCCACAGCGACTCCCCCTTACCAGCCCGAACCGGAACCTGCGGGAACACCTCTCGCCAATTCCACACTCTAGCGCCAGCCTGGGCAGCGACCTGCGCAGTAGCATCCTTTGAATCAGCATCAATGACCAGAATCTCCACCACACCAGGGAAATTCTGCTCACGGATCGCTTGCACGACCTGCCCAACGGTGTCCTGCTCATTTAAAGCCGGAATAATCACCGAAACCTTCACTGCAAACCCCTCGTAGCCACCAACGGGGGTACCGTACCAGCAATCGCTGCGGTCATACGAATCACATCAACGGTTTCCGCCACCTGATGCGACCGAAACGCTGCCACCCCACGCTGCGCCGACCAAGCAGTAGCAGCCAACGTGCCAGCAACTCGCTGCTCCAACGGACGAGCCAAAGTTTCGCCAACGAAATCCTTATTACTCAACGCCATCAACACCGGCCAGCCAGTAGCCACCACCTCATCAATACGCCTGAGCAGCTCCAAACCATGATGGGTATTTTTACCAAAATCATGAGTGGGATCAATCAGGATCAACTCCTCCGGAACCCCCACACTCACCGCCTTTTCCGCCAAAGCAGAAGTCTCTGCAATAACATCTGCTACCACATCGTCGAAATGCACCCGATACGGCCGCGTCCGAGGAATCACTCCCCCAGTATGCGAACACACATATCCCACTCGGTAATGCCCAGCCACTTCCACTAACTGCGGATCATGACCAGCCCACGTGTCATTAACCAACACCGCACCCGCCTCAATAGCAGGTGCCGCAACCTCACTACGCCACGTGTCCACCGAAATAGCCACCTGCGGGAACCGCTGATGCACCGCAGCAATCAACGGCACCACCCGATCGATTTCCTCCGCCGCTCCCACGAAATCACCAGGCCCAGCCTTCACTCCACCAATATCGACAATGGTGGCACCAGCAGCAATCACCTCATCCGCACGCGCCAAGGCAGCGTCGAAACGCGCCGTAGCGCCACGATCATAAAAGGAATCTGGAGTGCGATTAATAATGGCCATGACCACCGCTAACGAGTCATCACCAACAAAAGCGCTACGCTTTTGCACCACCTCATCACCGGCTTCCACGCATCACCTCATGCGCCGCTCGGATATGGTCAATCGCGGCAGAAACCGAATCCGTGAGCAAGAACCGATCCACATCATCAGCATCAATCATCCCCTCACTGACCAACCGATCCTTAATCCAATCCACCAACGGCTGCCAAAACTCAGTACCCAACAGCACAATGGGAAAATTCGTCACCTTGCCGGTCTGCACCATACACAACACCTCAAACAGCTCATCCAAGGTGCCAAACCCACCAGGCAAACACACAAAAGCCTGGGAGTACTTCAAAAACATCGTCTTGCGGGCGAAGAAATACCGAAAATTAATCCCCAAATCAATGTAATCATTCAGGCTCTGCTCATGCGGCAACTCAATACCCAAACCAACCGATAGCCCTTCCGCCTCCATGGCACCCCGGTTACCGGCCTCCATAATGCCCGGCCCACCACCGGTAATCACCGCATAATCCGCAGCCACCAACTCCGCCCCCAACTGACGACCCAACTCGTAATACTTCGAACCAGGCTTCAGCCGCGCAGAACCAAACACCGCCACTGCCTGCGGCATCGCCGACAAAGCATCAAAACCAGAAACAAACTCAGATTGAATACGCAACACCCGCCACGGGTCGCTATGCATCCAATCCACTTCCGCCTCATGCTCCAACAGGCGTTGATCATACGTGGATTCCTGCACCTCATCAGTAGCCCGCACCAACACGGGGCCACGCAAGAACCGTTGCTTTTTAGCTTCAGAAAGGGAAATCTTAGGGGTCATGTCGTCCTTACTCGTTGATTTTTTAAGACTCGTGGATTGATTAGCGGATTAACAGGTTGAGTTACTCCGGTCGAATTACCCAGCCTAGATTAAACCGGCTACGTTAAATAGGTTTCCAGCACCAAAGCCACCTCATCAATCATCGCGGTGGGACATTGCTCATCCTTTTTATGGGCAAAGCTGGGATCACCAGGACCAAAATTAACCGCCGGAATCTTAAGCTGACTAAACCGCGCCACATCCGTCCAACCATACTTCGCCCGGACTTTACCACCCGTGGCCGCAATCAACTCAGCCACTATGGGCTGATCCAAACCAGGGCGCGCGCCGGGTACTGCATCATCAATGCTATAGTCAACGTCTTCGGGCAAATCAAGCACCTCGAGAAGGTGCTCCAAAGCCTGTGCAATGCTGCGGTCTGGGGCAAACCTAAAATTCACAAACATCCACGCCTCGTCGGGAATTGTGTTGGTGGCAACTCCAGATTCACAGTGCACAATATTGAGCCCTTCATGGTAGCGGCACCCATCTACCACCACTTCGCTGGCCTGATATGCGGCAATATTATTAATAACCGGCGCTAGGGCATGCATCGCATTCTTACCCAGCCACGACCTAGCCGAATGCGCGCGTACCCCGCGAGCTATCACCTTCAACCGGATCGAACCTTGGCAGCCCGCCTCAATCACCGCACCGGAAGGTTCCCCCAGCAATGCAACATCACCGGCCAACCACTCGGGGTGCTGCTGTTCAATAAAGCCTAATCCGTTATATTGACTGGCTACTTCCTCCCCCTCATAAGCAACCAAGCTCAGGTCGTAGCGCAGCCGTGGATCATTAGCCAGCCGAGCAAAGGTATGTAAATACACCGCCAAACCCGATTTCATATCCACGGTGCCGCAACCAAATAACGTTCGCTCCCCTTGGTCATTGTTCCCCACAGTAGCTGGCAGATTATCCACAGTAGGCACGGTATCAACGTGGCCGGCCAGAATAACCCGGCGCGCTAAGCCACGGTTAGTGCGCGCTACCAATGTGTTATTAACCCGCAGCACTTCTACATTGGGAATGCTACTCAGTTGTGCTTCCAGCACGTCAGCAATGGGTTTTTCGTTGTGCGACACGGATTCAATATTGACAAGGTCCACCGTAAGGTCGACTGGGTTAGCTAGTAAATTCACCATGCACTACACCATACCGAGCCATAACAATTGAGCAAGGAAAGCTTTATCACTACTAACCGTTGTCATGCAGGTTTCCGCCTGATGCAGCGGTACTGATTAAGATGCGGCTGCGGTTAGGTGTTGGCTTAACGGTGGTTTAGGTCTGGTTGAGCAGCCACTGCGGTTTGCCGCCTATCGGCACATGGCCGAGCTAGCTGCACGTCACCCGCCTCGCTGTACATAGCCTGGTCAATTGGAAGCAGGCCGTTTGAGACTGACCGGCCATCTACATAGCGCTTCGCTGCAATTGTGATGGCGTCTGTGGCAAATACGTCAATCAGCTGCGTTTAACCGGCATCTGCCCACCTCATCACCGCCATTGAGAGCAAAATCACATACCAAATACATTAGTAAAAATGCCTAATAAGCACAGCCCGCATACAAATAACCGCACGTGCTAGCCAGAAACTGCCCCTACGTTTGGCAATTCTTCCATCAATCCCGCAGCTAAAGAGTAAAAACCTTCAGGCGTAGTTTAGTACACTCTCCCCCATGACTGTCATCAGTGCGCAGGCGATCGGTATCGCTAATATTGCTATGGACGGATCCGTCTTGGATTCTTGGTTTCCCCACCCCGCTTTAGTGGAAAACTTGGAAGACAGCTCGGGAACAGAAATCCTCGGGGCGCAGGATCTCCCACCGAAGCTGTTAAACCTAGTCAAGCTCGATGAAGACCGGCTGGTAGAACAGGTAGCCATTCGCACCACTATTAGTGATTTACAGTCGCCACCTGAAGATGCCCATGATGTATATCTGCGGCTTCACTTACTCTCCCACCGACTGGTGCGCCCAACGGAGTTAAACATGGAACACGCCATACCCAAATTGTCTGTGGTGGTGTGGACCAACAAGGGGCCATGCTTGCCGGATAATTTCGAGCACATGCGTACCTCTTTGCTATCGCGCGGGCTCATTCACGTTTATGGCATTGATCCACTTCCCCGGATGGTGGATTACGTGGTTCCCAGTGGAGTGCAAATCACCGAAGCCGAGCGGGTGCGGTTAGGCGCCTATTTGGCACCTGGCACTCGGGTGCTGCGGGAAGGGTTCGTCTCACATAACGCAGGCACGTTGGGGCCATGCCGGGTAGAGGGGCGAATATCCTCAGGAACAGTGCTGGGCACGAACGTCGATGTCGGTATTTCCGCTTCCGTGTTATCGGTCAAACCGCGGCCCATGCGGATTGGCAATGATTGTTCCTTCGGGGTTTCTGCCACGGTTTTGGGACTTAACCTGGGCGATAATGTCCATGTGGGCAATAATATTGTCCTCGATCCGACCACCTTGATCCGGTTTGCCGATTCCGATACGGTCGGCACCGCCAGCCAGATTGAGGGCCAATCGCACTGGTCGATCCACACCGAAGCACATTCTATTGAGCCGGTGGCACGGCGGATCACTCCTTAAACCTCTCATCTTAAGTTCTACTTCGTGCGGGCGCCGGGGCGTCGACAAGCGCCACCAGTGCCCTTGTGGCGTGGGCGCATGAGCGGTCGCCTAACCCGGTTAGTGGTTCGGCTGTGGGCAAGTGTTTAAAAAATCTTAAAAAGGGGGTAATGATCCCCCACCACGCTTGCTGAACTTTAAGGCAGCACAGCACGTCGCAGTGCAACCGTATTTTCCCTGCATTAAGGGATTTTTCCTCACCTGTGCCAGCTGGTAGCCAGTGCTACCCGAGGCCAGAATTCATCCCCTCACGTAACGAGTACACACCCGATTGCGCAATAATCTTGCGCAAATAGGAAAAAATTTCGCCAACGATGCAGGTAACTAGCAGTTTTTTAGATAGCATTAGCTACCATGACGAAATCTTCACATAATGCTGATTTGGGTAGCGGATTAAAAACCCGCCATTTAACCATGATGGGGCTAGGCTCGGCGGTTGGTGCCGGCTTATTCCTCGGCACCGGTGTAGGCATTCAGGCCGCTGGTCCTGCGGTGTTATTAGCCTATATTTTCGCTGGCGCCATCGTGGTGTTGTTCATGCAGATGCTGGGCGAAATGGCCGCGGCACGCCCAGCTTCTGGTTCCTTCGCGGTCTATGCGGAACAAGGATTAGGCCACTGGGCCGGATTTACCGTGGGCTGGTTGTACTGGTTCATGCTGACCATGGTCATGGGTGCAGAAATGACCGGTGCTGCCGCCATTATGGGCAAATGGCTGGGTGTTGATCCTTGGATTCCAGCCTTGGTCTGTGTGGTATTTTTCGCCGTGGTCAACTTGGCGCAAGTACGCGGTTTCGGGGAATTTGAGTTCTGGTTTGCCTTCATCAAGATTGCAGTCATCGCATTGTTCCTTTTCATGGGCGTGTTGCTGATCTTTGGCTTGATACCCGGCACCGATTTCGTAGGTACTCGCAACTTTGCCGCCCAGGGTTTTCTTCCCAATGGCATTAGTGGTTTGGCTGCGGGCTTATTAGCGGTGGCTTTCGCTTTTGGCGGTATTGAAATCGTCACCATCGCCGCGGCTGAATCAGATAACCCGCAAGCATCGGTAGCTACCGCTGTGCGTTCCGTTATTTGGCGTATTTCGCTGTTTTATATTGGCGCGGTGTTGGTGATCTGCTTCCTCATGCCTTTTGATCGCATCAGTGGCGCAGAATCAGCCGCGGAATCACCCTTCACCATCATTTTGGGTATGGCTCATGTACCAGGTGTGGTTGGGTTCATGGAAGCTATCATTGTCATTGCATTGCTCTCTGCCTTTAATGCCCAGATTTACGCCACCTCCCGGATGGTTTATTCCTTTGCTACCCGCAAGGATGCGCCGGCTATTTTGGCTAAAACCAACAGCCAAGGCGTCCCGATTAACGCCGTGCTGTTGAGTATGTTCTTTGCGTTTGTCTCAGTTGGTTTGCAGTACTGGAACCCACCTGGCTTGCTCACCTTCTTACTCAATGCCGTTGGTGGTTGCTTGATTGTGTTGTGGACCATGATTGCCATTACCTGGCTTAGGCTGCACCCAGTATTAAAGGCCAATAATGAAATCACTACCGTGCGTATGCCGGGTTATCCGTGGCCTGCGATTGTGTGTTTAATACTGTTGGGCATGCTGGTGGCATTAATGCTGACAGATGCCAGCTCACGTCCGCAGATCACCGCCGTTTTAGTGCTGCTAGCAATCACCGTGGCATTGAGTCTTACCACTAAGAAGGCTGCTACCGCCCAGCGAGAAGCAATGCGGCAGGAAAAACTGTAAACTTCACTGCTATGACTTCAGCTTTTGCTTATGGCCTAGCCACTATTCACGCAGACGGTACGGTGTTAGACGCTTGGTTCCCCAATCCGGAACTGGATAAGGGAACCGGCGCCAGTAGCACCACCGAACTGCCCGCAGATCAAGTACCCGCCGAGCTTAAGGCATTAGTTGGTGAAGATGCTGCCCGTAATGTCACCCGAGTTGCTATTGCCACCTCCATTGCTTCACTAGACGAAGCTCCAGGCGACGCTTACGACGCCTACCTGCGGCTTCATCTACTCTCCCACCGGTTGGTGCGCCCACATGGGCTCAACCTTGATGGTGTGTTTGGGCTATTGGCTAATGTGGTATGGACTAATTTCGGCCCCTGCCTGCCAGCTGGTTTTGAACTCACTCGCGCTAAGCTACAAGCCCGCGGTCCTGTTGCTGTTTATGGGGTGGATAAATTCCCCCGGATGGTTGATTACGTCATGCCCACCGGCGTTCGGATTGGTGACGCCGACCGCGTCCGCCTCGGAGCTCATCTCGCAGAGGGCACCACGGTCATGCATGAAGGCTTCGTCAATTTCAATGCAGGTACCCTAGGCAGCTCCATGGTGGAAGGCCGCATTTCCGCCGGAGTGCTTGTCGACGACGGTTCCGACATCGGCGGCGGCGCTTCCATCATGGGCACGCTCTCCGGCGGCGGCAAACAAGTCATTTCCCTAGGCAAACGCTGCCTACTAGGCGCTAATGCTGGCTGCGGCATCTCCTTAGGCAATGACTGCGTCATTGAGGCAGGTTTGTATGTCACCGCCGGTTCCAAGTTGGTGGTACGCGGTGCCGTTGCCGAGGCACTCGGGCTTAACGACGGCGACACCATCAAAGCCCTTGAGCTTTCCGGGGCCAATAACGTGTTGTTCCGCCGTAATTCCATCTCTGGGGCTATCGAAGCCACCGCATGGAAATCCGAGGCTGTGGAACTTAATGAGGCACTACACGCCAACTAGATAAAAACCAGCCGGTTGAAGCAACACCCCTGAAAGGAGTTTTTCTTTTCAGGGGTGTTAGTTTTTTAGCCGGGCATGGGCTCGGTATAAACAATAACTTTCGGCTTTTTCGGTTTACGGAAAGTCCATACCTTGTTCAGAATGAAATTCGCTGGCATAGAGAAGAAAATCGCGATCAATGACGCCCAGTAGAATTTCGTGCGGAAACCGGTGGAATCATCAAAGACCTCAGCGGGCAGCGCTAACGGGGAGGTCTCATTCATCAGCAGTGTCATAATGATCTGACTAATCACAAAAGCCAGCAACCCACTGGTAAGGAACGGAATGAACCCCCGCAGCCAACTAATACTGCTGCTTTTAAAGGTCCACATGCGATTAAGCTGGTAGTTCCACGTATTGGCCACTAAAAACGCAATGGTCATAAACACGTGGTACCAGCGAATGTGAAACTGGCTTCCCAGCAGGTTGATAAAGGCATCATGTTCTGTGATTCCGCCGAGGCGCCAGGAAAGTTTCTTGCACACATACAGTACAAAAAGGTTGACTACGACGCCTGATCCGCCAACCATTCCGAATTTTATGAACTGGCGAACATTGCGCCCCAGCCGTTCCAAGGTATCTACACCTCTCCTCGCCGTCGTACCAAGGCGTCCTAGTTTACCAATACCAAGTCGCCGTTACCCCATTGCAGGCAATGAAAAGCACCCCCTTTGATGCTAACTGCCGCATCAAAGGGAGCGATCAAGCATCATTGCAGCCTAGCAACACATGCATCGACCCGCTCGTCGGAAGCCGTGAGTGCTACGCGGACAAACTGCTGTGAATCTGGCCCATAAAAGGAACCGGGGGAAACTAAAATCCCCTTATCCGCAAACCAATCCACCGTCTCCCAACAGTCTTCGCCGCGGGTGATCCACAGATACAAACCTGCCTGGGAATCGACTACCTCAAACCCCGCCTCAATGACCGCTCGTAATAACTTTGCCCGCCGCACCGCATACCGCAGCTTTTGCAGCTGCTCTTGCTCGTCATCAGTTAAAGCCGCAGCCATAGCATGCTGAATCGGCCCGGGGATCATCAGGCCTGCATGCTTGCGTACTTCGGTCAGCTCAGCGATCAACTGGGCATCGCCTGCCAGAAAGCCCACTCGGTACCCGGCCAGATTGGAGGTTTTAGAAAGGGAATGAATCGCAATCAGGTTTCGGTAATCCCCGCCGCTAATCGACGGATCCAGAACCGACAACGCCTCCTTCTCCCATGCCAAACCTAGGTAGCACTCATCACTAGCGACCACCACGTCGTTATCGCGTGCCCATTGCACCACGGTACTTAAATGCTGTGCATCCCACACATTGCCGGTGGGATTGCTCGGGGAATTGATAAAGACCAAATCAACATCCGCAGCATCATCGATTTCCCATGGAGTGTCGCTGCGCACCACCTGGGCCTTTGCCAGTAAAGCTGCAACCTCATAGGTGGGATACGCGACTTCTGGGATGACTACGGTACCGGTGCAGCCCAGCAAGGTTGGCAACCATGCAATCGCTTCTTTGGTGCCGATTACTGGCAACACTTTAGGAGGTTCCGCAACATGATAGCGGCGTGCCAACGCGGCGACCATCGCTTCTCGTAGCTTGGGTGTGCCAATGGTCTGGGGGTAGCCTGGTTCAACTCCCGCCTCCGCCAGTGCGAGCTGAATACCCGGAGCCACCGGATCTACCGGGGATCCCACCGACAGATTAATAATGCCATCAGGATGGGCTTCTGCCTTCTTCTTTGCGGGCTGAAGCGAATCCCACGGAAAATCCGGCAACACGCTACCAAGGGGAGTACGGGTCATAAGGCGCACCTTAAGTTGTAGGAAAATCTGTTGTTATGCCTGTGGTGGCAGCGCTGCCACCAAGGGGGCATCGAAATCTTGGGGGCCGAGTTGCGCGGCGCCACCGGGAGAGCCCAAGTCGTCGAAAAATGCGGCGTTGGCTTCGTTGTAATCTAGCCACTCGTCGGGGACATCATCTTCATAGAAAATGGCTTCCACTGGGCAAGCGGGCTCACAAGCTCCGCAGTCCACGCATTCATCAGGGTGGATGTAGAGGGATCGCTTACCTTCGTAAATGCAATCCACTGGACATTCCTCGACGCATGCTTTGTCCATGACATCAACGCAGGGCTGTGCGATCGTGTACGTCATTGGTTTTCAGCTTCTCCAAAGGTCAAGTTTATAAAGTTGGGTGACTGAACCATTATGTCACTTCTGTGCAATAACAGGCCAACTACCCCCAGCAACACCCGCAATCATAAGCAATAAGCTGCGGATATTTTCCCCCACCAGTTGATCCCCCGTGAGCGGAACTAGCATTGTTAGGAGGAAAAAACCTGCCAGCCACACCCACACGGGAATCAGCGCAATGGCATTATTTTTGGTCCACAGTTTGGCGGTTTTCGTGAGCACCATATTAAAAAAGAACGCCACCACGATGGTATAAGGCACTGCTACCCCAAACAGCCACGTGCCTAAATACACCACTTCCAATACCACCGATAACGCAGCACCAATGCTTAACCACAATAAGCCAAAGAAGGCTTCTGACTTGGAAAAGCCTTGGTAATTATGTCGCTGCGTAACATGATCTGCCATTACTACTAGTATTCCTTCGGTGCTTCCAATTCGCCAGCCACAATGACAGCAATATTAGTGCGCGCATCGGCACTCATGGCGGTTCCTAACTGATAGTGCTCGTAGCGCAACACTGGCTGCGCTAAGAGATTCGACAGTGCAAACACAAACGGCGCCTTTTCCCGATCAACAGAAGTAGCAAAAGCCGCAATCGGATTAGTGTCCGTGATATAGCCATCCGCGAGCCACAACTGGGTAGGGTGCGCCTTCATTGCCTGCACCTTCGCCGCTAACGCTGCGTCGGAAAGCCGCACCTCAATATCGTATTCACTCTCGCTGGCGATCTCGTCTTCTTGAGGCATCCGCCATCCAGGCGCCCCCGTGGCATCAATAACTGCCAACCCCTCTTCTAAGCGACGACGATCTGTCACCGCCCACAACACCGGAGTGGCCAATGCCAGCTCATCTACCGCCTGATGGGTAATCTGGTGCGCCCGAATATGATCCGGGTGCCCATAACCCCCATTCGGCCCGTAGGTGAAAATGAGATGCGGGTTGCTAAATTTCATAATTTCTTTGAGCTGATTCGCCGCCAGATCCCCGGAATTAACAAACGCCCGCGGGTGATCCTGCGCCACACTTCCGGTCATGCCGGAATCGCGCCAGCAGCCAGCCCCACCTAAAAAGACACCACGCGCACCTAAAATATTCAGCGAATCCTGCAGTTCTTTGGCGCGCAGCCCACCTAGTTGGTCGGCGTTTTTACTGATCAAAAACTGGTAGCGGTCGCCGATGACCTCACCCTCCTCCCCCAAGGTGCAGGTCACCACTGTCACGTTTGCCCCGCGCTGTGCTAAGTCCGCCAATACTCCACCGGTCCAGATCGCTTCATCATCGGGGTGGGCATGTACCGCTAGGACGTTAATTCCACTGAGTTTATTCATGAATCCTCCAAGTATTAAGTGAGCTCAATCCTTGTGGCCAAGCTGAGAGTTTTTCATCAGGTCCATCAATACCAGAACCCAACACCTCTAGCCGCACATTATTGGCAATGACTGTCCGCAAAGCTTCTTCTTGTTCCAGCTTAGTTACCCATTGTTGCAGTTCTTCGCTAGTTTTATCACCGGCAAAATAGGAATTAAGGAATTCTTCAGATTCGGTTTCGCAATAACCCGAGCGGTTGGATCCCAACACGCTTAATTTCGGGCAAGCATAATTCTCCGCCATATCTACACCATTGATGGCCACCACTGCGTCCACTTTTCCAGTGGGAATCCGATTCCGCGAAAGATCATGTGTATCAGAGTTTATAATCACTGCTTCAACGTCTTGGGCGGCCAGCAAGTTCGTAAGTGTAGTCGCTGCCATGGAGGCTACTGGGTCAGTGGGGTCCACCCCAATCCGCACGGGACGACCCAGTTTCTTTAAGCCATCCACCTGCGGTTTGACTTCTTTGTCCACTACCTCCAGATCAGTGCGCCGACCATACGCGACTTCCGCTAAGAGCTTGGGATCAATCACGCTGCGAAGCTCCTTGCGCAGCTGCTGCGCTAAGCGCACATTGGCTATTACCTCCAGCGCATAATTATCGGTTTCCACGCGGGTTTGGGTATCAGGCACCAATCCGAAGGCTTGAGCGGAGGTTTCCTGCGGGTTGACATCCATGAAACTAATCTGGCCGTTTTCTAACAGCTCCACCCCCTGGGCAATGGAACGAATCTCTCGAAACGTCAATATTTCTACCCTGGCTGGTTCTTTCCCCCAGAACCGATCATTGCGGTTAAGGGTAATCATCCCTCGGTTTCGGTCATAATCCCGCATGGTGAAAATCCCGGCCGAGGCGGGGAAGCCAGATTTAAGAACTGTAATAAAATCCTCGCTACGCAACAGGTGACTGGGCAGCAAATTATTAAACAAACCCCGCCAATTGGCGTACCTGCTGCTAAAATCCACTTCTACTACTTTGCCCCCACCAGTGGATCGAATCTGAGTAATCGCACGGTATCCCGCTGGATTGACGGTTCCCGGATTATTAATAATCGAAGTCCACAAATACTGGTAATCCGCTGCGGTAATCGGAGTACCATCACTCCACTGCGCTTCGGGGGCGATATGATACCGAACCGTGCGCACCACCTGCGGTTTCTCGTCCTCATCAGTAGGAGCGCTGGTGACTACTGTGGTATCACTTGCGGTATCAATAGGTTCGGAGGCTGCCGTGGAGGTTTGCACCGACTCATAGATTTTATTGCCCGCTGCATCAAGTTCTTCAACTTTCAGCAGCAAATCTTCATTCATGGTCTGCCCCACGAAAGAGCTGGGCAAGACTAATCCGGCCAGTGTTTGAATAAACTGCGTATCATCTTGCAATAAATGTGGATTAAAACCACCGTGCACTGGATCAACGCCGACCGATAATTCCTTGGATTGTTTCCGTGGGCTGGTCATGCTGGTGGTCGCCATGGTCTCTGTGGCAATGGGATCTTCCACTGGAGCAGGTCCTGGGGACGCCGCACATCCTGCCAGCAGGCTAATAGCACCTAGCAACACCAATGCCCCCCAGCGGGGGGCCAAACCGGTGCGCAGAAACTTCATGAGCCATAGTTTACTGCTTGTTGTAGCCACAAGCATCCTTAACCCATTCGCTATTCGTGATAGCAAGCGACCTTGCCATAAGGCCCAGCTATCACTTGGACTTTGGTGTTAAAGATGTCAGTGAGTATTTCATCGTTCATAATTTCGTCGATAGGCCCAAAATGCGCAATCATTCCGTCTTTGACTGCACAAACATAATCGGCATAGCTAGAGGCGAAATTAATATCATGCAACACCACTATGATGGTGCGATTAAAATCCGTTGCCGCAGCACGTAAATGCCGCATCATCTGTACAGAGTGTGCAATGTCGAGGTTATTTAACGGCTCATCCAGCAAGACATATTCTGTCTCTTGGCACAGCACCATGGCCACGTAGGCGCGCTGCCGTTGACCGCCGGATAGCTGGTCAAGGTAGCGGCCTTCGAGCTCGCCTAAGCCGAAAAAGTCAATGTATTTAGAAATAATCTCTTCATCTTCGGCTGTTAGGCGGCCTTTGGAATAGGGAAAACGCCCGAAACTGACCAATTGGCGCACGGTAAGCCGAGTGATGAAGTGATTTTCTTGCCGAAGAATCGACAGCACCTTGGCTAGATCATCACTTTTAGCACTGCTGACGTCGAAACCCGCGACATTAATCACGCCTTCATCAATGCCCAATAGCCGACCTACCATGGTCAACAGGGTAGATTTCCCTGCACCATTGGGGCCAACAAATGCTGTAACTCCGCCTTGGGGGATTTCTAAATTGACCGGACCAATGCTGACTTCAGAGTTATAATTCTTCTTTACGTCGCTGAGCAGAATCACAGCCGACCCCTTCGTAGTAGTACAACAAGAAATACGGAACCACCAATAAGCTCAATAATGATCGATACCACCCCTTGGGCATAAAACACATGATTCATGATGAAATATGCACCGGTGAGCACCAAAAATCCGACACTTACCGACAACGGAAACAAAAATCGATGATCATACGTCCCCGCCAATTGGTAGGTAAGCGTAGCTACCAGAAAACCTAAGAAGGTCATCGGCCCCACCAAAGCTGTCGAAGTTGCCATCAACACCGATACTATTACCAAGATGAGCACGGATAACCGCTTGTGATTCAACCCGAGGTTCGTGGTGGTGGCACGCCCCAAGGCCAGCACATTGAGTTTATTAGCGTTTAAAAGAATAACCCCACCCGCGCAGACTATCAGCAGAATGGATATGGGGTAATAATTGGAATCAGCATTATTAACCGAGCCAAACAGCCGCGCGGTCAAAAGGTCAAATTCACTAGGAGTAAGCATTCGCTGCATGAACGCCGCCACCGATCCCAATCCCCCACCAATGACAATGCCCACCAGCAACATTGCGTGAATATTGGCAGATTCGCTGCTTAGCAGCCAGGAGTACAGCACCAGAGACATTCCCACCATTAGCGCTAGTTGTAGTAAAAACATCCATAATGTGTCACTATTTGCTAGGCCAACGGCACCAAATAAAAACACCGTTGTGGTGTGAATAACCCGATATAAGGATTCAAACCCCATGATCGAAGGGGTAATAATGCGGTTATTGGTTACCGTTTGAAAGGCCACCGTGGCAAGCGACTGGCAAATCGCTACAAGCAGCATGGCGGTAACGGCGTCGAAACGCCGCTCGGCAATTAGCCAAAATCGCTCCGTACCAAACGGCATCGGGTTTTTATACGCCAGCAGCCCAAAGGCACTAGCAACCGCCAAAGCCGTGATACCGATCAGTAATAGCCAGTAATGGCGTTTTGCCGCGGCATTATAAAAGCTGCTGGACTTTCTGCTTGTCGACGCCTCCACCGTTTCTACCTTAAGCACGTTTGGTACTCCTTAAGATGAGGTAGACAAACACCACTGCCCCGATGATGCCGAGAATCAGCGACACGGGTATCTCAAATGGCGAGATGATGGTGCGGCCAATTAGATCACAAACCGTAATCAACGCAATTCCCAATAAGCAGACCCAAGGCAGGTTGCTCCGCAGGTCATCCCCGCGCCACATGGAGACAATATTTGGAACAATCAGCCCCAAAAAAGGCAGATACCCGACCACGACCGTGGTAACCCCAGTGGCTATAGCAATCAGTCCTGTGCCAATGAGCACAATACGCTGATAGTTCAGCCCCACATTGGTAGCAATATGTTCTCCCAAACCGGCCACCGTGAGGCGGTCGGCATAGAAAAACACTGCTATGACCACAATCAAGACCAGCCACAGTACTTCGTACTGCCCTTTATATACCGCGGTAAACGAGCCTTGAAACCACACCCCGAGGGTCTGCAGCAGATTATTACCAATAGCCAAAAAGGTAGTGACCGAACTAATCACTGCGCCGAGCATGATCCCCACTAGGGGAACAACCAGCGAGGACCTTAAGGCGACCTTGCGTAGGAACAGGAAAAACACCATGGTTCCACCAAAGGCGAAAACCACCGCGATGACCATTTTCACCAAGATGGAGGATTGCGGTGCCACCAGCATGGTCACCATCAATCCCAACCCAGCCCATTCCGTGGTACCGGTGGTGGTAGGTTCCACAAACCGGTTTTGGGTTAGAAGTTGCATGACCAAACCACTCATGGCCATGGCGGCACCAGCTAAGACAAGGGCGATGGTGCGAGGAACGCGCGTGATCTGGAAAATCTCGCCACCGTCCGCTGCACCGAAAATGTCGTATTCCCCCACCAGAAGCGATAAGGCCAAAAGCCCCGCAACGGCGATAACACCGATAATCAGCGAGGCATTAAATAATTTGGCTCTAGTGTTCCGCGTTGTTACCGGAGTTGTAACGGAACTAGAAGACGAAGTAGTCACGTTACTTCGCAGCTTCGAAGGCATCCGCAATGTCATTGAGGATGGCCGTGTAGGTAATGATGGACTCGTTGAGGTAGGTATCAGCAGGAGCGTAAATTACCTGATCTTTTTTGATAGCCGTGGTATTTTTCAGCGCAGCGTTACCACCAACAACTTCCTTGGCCGGAACTACGGTCTCACCTTCGTCAGCAACCGCAGTGTCGCGGTCGAGCACGAAAATCCAATCTGGGTTGGAATCTGCAATGGCCTCTACCGAAACATCGTCACCCTCGTGATTGCTGGAAGAATTTTCCACCTCTAGGGCTGGGGTGAGCTCTAGCATGTCGAAAACCGGACCAAAGGTACGACCCACACCTGGGCCGATGTAGCCGATTTCGCCACTAGAGACGTTGACTGCCATGACCTTATCATTGCTGTTATAAGCCTTCTTAGCCCGAGCTACTGCAGCATCAAAATCATCATTGAGCTTTTTAGCCTCAGCCTCTTTACCAAAGATTTCACCCAGCGCGGTGACCTCGCGCTTGAGCTCGGCGCCTAGTTCTTTGCCGTCCCGGGGCTCGAGGTCAACCACAGGAACCTCTGGGTTGAGCTTGTTCACATCCTCATAGTGATCAACAAAGCGCTGGCCAATAATAATCAAGTCAGGATCGGCGGCAGTCAGAGCCTCAAGGTCGGGCTCGCGGTGGGTACCGATATCTACAATGTCTGCGTTGTTCTTGTAGTTTGGTACGGTTTCTGGGATCAATGGAATTGGAGCTGCAACAAGATCAACCCCCCACTGATCAAGCACCTGGAAGGTGCGGTTATCGGTGGATACCACCTTTTGTACCGGCACCGCTACGTCGACTTTTCCGTGGTTGTCGTCAATGGTGACGGTGCTTGCTGCCTGGCTAGCTGAAGCAGCAGAATCAGAGCCTCCGGTGGAAGCGCTGTTGGAGCAGGATGCCAAACCAACACATAAGCTCGCGGCGGTAACTGCAGCCATAACCTTCTTGAATTTAACAGCCATTAAATTCGTGTTCCTTTCCTAGACATAGATCAGTATGAGTTGGCGATCTATTACCTAAAACAATCTAGCCAAAAAGTACCACGATTAGCAATACCTAAGTTATAGGCACCTAATCTTAAATTCCCCACCCTTTTTTATGGCCATTTTCCCACGTAGTTTGAACAACGTTCGATCGCCAGTTTGAACATAGTTAAATTAATCCATATTTAGAACATTCACTATAAGCAGCAAGGTTCCCAAAACTAAGCTAGGCTGAAAGCTAATAATCTGAAGTAATGGCTATTAAGTTCTATACACTTTTGTTCACCTCTACCCTTTACATAAGGAGCAGCAAAGGAGCGTCTGTGGATCAACACAGTCAGACAGATGACAATACATCAACAGACTTTCACGAGTACACCATCTATCAGATTTATCCCAAGTCTTTTTATGATTCAGATGGTGACGGCATTGGCGACATCAAAGGCGTAATCGAAAAAATCCCCTACATTGCCTCTCTCGGGGTAGATATGGTGTGGTTTAACCCATTTTTCGTTTCGCCGCAGCGCGATAATGGCTACGATATCGCCGATTACTACACCATTGACCCGTCCATGGGCACCATGGAGGATTTCGACGAATTAGTAGCAACGCTAGCCGAGCACGGCATCGGCATCATGCTGGACATGGTGTTTAATCACACCTCCACCGAGCATGAATGGTTCCAGCGCGCACTTAAAGGCGAAAAAGAATACCAAGATTACTATCTCATCCGCCCACCACAAGCAGACGGTTCCCTACCCACCAACTGGGACTCTAAATTCGGCGGCCCAGCTTGGGCTCCCTTCGGCGATACCGGAGATTATTACCTGCATCTTTTCGACGTTACCCAAGCTGACGTAAATTGGCGCAACCCCAAGGTGCGAGAAGAAATGGCAGCGATTGTTAATTTCTGGCGCAACCGAGGCGTGAAAGGCTTCCGCTTTGATGTCATTAATTTGATCGGAAAAGATGCTGAACTGAAGTCCGCTGCACCTGGTGATGACCCGAGGTGCATGTACACCGATGGTGAATCCGTGCATGAGTACCTACAAGAACTCAATGCAGCCAGCTTCGGTCAAGATCCAGACTCGGTCACCGTGGGCGAGATGTCATCAACTTCCATTGCCAAATGTGTAGACTACTCCAATCCCAAAAATCATGAACTAAACATGGTTTTCAGCTTCCACCACTTGAAAGTCGATTATCAAAACGGTAAGAAGTGGAGCAATATCCGCTTTAATCCCACCGATCTTAAACGAGTGCTCAATGAATGGGCCGTCGGTATGCAAGAGGGCAACGGATGGAATGCACTATTTTTAAATAACCACGATCAACCGCGAGCACTGAATCGGTTCGGTGACGCTGGTTCACTTCGGGTCGAATCCGCCACCATGCTAGCCTCCATGATCCACCTGCTCCGTGGCACACCGTATGTCTACATGGGCGAAGAAATCGGCATGACTGACCCAGAATATTCCAGCATTACAGATTACGTTGATGTTGAAGTCATAAACGCTTATCAGGAACTACTTGATCAGGGACATTCTGCCGATGAAGCCTTCGCTATTGTCCACTCCAAGGCACGCGATAATTCCCGCACACCTATGCAGTGGGACGGATTGGAACATGCCGGTTTTAGCACGACAAATCCTTGGCTTAAACCGAAAAATCACGACCGCATAAATGTTATCATGGAGGAAACTGATGGCAGAATTTTAGCGCATTACAAAAAGCTCATTCAGTTGCGTAAAAGCCACAAAGTGATCTCTCGCGGTGATTATCAACCGGTGGATTTTGGCACATCCTTCCGTCTACGCCTATCGCCGTAGCTATGCCAACGATGAGTTGTTGGTTGTTAATAACCTCTCATCCGAAACCACTAACTTCGCCATACCTGAACAGTTTTTAACGAGCAATGTTATCATTGCTAAAGATGACGACGTTACTATCCAATCTTCCTATATGCTTCGCCCCTATGAAGCATTCGCACTTGTGAAAGCTGAGGTAAGTTAATCATGACTCCTGCTGACAACCCGAAGGTCGAGGTTGTCGCCCCTATTACCGGCGACATCATCGACATTACTGAGGTCCCTGACGCGGCTTTTGCCAGCAAGGCACTCGGCGATGGTTTTGGTATCATCAACCCGCCAGGCGGCGAAGTGGTCTCCCCGGTCACTGGCACCATCA
Organism: uncultured Corynebacterium sp.; assembly: GCA_963520895.1. Classification (GTDB taxonomy): domain Bacteria; phylum Actinomycetota; class Actinomycetes; order Mycobacteriales; family Mycobacteriaceae; genus Corynebacterium. The sequence continues at coordinate 63,162 of CAUQSW010000005.1, read as the reverse complement.
TGATGGTGGCCAAAACCCTCCATGCGGTAGGTATTCGCACTGAATCTGGGCTGCAATTCCTTGTCCACCTCGGCATTGACACCGTGGAACTTGAGGGTGAACCTTTCAGCATTTCAGTAGCTAAGGGCGATACAGTGATAGCTGGTCAGGCCATTGGCACAATGGATGTAGAGAAAATCAAGAATGCTGGCAAAGAAACCGCCACCATTGTTGCTATTACCAACACCAAGAAGAAACTCGATCGCATTGAGGTAACCACCGGTGCTGCCAAAGCAGGTGCACCTGTGGCACAGGCTTTACGCCAAAGTCGCAGCTACGGTTCCAGCAACCGTGGGGGCTAGTGCCGAGCCCGCACCGCCAGCGGCTGCCTCCGAGCGCCCAGCCGACCTTAAAGATTACGACGCCCTAGCCTGGGACATCATCGACAAGATCGGTGGCAAAGACAACGTCCGAAGCGTCACCCACTGCATCACCCGTGTTCGGTTCTACCTGCATGATAATGATCTTCCCGATGATGTCGCCGTTGGTGATCTCGACGGCCTGCTGGAAGTAATCCGCGCCGGTGGTCAGTTCCAGGTCGTCATTGGCCCCGAGGTAGAAGATGTCTACAACGCCATTGTGCCCCAGCTTGGCGACGTCGCCAAGCTGGCGTCGAGGTTGAGGCAGCACCCAAACCCACCACTCTTATTGGCTGGCTGAAATATGGTTTCAGCTCACTAATCGGTGTCATTACCGGTTCCATGATTCCGATCATCGGCCTGCTCGCCGCATCCGGTATTATCAAAGGTGCGTTGGCCTTACTGACCACCTATGAAGTCGTCGATAAGGCATCAAATACCTTCGTGCTTATTGACGCAATGAGCGACTCGGTGTTCTTCTTCATGCCGATCTTTGTGGGCTTCACGGCGGCGAAACGGCTGGGTTCCGACCCAATTGTGGTGGCCATTATCGGTGGTGTGCTCACCTACCCGACCATCATTGAGATGTCCAAGAGTGAAGCAGCCAATGAAATATTTGGCATGCCACTCAACTCTGACTTCTTCGGTATTCCGTTCCACGTTGCTAGCTACAGCTACTCCATTTTCCCGATCATTGTCGCAGCGTGGTTGGCCTCTGTTGTCGAACCATGGTTGAAGAAGGTCATTCCTGGCATGGTGCGTATGATCTTCCTGCCGCTGTTTGAGGTCATTATTGTTTCGCTGGCCATCCTGTTGATCCTAGGCCCTGTTGTTATGTTCGTCTCCTCTGGTATTGCAGCTGCCATCCAGGGCATCTACAACCTATCGCCTTCGATCTCAGGTTTGTTCATCGGTGGTTTCTATCAGTCGCTGGTAATCTTCGGTCTGCACTGGACCGTTATTCCGCTGGTGGCGCAGGATATTGCCCAAAACGGCAACTCTTATCTCAACGCCATTATTTCCGCTACCATGGTCGCTCAGGGCGGCGCGGTGCTGGCAGTATTTGTCAAGACCAAGGTGCAGAAGATCAAGCAGCTTTCTGGCCCTGCGGCAGTCGCTGCCTTCTGTGGTATCACCGAACCAGCCATGTACGGTGTGAACCTGAAATACGGCCGCGTGTTCATCATGGCATCCATTGGTGGTGCAGTCGGTGGTTTCCTCACCGGCTTGATGAACGTCAACATGTGGGGCTTTACCGGTTCGCTGATCGGCTTTACGTCCTTCGTCAACCCAGACGGCATGGACTTTAGCTTCTGGGGCTTCTGGATAGCCTCCGCAGCAGCTTTGATCACAGCATTCACACTGACGTATCTCTTCGGCTTTAGTGATGCAGATGCCGGTGAAGAGCGCACCGTAGAAAAGGTACGCTTGGGTAACCGCGAACCAGTACACAAGTAATCAAATAACCGGTGTGGCTTTAACCAAAGGCCACACCGGTTTTTTTATTTGGTTCGCTGCTTATTTATTACGCGCTTTTTCCCTAGAACGAGCCCGTGCCCGCTCAGTAGCGTTGAGGATTACTTTACGAACCCGCAGCGTATCGGGTGTGACCTCCACACATTCGTCCTTGCCACAGAATTCCATGGCTTCATCTAGGCTCAGTACGTGAGCCTTGGCTAGGGTGACGGTGGCATCGGCGGTGGCCGAACGCATATTGGTCAGCTTCTTTTCCTTGGTGATGTTGATGTCCATATCATCATCCCGGTTATTGGCACCAACAACCATGCCTTCATAAGCTTCCATGCCAGGTTCGACAAAGAATGAACCGCGATCGGCTAGCTGCTGTAAGGCATAGGCAGTGATCTGGCCGGAACGATCTGCAACCAAAGAGCCTGCGGCACGATCCTTGATCTCCCCTGCCCACGGGCGTGGCTCAATGGAATAAGAGTTTGCAATACCCGCACCCCTGGTCTCGGTGAGGAAGGTGGTACGGAAACCGATCAACCCGCGAGCTGGCACGTCAAATTCCATGCGCACCCAATCTCCGGACAGATTAGCCATGGAGGTCATCTGTCCTTTCCGGTTGGCCATCAGCTGAGTCACGGCACCTTGGTGCTCACTGGGGGTGTCGATCACCATATGGTCATAGGGCTCATGCAACACACCATCGATGGTGGTGGTAACCACTTGGGGTTTTCCAACAGTTAATTCAAATCCTTCACGCCGCATGGTTTCCACCAAAACGGACAGGGCCATCTCCCCGCGCCCTTGCACCTCCCAAGCGTCTGGGCGTTCGGTGGGAAGCACGCGGATGGAAACATTACCGATGAGTTCTTGATCCAGCCGTGCTTTGATAACCCGCGCCGTAAGCTTATCGCCGCCACCGCGGCCAGCTAGTGGCGAAGTATTGACACCAATGGTCATAGAGATCGCTGGGTCATCCACGGTGATCCTGGGAAGCGCCACTGGATTGTCAATATCGGCCAAGGTATCGCCGATCATAATATTGTCAATGCCAGAGATTGCGGCGATATCGCCAGCAATCATCTCCTCTGAAGCAGATTCGCGGGTTACGCCGACGGTGCGTAGTAACTCGGCAATCTTGACATTTTTTATATGCTGATTGCCTTCGTCATCATAATGAATCCACGCTACTTGCTGCCCCTTTTCTAAGGTTCCGGCGTGAATCCGCACGAGCGCAATCCGGCCTAAGAACGAGGACGAATCCAGATTGGTTACGTGTGCTTGTAGTGGCGCGTCTACGGTTGCGGATGGTTCTGGGAGCGCGGAGTAGATGACGTCGAAAAGCTCCTGCAGATCGGCGGCATCAGGTGCGTTGCCGTTGCCGGGGTTTTTGGTTGAGGCTTTGCCTTCGCGCCCAGAAGCATACAGCACCGGCAAATCCAGCAATTGTTCTGCGGCTTCGGCGGCTTCTGGGTCGTCAAGTGAGGAAGCAAGCTCTAGCAATAAGTCTTGGGCTTCTTCGACTACCTCATCAATGCGGGCATCTGGCCGGTCGGTTTTATTCACCACAATAATCACCGGCATCTTGGCGGCGAGGGCTTTACCAAGCACGAACCGAGTTTGAGGCAGCGGGCCTTCGGAGGCATCGATAAGCAAGACAACGCCATCGACCATGGACAGACCGCGTTCTACTTCCCCACCGAAATCGGCGTGGCCAGGGGTGTCGATGACGTTGATGATGAGGTCATTGCCGTCTTTACCCAGTCCCTTGCGGCGAATGGCGGTATTTTTGGCCAGGATGGTGATGCCTTTTTCTTTTTCTAGGTCACCGGAGTCCATGACGCGATCGGTTACTTCTTCCCGCTCGCCAAACACGCCTGATTGTTCCAACATGGCATTGACAAGGGTGGTTTTGCCATGATCGACGTGCGCAACTATGGCAACATTACGAAACTCTGGGCGGCTCAAAGAGGGACTCCTACAGAAAGAAAAGGAAAATAACGTAACAACCCTACTCCAAGTTGATTATGAATGCACGTTAAACTGCATAAACCACTAGCACTTGAGACAAATAGCACTCTTAATTAGTTTCTTTGCATACAACCGTTTCCCCCGTTAAAATACCTTACTAGCTTTACGTTTAGGTTTTTACTAACCCCCGTTAAGCCCCGAAGACTACCCTGTGAGTTAACGTTTACCCGACCAGCGCCGATAGTTCGCACGAGATTGTGAATAAAAATTTTATCGACAAAAAGGTTTGACATTGTTACTTAAGTGAATAAAGTAAGTTAGAGTAAATATTGTGACTAATGTGAAAGTAGTCAGTTCAGTGTGCAACACCACCAACCGCGGCACTACCCCACAGCAGTCACTCCACCCATACTTCGCGAAAGGTTGCTCAGTGCCTGTTAAGTATCAGTTCCGGCGCATTATCATTGGCCTTACCACCGCGCTTGCCACGCTAGGCGGAATCGCCCCGCACGCAGTAGCAGCTCCCCAATACGACATCACCAGTAGTGATGCTTGGCCGATAGATAACCTAGGGCGACCCAAGCAACAACATCTTGACCAAGCGAAAGCCTTCGCTGAAACCACCCCCCTGCCCGATCAGCTCCGCGCTGCCATTCTCGCAGGTGTGGCTTTTTATGAAGGCAGCGACGAGAAACCACTAAATGTACCTACCTATGGTCCCCGCTTCCATCAGTTCTATTGGCCTAGCGTTGCCACGAAATGCATCAATGGCGCCCAGGACTCGGTAGCCTCCGGCATCGCAGTTCCCGGCCCAACGGAGATTCCCGCCCCCGGCGCTAAAGAGGGCGAAACCACCTTTGTATTCACCGCTCTTGGCACCGGTAAAGTCGCAGGCTCCCAGTTGAAGGTGCACTGGTTTAACCTCAATAACGGTTGGCATGGCAGCACCGATCTTGGTTTCCACGGCATTAATCCCGATGGTCCCGCTACTGTTTCGGGCACCGCAGGAACTGGCAAAGGCCAAATCGTCGCAGTAATAGATGGCAGCGTCGACACGATAGAAAAAGAAACTAACGCACATTGCTCGTTTATTCCGACAGCCGCATTCTTTGAGGTGACCTAATGACCGACCTTCATCCCGTGAAGCAGGAGACCTTCAACCTGGAGGCGAACACTAATGTTGACCCGAAGGGCTTTCTGCGCACCGTAGACACTTACCGCGAAACCGAATTTGGCCTGTATATGGCTAGGGGTGCCGACCACCCGAATTTTGGTTACCTCGAAAGCTGGTTGCTTCCTGAGGTGGGGCTGCGGGTCAACGTGTTCCACTACCGTGACGGTGTCACCGAAAAAGAAGACGTTTATATCGACGTGGTAGATATCTCGATCAATGACAAGGTCTGGACTACCCGTGATCTTTATGTCGATCTGATTTGGAATAACGGTAACGGGATTGAAGTAGTAGATATTGACGAACTTGCCGCCGCTACCTCCGCAGGGCTGATTACCAGCGAAGATGCCGAGAAAGCAATCGAAGCAACCTTGGCAGCGGTAGAAGGTATCACAAGGTATGACGACAATCCTGCGCAGTGGCTGCAATCACGGGGAATCACCATTGATTGGGCTAGGCAGGTCAAACTGATCCCACCAGGACAATAACTTTTTCTTTCCCGGTCCGCCGCTAACATAATCAGCGCCGGACCGGGTTTTTCTACCACGTTATTAAGTGTACAAGGACCGAGCATGATTTTCGTTTACCACAACACGCGTTGCTCTAAATCTCGGGCTGCTTTGGATTTTCTAGCCGCCCATGCCCCCGACCAAGAAATTGTCATCATTGATTATCTTGCTAACCCGCCATCTGCTTCTGAATTGCGCGATTTACTAAAACGGGGGCAATTATCACCTAAAGATGCGCTTCGTACTAGCGAAGAGGCCTACCGCGCATTAGCATTAGATGAGCGAGTCGGCGAAGACGACTTGATCGAGTTAATGGTAGACAACCCGATGTTGATCCAGCGCCCTATCGTCGCCACAAACAAGGGTGTAGTCATTGCCCGCCCTACCGAAAAAATCATGGAGGTTTTGTAAGCCGTGCGCAAATGGATAAAGAAGGCAACCGTCGCCCTAGCAATCACCGCGACCTCAGCAAGCTTAATGGCCGCACCAGCCGAGGCTATTGTTGGTGGCCGCATCAACGACACTAAGTCGTTAGCGCTATTATTCCTTGGCGACGCCCAATGCTCCGGCACGGTCATCGCCCCCGAGTGGGTCATCACCGCTAAGCACTGCGTGCAAGAAGGCGACTCCACCATCATCATTGACAAGCAAAATTATTCCCCCACCAAGGCCATCGTTAATCCTGATGCAGACATGGCTCTGATTAAGCTTGATCGCGCCGCCCACGTAACACCAGCACGGCTTGCTCCTTCACATCTGCACCCCCAAGAAAAGGCTTATGCCGTTGGCTGGGGCGGCGGTGAGATGACCGGTGCCTTGATGGCCGATGCCACTGTACAGCGCCGAGTCAACAACCTACCTGCGCCGCTGACTGGGGTTACTGTGATCGAATCTCAGATCACCAAGGGCCGCATTGAGCGCGGCGATTCCGGTGGCCCGCTTTTCGACGAGTCCGGCGATCTCGCGGGCGTACAGTCGGCAGCTGCTGGCCCAGGTACCGTTGCCTTCCACGTGCCAGTCACCGAATACCTCGATTGGATTTCCAAGAGCGCTGGTATTGAGGTGCCAAAGGCTAGCGATGAGCCAAGCGAAGCTGTCGATGCCAGCAAGCACCCCACCTATGTTCCTAATCCTCAGGTTCCTGCCATTGGCAGCTCCGTGATTGAATCCATCATGAACTACGGTTTGGATCTGCGCTTCGTGCCACTACCCACCCCAGAGGTCATTGCGGGCAGCTAAGACCTAATAAAAAGACCCTAGGAACCTGTACCCGGTCCTAGGGTATTTTTCTGTGCCACCAACAAGCAGCACTCACACTAGAATTAGCGCGCTATATGCCGGTGCCAATCTCGATCCCTAAACCAGGAACCGAATTAATCAGATCGCGGGTGTATTGCTGCTGGGCATTCATAAAGAGATCATCGGCATTGCCGTGCTCTACCAGTCGGCCTTTTTGCATCACCACTACCTCATCAGCGGTTTGACGAACCACCGCTAGGTCGTGGGTAATAAACAGGTACGACAAATCTAGCTCGGATTGTAAATCTGCCAGAAGCTGGAGAATCTGGTTCTGCACCAATACGTCCAATGCGGAAACGGCTTCGTCTAAAACAATCACTTCCGGCTTGAGTGCCAAAGCACGCGCCACTGCTATACGTTGGCGCTGGCCGCCAGATAGCTCATTGGGGTACCTGCGCATGGTGGATCTAGGCATAGCCACCATGTCCAATAGCTCGGCTACTCGCTTTTCCCGTTCCGATCGGCTACCGACTTTATGCACTAATAACGGCTCTTCAATACAGCGATAGATGGAAAACATCGGGTCCAAGGAACCATAGGGGTTCTGGAAAACCACCTGAAGTTTCGCCCGCATATCAAAAAGTTCGGTCTGGTTGAGCGTCGATAAGTCAGTGCCTTTGTAGTACACCTTGCCAGAGGTGGGATCGAGGAGATTTAATATCATGTTCGCCACCGTGGACTTGCCCGAACCGGACTCACCTACTAACGCCAGCGTGGTGCCCTTTTTCAGGCTAAAGCTAACATCATCAACGGCTTTAAAATCGCTTTTATCGCCCCTAGCTCCCCGTACTTTAAAGACCTTAGTCAGGTTTTCTACGCGGATAATCTCTTCCCGCTCGGTATCCTGATCCCGCACGAGTAACTCTTGGGATTCAATGCCTGCCCGCTGAGCAGATTGAATCCGCGCAGAGGCAAGCGATGGCGCGGCCTTGACCAGTCGTTGAGTATAAGGATGCAATGGATTACGCAGAATCTCTAAGGAAGGACCAGATTCCACGATCCGACCACGGTGCATCACCACAAGGTGGCTGGCTCGTTCCGCGGCCAGCCCCAGGTCGTGGGTGATAAACAACACTGCGGTGCCTAGCTCATTGGTGAGCGTTTCCAGGTGGTCAAGAATCTGCTTTTGCACGGTAACGTCCAGCGCGGAGGTCGGCTCGTCGGCAATAAGCAGCTTCGGTCGTGCCGCCAAGCCCATGCCAATGAGCGCGCGTTGACGCATGCCGCCGGAAAACTCATAGGGGTATTGCTTCGCCCGACGCTCGGCTTCCGGCAGGCCCGCTTCTTCCAGAAGCGCGATGACCCGCTGATCCATTTCCGCTTTGGTCACCACTTGGTTGGCTTTGAGTGATTCTTTAATCTGGGTGCCTACCCGCCACACGGGGTTAAGGTTGCTCATCGGATCTTGGGGAACCAACCCAATCTGGGAACCGCGATACGCAACCATTTCTTTGTTGCCGAGTGTGGTGATGTCTTTGCCTTCAAACAGAATCTGTCCGCCGGTGACTTTACCGGTGCCTGGCAGTAACCCAATCATGGCCATGGCGGTGGTCGATTTCCCGGAGCCAGATTCTCCCACAATCGCCACCGACTGCCCTGGGTAAATAGTCATATTCACCCCACGAACCGCATCAACGGTGCCGGTGGAAGATTCGAAGGAAATCTTGACGTCTTTCAGCTCCACCAGGGGTTTTCGGGTATTCTCTGTCATTTTTCTTGTACCTCTCCCCTTGTTATTTCTTCCGAGCCTTGGGATCTAATGCATCACGCACCACATCCCCCATCATGATGAAGCTCAGCACAGTCATGCCCAGAGCAAGCGCTGGGTAGAACAGCACCGTGGGGTTGGCCCGCAGCGATGATTGGGCTTTAGCAATGTCGCCACCCCAGGAAACTACGTCGGATGGCAATCCGATGCCAAGGAAGGACAATGTCGCTTCGGCCACGATGAACGTTCCCAGTGCCACGGTGGCATAAACAATGATCGGTGCTGCAGCATTAGGCATAATGTGCCTGCGCAGAATCTGCCACCTGGAAGCCCCCACGGCTTTGGCTGCCGTGACAAACTCCTCGTTTTTGGTAGACATCACGGCGCCACGGGTAATGCGGGCAATATTGGTCCAACCAAACAGCGCCAGCACGGTAACCACCATCCACACAGTGCGGTAGTCCTTGAATACCTGCATAACCACGATTGCTGCCAAGATGAACGGAATGGCATAGAAAACGTCCACTACGCGGGAAAGGAACGAGTCTAATAACCCGCCGAAATAGCCAGCTAAGGCTCCTATGAAGGTACCAATCAGCACCACCACAATGGTGGTGAGTACTCCTACTGATACCGAAGCGCGCGCGCCGTAGATCATGCGGGAATAAATATCGCAGCCTTGCATATCGAAACCGAATGGGTGACCTTCCATGGGCGGGTCTAGTGATTTATCCAACTGACAGAACCCAGGATCAACAGAGGTAAACAATCCAGGTACAAGCGCTAAAGCTACGGCGATGAAAATCAGCACCGCCGACCCCCAGAACAAGGGGCGTTTGCGTAAATATATCCATGCCTCCGCCCACACACCGGTGGGTGCGGACTCATCGGCTACTGCATCTACTGCGCCTAATCCGGTTTCGTCGGTTTCGGCTACGTAGCGCTGTTGACCGGGAAGTACTGTCTTCTTCTCGTTATTAGGCATAGCGAATCCTTGGATCAAGTACGGCGTAGAGCAAATCTACGACTAGGTTGGCGAGGATGTATACCACCACCAGTACGGTAGCAAACGAAACTACTGTGGTTGGTTCACCTTTGATAATCGCTTGGTACAGCGCACCGCCGACACCATTAATGCCGAAAATACCCTCGGTGATAATTGCTCCGCCCATCAGCGAACCTAGGTCGGAACCTAAAAAGGTCACCACTGGGATGAGGGAATTGCGGAAAATATGGCGGATGGTCACGCTAGAACCGGACATGCCTTTGGCATAGGCGGTACGGACGTAGTCGGCGCGTAGATTTTCGCTAACGGACTGTCGCGTGAGTCGAATGACATAGGCACACGATAACGCCCCCAGCACCATTGCTGGCATTATCAGGGCTTCGAATGTTTCATTAGCTCCGACGGTTACTGGTAGTAGTTTGAGCTTCACTCCGACCACGAACTGCAACACGAAACCGATAACGAAAGTGGGCACTGCGATGACAAACAGCGACACCAACAACACGGTGCTGTCAAAAATACCGCCGCGGCGCACCCCGGCAATAACGCCGAAGAACATGCCTAAGATGGCTTCAAAAGCAAGCGCCATCAACGCTAGCTTGATGGTCACGGGGAAGGCATTGGCCATTACTTCGGTTACCGGCCGACCGGAGAACGTGGTGCCAAAATCAAGGGTCAATATCCCTTTGATATACAGCAAATATTGTACGAAAAATGGTTTGTCTAGATTGTATTGTTCCATGATGCGCTGCCGAGCGGCTTCAGACAGTCCTCGTTCACCACCTAGGGCTTCTACTGGATCACCAGGCATCAGGAACACCAGCATGTAGAGCAGCAGCGTTGCACCAAAAAATACTGGAATCATTTGGAGCAACCGGCGCCCAAGATAGCGCAACATGATGGCATCATTCCTTATAACGAGATACCCCGCGCACTGGGAAGGTCACGCGGGGTTCATGAGATTGTACGTTCAGAACTGGACGCGGTTGTTATTTCTTGGTCATCTGGTGATACTCTGGCATTTCTTTCCAGCTGAACACCACATCAGAAACATTTTCCGAGCTACCGCCAACAGTATTGGCGTACCACAGTGGAATCGCGGGCAGGTCTTCAAACAGCACCTTTTGAGCATCGGAGTAGTACTTGACTGCCTCTTCGTAATCCTTAGCTGCATCGCCCTGCTTCATGAGCTTGTCGAATTTCTGCGAAGAATAATCGCCATCATTAGAGCTACCGTTAGTGAAATACAGTGGGGTTAAGAAGTTGCCTACCGAGGGGTAGTCTGCCTGCCAACCGGAACGGAAGGCACCAGCGATCGTGCGCTTGGTGATGTCATCGCGCAGTGATTTGAAATCTGGGTAGGCCTTACCGGCGGCCTTAATGCCCAGGTTATTTTTCAGCTGGTTAGATACTGCATCTACCCAGGGTTGGTGCCCGCCGTCGGCGTTATAAGAAATGGTAAATTCACCGGTGAATTTACTCATCTTATCGGCTTCTTGCCACAGCTTCTTGGCTTTTTCTGGGTCATACTTCAACACTTCGTTGCCCTCAATATCACCGTTGTAGCCAGGCAGCGCGGGGGAAGTGAAATCGGTGGCTGGGGTGCGGGTATTTTGGAAGATCTTCTCGGTGACTTCTTCCCGGTTGATGGCCAAAGAAATTGCTTGTCGACGCAGCTTGCCTTCCTCGCCAGCGAAGTGCTCCAGTTTCTCTGGGATGGTAAAGGACTGGAAGACTGCCGAAGGCTTATTTACTGAGCGATCGCCCAGTTCGGATTCAAAACTAGTAAACGCCGAAGCCGGTAGTTGCTCCATCACATCAAGATTGCCTGCCAGCAAATCAGCATAAGCGGCATCCAGGGAGGCGTAGAAAATGAATTTTATGCCATCGTTTTGTGCTTTACGGGGCCCATCGTAGTTTTCATTGGGCACCAGCACGGCGGACTCATTATGGTTCCATTCCGCCAATTTGTATGGCCCATTGCCATTGGGCTTCTCCCCGAAAGCCGCGAGGTCTTCCAAAGCCTCATCAGGCAACGGGTAGAAGGCAGAATATCCCAGCCGAGTGGGAAAATCGGAGGTGGGTTCTGCGAGTTCAATGGTGAACGTCTTATCATCGATCACCTTTAAACCTTCCATCTTTTCTTTGCCATCTTTATAGCCCAAGATGGGTTCAAAGAAAGAGGCAGTCCGCAACGAGTTTTCCATGCCATTATTCCATGCGTTGACAAAGTTGGAAGCTTTGACTGGGGTGCCGTCTGCAAATGTGACGCCATCTTTCAGGGTTACCTTGTAGGTTTTCTCCCCTTGCAGATCAATGGATTCTGCTAGTTCATTGTGGACATTGCCCTCCGCATCGTAGTACACCAAACCGGAGTAAATATAGTCTACGATACGGCCACCGCCGGTTTCACTGGTGTTGGCAGGAATCAGCGGGTTTTGTGGTTCACTGCCCCACGCCGTGACGTAGTTGTCACCGCTACCGGATCCACCGGAGCCAGAGGAAGAACAGGCCACCAAGCTAAAGGCCAGCATACTTGCTGCGCCGACTGCAAGGGTTTTCTTTAAAAACATTTACAGACACCTCCATTTATGGTTATGGAAACAACGCATGGTTTGGCAATAAGATTCAGCCAATATCCAATACTGATAGGAATATTAGCGGGTGATCTGGATCATTCACATTGGGGGTAATGTAGAGCAGATCACATTCATTCCGACCATTATGACCTCAACCATGCAAAAAGGCTGTTACCGTGAGAAAATGCTGTGAAATAACTCTCAATATAAGCGCCGCGCCTTACAATGCTAGGAGTGCAATGGGGGTAACGATAACCACCCCCATTGCGGATATTTCATTTCCGATTCCGCCCTTGCTGCCGCAACCACCCCACCACTTGATCCACGATGCCCTTGCGCGATAATTGAGCAACATCCAACCTCAAAAGCGGTAATTCACCCGCTATGCCTGCTAGTTGTGCAAAATGTTCCGCCTCTTGCGCAGCCCACATATCCCAGAACGGAGCAAACTCCGGATCGCGTTCTAAAGCTCGTTGCTTTCTCAGTGCTTCGGGCACCGACAGCAATATGCCAACGGCCCTGCCTCCGGCTGCGGCAATAATCTCAGGAGCCAACGCCCCGACCCCTTCAATAATCAGATTGGCAGTATCAACTTCACAATGTTGCCCTGGACGGTTATGGGTCCAATCCCATCGATAAAATCCGGGCTTGGTTGACCCCACCACCTGATTGGCAACAATACTGACCCCAGCAGCTAAACCCGACCAGCCGGGATACAGATCATCGAGATGCAGTAATTGCTTATGGCATACTGTCGCCAGCTGTTGCGCCAGCGTGGTTTTTCCGCTGCCGCTGGGGCCGTCGATAAGCACTATCTGCGGTGCCACAGTTATGCCCCCAAAAACCTAAAACTACCAACCGCCACGGCTATTCCCAGCGACAGCAACGAGCAGAGACAACAACCGAGAACCAACCAGGTTTCGGCTTTCCCCCACTGTGCAGGTCGGGCCCATGTTCTGGTGGGATATCGGCCAAAACCACGCGCTTCCATGGCAGTGGCAAGCTTAGCACCGCGCCGTAAGGCTAAAACCAGCAGGGAAAAGATCATGCCAATGGTTCTGCGGATTCTATGAGAACCGTCCAGCCCCCGCGCGCGGCGCGATAACTTAAGGTAATGCCAATCGCTGCGAAACAAGCTCACCAATCTGGCACCTGCTACAGCACCTATGACAAATCTCGGGGGAAGCTTTAACAGTTGGCTCAGGCCATCGCCAAGATCGGTGGGGTCAATCTGACCTAACAACACTATCGCAGGAACACCGATGGCCAGCACCCTGACCGTGATAGCTAGTGCCAGTTGCAATGAATTGTCGGTTACATGGGCAAAAAGAAAACTGAAATATTCCTTACCCTCTGGTCGCCCATACAACGCCATGGAAACGCCAGAAATGGGCGCAGCGATCAAAAGAGGTACGCTACGCCGCAACAACACTGGAACTTTAATTCCTAACAGTGGCGTAGCAATAATCGTAATTATTAGCGCCACCGCAGCAGAAACCACATCAACGCTGAGCAGCAATGGAGTGCTGAATACAAGTAGGCCGCAAATGCGCGCCACCGGATTAATCTGATTAAGCATCCCCACCACCTAGGTGATAGTGGTAATCCGCCATGGCAACCCGAAAAATTTCATCATGAGTCACGGAAATCACCGTGGTCCCGTTATCGGTCAGCTCCCGAAGTAGCTGCAATAACTCAAGGAAGGTCGTCCGATCCTGACCGAAAGTTGGTTCATCGAAAAACACAATATCCGGGTTGCGCAGCAAAGCTGTGGCAACAGACAGCCGCCGCTTCTGCCCGCCCGATAAGGTAAAGGGATTTGCCTTGACTAAAGTCAATAATTGCAGCCGGTCGAGTATCTCCCACGCACGATCTTGCTGATCGTTACTGACCCCCACCAGCATCTCCTCGCCCACGGTGGGCGCTACAAATTGATGCTCGGGGTCTTGGAACACGTAACCCATGCGTTGAGCTAATTCTTTAGATTTCCACGCCTGTGGATGAACACTAAGCCCGCGCGCAATCTGCTCACTGACCGTAACCGAACCCGCCTGAAGCGGCAGCAATCCAGCTAAACTCATGAGTAAGGTCGATTTGCCAGCCCCATTATCGCCCGTAATCACCGTGGAACTTCCCACCGGAAAGCCCAAATCCAACGGGTGATGCGGCAACCGATGCTGCCAGCCAATCGCACCATGCTGGATTTTCAGCACTCCCTGTCTCCCAAGCTGGTGTTGCTTGGCTGGTGTCACGTCTGGATCAAGGCCAGGCAACCAGATACCGGCAGCTGCCAGCTGCTTTCCATGGTGCGAAACCACCTCAGTGATCCCACCATCTGCAAGAATTTCACCGTGTGTGCCTAAGACTAAACATCGCTGCACTACCGGTTCCCAGATGGCCACGCGGTGTTCAACAATAATCACCGTGGCATTGGTGTGCGCAGTGACCTGCTCCACTGCTGCTACAACCTCTGCGACACCGCGCGGATCTAGGTTCGCGGTGGGCTCATCGAGCAAAATAATCTCCGCCCCCATGGCCAAAACACCTGCTAAAGCCAAGCGCTGTTTTTGCCCGCCGGAAAGCCGCTGAGTGGGGTGATCTAGGCTCAAATCTAGGCCTACTAACTCCAGCGCCCACGGTACTTTGCGCCAGATTTCCTCTCTGGGCATGTTCAGATTCTCCATGCCGAAGGCCACATCATCGCCCACCCGAGAGGCAATCACCTGGGAATCGGGGTCCTGCAAAACCAACCCGACTGTGCCGGTAACCTGCAGCTGACCGTGGTTTTCCCCTTCATCGGCCCCCAACACCCCAGCTATAGCTGCCAGTAAGGTCGATTTCCCCGAGCCAGAGGCACCCAATAACAGCACCTTTTCCCCAGGGGAAATATCAAAATTAAGCCCTGCTAACGCCTGATCTTTCCGACTGGAATGGCGGTAGCCGTAATCTTTAGCGCTAATCACACCAGTTCTCGCGCCTCGCGCCCTACCGCAAACCGATCCAAAGCACCGGTTTTAGCCAATGCCTTGACCAGCATAAAACTCAAAATTCCTGCCAACACCACACCCGAGATGACTGTGGTTGACAGATAGATCAGATTAAAGATCAAGGACTTTGCCAGATTACCCGAGGTGAACAGCTCCAATATCACCGCACCTACCGCGGCACCCGCCCCGGCAAGAGCCGCAATCTGAATACCAAAACTCCGGTAGACGAACAACGCAAAAACCAGCTCGGCACCTAAACCTTGCGCAATACCGGAATAGACAGTCTCAATCCCCCATTGATTACCGATCCCAGCCGACACACAAGCGGCCACCACTTCCACATAGATAGCAGCCCCTGGTTTGCGCACAATCAAACCACCCAGGACGCCGCCCATCAACCAAATCCCCACGGCGATTCCGCCCAACCCTGGGGTTAAGGCATCGGCGGCAGTAAACCAGGCATAGCCAATGGAATTCCACACCACAAAGATCAGACCCGTGGCCACAGCCACGACTGAAGCAATGACAATATCAATAACTCGCCACGAATACTGTGACTTACTCATATTTTTCTCCCTAGCGCCAGTATTAACCGGATCAGGTTCGGACGATTCGACGCAACCGGCAATTCTTGCGTCATCTCAGCTCACCGAAAAGCAGGGTGAGCACTCGTGCATTTATTTAAAATCACGCCCTATAGGCAGTTACAGACTACCGTAACCATAAAAAGAAACACCAAAACTACTGGGCGCTGAGGACGTCGTAAAGCAACTGAAACGCAGGAAGGGTAACCCCGCCGCGCTTAGCCATGCGCAATACCCCACCCACCTGGGCATCTAATTCGCTGGCCTTACCTTCTTTAATGTCACGTTGTAGGGAGCTTGTCGCACTGGCAGCTTGCCGATCGGCGAAATCCAGCACATCAGAAACCACAGTTTCGGCGAGGTCCACCTGGTTAGCACGGGCTGCTAATTCCACTTCCGACATCAGGTTGCGCAAACTGGCGCGGTACTGGGTACGCACCACGCCCAACGGTTGATCTACCGCCGCCCCCAGCGGACCAAACGTAGAAACAAACATCGCTTTGACCCAAATATCCGACAAAATACTGGGATCAACCACGGGAGTAATCGGAGTGGCAGCCAAACCAGCTGCTAAATCCGCCACCACTTGGTCGGTGTCTGGATGCAGCGAACCAAACGTAAGACTTTGAATCCCACCATCGTGAGTGACCTGACCTAAACCACTATTGGTGAAAAATCCCCGCACCACCGACGGAATCACGCGATGAGCACCATATTTTTCCTGAGCTAATGTGGGCATCTCCACGGAATTTTGCATGGTCATAAACATCGCGCCACTCGGCAGTTCCGGCAGCTCGACCGCGGTTAAAGTTTTGGTAGCCCATAACACCACATCAGCATCGGCCACGGCAGCTAAATCCGCCACCACCGGTACCGTTATTTCCCAGGTATGCTCCGGATCCTGCATGACCACCGGATGCTGCTGCAACCACTGCAACCGGTCGCCACGCGCAACAAAAGTGACATCTTGCCCCGTCTGAGCCAGCCAGCCACCAAACCAACACCCTACTGCGCCAGCACCAACAATCGCTATCTTCATGCCTTTTACTTTACCGACAAGCTAGGATTGGATTTCGTTATTGCCCCTTCAATTATTTTTTTAGGATAAACATGCCTGGTGGTTTAGCCGCGTTGCTTGACGACGTCGCCCTGATCGCAAAAACCGCCGCAGCAAGCGTCGATGACGTAGCCGCGGCAGCAGCAAAAACTTCCGCGAAAGCAGCAGGTGTAGTTATTGACGATGCCGCCGTCACCCCGCGCTTCGTTGAAGGTGTCACTCCTGCCCGGGAACTGCCCATTATTTGGCGAATAGCCAAAGGATCACTGTTTAACAAACTGGTGATTATTTTACCCGTGGCACTACTACTCAACGCCATAGCGCCATGGGCACTGACCCCCATATTGATGATTGGTGGTGTTTACCTCAGTTTCGAGGGGGCCGAAAAAGTCTGGGAAATGGTCTCCGGCCACCAACACGAAGCCGAGGAACGCGCCGGAGCGAAGGATGAAAAAACACTTGTCAAAGGCGCGATCACCACAGACTTAATTCTGTCCGCAGAAATTATGGTGATCTCGCTTAATGAAGTCGCCGATCAGCCCCTATGGATGGAAGCCGCCGTCTTGATCGCGGTGGCCTTTAGCGTGACCGCATTAGTGTATGGCGCAGTAGCGCTGCTAGTGAAAATGGACGACATTGGACTGAAACTAGCTGCCGACGGCTCCGAGGCGAAGAAATCCTTTGGGCGGAGCCTAGTGACTGCCATGCCAAAAGTACTCAATACCATCTCGTTCATTGGCATGTTCGCCATGCTGTGGGTTGGTGGGCATATTCTATTGGTTGGTCTTGACGAACTTGGTCTCCACGCACCTTACAGTTTCGTCCACGGAATAGCCCATCATGTGGAGCACCTGGGTGGATTCGTGGTCTGGCTGATAGAAACCTTCTTCTCCCTGATTTTCGGCATCATTGTTGGCGGCATTGTGGTAGCGATCATGCATCTAATCCCCCGCAAGAACAAACACTAAAGGCTAGTTCTAGGTTGGGCTGCGTAGAGTGTGCCCGGCTTGCTCGTGCAGACCTGGTGCGCGTGGTTTGTGTGGTTTGCTCGTGCATGCCTAGGTGATTGCCGTTAATCCAACCCGGATAGTAGTAGAAATACTGCGATCCGGGTTTTTGATTAGCTGGTTAACCAGTTAGCCGTGAGACTTATCTTGTTAGCCGTGAGACTTATCGGACTGCATCTTTCCTGCTTATAACCCATCAGGCAGTTTATAAACTGCTACCTTTATTGGACCGCCCCCACTCCGATAAGTGTCGTAGGCCACACCGCGCTTAAGCCACAGAAAGCCACCGGAAGCCCCAGTCACATCTAGAAGCTCCCCAGCAGCCTCCAGAAAACGTATCTAGGATAAAAATCTCCCAGGCGTTCCCCACCAAAACTTGCCAAACAGGTACCCGGGAGGGTGTAGATTAATAGATGCGTCTTAGTGAACGGGAATGTCGATGAGAATTCGGCAGCGGACCTCGCCACTGTATATACCGGTGCAAATCTCGACACGTTTGAGATTTCCCTGTTGCTGCTACATATGACCACTGGAAACGAGTTTTTGGGAAGGTCAGCACAAGAGGTTTATCGGTATAAGCCAGGAGACCGGCTAAGTCGCGGAACTATTGGCATGCCTGCGAGGAATCAGGCTTATCAGTTGAAAGAAGTGCACTCATGCATATTGCTGAGGGTTTTCTACCCGTGTCTCATGCGATCGGCTGGACTGTGGCCGCTGCGCCTTTTGTGATTCATGGCGCCATGAGCGTGAATAAACAAGTCAAAGAGAAGCCCGAGACTGGATTGCTACTCGGCGCAGCCGGGGCGTGTACTTTCGTCCTTTCCGCTATCAAAATCCCCACGGTGACTGGCTCATCATCTCACCCGACTGGTACTGGTTTGGGAGCAGTGCTGTTCAAGCCACCGGTAATGGCTTTTCTTGGCACGATTGTCTTGCTCTTCCAAGCGTTACTGCTGGCTCACGGCGGCATTACCACGCTAGGTGCCAATGTGTTTTCCATGGCAATTGTCGGGCCATGGGCAGGCTATGGCGTATGGAAACTTTGCCGCTCTTTAGGTGGATCAGTCGAAGTGGGTATTTTCTTTGCGGCACTCACAGCTAACTTTTCCACTTATGTTGTCACGGCTATCCAACTGGCTTTGGCGCACCACAATAATGGTTTAGGAAATGCGCTCACTACTTTCTTGGCGCTTTATGCTCCCACTCAGGTGCCGTTGGCGATTGTTGAAGCCATCATCACAGTTCTGATTATCCGCACCCTTCGGCGCGTTGCTACTTCCGATTTGCTGGCACTTGGCGTGCTCAAGCCAACCGAGGCAGCGCAGAGCAAAGAAGTATCCCTCGTTGA
Source organism: uncultured Corynebacterium sp. (assembly GCA_963520895.1). Classification (GTDB taxonomy): domain Bacteria; phylum Actinomycetota; class Actinomycetes; order Mycobacteriales; family Mycobacteriaceae; genus Corynebacterium. The sequence continues at coordinate 44,074 of CAUQSW010000005.1, read as the reverse complement.
GCAATAAGGACTGACTGATGAAGAATTCCAAAGCTATTACTGTCGCACTCATTGCTGCTGCCATACTTATCGCAGCCTTTCCTCTGTTTTTTAATCTGGGCGACCCAGATTCCGAAGAGCCGTTCGCTGGCACTGATGCCGCGGCCGAGTCCGTGGTGGAAGAGGTAAATCCTGACTACCAGCCATGGTACGAACCGATCATTGGCGAGCTACCAGGCGAAGTTGAGTCTGGCTTGTTCGCCCTGCAAGCAGCTCTAGGCGCAGGGGTTTTAGGCTACGTGTTAGGGGTCTATCGGGGACGCGCACACTCACGTAAAGCTGAGCTAGAAACAACTTCGTGAATCCGTTAGAGCTAGCTGCCACCCGCAGCCGGTGGGCAGAGCGTAATGTCGGAGAAAAAGCATTCCTGTTTTTCGGATTGATTTTATTGGCATTAACGCTGCCGCCGGTTCCAACCCTGCCTATCATTGTGGTGGTTACCTTGGTGGTTGTTTACCGATGCAGCGGCCAGTGGCGCTTGTATTTCACCTTATGCTTGGCACCACTGAGTTTTCTCGCCATTGGCATTATCCCGCTGATGTTGACTATTGGAACCAGCGGTATTGAGTTTCACGGTGACGGCTGGCAGCAAGCAGCGCTAGTGTTCGCCCGCTCCACAGTTGCCACCGCCATTATCATGGGCTTTGCACTGTGCACCCCGATTTCCGAACTCATCGCATGGAGCATCACCATTGGCATGCCCACTGGCTTGGTGTATGTCATCATGATGATGTACCGCATGATTACCATCCTGTTTTCCCGCGCCCGTGCCATGTGGGAGGCACAAGGTATGCGCTTAGGCCGTAGCCGCATGAGCCGTTGGATTTTCTCCTCCGCTGGCCAAGCCGCAGGACTGTTTGTCCTCTCGATTAATCATTCCCGCCGTCTTGCCGAGGGCTTAGAACTCCGCGCGGAGCCGACGGCCATGCTCGTCGTCACGCCAAAACGAGCGATCAACCTTCGCCGAGTTGCCGGCTACCTCGTTCTTTTTACCCTCATTATCTTGGTTACTCTGCTATGACTTCTGCGATTATCACTGCCCAGCAACTAGCTTTTCGACGCGACACCCACCAAGTACTCCACGACGTTTCGTTGGACATTTCCCCTGGTCAACGCATTTCCGTGTTGGGACGTAATGGCGCTGGTAAATCAACCCTATTCCGCCTGATTGCTGGTGCTTGGCAACCTAATGCAGGTACTTTGCAGCTTGATGGCGAAGCCTACCGGTACAACCGCAATGGCCGAAACCAGATTCGCCGCAACGTGCAGTTGGTTTTGCAGGAGCCGGATGACCAAATCTTCGCAACCACCGTTGCGGCCGATGTTTCTTATGGGCCGGTGAATCAGGGGCTGTCGGCGGAAACTGTTGCAGCGCGGGTAACCGAAGCGTTGGAGCAGTGCGAGATTTCCCATCTTGCCCAGCACGTCCCCCACCACCTTTCCTTCGGCCAACGCAAACGGGTTGCGCTAGCAGGCGCGTTGGCCATGAAGCCGCGGGTATTGCTTCTCGACGAACCCACCGCTGGGTTGGACCCCTCAGGCGTCGAACGAATAGCGCAAATACTAGAGAAGCTCAGCGCAGCTGGCACCGCCATAGTTTTCGCCACGCACGATGTTAATTTCGCCTATGAGGTAGCAGATCACGCGGCTATTTTGCATAAGGGCACTCTTAACGTCGGTGCGGTAGAAACACTGTTAAGCAATCCTGAGTTACTCCATCAAGCGTCACTGACGCTCCCCTGGGCACCAGCGGTATCTAAATTACTAGGAAGGGAAATCCGGCGCGTCAGTGACCTTTAATCAGGCAATGCCTCCGGCAATCCGTTAGAACACAGCTCTAATACATCCCTGCTGCTTGCCAAAGCTTGTACCACCACTGGAGCTGGGCTGGGAAAAATCGAGGGATAATCCACCTCACCCTTGTCGGGTTTAACCTGGTACGCCAGCTTTTCCGCTCCGGTAGAAAACTCTGCCTCCTTACTACGCGGGTCTTGCCGATGCCAACTGTCCTTTAAATACACTGCCATCAAACCATGTAAAGCAAAACTGCCATTATTACGCAGCCGCTGATAGCAGAAACCCGCTGGAATCCCCGCAGCACGCATAATCGCTACCAGTAAGTGTGTTTTAGCAAAACACAACCCTACCCGCTGAGTTAACACCTCCCCCGCGGTTATCGTAACCCGCGGATCGCCAACGTCTACCGAATGATCAATATTGTCTCTGACCCAATGAAAAGCTCTGGCGGCGAAGTCTTCATCGCTTTGCGATTCTGCGCGTAGTTTGGCTGCCAACTCTTTGATTCCAGGATGCGCAGTTTCCACAATTGCATCGGATTTGAGATACTCACTTAGCTCTTGCGCCATCACGTCAGTCCTTTCGGCAAGTGTATTTCTAGTAATCCATCTTGGCATCACGATCTAAAGCCAGGCTGGCGGTTAGCTGTGTTTTTACCTCGAATGACTGGTGAATCTAGCGCCCAAACCGGCAGAAAACGTTCAGGAATTATAAATAAATATTTATGTTTTTCACGCCGCAACACGGATTTTCCTACAGCAATTATCCTACAATCACTTTTCCTTCCAAGTAACAGTTGCCTAGGTATCAACATCATCGCTGTTGCCTGCCACCAGTAGTATCCCATCGCGATAGTTAAGCTGCACTCGAGTCGCCCTGACTGGTTCCGTAAACTACGCAGCACCTGCCGATAGCCCTACCAGCCCCGCTGCAGGACAAGGACAAGACCATTCCTTTTAAGATTCCCAGCGACATCCTCAGGCCGAGCAATTGTTGGTACCAACAATTGCTGAACCGACCCGCTTGGGTATGAATGCTTATTAAAATGAACCCCCTATTGACGTACACTGACTACGTTTGACCATCAATTACCTAGACCACTACACCCTGCCATCGGTCACAGCTTTATTTGAAGAAAGGCAATTATCTAAGTTGACTTCGGCAACCAAGTGGTAATCAATACCTAATCTGATATGCCCGATCATCACAGTGGCTAGCCATGCGCCAACAGTACTACTAATAACAGTCCATTTTATGGGTTATACCACGGCCATAATCACATCAATGCTCGCCATTTTTGCGTCACAATTTCAACATCTGCGACCAAAACCCAGGGCTTAGCTTCTAACACAGCAACCACAGCAGCGGCCAGCGCATTGACATGATACAGCGCCCAATAGAAGGTAGCTTCATACAACTCGAATCCCTCCTTCTCCAGGAAAGTTTCAGCATCGGTTTCACTGTCAAATGCTTCAACTTGATCCAATAGAACTGAATCAAGCTCTGGCACCTCTTCGGCTGATACCTGCCCAGTTGACTCCGCTAAATAGATCAACCATTCAAAAACCTGTTTTACGGCGTAAGGATCTGTAATCCACCCACTCCTCATCGCCTCAAGTAAAGCTTCTAGCACTGGCACTGCAGCCATAGAAATAGTACTTTGATGCACAATGGCGCTTTCAAGGTGGGAGGTGGCAGCGTCGATAAGTTCGCGATCGTTTCCGGTCAACGCCTCCAAATAATCTGGCGTATCGGTAGCCCGACCATACATATGAATGATGCGCTTCCAATTAGTGTTCATGGCTTAATAATAAAAACGCAGCCGACATTAAATCAGCCGATCGCCAATGTCTTGCTGAGGTCGCAGCAGATACCCATCTGGGTCTTGGACCAAGAATTGCCGCACCCCAAGTTCACGATCATCTGCTCGGTACCAGCGCTCTTCTAGCGGCCTAAAAATCGGCCAATCGGCTGCTTGCAACCGCTCAGCTACAGCTGTCACATCGGGCACTTCGATCTCTAAATTGATGCCACATCCTAGCGGATACTCCATGGCACCCGTGAGCCACGAATGGTCGGGATGAAGTTGATCCAACATGACGAAGGCTTGGCCAAGTTGCAATTGCACAAAGTTTTCTTCCGGCCGACTGTACACGATCTCGAATCCTATTAGGTCGCACCAAAAGTTTTTCGAGCGATCAAGGTTAGTAACATACAGCTCTGGAATTAAGGCCGGAAAATTAACCATAAGCCAACCCTACAAGAACAGCAGCAAACTTAAGGCCATCACTGCCATGCCACCAATGAGCCCATAAATGGCGGCGTGGTGCTTGCCAGTAGCCACCGCGGTAGGAAGCAATTCATCTAAGCAGATGAACACCATGATCCCAGCCACCATTCCGAAAGCCACACCCAGCGCCGTGGGACCAAGCACCGGCAACAAGATTAAATAACCAACAAGCGCGCCAACAGGTTCTGCCAAGCCCGACCCAAAGGCCCAGCCGAAAGCTTTCTTGCGAGAACCGGTTGCCTCACGCAGCGGTACAGCCACAGCGATTCCCTCTGGGATATTGTGAATCGCAATAGCCACTGCAACGGGGATGGCGATGGAAACATCTTCCAAACCGGCAAGGAACGTGGCAAAGCCTTCCGGGAAATTATGGATGGCAATCGCGGTGGCCGTTAATAGCCCCATGTGCAGCATGGCTCGGCGTCGTCGTGTTTCGTTCATCGCCGGTTCGTGGGGATTGATCGCATCTGGCACCAATCTGTCGATTACCGCAATCAGCGCTATCCCACCAAAAAAGGCCGCAACGGCAGCCCAAGAGCCGCCACGCTGTCCAAAACTAGCGGAAAGGTCCTCTACCGCCTCCGGCAAAATCTCCATGAACGACACATAAAGCATCACTCCGGCCGAAAAGCCCAACGAGACAGCCAAGAACTGATCGGTGGGATTTTTCCATAATACAGCGATGGCTGCGCCAACACCGGTGGACAGTCCTGCAAATAGCGTTAACCCAAATGCAAAAGCGACGGTGGTTGTAAACACGTACTCTTCTTCCCAACTCCAATTGAAAATGGTTCACGTTTACTAAACCACCACTAAGCAGGAGCTGACAAACACCCAGCCTTTGGGCCATTAAACGCCAGTATTTTAGGCGGCAGTGCTTACCTTTTCGGTGACGTCAATCAAATGTGCAGCGAAGGCAAATTTCAGCCATTGCTCAAACTCAGCCCGCTCAATATCGCTGGCTTCGTCGGGCACGACCACTATGCAATCGCGCTGCATCCACCGCTCTACCTCTGCAACGTCAGTGGCATTGTCCAAGATCACCATTTCATTATCATTGGCGCGACTGAAGCTGTCAGGCACAAATATTTGGTAGCCGACTTTGCCACCGGACGGTGCTCGGAACGAAGAGCGGAACAGGAAATCAGATATGTTGAAGTAGCAACTATCAATGTTTGCTTGCATGACGCCAATCTAAACCCATTTCACTCCAGTATCAAATTAATAAATCCTTAAGCGTTGCCTGAGCCCATTGGTTTATTTTCTTCACTTGCTTCACATACGTTTCAAAAAATTAATTATTAACGCATTTATGCAGCTAACAAGCTTTCCCTCAGGAAAATATAACCGCTTTCTAAAACCATGAATACGTCCAGATAAATTACGGGTTATATTATTTTTTACCCCCGAAACCTCCCCCATCCCCGCCCTCAGATTGATCAAATTTTTCCTTACTAGGATTAGAACAGCAGCAACTAGCATTCCTTAAGGAACCACAACAGTGTAATTATCCAAGTTTTCACCCTCTGCAACCTGAGCTTAGCTGGCAATACCGGATAATAAATCGAACACACAACCACTTCACGACATTCGCTTTCTTAAGACCCACACCGCATGGTGATCTTGAATAATTTTTGTCATGATTGTGACCGATTCGCCTTATTGCCAGCTGCAGATCAACTACGGCAGCCGCTTAGTCCACGCCTCAGTGCCGAATTTTTCCGCCACCCGCTGCTGTGCTTTCTCAAGGTCTTCACTGCTCAGCTGCCCGGTATCCGCCCCATATTTTTGTTGAAAATGTTCTAAAAACACAGCTATGATTGCTTCACGAGCCATACCTGTTTGAGAACGCATAGGATCAACTCGTTTGACCGCCGAACGGGTGCCTTTGTCCTTCATTTTTTCTTTACCAATGCGGAGGCACTCCATCATCTTTTGGGCATCAATGTCGTAAGCCATAGTGACGTGATGAACCATGAATCCGTTTGTATAGCGCTTCTGCGCAGCTCCGCCGATTTTGCCCTGTGTCGAAGCAATATCATTTAAAGGCACGTAGTGGGCTTCCACCCCGCATTTAGCCAGTGCCTCTAGCACCCAGTCGTCCAGGAACCGATAGGACTGCTCGAAGCTAAGGCCGTCGACAAGCGACGTGGGAACCACCAGCGAATAAGTAACACAGTTGCCCGGTTCCATGAACATCGCTCCCCCGCCGGTCGCACGCCTGGTAACTACCATGTTGTGCTTGGCCACCCCTTCAGGATTAATCTCATTGGCATACGACTGAAACGAACCAATGACGATTTGCGGAGCATTCCACTCCCAGATCCGCATGAACGGCTTACGCTTACCCGCAGCAACGTCTTCCAGCAAGGTCTCATCCATGGCCACGTTCACGCTGGGATCCACAGCGGGTCCGTGAATCACATCGAAGTCGATATCCTCCCAATCGGTCGCTTTGCCCAACGCGCGCCGCACCGCAATGGCAACACCAATCGGGGTGATGCCAAATAACACATCCGTGGGCAGCAGCGCGTCTTGAATGGCCTGTTCAATCTGGGCGGCTGTACTGTCCGCAGGTAGCCCGATGATCGCTTGGGTGATCCGATCTAGCGCCTCGTCAGGTTCTAAGAAGAAATCACCCGCCACCCGTACTTCGCTTAGTGTTCCGTTAGTGGTTTCCAGATCGACGACTATTAGTTTGCCGCCGGGTACTTTATATTCGCCATGCATGCGGTTGATTGTAAAAGTATGAATGCATGACTGAAAAGCGGAACAGCAAAATTGTCACCTGAGGCTTTTTAGTGATTGTGCTGTAGCCTCGTAGCCCAAGTACTTAGTAGCGCTTTCACCGCATGTGGTTGATCAAGATGAACATTATGCCCCGCACGATCTAATACCGCATACGTTGCGTGATCGAAGCGCTGCGATAATTCCCACTGATCGTGGTATCCCACCACCCAATCCTGTTTCCCTGTAACAATTAGCACCGGTTGCTGGTAACCATCGAATGCATCATCCGAGAAATCGGGCAGGGCGTAACACTGTGCCAGCTTATCCATGGCTACTTGCTGCGCAGCCCTGATCCCTGGAAGTGCAGCGCGTTGAAATCGCTGCCAATTATCCTCCGACTGAACAACAGCGAGTTCACAGTAGCTCTCAGCATCAGCTGCTGACAGTGTTGCTAGCAGCGCCGGATCATGCTTCAACACCTGCTGTTGGGGTAGGTTTCGATTAGCAGTAATTGGATCGACAACTGGAGCTAGCAGCGCAAAACCTAAACACTGATCTAAGTGCTGAGCGACCACATTACGCGCTAATAACCCACCGAGCGAATTAGCCACAATGGCAAAGCGAGCACTTCCAATAAGCCCTTCGATTGTGGCATTGAGCCAAGCTGCGAGCTCAGGCAAACCGCCGCTGGTTGTTAGTGGCGGTGTTTGGCCAAAACCTGGTAAATCTACGTAAATTCGTTCCCAGACACTAGGTTGTGCAAAAACATCATCGAGTTCTAAAAGTAAACGGTGGTCCACCCCATTTCCATGCACAAAGACCAACGGAGTCCCCGTTCCGTTACGCAGTACGTGAGGTGTGGGGTATATGGTGTGTGGGGACATGCACCTAGACTAATCAGAACACGGTGCACCAAGCAATGGTCTGGTTCAAGTGTCACCGCAGCACCCCGGCTAGGGCAGCATTGTGAGGGTGTGGAAAAGCAACCGATTAGAAGCTACTGTCGTCGCGCAGACGGGTGATCTCTGCGATCAGTTCCTCGCGAAGTTCATCATGTTTGGCGCCAAGCTGATTTTCTTCATCAGTCCATACCTCCTCTGGATATTTCCAGATAGGGGCAGCAACCAAACCATTAGGCTCCCAGCCGTAGCGCGGGAAAATATGAGTGTGTAGGAAAGCATCCCGGTTGCCGAGCAGCTCAATATTCAACCGCCGATACTCGGGATCACGCTTGGAGCACACATTTTCAATCGCGGTTGCTACTAGGTCTAGGTCGGCAAGGTAGGCCAGCCGCTCGGCTCTTGGCAGGTCACTGATTCGATCCACACCCGGCTGATTGGTCAACACAACGCAATACCCAGGTAGAAACTGCACCTCGCCGATTGCGGCAAAAGAGTTTTTCAGGTTCACCAATACTGTCGGGTTTTCCCCTTTGATCGCTGATCCAACGCGATCGTCACGCCAGTTGCTCATGCATGCCACCTTACTGTTGTTTGATTGTGTTTCACTGGTTTTCCCTCCCTACCCTACCGAAGTTCTTGCTGCTAAGTTCAGGGCTCTTTGGTCAGTTCACATAACCCACGTGTCTTATTGGCTGCGGTGATGAGATGTGGACTGGGTGGGTGTGAACCGGCTGGATGCCAGCGGTAGTAAATGATCATGGTGGACTAGCATGCCAGGAAGCAGTCGCGGGAGTTTGTCGGTTGACCTGGGACACTTGTCGGAGTGGCTCGCGCTGATTGACTGCAGACGGACTGCCACCTGCGAGTATTCTCGCTGCTACTCACCGGTATTCACTGCGATCCGACAAGTCTCAAGCGACAGCCGTGTGCCCATGCGCGCTAAGTACTACTAGCTAGGTTTCATAATCAGATGACTAGGTAGCAAAACGCTGAAATCCTCCGCTGCTTACCGCCTCTTGCACACCTTCGACCTGGCTTCATCTTTTATCCGAGTTATCAGCTTGAGAATTATCGGGGATCAGATAGTTAAGCAGGACACCTGCCTGCGGTTATTATTTCCGCAGCTCACAGGGCCCGACAAGTCTCCCCGAAAGACTAGCTGCAAGCTACCTCGGTTGCTGGTGTGAGCCCCTTGAGAACGAGTCCCCTAACCTTCCCACCCCGGACCTCCAGTATCGACCCCGCGCACATGCAGCCAGCTACAAGCACTCCGGCGGAAATGCGGCCTTCCACCAATCGACCCCGCGCACATGCAGCCAGCTATAGCACATGACACTAATCGAAGCTGTTCCCAGTTCCATGGCAGCCACCTGCGCGCAATACAAACGCTACTCACCGCGATCCGACAAGTCTCACGGCGGCGGGCAGTACCCACTGGATGGTAGACTAACGAGTGTTAGTTAGTTCTGGAGATTTTTTGATGTCACCTACTCGCGCCGCTTTGGTTTTTGCCGCACAGCAAAGCTTCGCCACCCGCGGATTCACTGGGACGTCGATCCGCAAGCTGTCTGCCGCTGTGGGCATTAAGGAAAGCTCTTTTTACAATCACTTCCCCAGCAAGCAAGCCTTGCTAGACGCTGTGTTGGAAAAAGCCGAGGAGAGTCTGTTAAAAGTGGCGGGCAAGTTCCAGATCCCCATTGAGGATGCCGCCGCAGCAGCTCCGATTTTTGAATCCATATCTTTAGAGCATCTAGAAGCTGCCGCGTTAGGTTTCCTGGACATGTGGGTCAATGATCCCGACTTTGTTGCCGCCCGCAGATTGTTAACCATTGAGCAATACCACACCGCTAAAGCTGAAAGGATACTGCGCAGTCTCACCATAGACCGCCCAGTAGCTTTTCAAACTGAGCTTTTCGCCTTGCTAATCGCGCAGGGAGCAATGCGTTCGGTAGATCCGGCAGTACTAGCTTTAGCTTTCTGGGGGCCGATTTTTACCATTCTGCACGCCGCAGACGCACCGAGCGAACTAAATTATGCGCAGGATCAGCTTAAATCTCACTTGCAACATTTCCGTGACACCTACGTCATTACAGACCACCAGGAAATACCATGAAACCGCTCAAACACGTACTGCTTATCATTGCGATTTTTCAAGCAGTATCCACCCTCGTTGGTTTTATAGAGCTTCTGATTAAGCCGGAGTGGTTCGCCCCAATGCTCAGTGGAACATTCTTTGCCGACCACACTGCCATTGCCGCGTTTTTACTTGGTGTATGTGTAGGCAGCTTTCAGTGGAGCGCGGTAATGTGCCACATCAAATACCCCCAATGGCTGCCCTTAGCACATACCCTAGCGGGCTTGGTGATGGTCGGCTGGATCGCTGGCGAATGCCTCGTGATCAATAGTTTCACTTGGCCGCATGCCCTGTGGGGCGGAATCGCGTTGCTACAACTGGGGCTGGTGCTAGGCCTGCTCGGGGTACACCAGCCGTTTGTAGCAAATACTAAGAATTTTCGTCGTGTTGAATGACTTCAAATCCCAGCAGGTCAATCTTCATTCCGCGGCGCTCGTCGTCAGAATGGTCAGCTCCCACGCGATTATCTGACCAGTTTTGATAGTCCTCCTGAGAATCCCAACGCGTGACTACAAAATAGCGGTTCTCGCCAAAAACTGGACGCAGCAACTCAAAAGACTGGAAACCAGGCGCCTTATCGACGCCTCGTTTCCGGGCAGCAAAACGCTGCTCGATTTCTGCCTCTGCACCTTCAGGGTAGGTCAGCGTGGTGATGTTTACGAATGTCATGGAAACCTCCTGGACAACAAACTACTATTTAGGTAAGCCTAACACGATTTATTGGGTTGGATGGTTAGAAAGCAGCTGGAATTTGGCTTCACCAAGCCATCACCACAAAAAGCGAAGCCATACAAATCCCCTACACATTGAACTTAAACTCCACCACATCCCCATCTGCCATCACATAGTCTTTGCCTTCTTGGCGGACTTTACCCCGAGCTTTGGCTTCTGCCATGGAACCGGCGGCGTCGAGTTCTTCAAAAGAAACCACTTCGGCTTTAATGAAGCCGCGTTCGAAGTCACTGTGAATCACCCCAGCAGCCTTCGGCGCGGTATCACCTTGATGAATGGTCCATGCTCGTGCTTCTTTTGGCCCAGCTGTGAGATAGGTTTGTAGCCCTAAGGTAGCAAATCCCGCCCGTGCTAAGGAATGTAAACCAGGCTCGGTCTGCCCTACTGACTCTAGTAGCTCTAAAGCTTCTTCTTCATCAAGTTCTAGCAGTTCTGTTTCAGTCTTGGCGTCCAGAAATACGCAATCCGCAGGTGCTACTAGTACGCTGAGTTCTTGCTTGCGGTTGTCGTCGGTAAGCACAGCTTCGTCGGAGTTGAATACATAGAGGAAGGGCTTAGCCGTCATGAGATGGAGGTCGTGCACGGGTTCAAGGTCGATCTCACCGGCTTTGGCGGCACTAAAGAGGGTGCGGCCGTCTTCTAGGATTTCTTGAGCCGTTTTGGTAGCTGCAACAGTGGCGGCCAACTCCTTATCCTTCTTGGCCTCTTTTTCTAGCCGTGGCAGCGCCTTTTCAATAGTCTGCAGATCGGCGAGAATCAGCTCGGTATTAATCACGTCAATGTCGGCCTGCGGATCCACTTGGCCGTGCTCGTGAATCACATTTTCATCGGCGAAAGCACGAACCACCTGGCAGATCGCATCAGCTTCGCGGATATTGGATAGGAATGCGTTACCCTTACCTTTTCCTTCGGAGGCGCCTTTAACAATGCCAGCGATGTCCACGAAGGACACGGTGGCTGGCAAAATACGCTCTGATTTAAAGATCTCAGCCAAGCGGTTCAACCTAGCATCGGGCAGTTCGACCAAGCCGACGTTTGGCTCGATGGTGGCAAAGGGGTAATTTGCCGCTAGCACATCGCTGCGGGTCAAGGCATTAAACAGGGTGGATTTTCCCACATTGGGCAGACCGACGATTCCTAAAGTTAAACTCACGGACACATATCCTATCACCCAGCGCGCTGCCCACAGGCATCTCCCAAATGGGGGTAATAATGACGCATATTCGTCTCAAAATGTGGGACTCAGATTCCCAAAATCAACAGCGTGACGATAGAATCACGCTCTATAGCTGAATGCTTCAGCGACCACGGTTAGCAGCGGAGAAAAGTTCCACCTCCCCTAACTTTATGTATTTTCCCAACGAAAGGTTGAGATATGGCCTCACAAGTTGATCCGAGCCAAAGGAGGGAAGTCTTCTCCACCCGCTGGGTCTTTATCCTCGCGGCTATTGGTTCTGCAGTTGGCTTGGGAAACATTTGGCGTTTCCCCTACATAGCCTATGAAAACGGCGGCGGTGCGTTCCTCGTGCCATATATGATCGCCCTTCTGACCGCTGGCATTCCGCTACTATTTTTAGACTACGCCATGGGTCACAGGTATCGCGGTTCCGATCCGTTGATCTTCCGCCGCTTTAAAAAGTGGGCAGAACCAGTCGGCTGGATCCAGGTTGGTATCTGCTTCTTCATTACTATTTACTACGCCGCCATTATTGCTTGGGCAGGCTTGTACACCATTAAGTCTTTTAATAAGGCGTGGGGCGATGATCCCGATACTTTTTTCTTTAAGACCTTCTTGCAGATGGACGCCTCCCAAACCTTCTCCACCAACTATGTTGCGGAGATAGTCATTGCACTCGCGCTGGTGTGGGTAGCAGCGATCATCGTGTTGGCCATGGGTGTTGATTCCGGTATTGGTCGCGCATCAAAGATTTTCATGCCCATCTTGACCGTCTTATTCATCATCGTGGTTATCCGGTCACTGTTCCTAGAAGGTGCTGTGAATGGACTTAATGCCTTCTTCACCCCTAACTGGGAGGCGCTAGCAGACCCCACGGTTTGGGTTGCAGCTTATGGCCAGATTTTCTTCTCACTCTCGGTGAGCTTTGGCATCATGATGACCTACGCCTCCTACCTCAAGCCCCGCACGAACCTCAGTGGCACCGGCTTGGTCACCGCTTTTGCTAACTCCTCTTTCGAGGTGCTCGCAGGCATTGGCGTCTTTGCCGCCCTAGGCTTTATGGCTCTCCAACAAGGCGTAGGCGTAGACGAAGCCGCGACCTCCGGCATCGGCTTGGCTTTCGTGGCGTTCCCCACCATCATTAATCAAATGCCACTGGGGGGAATCTTCGGCGTGCTGTTCTTCGGATCGCTGACCATCGCTGGGTTCACCTCCCTGTTCTCACTTTTCGAGGTCGTAGTCTCCGCCGTAAAGGACAAACTAAATCTGCCACGTAAAACAACCGCAATGGCTGTGGGTTCATTAATGGCTGTGTTGTCCTTGGCGTTGTTCTCCTCCACGGGCGGGCTTATCAGCCTCGACATCATGGACAAGTTCACCAATAACGTCGGCATTGTGGCCATCGCTTTGATTATCATCATCGTGATTGACTGGATCTTAAGGCGTATCGACGAAGTCTCCAGCCACCTCAACATGGTGTCATCTTTCCGCGTCGGCACGCTCTGGCGCATCTGCGTGGTCAATGTCACCACCCTGGTACTGGGCTTCACTCTGATCCAAGAGCTAATCTCCCTCGTTCGGGAACCTTATGGTGGCTACACCAATGCGCAGGTAAATATTTATGGCTGGGGTGTTATTGTCACCATTTTGGTAGTGTCTGCCATTATGACTGGCCTTGCTTGGCCTAAAGGCTTACCACTTGATGGCCCACCCGGTTCCGATTTCGGCGTGGATCCAGAAATCGAGCGAGTGCCGCAGATTCCACGCCAATACAACCATGAAGAACGCCGCGTGGCTGGCTTCGCCATCGAACAGTATCAGAAGGGAGAGCTGAAATAATGTCTGGTGTTGCAGTCCTGATGATGTTTCTGTTCATCATCGTCATTTGGGGCGGATTCGTTGCCACGTTGATCCACCTTCAGCGTCACCCTGATGAAATGTCAGGACACTTCGGCCAGGCGGAATTCGCCACCGACGAAGTCCTGATCGCCCAGGAAATCCGCGAAAACAACGGCGACTAACACGCTTGAACCTTAGTTGGTAAACAGGCTTGCTATTTCTGTGTAGTAGGCCTGTTTCCTTTTTCGCCATAAGGCTGCTCGTTGTAAGGTCACTGACACTCCAGCGCAACCAATCAGCCGCTGTGACTTGTGACACTTGTCGGAAGCCTAGGTTTTTAGCAGGCAGCCGGCAACAAAACTCCCAGTTGGCAGCCACCTCGCTTAACACCACTCCGATAAGTCTCGACTGGGCCGCTGCGCAAACCACTTACAAGGAACAAACCCCTGGCCCCGCCTACAACCAGAGCCTGCAGCCTAAGCCTGCAACTAGGCCACGGCCCAAGCAACCAACAAGGAACAACCAAGCCACACCAGCCCGCGTCCCGTCCCCCGCCTGTCAGCGCACCTTAGAACCGCGCCCTAAAACCCGCCGCCAGCTGGCTACCAACACCACCATGACCATCAATTCCACAACAGTCTGGGTCACCACTACCACCGGCGCCAGCGGAATTACGGGAATCAATGCCAAAGCAAACGGCAAAACCACCAGCGAGTTTCTCGTGGTGGCACTGAAACTCAACACACAGCGCGTCGCTACATCCAGCCCCCGCCATTTGCCCCAAAGATTGCCAATGATCGGCATTACTACACCGAAGCAGATAAAGATTGGCACTACTGCCCATAGTTGTTGGAGGTGCTGCAAAATGGTCCCCGTATGCGCACCCACCACAATAAAAAGTGTAATGGCCAGCAGCGGAACCATAAGAAGTTCTATCACCGGCATGACTTTAACTCCCCAGCGTTGCAGCACTAACGCCACCACCATTGGCAGCAGAATAAATAATCCAAATGCACGTAGGAAAGGCTGCCAGTGCGATACCACTTGGGTGGCACCTGGGGCAACGGATAAATACACCGGCAGCAATACCAACTGCATCAGCATCAGTATTGGAGTGGCAACCAGTAGGGATTGCCAGTTGCCTCCCGCCATTCGGGAAAAGACAATCACATAGTCCACACAAGGTGCGAGCAGTACGAGGAGGATGGGTAGGAGCAAGGTGGGGTCGTCGATAAGCAAAAGGCATAGCGCGGCAACGACGGCAGGAACGATGAGGAAGTTCACTACCACCAGGCAACTTAGAAATTTTCCATTTTTCAATGCGGCTGGTAGCTGGGAAAACGGTACTGCACATAAGGTAGCGCAGATCAAAATAACAACTGCCGGGTCCACTGCCACCCCGAGCTGTGAACTAGTCGAGGGAGCCTGCCACCCTAGGACAAGCCCTGCTATGACGGCGCAGCCATAAATCGGAATCTGGAGCAGATCCAACCAAATAACTAATCTCACCACACCTCAACACGATAGATTAGTACCCTCCTTCCCACCACAGAGCCGGATTTTTTGCCAAAATGGCACTTGTGAGTGATTCCCATCCACCTGAGCTCGAATTCACTGAGGCGTCTGAGGTCTTCGCGCAATTGCAGCCAGACAGTTCCGGTGAACAGATCGACCGCGCAGAAATAATCGCCGATGGCATCAGACGGCTTGCAGCTTGGTGCCTGCGGTTGCTGATTATTGCGGCTGCCACCTTTGTCCTATGGTATTGCATTAAGCAGGTCTGGAAAGGTGCACTCCCCATCATTCTCGCGCTGATTGTCACCACGGTGCTGTGGCCGCCAGCGGCATGGCTGCGACGCCGAGGGGTGCCACCTGGGTTAGCGTCCCTACTGGTGATTTTGAGTTCCTTTGGCAGCATCTGCTTTGTTATTTGGGTGATTGCTCCCTCGGTGGGCAGGCAATCTCAAACATTATATTTTCAAGCTTTCGAAGGCATTCAGCGCGCCCAACTGTGGCTACAAGGCCCGCCGTTAAACCTTGATCCGGAAGATCTCAACGATCGTATTAATTACGGAGTGCAGTGGTTGCAAAACCGCGCTGGCTCAATTGCTGGTGAAATCTTCTCTGGTCTCGGTGTCGCCACAAGCGTGCTAGTAACCATAGGTATTGTGCTGATCTTAACGTTCTTTTTTCTTAAAGACGGCGACCGGTTCTTACCGTGGCTACGCTCCGTAGTGGGCAAACGGGCAGGCTGGCATTTAACAGAGCTACTGACCCGAGCATGGACTGCATTGAGTGGCTTTATTCGCGCCCAAGCAACGGTTTCCGCCGTGGATGCCCTTTTTATCGGCATCGGCTTGGTGATCCTCGGCGTTCCCATGGCACTAGCGTTGGCAGTGTTAACGTTCGTGGCGGGTTTTATCCCCATTGTGGGTGCGTTCGTGGCGGGTTCGTTGGCGGTTTTGGTGGCCTTAGTTTCCTTAGGCGTAACCAAAGCTATTGTAGTACTGCTTATCGTCGTGATTGTGCAGCAACTGGAAGGCAATATTCTCTCCCCACTGCTGCACTCACGGGCAGTAAATCTACACCCAGTCATCGTCTTGATTTCTGTGACCATTGGCGGCTCGTTGTTTAGCATCATTGGCGCGTTTTTGGCCGTGCCATTCGCAGCCATGATCGCGGTGCTCTTCCGCTACCTTCACGACATGATTTCATTGCGTGCGGGCGAAAAAACCGCCGCCGAGATCAGCTTTGCCACCACCGCTGGCACCATTAGCGGCGCACTCGGTGAGGCCATGGGCAAAAAACTGCGGGCGGATCGCAAAGCCAACGCCTTGCTTGCCGACGCCCCCAGCTCACCCCCTACCCCCACCCCAATAGAACCTGCCGCCGACAAGCCACCCAAACTAATCGACTCCACCAAAATTGCTATAACAACAAGCGCCGTGCTTGCATGGAAAATCTTAAAAGAAATTCGTCACCGTAAAAATTAACAACAACAGGGGTAATCCATTGTTTTGTAACCAGTGCCCATCCGTGTCGTTGTCTTGAGAATGTCTCAAAACGCTACAAAATCGGTAACATAAATCAACGTGTCATATGTTCCCGAAAAGCACCACGGTGCACAGTCGCCTGTGCAGTTTTTTGGTATTCCATTCTGGTTATCGTTGATCATCATGGTCAGCGGCCTAGCTGTGGGCGTGCTGCTTTCCACCGCAAGCGGCGAATTGGGACTAACATATAAAATCTGTTTCCTGGTTACTGTGCTATTCGTGGCGATCGCTACTGAACCGAAATCCATTTTCCTCACAGTCGCATCCATTCCACTGTTGTTTGTCACCGCCACCGTTATTGCTCTTTTATTACTATCAAGACAAGCTGCTTCTGGTACGGCAGGTGGGCTAACTAGCCGACTTATTCACCTCTATCCGCTCCTAGAACAATTCCCCGTGCTCATTACCGCCACCATAGGAGCGGCAGCAATTGGAGCAATAAGGCTGTTCTTGCTGCGGAAATCTCGGCGCAGCGCCCAAGAAGCGACGACGAGGGAGCGTCGACAAGCGGATGAGCAGGCGCGACGTAGTGCAGCTCAAGCCAGCCGAGCGCGGAACCAGTCGCAGCGCAGCGAGGTCCGCAACGCCAAAGAACGAGCGCGTAATCGTGCTAAAACGGCAGACACCGCGGTCACCGTTGAAGAGCTTCTCAAGCGCAATAACCCCAAAGAAGACACCAACGCCTCTGGCTCCCTTATCAGTCCAGCAACCGGTCACACTCAGATAATCAGGACTAATCGTGACACTGGTCCTCACACTGCTGCGCCTTCAACCATGCCGGGTAGGTCTTCTGGGCGGCGGGATAATCGTGAACACACCGCGCCGAACAAGCCAAAAGTGCAGCGGCGTCCTGCCCAGCCAGCTGAGGGGCACCCTACCGCTGGCGGGAGAACACCCCGACCTGCGCAGCGACGGGCAGCTACGCCCCAAGACCCGCAGACTGCTGCGACACAGCGGCGCTCTACAGCGGCAGGGCAGCCTAGTAACCGTAGGCAACGCTCCACTGGCACGCAACCGCCTACACGGCAAAGCCGGAATACTATGCCGCCGCACCAAACCGAGCGTTCCGCGCCAACTCAAAGCCACCAACAGCGCCAACACTCGCGCCCTGTCCGGCAGCGAGCCAGCCAGCCTGCCGACCGCCTGCGCACCAACCAATCGGGTTCCGCAGCGGTAAACCAACAGCGCAGCCCGCAGCAGCGAGCCCAAACGCGAAACGCTCAACAGCGGGCAGCGCAACCTCGGGTGCAGCGAGCAGGCCACGGTGGAGCAACCGAACGCCGGACCCCACAGCGCAGTGCCAGCCAAGCGCACGGCCAGCAGCGTGGTGGCGCACAGTCGCAACCCCGGAATGCACAGCAACGGGGCGCAATGCGATCGTCTGAGCACCAACACCCGACTAGGCAAGGATCAGGTTCTGCGCAACGCTCCAAGCAAGCTCCTAGCTCGCCACAGCGCCGAGCTGCCCAGCAGCGTGCGGAGGGCCGAGTGCCTGGCCAGCGCAATGGCCAGCAGCGTGGCACTCCACCACGCACCCCGCAGCAGCGCACCCGCCAACAACAAAACTCCCATTCAGAGGTGAAGCGGGAACAGCCGAAGCAACGGCGGCGCCGCTCCTTGAATGACGATTTGTACTCCTAGCTGGAGGCTGGAGCTGGTGGTTGGTTAGGGCTCCGCTCCATCCACGCAGCTGCCAGGCTACTAACACGTGATGCTCCGGGATACCGGGTTGCTCCCTGAGACTTGTCGGAGCCGTGAGCAGCAGGAATATGGAAGTCAACACCTGTTAATCAGAGATTCCCGCCACCCCGATTATTCTCAAGCTGCTGCAACGGCAATTCACACTATTGGCCACAATCACTGATAGCTGTTATGCGCCTCGGTGCGCGCCTGGGTGAGACTTGTCGGAGACACCCGCCCACCCTGAGCTTTTCGACGCCCACCGCGTCGCACTGCCACCTTCTGCCCCACCCCTCCGACAAGTCT
Organism: uncultured Corynebacterium sp.; assembly: GCA_963520895.1. Taxonomy (GTDB): domain Bacteria; phylum Actinomycetota; class Actinomycetes; order Mycobacteriales; family Mycobacteriaceae; genus Corynebacterium. The sequence continues at coordinate 25,395 of CAUQSW010000005.1, read as the reverse complement.
CAGCGCCTGGACCATAGGCACACGGTTCACTAGCACCAAGCAGACGGACGCGCCCATGGCATAGCAGGCGGCCTTTCTGGATACTCGTGGCCATCAGCTATCCCCTATGGATTCCAGCGCGACCCCACCCAATCAAAACGAACAAATATTCGAATACATGATTAGCATGTCGGCCGCTTGTGCAATAATGCCGGCATGACCACTCTTGACAGATTCAATTTGATTAAAATACGCAGCTTAGGCCGCAATTTGGCGGATAATCGCAAGCGAGCCACCCAGGATTTGGGTCTTATCCTATTAACGCCAACTGTTGGAATTAGCAAAGAAGATTACATGGCATTAGAACAGTGGGATCGCTATACAGCTAGAGTTGCGGCGGTGGCGCTCTCCACCCGGAAAGCCGTGCTTAGTGGTTTCGCGGCCGCGGCGGCCTTAGGTATTCGGTATTTACGTCCACCACACACCCAGAATATTGTGGAACTGACTTTACCAGGGGAAATCTCACCTAGCGCAAAGAATAATTGGGCACCTAAAATTCGATACTTGTATAACACGCTGCCCTCTACCCATTATTTTGATCAAGATAATCTACGGGTCACAAGCATTGAGCGGACTTACCTAGATATTTTGCGGCTTTATGGCGCTAGGTATGCTCTTGTTTTTATTGAAGGCGCTATGAACCAGTTAAAGATTTCCAAAACACAGATGACAAGTTTGGTGCGGAGCCTAGGTGACTCCCCTTATGTCCGCAAGGCACTGGCTCTTTTACAACTCGCTTATGACAACATCCAGAGTGTTTATGAGACATTGGCTCGTTTTAAGCTCATCACGGCCAAAATCAGCGCTGTTACCAGCATCGTTCCCCAGGCACGTATGCGGGGACAGCATTCGCATTATTACACCGACCTGCTGATTAATGACTGGTTGATCGTCGAAATTGATGGTGAATGCAAATACGAAACCAATACATTACCAGTACTACTACAGGAGCGAGCACGGGAACGGGAGCTGCTGCGCCAAGGCTATGGCATTGTGCGAATCCGCGCTGTTGACGTCGATAAGCAGATAGTCGCGGAGGTTTCGCATTACCTGGATAATGCGAAACGAGTGCAACAGCTAGCGGCGTAAGCGCTATTTTCGTGGTGGGCGCAGATCACGTGGAAGGGCAAATACGATCTTTTCTGCTGCGGTTTTTATCTCTTCTACTTCGACGTATCCCCGCTCGGCTAGCCATTCCAGTACACCGGTGACCAGGATTTCGGGAACTGAGGCGCCAGAAGTCAGGCCAATGGTAGTCACGCCTTCAAGCCATGCCTCATCGATCTGGTGAGCATAGTCCACGAGGTAGCTGGCCTTCGCCCCTGCCTGTAAAGCAACTTCCACCAGTCGTTTGGAATTGGAGGAGTTTTGGGAACCAACCACAATAACCAAATCGGCGTCTTTGGAAATGGCTTTTACCGCTACTTGACGGTTTTGGGTGGCGTAGCAAATATCATCACTAGGTGGATTTTGCAGTTGGGGATACTTCTTGTGCAGTAAGTCCACAATTTCCATGGTCTCATCCACCGATAATGTGGTTTGAGACAGCCACACTAATTTCGGCTCATCGGCTAGAAAATCCGGTAACTGCTCCACCCCTTCCACACCATCGACAAGGTGAGTCACTTCTGGTGCCTCGCCAGCAGTACCTTCGACTTCTTCGTGTCCCTCGTGTCCCACCAACAGGATCTGATAGCCGTCACGGGCGAAGCGCTTTACTTCATTATGGACTTTGGTCACCAAGGGACAGGTGGCATCGAGAGTGTTCAAGCTCAAGCGCTCGGCCTCGGCGTGAACAGCGGGGCTAACACCGTGTGCCGAGAATACTAAATGGGCGCCTTCTGGAACCTCGTCGGTCTCATTAACAAAGATGGCGCCTCGTTCCGACAGTGTGTCGACAACATAGCGGTTGTGAACAATTTCTTTGCGCACATAAACTGGAGTGCCATACTTTTCCAATGCACGTTCAACGGTCTCTACCGCTCGGTCCACACCAGCACAGTAACCGCGGGGTGCCGCAACAAGCACCTTCTTATTGTTGTCGGGGGAAGTCATGCGATACAGCTTAAACTACTTTCTAGCAACACCAAACACCCCACGAAGGGAAGTAACCATATGGCAGATTCCACCACACCAGAAACGGCTTGGCCCGTTCGGGAGTTAAATTCCAAGGTCAAAGGCTGGATTGAGCGGTTAGGCAAGGTGTGGGTTGAGGGGCAAATCACTCAGTACAAGGCTAATCCTCGGTGGAAATTTTCGTATCTCACCTTAAGAGATCCGTCTATAGAAGCCAGTGTACAAATCACTTGCCCCACCACACTGCTGACCGATTCGGCTAGCCCCATCAACGAGGGCGACCGGGTGGTCGTTTATGGCAAACCGGCTTTTTATGAAGCGAGAGGAGCTTTTTCGTTATGGGTTACTGAAATTCGGCCAGTTGGCATCGGAGCCATGCTGGCGCGGATTGAACAACTGCGCAAACAGTTAGCTGCTGAAGGTCTTTTTGCTGTTGAGAACAAAAAACCACTCCCCTTCCTACCCAATACCATTGGCCTGATTACTGGTCGCGGTTCAGCGGCGGAACGAGATGTTCTATCGGTGGCACAGTCTCGTTGGCCCGAAGTACGGTTCAAAGTGGTCAATACTGCGGTTCAAGGTGCCCGCGCGGTTCCGGAAATCATCGAGGCACTGGCACAACTGGATGCAGATCTTAGCGTCGATGTGATTATCGTTGCCCGCGGCGGCGGATCAGTGGAAGATTTACTACCATTTTCCGAGGAAACCCTACAACGAGCGGTAGCAGCTACCGCAACGCCAGTGGTATCAGCTATTGGGCATGAGCCCGACAATCCGATTTTGGATAATGTCGCCGATTTACGTGCAGCTACGCCCACGGATGCCGCGAAGAAAGTTGTTCCAGACGTCGTTGGCGAGCGAGAACTTATCAGTGAACTACGCGCTAGGTCGGCGGCAGCCTTGCGGTCATGGGTGCAGGTGCAACAACAGCAACTAGCAGCTGTGCGCTCACGTCCGGTGTTGCAGAACCCATTGGCGTCGATAAGCATGCGGCGGGAGGAAATCTTGCGGGCAATCACGCTGATACGCCGAGATATTCAGCATTTCGTTCGCTCTGAAATCGCGCAGGTGCAGGCGCTGCGGAACCAAGTTGCGGCGTTGGGGCCATCGGCGACGCTCGCGCGCGGCTATGCCATTGTGCAGGTTATTCCTCGTGACGGCAGCCCACCGGAAGTGGTGATGAATATTGACCAGTCTCCCCCAGGAAGCCAGCTGCGTATCCGGGTGGGCGATGGCTCGATCACCGCAGCCGCCATGCAAACCAAGCCTGCAGATTAATTTTTAAGGAGAACCACTATGAGTAGCACCAATGTTTTTGGTCAGGGAACTGGGACTGATGCTTTTAGTCCCGTGGAATCGCTTAACTACGAACAAGCACGCGACGAGCTGGTGGAGATTGTACGGATTTTAGAGCTGGGCCAAATGAGCCTCGATGAGTCCCTGAAATACTGGGAACGAGGCGAAGCCTTAGCCAAGCACTGCGAAAACTACCTCAACGGTGCCACCAAACGAATCGAAGCAGCACTAGCTACCGAGTCACAGCAATAGGTTTGGTTTTTACCAGTGTGGTGATGAACTGATCGAACTGTTCAGAGGTTGCTGCACCAGTTATGAGCAATCGCACATCCCCTAGGTCGACTGCCCGCAGGTCGCGAGCGTCAGCGCCAGGTGAGCTATAGAGTTCAACGGTGGTGTCGCCCACCTGGTAGATGTCTGTGTGCTCACGGAAGTTATCGTCGGCGTTCTCGACTGCTTCGGCAAGCGGAACGCCCGTTTGCGTTAATTGCACGTAGCCATCTTTGCCGATAACCCAGCCCACAATGGGTGCGGGGGTGTTTGCTACCCAACCGCGGCGGGCAGAATTAGCCACCCAATCTGCTGGCACCTCCGGCAACCGCACCGGAAAATCAACAGATCGCGCTTCCAGATCAAGGAACGCGGCGGCATCCACCCGGTGGATCTGCGCATTTTCCGTAGCATCGCGACCAAAAGAACACATGCCGGTGAAAGCCACCGAGACGATCATCACGATAAGGATGCTCGCCAATGATAGGAAAATATCTCGGCTGCTTTGAAAGATCCTGGGTTTTTCTTCTACCACGCCAAGTAGTATCCCACGAAACGCATTCGACTGCGATTTAAGCCCCTGGGGGTATGGTGATTTTTCCCATAATCGGACAAGTTTCAATTCGAAGGTTCCAATAAAAATACCCAAATCACCCCATTATGGGTGGGCATTTGCCCCAAAATTCTCCTGAAAGTGGAAGAATTAAGAACGGATTTTCAGCTGGACCAAACCCGCCCTGCTGATGTCTATCAACTTCTAACTTGCGCTTAAAATCAGGAAGGCTTTGGCTTCATGTCCAACACCCCCCTTGGAATTCCAGATCGTAACCTAGCCCTTGAACTCGTCCGAGTCACCGAAGCTGCGGCGCTTGCTTCCGGCCGTTGGGTCGGCCGTGGCATGAAAAACAACGGCGATAAAGCTGCGGTGGATGCCATGCGCACACTCATTAACTCGGTGCAAATGAACGGAATTGTGGTCATCGGCGAAGGCGAAAAAGACGAAGCCCCCATGCTGTTTAACGGCGAAGCTGTCGGCACTGGTGAAGGTGCTGAAGTCGATATCGCAGTAGACCCAATTGACGGTACTTCCCTCATGGCTGAAGGCCGCCCCAATGCTATTTCCGTGCTTGCCGCCGCCGAACGAGGCACCATGTTCGACCCCTCCGCGGTATTCTATATGAATAAAATCGCAGTAGGCCCCGAGGCAGTAGGGTGCATTGACATCACCGCCCCAGTTGCGCATAACATCGAATCCGTAGCAAAAGCTAAAGGCATTTTCGCTTCGGATGTAACCGTTGTCGTGCTGGACCGGCCACGCCACAATGAGCTCATCGCCGATATTCGCAGCGCTGGCGCTAAGGTGCGCTTGATCCGCGACGGTGACGTTGCTGGTGCGGTGGCTGCGGCGAAAGGTGACAACTCCGTTGACCTCATGATGGGCATTGGTGGCACACCTGAAGGCATTATCACTGCCTGCGCCATGAAGTGCATGGGTGGCGAAATCCAAGGCATGCTCGCCCCCACAGGCGAAGAAGAAGCTGCCAAAGCACGCGCCGCTGGCCACGATCTGGATCGAGTACTAGGCACCAATGACCTAGTCTCCTCCGATAATTGCTATTTCGTTGCCACAGGCGTAACCAACGGTGACATGCTCCGCGGTGTTTCCTACCGCAAGAACGGTGCTACCACGAGGTCACTAGTCATGCGCTCTAAGTCCGGCACCGTCCGCTTCATTGAATCTGTGCACCAGCTGGCTAAGCTACAGGAATACGCTGTGGTTGACTACAGCCCCAAAGCCTAAACACTCAATCCTTCCCCTCCGCATCCAAGCCGGAGGGGTTTTGCTTTTCGACGCCCACTAGAGCTTAAGCTAGAGCTTAAGCAGAATCCGCCGAATCCGCCGAATCCGCCCGGCGCGGAACTTAAAGCACTGTCCATCACAGCCGCCTACAGCACTGCTCTGGGAGCCGCAGTTCTTCGGGGCTGGTTCTTTGTCAGTGCTCGGTGTGTCTTGGCATTGTCCAGTCTGAGCGTTCTTCATCACCCTGGGGTCATTGTCACGCTGGGGTTCTTCATCACCCTGAGACTTGTCGGAGTTCTGGTAGATCTGCATTTTCATTACATATATAACCTGGGGTTTAATAAATCTGCTTTCACTTTAGCGCCACCCCTCCGACAAGTCTCATAAGCCGCGAAGGAACCCTGCAGGCCCTAATGAAACTCAACGTTCTCAAGACCACACCTCACATGGAACCGGTTATACAGCCGGGTTTCCTAGCAGATGAGCGGCATAAGATCCGATAAGTAATCCTGGGCGGAGTCCCCTAGGTCCCCTAGGTGGAGTTTGAGCAAGATTTGATTGAGACTTGTCGGATCGCCTAGCAACACACCAGGAAGAACAAAATCTATCCAGGGATAACCTCAACTATGCAGCACACCGCTTAGCCACGTTCCGACAAGTGTCAGCCACACCACTTGCCCAGCCGAGGCGACGGACGCACCGCGACCGCCTCAACTGAACCACGCACACACGCCCAGCCGCTACACCAAGCTAGGGTTTAAAGCTGATCCAGCTGAATCTTTTTCATGCTGAGGATTTTTTCACGTGACTGTTCGTTAGCCATAAGCGAGAAAATATTCTCGGGGACGATCTGCCAAGAGATTCCATATTCGTCTTGGCACCAACCGCAGGATTCTGCTTCTGGCACTGCAGAAAGCGCATTCCAGAGCCGGTCAATTTCTTCTTGATCTTTACAAAAGACCAAGATGGACACGCCGGGTGTAAAGGTAAATTCGTGGTATTCACCTGCATCCATGGCAGCAAAATACTCGCCGCATAGTTGGAAGTCGGTGAACATGACCGAACCGGCGTCGATGCCTTCGGCATCGTCTTGGTAGTGGATTAAGGTGCCGCGGCGGGAGTCGTCGAAAAGCGAAATCCATTTATCAGAGGCGGCTTCGGCTTTAAAGTGGTTGACTTGGCCGAACATGAACGACGGCACTACGAAGGGGCGTGGTTCACCTTCAGGATCGGTAAGCATGAGTTGCCAGGTGACACCGTATTTGTCGCGGATCCACGCATAGCGTTTGCTGAAGGGATATTCATCGAGTGGCCTGAGCTCTTCCACGCACAGTTGTTCATACACTTTGTCGAGGTAGGCACGAGCTCCCTCTTCACCACCGAACAGAAGCGGGTCGAAGTTGAGCAAACCACTGATGGAGGGGTTGGGGGCAAACATGTCGCCACCATTGATGAGCAAGAACTGCAAACCGTGAATATCAACTGTGGTAGCTAGTCCAGGTTTGTGTTCGACAATGCGCGCCTCCTGGAAAACTTCCGCATAAAACTGAGCGGCTTCACCAGCATTATTCTGGCACCAGATGGCAGGCATAATTTTTTGAGACATAAGCGCCAAGCATAAATTAGCACCCCCATAATTGCCACTTCCCACGATAAAAGCAGAGCAGAATAAGTGTGTTTCCCGCCACACACCCCCGAAGTTTTCCCCCAACACCACACGTGGAGCAGTTTTTAGTCCATACTAATAGGGGTGATCGCGCATATCCTAGGAGGCTGCAACCACCGGGGCAGTGTGATCGGCATTATCAATTATTCACTTGCGCTCCAAAACTGGGGCGGTATGAAAAATGAGGTGGGTTCTAACCTATGACTGAGTACCGCATTGAACATGACACTATGGGTGAAGTAAAGGTCCCGGTTGACGCTTTGTGGCGGGCCCAGACCCAGCGTGCTGTGGAGAATTTCCCCATTTCTGGCCGGGGTCTTGAGTCTGCCCAGATCCGCGCCATGGGGCTATTAAAAGCAGCCTGCGCACAAGTAAATAAAGATCGTGGCCTATTGCCAGCCGAGCAAGCCGACGCCATCATTGCTGCAGCTAAGGAAATCGCCGCAGGAACTCACGATGCCGAGTTCCCCATCGACGTCTTCCAGACCGGCTCTGGTACTTCTTCCAACATGAACACCAATGAGGTCATTGCCTCCATTGCTAAGGCAAATGGTGTGGAGGTCCACCCCAATGACCATGTCAACATGGGTCAGTCTTCCAATGACACCTTCCCAACCGCCACCCATGTCGCCGCCACTGAGGCAGCGGTAACGGATCTGATTCCTGGTCTGAAGGTGCTGCACGCATCCTTAGAGGCTAAGGCAAAGGCCTGGAAGTCTGTGGTCAAGTCCGGCCGTACCCATTTGATGGACGCCGTGCCAGTGACCTTGGGACAGGAATTTGCAGGTTACGCTCGCCAAATCCAGGCAGGCATCGAGCGCATTGAAGCTACTCTTCCTCGCCTTGGGGAGCTTCCGATCGGCGGCACCGCCGTGGGTACTGGGCTTAATACTCCAGCCGATTTCGGTGAAAAAGTCACCGCAGAGCTGGTCAAGCTCACCGATGTGAAAGAGCTACGCGAATGCGTGAACCACTTTGAGGCACAGGCCAACCGTGATGGTCTGGTGGAGTTCTCCGGCGCTATGCGCACCGTTGCGGTTTCGCTGAACAAGATCGCCAATGACATTCGCTGGATGGGCTCTGGCCCACTGACCGGCCTAGGCGAAATCCACCTGCCCGACCTGCAACCAGGTTCTTCCATCATGCCTGGCAAGGTCAACCCGGTCTTGTGTGAAACCGCAACGCAGGTAGCCGCACAGGTTATTGGCAATGACGCCGCTGTAGCATTTGCCGGTTCCCAAGGACACTTCGAGCTGAATGTGTTCATTCCAGTCATGGCACGCAACGTGCTGGAATCCGCCCGCCTACTGGCCAATACCGCCCGCGTGTTCGCCGAGCGGCTTGTCGACGGCATCGAGCCGAACGAAGAGCGAATGCGCACCCTCGCAGAGTCCTCCCCTTCCATTGTGACTCCGCTGAACTCCGCTATTGGCTACGAGAATGCCGCCAAGGTGGCAAAGACCGCGCTGAAGGAAGGCAAGACCATCCGTCAGACAGTCATCGATCTAGGCTTTGTTGACGGCGAGAACCTCACTGAAGAGGAATTAGATAAGCGTCTCGACGTCCTAGCTATGGCCAATACCGATCGCGATTAATCTCGGTTGAACCTTTTGCTCCCCTAGTCGATACCCCCACTAGGGGAGTTTTCTTCGCCCTTTCTACTGGGGTAAGGTAGCTCACTTACGAAACAGGTTGTGGACTGGCTTACATCAAGGTAAATTTCCAGTGTTCCTGGTTTTTTAAAAGTCTAAAAGTTTTTATCACCCATAAGGAGTTGCGTCCACCATGACCAATGGCGAAACCTCAACACCAGCAGGGCCTAACCTAAAACAAGCTGCCGCTACCGCCAGCACTCGAAGCGCATTAATGGGCGCTATCTTTTTGATGGCCACCAGCGCCATCGGCCCGGGTTTTCTCACCCAAACCGCCACCTTCACAGCCAAGCTGGGCGCAGCTTTTGCCTTCGCCATCGTGGTATCCATCGTCCTGGATATTGCTATTCAGCTGAATGTTTGGCGCGTCATCGGCATTTCCGGCCTCCGCGCCCAAGAGTTAGGTAATGAAGTAGCTCCTGGTTTGGGCTGGCTACTAGCCATACTGATCACCATTGGTGGTGTGGTATTCAACATTGGCAATATTGCAGGTGCTGGCCTGGGAGCCAATGCCATGTTGGGCGCGAATACCAAAGTAGCTGGCTTGATTACAGCCGTGATCGCCATTGCCATCTTTTTATTCAAACAACTAGGCGCTGCCTTGGATAAAATCCTCGTGGGCTTGGGTTTGGTGATGATGATCCTCACCACCTACGTGGCTTTCGTCTCTAAGCCACCAGTAGGTACCGCATTACGCAACGCCGTGTGGCCAGAAACCATTGACTGGCTGGTTATTACCACGTTGGTGGGTGGCACCGTAGGCGGCTACATCACCTATGCTGGTGCCCACCGGATGCTGGACTCCGGCCAAACCGGTGTGGAAAATGTGAAGTCGGTTTCTAGTTCCTCCATCACCGGAATCTTGCTCACCGGCGTCATGCGGGTGGTGCTATTCCTAGCTGTGCTTGGCGTGGTCGCTGGTGGTGTGGTACTAAACACCGATGGCAATCCAGCAGCGGATGCTTTCCAAGCTGCAGCCGGGGAAATTGGCCTGCGCCTGTTTGGAATTGTGTTGTGGGCAGCAGCTTTGAGTTCCATCATTGGGGCTAGTTATACCTCGGCGTCGTTTTTCGTCGACAAGCAGAAAAGCGATAATAGACTGCAAACTTGGCTGACCATCATCTTCATCATGATATCCACCACCTTCTACGGATTAGTTGGAACTGCCCCAGCCGCGTTGTTGGTTTTCGCTGGCGCCTTTAATGGCTTGGTGTTACCGGTTGGGTTCATGCTGATTATTTATATCGCCATATTCCGCCAAAAGGATCTCCTGCACGGCTACCGCTACCCCACCTGGTTAATTTCCATTGGCGTACTAGCAACACTGGTAGCTTGGTTCATGGCCTGGCAGTCCTTCGCCAAAGTATTTGAGCTACTCGGCTAACCCCCCTCCCCGCTAAATTTTTAACGCAGAAGAAACCGCAAAAAATATGACTGCTTCTATTGATCTCAACGCTGACCTAGGCGAAAGCTTCGGTGCTTATACCATTGGAAATGACAAAGAAGTACTGCAACTTATCAGCAGTGCGAATATTGCTAGCGGCTTCCACGCTGGCGACCCGAGCGTAATGTATGCGACCTGCACCGAGGCAATCGCAGTTGGAGTACGCATCGGTGCCCATCCTGGCTACCGAGATCTGGCGGGATTTGGCAGACGCGCTATGAATTACCACCCCAGTGAGCTCAAGGCGGAAATTATCTATCAGATTGGGGCACTTCAAGCCATAGCGCATTCCGCCGGTGGCCAGCTAAGCTACGTCAAACCCCACGGCGCGCTTTATAACTACATTGCGCGACCAGAAGGAAAAGACCAAGCAGCCGCTGTTATTGAAGCCATTCTCAGCATTGACCCCAAGCTAAAACTCATGGGGCTTGCTGGCTCCTCGCTACTAGACTTTGCCAAAGAAGAAGGTCTTGAAGTCATCGCTGAGGCATTTGCCGATCGCGCCTATCATTCCGATGGCAGTCTAGTTGCTAGGTCGCAGCCCGGCGCGGTGTTGCATGATCCGCAGCAAGCTAGCGCCCAAGCCGTAGCTTTTGCATTGCAGCAACCACTGACCACCATTGAAGGCGATGAGATTGACATTCACGCCGATAGCATCTGTGTGCATGGTGATAACGCGGCAGCCTTGGCGTTGATCCAGACAATTCGTACTCAACTAGCGGAAAATGGTGTGGATGTAAGCGCATGTTGATTAAGCCTTGTGGGGAAACTGCCCTTCTGATTGATCTTAGTGACAGTGACACAAATCCGTTGAATGCGGCTATTAAGCTTCGTGCTGCGATTGAGTCTGCCAGTGCTAGTGGTGCCATTCCCGGAATAGCGGAGATCATTCCGGCTGCTGCGACGGTGTTAGTTCATATTGATCCTGCTCTAGTGCATCTGTCTGATGCAGCCAAGTTGATCACAGAACTTGATTCTGAGGATGCAGCGGACCAAGCTGGTTCTGCGCATTCCCATATTGAGATACCCGTGAGTTATTCCGGTCCGGATCTGGAGTCGTTGGCTTACCATCTGCAGTTATCACCGCAGAAGTTGATTGAGCTGCATGGTGAGCTGACGTGGACAGCGGCTTTTGGTGGTTTTGCGCCCGGGTTTATGTATTTGGTTGCAGAAGATTTTCCGTTTACTGTGCCACGGTTGGCTAGCCCGCGTACGGCTATTCCGGCTGGTTCGGTGGCGTTGGCGGGTGGGTTTAGCGCTGTGTATCCGCAGCAATCACCTGGTGGTTGGCAGTTGATTGGACATACCGAGGTCGCAATGTGGGATCCGCAGCGGCAGCATCCCGCTTTGATTCAGCCGGGCGATACGGTGCGTTTTATTAATAACTCTTAAACTCCTCCGGAGGAATATCATCATGTTTCATACCGATTCTCAGGTGGTATTGCGTATGCATAATCCCGGACCGCTCACCGAGCTGCAAGATCGCGGCAGGAAGGGGTACGCGGCACTTGGGGTCAGTCCTTCTGGTTGTTTTGATCGGATGTCTGCGGCGCGCGCTAATCACGCTGTGGGCAACGATGAAAACGCACCCTTGTTAGAGATTCTTTTAGGCGGGGTCACCGTGGAGGCGTGCGCCCCTGTTTCGTTGATTGTCACTGGAACCGATTCTCGTATCACCATTACTAATGGCCATGGCGCTCGGGGGTCTTATACCAATACCGTCATTGAACTGCTGCCGGGGGACTTTTTAACGCTGGATATGGCTGATTATGGGTTGCGTTCCTATTTGGCGATCCGGGGTGGCTTTGATGTTCAGGAGGTATTGGGCTCGGCTAGTACTGATCGGCTCAGTGGAATTGGGCCTGCTCCCATCGCCCCTGGTGATCTGTTGTATGGTTCTGGCTATTGGATTGCTGACCACAGTTGGTATCCGCACCTGCGGCAAATCCCTCCGTTGTGGAAACGGGTGGCGCAAGAGGAGTTGCAGGTTATTTTAGGGCCTCGAAATGATTGGTTTAGTGAGGAGTCAGTGCGGGCGTTTTTCTCGCAAATTTTTACGGTTAGTTCCCAATCTGATCGCATTGGTTTACGGATGATTCCTGCTGAAACCCCCATTTCCCGGCATCCTGATTTTGCTGCTGCAGAGCTTGCTAGTGAAGGAATGGTGCGTGGTTCTATTCAGATTCCACCAAATGGTGAACCGGTGGTTTTTGGTCCTGATCATCCTACTACTGGCGGGTATCCGGTGATTGCGGTGTTAACTCGTAAGTCTAGTGATCGCTGCGCCCAGTTGGCGCCGGGGAAAACGGTTCGGTTTAAACCTTATTCTGTGCTATTCAGTGGACATTAACTGCATCATCATCGTTTGGGATTGTAATAAGTAGGTGGCGAGCATGTGGGAGGCTTCTGCTTTTTTACCTGACTGAATGAGCTGAAGAAGGGTTTCGTTTTCTGCCACGAAGGGGCGATGGATGTCGTCAGAGCACGCCATGAAGATGAGTCGGCATTGCACCATGACGGTTTGCGCAACTCGTACCATGCGTTCTACACCGGTGGCCTGGAAGATTGCCATGTGAAAGTCGTTATTGGCTATTGCCACGGTATTCCAGTCGCCCACTGCTAGACCTTCGGATGCCTTGGCGCAGGCCAATCGCATGTGGGCTATGCATTGGTTGGTGGCGGTGGTTGATCGGAAGACTTCTTCTAGTGCGGCGAGTTCTAAGAGGCGTCGAAAAGCGTAGAGGTCTTCCACATCGGCGCTGGTGAATTTTCGGACAAATACGCCACGGTTGGGGTAATGAGTTAGCAGGCCGTCGCTTTTTAACAGGCGGAATGCTTCCCTTAGGGTGTTGCGGGAGACGCCGTATTTTTCGCTCAGCGAAATTTCTAACAGTTGGCTGGCGGGCTGGTATTTCCCTGCAAGGATTTCGTCACGAATGTGCAGGGATAAATTCTCTGCGGCAGTGCGCGCCTTGATGGGAACCAGTTCCATGATAGTTGTCTTTGGGTCTAGGGGTGAGAAATTACCTTCTGCTTATATAATCTGATTTTCTCCCATTTTCATTACACCCCACCGCTTAACTTATCGACGCCGCCTGCGCCGTTGTTTCGGCCTTTGAGCGACTGGTTGATTCTTTCGTGTTTTCGCAGGTTGTGCCGGTTTCTTCTTAGTGGTACTAGACCTTGAACTATTAGGGGTGCGCCCTTTTGCTATACCGACGAAATCTTGTACTGCATCACTATCATTGTCCTTCCACCACACTAGGGCGATCGTGGTGGGCATGGCGGTAGGATCCACGAATTTCCGGTGTTCAATTTGTTTTCCCGATAGGGCTTTGAGCAACGGGCGTGGCGCTATCACTGTGCCAACATTTGCGGCCACTACTTGCAGGTGCGGGCGAATCTCGGCAGGGTCAATAAAACCTGTGGTATCGGCACGATAATTGATGATTTCGTCTACTAGATCGGCTGCACTGAGGAAGTCCAATAAGCTCAATGTGTGTTCTTTAGGCAGCGCTATCCCTAGTTCCTCTTCGTAGAGTTTGACTTGGTGTAGTTGATCATCCACTCGAGCATCCGGCAGCCGTACTAGGCCTACAATGGCTTCGCCAGTTAATACCTGCCCCAATGGGTCATCATTGACGGAGGTTTTCAGCCCGCCGTGGTTGGTGCGTTCGGTATAACGATGAAACCACTTATCGGGTTCGGTGCCGGTGGCGAAACTTAGGGTCAACATAGGTTTTCATGCTACCGTGTATAGTGTGAATGAAGAATCTGTACGCCAGCCGTCTGGCACCGCCATGAAACCCCAGACCGCTGCAAAGAAGCTGGGTATCTATCTGCCCGCCACGCCAGAGGAGTTCCAAAAAAATGCGCTCAGCCATGAGGAATTTGTGGCTTTGCAAAAAAATCCACCAGTCTGGCTGGAAGAACTGCGTCGTAACGGGCCGCACCCTCGCCCAGTAGTCGCACAGAAACTAGGCATTACCATCGCCGCCTTAAAACGGAATGAACTGGATAAACCCCTGACCACCGCAGAAATTAAAGAGTTGCTGGCCGATCAACCTGATTGGCTGCGCAAAGCACGCACCGCGCTTGCCGAAAGCCGGGCGGAGCGGGGCGAAAACTCTCATCACTAGGACCCACTATGCTCAGCGTAGCCGCTACCCCACCGTATGTTGCTGTCATCTTTTCCTCTATTCGCAACACTCCCGAGCCAGGTGTCGATGATGGCTACAATGCCACTGCCCAGCAGATGGAAAAATTAGCCAGACAACAACCAGGGTTTTTGGGGTTGCGTTCGGTGCGCGACCCAGACACCTGCTTTGGCATTACTGTCAGCTATTGGGTGGATGAGGCCGCCGCTCAGGATTGGAAATCCGTCCAAGAACACTTGGTTGCGCAGCAAAAAGGTCGGAATAAGTGGTACGCCTGCTACCAGATTGAGGTGGCGAAGGTGACTAAGAACTATGGCTTCTCACAAGACTTGTAGCCAGAATCAGTGAATTGAGCCACGCCGCTGTTCCGGAGGGTTTCTCACTCCCCCAGATCACATCCGTCCAGCCATGAAGGGCATTGCCCACCACCGAGGTCGCACTGTGGAAATCCACCCAATCATAAACCCCGTATGCAACCTGAAGTCCGTGGTGGTGCAGTGCATTTTGGGTCAGCTCCCAAGTCACAGAGGGCAAGATTCCTAAGCTGGGATCTGGGGTGTGTAACGTATTATCAACCAAAAATGCCATCACTGCTGTGGTGGTTTCCTTTGGGTGCCCTTCCGCGTCTAATAAGATCACGTCATCGTAGCCGCGAGTTTCGGCCGCTGCCCGCATTTTAGTCAGTAGTGGCAAATCCCAGCCTTTTACCTGTGGTTTCTCCCTTAGATCCGTAGCACCTTGCGTTTCTAACCTCGTGATGGTGCGTAGCTGCGGAGCAGGACGCAGGTGCAGATATATCTCTTGGCTTGCTATGTGGTACTCCAACCGGGGAAACCACTGCCCTGCTTCAGGAAGCACCGTTGCCAGCATCGAAGGGAAGCTCACCGGCAGCACCCGTGGTACTTGGGAGGCGAACCGCTTCAGGTGCAGATCAAACCCCCGCACTTGGCCATTGTCAACCAGGAAGGAATCAATAACCATGGGTTCACAGTGGCGTTGCTTTATCGGAACAAAATTGCTACCGGAGTACCAGAAAAAACTCATTATGTGGGATATTCCTGACCTACTAGCCGCAACAGCGGACGGGACTTGGTGACAATTTCACGATACTCCTCCTCATGATCCGATAACGCGACAATTGCACCACCCACCCCATAGCTAATTCCATCACTATCAGCCACAATGGTACGAATCACCATGGATAAATCCATGGCACCGCTTAAACTGAAATACCCCAACGCCCCAGAATAAACACCTCGCGCTTGCCCCTCCAGCTCATCGATTATTTCCATGGTGCGGATCTTAGGAGCACCTGTTATGGAACCGCCGGGGAACGTTGCCCGAATCAGATCAATCACAGAACAGTCCGGCCGTAATTGTGCTCGTACGGTACTGACCAACTGATGCACCGTCGCAAAGCTTTCCACAGCAAAGAGCGGATCCGCTTGGACTGTGTGAGGCAGCGCCACCCGGGTGAGGTCATTGCGTACTAAGTCCACCACCATGAGGTTTTCTGCGCGATCTTTAGGGTTGCTGGCTAAGTCTGCGCGCAGGGTGGCGTCTTCAGCGCTGCTAGCACCTCGGCGCCGTGTTCCTTTGATCGGGCGGGACTCCACCTGTCGGCTGGCCGTCATTTTCAAAAAGCGCTCCGGCGAGCTGGACAGCACGGTTATATCATCAAATTCTAAAAACGCCCCGAATGGTGTGGGATTATCTGCACGCAGCGCTACATACGCCGCCACTACATCTATCGTTCCACTGGCAGACACCTGATTGGTTAAACACACTTCATAGCTATCGCCGGCGATGATGGCTTGTGTGCATTTTTCAATCATCGCCAAATACGCTTCCTTCGACGGTGCTTGTAGTGTGCCCAACGTTTCTCGCGTACCGACGCCCTCAGCTCGCACCGGCTCCAGCCTGACCAATGCGGCTGTAGTCTTGGTTACCCACTGAAGCTGCATGTCATTAGCTGCTTCATCTGCGCCACTGAGCCACAATAGATGTGTGACGGCGTTAACATGATCCACCGCAATCATCCGATCAATAAACATCAGGTTCGCATCAGGGTGCGGTGCCTTGTATGCAGTATTTCCGCCGCATTCTGCTTTCAGTTCATAGCCGAGGTAGCCAACCCAGCCTAACGTGAAACCAAGATCAAGATCATGCACCGCGCTGCAATCGGCACGGTAACGTGCCAATGCTACCTCTAGACGGTCAAGCACTGGGCCGTCGTCAAGCGATAAGCTCAGCTGTTGGGCATAGGGACCAGTAGCGTCCCCGAGGTAGCTAACCGCACCGTCGGGGTGGTTGCGGTCGGTGGAATCCAAAAAGAACCGATGCTGGGAATCAGAAAACAACTGCACGAATGCAGCCGCGGTATCAATTTCTACCGGCACCGTATGCACCTGCACCTGCAGGCGCTGGTGGTACTTATGGGCGAGCTTCAAGAAATTAGCCAACAGGTGATGCCCATCAAACCCGCCTATAGACTCAGGGTGGAACTGCACACCCCACTGGGGTTTTTCCTTATGCGCAATCGCCATGACCGTACCGGTTGCGGTGCGGGCAGTCACCGTCATGCACTCTGGAATCGGATCCGCAATGAGCGAATGGTACCGCACTACTTCTAGAGGGTTGGGGAGCCCAGCAAACAACCCAGATTCATCGTGGTTGATCAGTGCCGTCTCGCCATGGACCGGTTTCTCAGCAGGAGTGGTTCCCCCACCCCAAGCGTAAGCCATGGCTTGATGCCCGAGGCAAACCCCTAGCATCGGAACATCTACCTGCGTAATAAGCTCCAGCGTGCTGCCAATATCTTCCGGCTTATCCACCCGACCCGGCCCTGGCGATAGCACAATGGCATCAAAACGGGAAGCATATTCTATGGTTATCGCTTCATCATAAGACACCACCTCTGGGCGGTGGCCTAAGAGATCCTCCAGATACGCCACCAAATTAAAGGTAAAAGAGTCGCGATGATCAATCACTAGCACTCGCACAGTACCTAAGGCTAATGGAACAAGCACACATCAAGGAAAATGCCACCACCATTCCCCGTGTTGTCCCGCCTAGATTCACTAGCGGCGCGTCGTATCCTCCGGGCACTTTTCTAGAAATGCTTTTCGACGCCCACCTCGTTCCTCACCTGTCACGCAGATTTAGGCGTAGCTGCTCGGGGCAGCTATGAGACTTGTCGGAATGCGCTGAACTGCACAAATGACCACCACGGCATAACACAATCCCTAACTATGTGGATCCGACAAGTGTCACAGGCCACAACCAGGCAAGCCTCCTGACGCACTGACCAGCGAGGCAAAGCACCCAGAAAGCACCCCAGAAAACCCAGCCAGCAGCAAACAACCCCGGCACACTAATACCTAGTCTGCCGGGGCTGCTGTATTTCAGACCTTACAAAGCCATTTTATACGATTTTCCAGTCCTCGAGGCCGTCGTAAAGCGGGTAGGTTTCAGCCAGCTGCTCCACCCTAGCCCTAAGATCAGCGATCGGGGTAGCACCGGTGAGTGCCTCAGCAATGATGTCTGCCACCTTGGCAAAACCAGCTGCGTCGAAACCACGGGTCGCTAGCGCTGGGGTGCCGATCCTTAAACCAGAGGTCACCATTGGCGGGCGTGGATCAAATGGTACGGCATTGCGGTTAACAGTAATACCCACCTCATGCAGCAGATCTTCAGCCTGCTGGCCGTCTAGTTGGGAATTACGCAAATCCACTAGCACGAGGTGTACGTCGGTGCCACCGGTAAGCACGTCCACTCCGGCATCCTGGCAGTCCTGTGCCATGAGCCGCTCGGCCAGAATTTGTGCCCCTTCGATGGTGCGAGCCTGGCGTTCCTTAAATTCCGGAGTTCCAGCAATCTTCATAGCAACGGCTTTGGCTGCAATTGCATGTACCAACGGCCCACCTTGTTGCCCTGGGAAAACCGCGGAGTTAAGCGCTTTGGCGTATTCCTGCTTGGCCAAAATCATGCCGGAGCGAGGGCCACCGAGGGTTTTGTGCACTGTAGTAGAAACCACATCGGCATGAGGAACGGGACTTGGGTGCAGGCCAGCAGCAACCAGACCCGCGAAATGAGCCATGTCTACCCACAACTTGGCCCCTACTTCATCGGCTATCTCCCGGAAGGCAGCAAAGTCTTGTTGCCGAGGATAGGCGGACCAGCCGGCGATCAGTACCTGTGGTCGCTCCGCTAGGGCTTGCTCGCGGATTTTGTCCATATCAATCCGGAAAGTATCAGGTTCGACTTCATAGGCGGCTACTTCATAAAGCTTGCCGGAGAAGTTCAAATGCATCCCATGCGTCAAGTGTCCACCGTGTGCCAAGGACAACCCCATGATCTTGTCTCCGGGGTTTGCCAGCGCCATGAGTACCGCGGCATTAGCTTGGGCACCGGCATGTGGCTGCACATTGGCAAAGTCTGCACCGAAAAGGGCCTTGGCCCGGTCGCGTGCGAGGTCTTCCACCACATCGGCATGCTCACAGCCACCGTAGTAACGGCGGCCGGGGTAACCTTCAGCATACTTATTAGTGAAAACCGATCCCTGTGCCTGAAGCACCGCGCGGGGAACGAAGTTTTCTGATGCAATCATTTCCAAAGTGTTGCGCTGGCGGGAAAGTTCACCGGCGATTGCGTTTGCGACCTCTGGATCAAGCTCGGCAAGCGACTGGTATCGAATGTCATTCGTCATGCTGAAGACACTTAAACCTTTCATCGAAGTTCTACCTGCTGCCTAAGTCTAGCCCACCATAAAAACAACGGTGAATTTACCCCTCCCTCTTGTAGTTTTTACGCCCCCAGCTCCCCCACCGCCTTTGTATTGACGCAACCGGCTTGGCACAATGTACGCCATGGCACGTCCCCAAGACTGTAGTCCGTATTTAGATTTTGACCGATCTACTTGGCGGAAACTACGCAAGTCTTTTCCCCAGGTTCTCACCGAAGATGAGTTAGAGAAACTCCGCGGTATTGGTGAAAATATTGATCTAGAAGAAGTCGCTGAGGTGTATCTGCCACTGAGCCGTCTGATTCACTTGCAGGTGCAAGCGCGGCAGGAGCTCACAGCCGCCACAGAAACATTTCTTGGCGAACACGACCAACACGTGCCTTTTATCATCGGGGTGGCAGGATCGGTGGCGGTAGGAAAATCCACCACTGCCCGGCTATTACAGGTATTGCTGCAGCGTTGGCCCAGCCATCCTCACGTGGATTTGATCACCACCGATGGCTTTTTGTATCCGGCGGCCGAGCTCAACCGACGCGGCCTGATGAAACGCAAGGGCTTCCCCGAAAGCTACGACCAACGTTCATTATTGCGGTTTGTCACAGACGTAAAATCCGGAAAACCCAATGTCAAAGCCCCAGTGTATTCCCACAAATTATACGACCGCGTGCCCGGAGAATTTATCACCATTAACCGGCCGGATATTTTAATTGTCGAAGGGCTGAATGTCCTCCAAACCGGCCCCACCTTGGTGGTTTCTGATTTATTTGATTTCTCTGTTTACGTCGATGCCCGCACAGCGGATATTGAGCGGTGGTATATTGATCGCTTCCTAGAATTGCGCAGCACTGCGTTTAGAGAACCAGACGCACATTTCTCCCATTACGCTGAGCTACCGGACACCGCCGCCAGCAATGAAGCACGCGCCATCTGGCAAACTATCAACCTACCTAATCTGGTGGAAAATATCTTACCCACCCGCGTGCGAGCTTCCCTCGTGCTAGCCAAGCGGGGCGATCACACCGTCCAGCGAGTACGAATGCGTAAGCTCTAGGCATCAGTTGGGCTTATCGACGCCCAAACTCCCTAGCTGCCAACAACCCACTCGACAATGGGCTCTAATTGACGAAAGTCAACTTCATCGGTGTTTTTGCCATAAATGTTCAAAAACTCTTTTTCCCCTACGGATTTGCGCGGCTTAAGCTTAAGAGCAGTTGCTACACCAGTGAGTGCGGCGTGATGTTTCTTGCTGATCTCGGAGTAGTTCAACCGCCCACGCAGATAAAACTCAGCGTAATCCGGCCTGTTAGTTTCGCATTTTTTCTGCCCAAGTTCCAGCAGGTCCATCCCCACCTTCACCACGGCGACTCGAAACGGTAGCGGCAACTCCATTGTTTCAGTGAGCACGTCGTAGTATCTCCCAGCGGGAAATACTGGCCCATGAACGTAACTCATAAAGATCACCGGTAAACCATCTTCGGGAAGCTCCCCGTCAATGGTGTAGGCGGTGGTGTTCAACCGGCTAGCTAATTCTTGGGCATACTGCCGCGTAGAACCGTAGCAAGATTCATAATAAACATGTGCCAATGGTGTTTCCATTGTTTCCTTTCATCAAGGCTAAAAGCTATTTACCAAATCTGCGGCTACGTTGGGAGTATTCGCGAAGTGCCCTAAGAAAGTCTAAACGTCGAAACGCTGGCCAGTAGGTATCGGTAAACCAAATCTCGGAATAAGCGGATTGCCATAATAAGAAACCAGACAGGCGTTGTTCCCCAGAGGTTCGGATCACTAGATCTGGATCCGGCTGGCCGGAGGTGTACAGGTGGGCCGAAATGGCATCAGCTGTGACTTTTTCAGCCAGTTCCGCTGCGGGGACACCTTTGGCTGCTTCGTCGGCGATGAGGGCACGTACTGCGTCGACAATTTCTTGCCGCCCACCGTAACCAACCGCCACATTGACGGTCACGCCGGTGTTGGCTTCGGTGTGCTCGGCGGCTTCACTGAGCCGTGCCGAGATTTTCTCCGGCAGCAAATCAAGGTGGCCAACCAGCCTAATACGACAGTTGCGTTCTTCGGCGGCCAGCTCGTCAACTACATCACCAATGATGTCTAACAGCAGTTGTAGCTCTGCTTGTTCTCGGCTGAGATTCTCGGTGGAGAGCAAATACACCGTCACCAGTTCCACATCGAGGTCAGCGCACCATGACACAAGTTCGCCGATTTTTTTCGCGCCTACTCGGTGTCCGTGACTGACATCAATGAAGCCAGCTTCCCGCGCCCACCTGCGGTTGCCGTCACACATAATGGCGACGTGTCCGGGTTGTTTGACGCCTGTGATTTCTTTGGCCAAGCGGCGTTCGTAGAGTGGATACAAAATCGCAGGAAGCAAGAAGGAACGACGAACCACTAACTCACACCACCTTTCGGTATTAAGACTTACTGTTTGTTATAGCCAACCACGTTTGCGTTGGTCTAAAACCCCCGCTTCCGCCATTGCCTTATCCATGGCTTCCTTATCAAAGACATCGAGGCCATGTGCTTCAGCAAACAGTCGGCGGCGGTGGAGCCAGCTATAGCGACGATGGAATGCCCAACCTAAGCACAGCACAACTACCACCAAAGCAATCAGCACGAACCAACCGATCGGAGATGCTTTGCCAAACTCCGAACCCACTGGCCCCGCTCCCTGCTGGGCCAGAATCATCACATCAGAAACGGCGTGGTAAGCCGAACCCATGATTGCCTCCAGAAAATTATGCCGAATTATGCCACGAAAAAAATTGTGATTATTAGTCTAGTACCTTCTCATCCAAACCTGCGAGCAGAGTATCTTCTGGGAAGGAGGTGCTCACCCTCGTTTTTGCCAGTTCAAACTCTTCCGTAGGCCACATTTTTTGCTGCACCGCAATGGGTGTACCAAAAAACGTGCCGGCTGGATCGATTTGGGTAGCGTGCGCACGCAGGGCATTATCACGTTGTTCAAAAAATTCTGCGCACTCTACCTGGGTGGTTACCCGCAGCATGATGTCACCCTGGTGCGGTTTCCAACGCTGCAAAATTTCTTCATAAGGACTGGGTTTACCTTCGGCCACTAATAAGTCGTGGAACATCTGTAGCCGCTGTCGGATAAAGCCGTGGGTGTAGTACAGCTTCAATGGTTCCCAAGGCGCACCAAGTTCTGGTTTGTAGTCTGCATCGCCTGCCAAATCCCAGGCCAACATGGAAATTTCATGAACCTTCAGATGGTCAGGATGGGGGTAACCACCATTTTCGTCATAGGTAATGATGACGTGTGGTTTAAATTCGCGGATAATTTCCACCACTTTGCCTGTTGCTTCATCGTTATCCACGAGGGCAAAACAGCCTTCTGGCAAAGGTGGCAGCAGGTCGCCTTCTGGTAAACCAGAATCAACATAACCAAGCCAGCGGTGCTCTACCCCTAAGGCCGCAACTGCGGCTGCCATTTCTTCTTCTCGGACGGCACGGATGTTTTCCTTCACGCCGGGTTTATCCATTGCGGGGTTTAAAATGTCGCCGCGTTCACCGCCGGTGCAAGTCAACACCATGACGCGGTGACCTTCGCTAACATATCGCGCCATGGTAGCTGCACCTTTACTTGCCTCATCGTCTGGGTGGGCATGAATAGCAAGAATGCGCAATCCGCTCACTGTGGCTTCTCCTTATATTTTCTTGTTGTTCATCGTTGGGTGTGGGTTGCTCTATCTAACAGTAGTTGACATTAAATCTTTAAACCCAAATCGGCTAAGATGGTCGGGGTAACACGCAGAATTTGGCCCGATATAAGGAGTGCGAGCAACGCTTATGACCACCCGATCGCGGTATGACGGTCAACCCACCCAGAACACCTGGACCGGTAAGATCATCGCAGTTTTCGCTCTCGTTTTGGTAGTAGCCTTCGCGGTCGCGTTAGCGAAGTACCTGCGAAGCGCAGAAAACCAAACTACCCATATTAATTTCGCCAGCTCTGAGCGTATCGACGACTCCACTATGCGAGTATGGGCAGATGTCAGCCGCAAAGACACCAGCGTACCGGCCTACTGCATCGTTACCGCGCTTGATTACAACATGGCAGAAGTCGGTCGCCGAGAGTTCTATGTACCACCTGGTGGTGAAGATACTCAACGCTTCCAAGTAGATGTACCTACCCGGGAGGTTGGTGTAGCAGGTGGCGTATATGGTTGTGGTGAGTCCATACCGTTTTACCTTGATCCCGCGGCCGCTACTCCTTAAAGCTGTGGTATGATTCGTCCTCACCACGTAGTTTTTCCTACAATGGTGTGGCCTAAAAGTCTCAATGGTTAGCACGAAACACCATGGGGGCTTTTTATGATTGTTCTTCAAAAAGAAGGTATTTTATAGCTCATGTCTGAAAACCAAAAGCAGTACATCACGCCTGAGACCAAGGCCAAGCTGGAAGAAGAGCTGAATGCGCTGATCGCCCACCGCCCAGTCGTGGCTGCCGAAATCAATGAGCGCCGTGAAGAAGGCGACCTCAAGGAGAACGCTGGCTACGATGCTGCTCGGGAAATGCAGGACCAGGAAGAAGCTCGGATCAAGCAGATTTCAGAAATCCTTGCTAATTCCACCACCGAACGCTCCGGCATCATTGAAGGAGTCGCCCTGGTGGGCTCCGTGGTTCATGTGTATTACAACGGCGATGAGGATGATAAAGAAACCTTCCTCATTGGTACCCGTGCCGCAGCTTCCGATAATAAAGACCTAGAAACCTATTCGGAGCAATCCCCCCTTGGTGCCGCTATCTTGGGCGCCCAAGAAGGTGAAACACGGGAATACTACGCTCCCAACGGCAATACCATTTCGGTAACCGTGGTTTCAGCGGAACCCTATGATTCCATCAAGGCAGCTACCCTGCGTAACAGCTAAATTCATCTAGACTTCGAGAACTACAACAGTGAATACTCGTACTCTTCGGCCACCTCGGCGCCTGATTGTTGGCGCTGGGGTGGCCCTTGGTGTTTGTGTAGGGCTAGGGATGATTGGAGCCTGCAACCCTTATCATGAACAGGACTCTGAGCAGAAACTAGCCACCGCCACCAGCGCTCAGCTTAAACCGAGCACGATCACCACCACAAGCACATCTGGCGCAAAACCCACGGCCGAAACCAGCACGGATGCTGGGGATAAACCTAAGCAAGGGGCGTCGAAAAGCGCAACGGCAACTTCGACAACCAGTTCCAAGAAGAAACGTCCGCGCCCC
Organism: uncultured Corynebacterium sp.; assembly: GCA_963520895.1. Classification (GTDB taxonomy): domain Bacteria; phylum Actinomycetota; class Actinomycetes; order Mycobacteriales; family Mycobacteriaceae; genus Corynebacterium. The sequence goes on along the minus strand of CAUQSW010000005.1, from coordinate 1,014 downwards.
ACCGGAACCGTGATTCATACCGAGCCTGTCGATAGTGCGCCAACCGCGAAGCATCCCGGAGTGATTGACTGCATAAGTCCTGCTGTGATCAAGCCGGAAACTCTGCATTTATCGTGCATTGATGACTCCGACGTAGTTACCGATATTAAGTGGAGCAGCTGGGACGAGAATAACGCAGAAGCCAAAGGCCAACGTGTGGTTAATAACGGCAAGCCTAAAACCGTCACCATCAAATTATCCGATCCACAGCAAACCTTGTTCGGGGTGGTGTTTGAAACCATGCTGGTTGATGACATGCCAGTCACAGGGGTCAGCGCGACAAAAACCTCGCCCGGAGCTTAACAACATAAACTGGGGCGAGGTTTTCAACTTTAGTTTTACCTGCTCTGGAAATAGCTCAGCAGTCGCAGGATTTCGGTGTACAACCAGACCAAAGTTACGGCCAAGCCAAGGGCAACGCCCCAGGAATAGCGTGCTGGTGCACCGCTGCGAACCAAGCGATCAGCTAGGTCAAAGTCCTGCAAGAAGCTCAGTGCCGCTAATACGATACAAACTAGCGAGAAGATGATGGCAATCGGGCCGCCGTCGCGAAGGACGTTGCCAATGCCGAACATAGCCATGGCGAAGTTACCCAGCGCCAGAACCAGCACACCAATGAGCGCACCGGTAAGAATACGGGTAAACCGTGGGGTGACCTTCACAGCACCGGTCTTGTAGACGTACAACATGCCAATGAATACGCCGATAGTGCCTAGGATCGCCTGACCAATTAGCAGACCCGCGTCCTGCTTGGCTACGGTGATACCAAAACCAGTGATCACCATAGAGAAGCCACCTACGAATAGCCCCTCAAAAGCAGCGTAGCTTAGGGTCAGCGCTTTGGAACCGAACTTCTTTCCGAAAGCAGAAATTAAGACAGTGACCAGACCGCCGATCATGCCAACGGCAGTCAGCAGCAGCATCACTGATGGATAAAAGGTACCAATAACAAAGTTAACTGCCGCAAAAGCAATG
>CAUQSW010000004.1:0-89309 GCA_963520895.1 uncultured Corynebacterium sp. | reverse complement strand
GAGGGATACCACCCCCAACGCAATGTTGGTTAAAACCACCATGAGCTCGACCATACGTGGTTCCGGTAATGGTTGAGGTTGGGATTCGGAAACTCGGTTCCCCACTTCATGAGCGGTTTCAAAACGGTTCGCTATCCCCATAGCAACATTGAGAACTTGGTGGATAACCTCCAAGGCCAATGCCACTGCCCACACCTTAACCGCTAATACGACGGTTTCCGGTGCGGGTTGGGGCTGCGCTTCGGGGCTAGGCTGTGTCACCAGAAGTTTCTTTCCTTTCTCACGGACGCTTACTACTCTACGTGTGAACCTACTCGGTATGCGTCGATAAGCAAAGTATTTATGTTGCCTGCAATACCCGAGCCGCGTCAAGAGCGAAATAACTTAAGATCTGTTGAGCCCCAGCGCGTTTGATGGAAAGCAGGGATTCCAGCATTACCGCTTCTAAGTCTAACCAGCCTTTAGCAGCAGCGGCTTGCAGCATGGCATATTCCCCGGATACCTGATAGGCTGCCACCGGCACCGTGGCAGTTTCCGCTACCGCCTTAATCACATCCAGATAGGCCATGGCGGGTTTGACCATAACGAAATCCGCGCCCTCTTCGATATCAAGGGCGACTTCCAACAGCGATTCCGTGAAATTAGCTGGGTCTTGCTGGTAGGTGCGCCGATCCCCCTGCAAGGAGGAACCCACCGCATCGCGGAATGGGCCGTAAAAAGCAGAAGCGTATTTAGCGGAATAGGCCATGATGGCTACATCGCTAAAACCTGCCTCATCGAGCGCTAGGCGAATAGCTCGCACTTGGCCGTCCATCATGCCCGAGGGACTGATAATATGCGCCCCTGCGGTGGCTTGGGCAACCGCCATTTTTTGGTACAGCTCTAGGGTGGCGTCATTATCAACGATGCCAGTCTCTGGTTGGACAACACCACAATGCCCGTGATCGGTGAACTCATCAAGGCAGGTATCAGCCATGATGAGAATATCATCGCCGAATTCCGCTTTTAACGTTGTTATTGCCTGGTTTAGAATACCGTCGCTGCGCCATGCTAACGAGCCAGTGGCATCTTTATTTTCCACCAATGGCACCCCGAAGAGATCCACGCAACGAATCCCTGCTTCAAGGGAGTTTTCCACTAGCTGCAGCAACGAGGACATGGTGTGTTGGTATTGCCCCGGCATCGACGGTATTTCCCGTGGTGCGCTCAGCCCCTCGGCGATAAACAGGGGATAAATAAAATCACTGGGATGCAGGTGGGTCTCAGCAACTAAGCTACGCATGGCTGGGTTGCTGCGCAATCGCCTAGGACGGCGATACGGGGCGGGGGAAACCATAGGGTTATAACTTCCTTAAGTGCGATTTTTTCGGATGTGTGCTGCCATATTCGGCCAAAGCTTCGACAAGTAAGTTTACATCCGCCACCTCAGGGGTGATGGTGACTGTCAGCCCTAATTTTTCCGCGGCTTCAGCCGCCATAGGCCCGAGACAGGCAATCACCGTACTGGGATGCGGCTTTCCCGCTAATGCCGCCAAATTGACTATGGCGGAACCAGAGGTCACACACACTGCATCGATTCCGCCAGCCTGCAGCTCCAGAGCAATCTCGGTTGGCGGCGGATCAGCTGGCACCGTTTTATAGGTGGGACAGTCCGTTACTTCCCATCCTTTTTCCGCCAAGCCACGGGGCAGCACGTCAGTACCCAGCGCCGAACGCGGCAATAACACCCTGCCACCTGGGGGTGCCTGATCGAAACCAGCGACTAATCCCAGCGAATTTTGTTCGGTACGGGGAGGTTGGTAATCAATACTGAAGCCATGTTTTTTCACCGCCTCTGCGGTTTTGCGCCCCACTACCGCGATTTTCACCGGCAGGTGATTGATCAAGTGTTCACCAAATGCTGCCACGGCATTAACGCTGGTAAAAATCACCCAATCATACAACCCGTTTTGCAGTTCCTGCGCTACAACCTGAACTTGTTCCGGGTCGTCTGGCGGCGCGATGGCCAAAGTGGGCACAGCAACAACCTGGGCGCCATATTTTTCCAACAGGGCAATCATTTCGGTGGCTTGGCCAGCCGCCCGAGGTACCAATACGCGCCAATTCTTCAATGGCGTGGCAAAGGTGAACGCAGACACGATACCAAGCCTATAGGATTTTGCCGGCCCCGTCGGCCAAAAGCTGTGCCGCAATTTCTTCAGCTACTGCTACAGCCTCGGTGATCGGTGCACTCGCAGAGGCAGTAACACGCTGTTGCCCATCTACAGACACCACTGCCGCAGTTACGATAATCTCATGTTGATAGGTCTCGGCATAGGCCCCTACCGGCGCAGTACAGCCCGCTTCCAATCGGTTGAGCACTACCCTTTCTGCGGTAGCACAGGTGAGAGCTTTGGCGTCAAGGATCGAATTAACAGCAGCACGGGCAGGCTCTTCCCCGGCGCGGCATTCCACCGCCAAAGCCCCCTGTGCGGGGGCAGGCAGGAAGGAATGAACGTCGAAAACTTCCGTGGCTTCTTCATCCCGCCCCACGCGCGATAACCCCGCGTAGGCTAGCACTACCGCATCCAGTTCGCCATTAGCCACCTTGGCCATCCGGCTATCAATATTCCCCCGCAATGGCGTGGTAATGATGTCTGGGCGCATGGCTTTGAGCTGAGCGATGCGCCTAGGGGCGCTGGTGCCGATCACAGCATTGGGCGGGAGCTCGGCAAATTTCAATCCATCACGAGCAATCAAGCAATCCCGTGGGTCTTCGCGTTTAGGGACAATGAGTTGGAAACGTTCGTCAACCGCGGTGGGTAGGTCTTTAAAAGAATGCACCGCTACATCACAGACGCCGCTGGCAAGCGCATCCCGGAGGGCTTGGGTAAACACGCCCACACCAATGCGTTCAACGGGTGCCATATTCACGTCTCCTAAGGTGGTGACGATCTCTAACTCACTGGGATAACCGTGGGCTATTAATGCATCACGTACATGCCCTGCTTGGGTGGTGGCCAGTAGGCTGCCCCGGGTTCCAATTTTGAGCATGTGTCTCCTTAGGGTTGAGGCAGAAGATGCTTCGCTACTGTTTCCGCGCTGACGTCTTCGGCGGTGGGATTAGCGGCGAGTTCTGCGGCAATCGTCTCGGCGTCGGGTAATTCACTCAAACCAACCTTAACCGATTGCGTACTGCTGGTTAACCCAAATAGCTCTTGCAACGCCGATTCGTAGCTCACTACCCCCGATTCGGCTGCCAATTGTTTCACTTTCACCGTGGGCTGGTGCAGTAGTTTATCCACTACTCTGCGTACGGTTCGGGTGACTTCATCAAATTCCGCCGGATCAAGGTCAGGTATCCGGCCTTTGAGACGATCCATTTCCGAATCGATCAGCTCAGCGGCGTGGCGTCGTAACGCAGTTACCGCAGGGGCGACATCTTTGACCCGCTGGGCCGAGCTGTAGGCGTGTAATTCCTCAGCCACGATGCGAAGCGCTGCCCCATCACTGCCCTGGTCTTCCCTGCGCAGCGCATGGAGCTTTTCGATGTTCACTAGGCGCGCTTGGGTGCTGTCAGTCACGGCATCGTCAATGTCGCGCGGCAAGGACAAATCCACCAGCATGAGGGGGTAATCTTTAGGAACATCATCAGCGGTAATGGTGAAACTACGAGAACCGGTAGCAGAAACCACCATGTCTACCTCGGTTAATACCGAGCTGCGGTCTTCGAAATCAATGACCCGCGCAGTCACACCAGCTTCGATTGCGTGCGCAGCTAGCCGCTCGGCACGTTCGCGCGTGCGGTTGGCGATGACTAATTCCGAAATACCCAATCGTCCCAGATGGGTGGCCGCTAACGAAGCCATGGCACCTGCCCCTAGAACCAGCGCGCTGCGATGAGCAAAGGGACGTTCTTGGTCGGTTACCCCTAGTTGAGAAATCACCTCTTCAAAGGCGAACGAAACCATAGAAGCCCCGGCGGTATCAATATCGGTTTCGGAATGCACCCGTTTGCCAGTATGCAGTGCAGCCTGCACCAAGCTATGCAACGAGGGACCCACGGTGCCGGTTTCGGTGGCCTGTTGATACGCGCTGCGCACCTGGCCAATAATCTGCTGTTCCCCTACCACCATGGAGTCCATACCGGACGTGACCACCATGAGATGTTCCGCTGCAGCGTCGGCGTAGCGGACATACAAACAACCCCGCAACGTGTCAATGGGAATGCCACTCAGCTCGTGGAGTACTTCCACCACTTCCGAGACCCCATTATGGAAGCTGGACGTGGTGCTGTACACCTCTAGCCGGTTACAGGTGGAAACGATCATAGCTTCGGCTAGCGACGGTTGCGCCATGAGCTCTAACGCGGTGCGGTTGCGCACATCATCATCCATGCTCAATTGCTCCAGCAACGCTACAGGAGCAGAGCGGTGGGACATTCCCACAACCAGCACACTCACGCTATCATCACCGCTTCCTTCTGGTGGGTGTTTTAAAACCACAACCGCCGTGTGTCATCTCACGACTGCATACCATTTAAAGAATAACGCTTTGATCCAACTTTCGATTGATAATCGATCATGAATCAAATCCATTTCACCGTAGCTAAGGCGTACCTAGATCACAACAAAGCATTGGCTAACTCGTCGTTGTCTACCTCCCAACAAGCGAATTCCTCCCCATCAATAACCACTACGGGCACTCGGTCACCGAACTCTGCCTGCAGTTGTGGTTTCTCGTCCACATTACACACTTTAAGGGGTATGCCAGCCTGTGCTAATACTGGTTCGATTTGCCTAGCCACCCGCTCACAGGAACCGCAATTGCTTCGCACCATCAATTCCACAACTTTTGACATTGTTCTTCCTTATCACTTGTTGCCAGCTACTTAAGCTACCTCTTACCGTCGTTACCGCCAGATTCCCGGCTGAGGGACTACCATATGTAAAGTACTGTCACCTTCACACCAGAAAGGTTAAGCCAAGTAGTGTCGTCTCGTGATCCGCAATGGTATCAACGACCAGAGGATTTCCTCGTCAGTTGGAGTGCTTCTCGGGGTAATCTCCGCCGCTTTTTCGAAGAACTCGCCCTACCGCCCTTAGGCGACCAGGCTCAGCAAAAAGCTGGTGAAGCCGCCGCCGCTTTGGCAGCGAGCGAGCTTTTTGGTCTTGATTTAGACGATTTCACCTCCGGCCTTGATTCGATTTCCGGCTCCTACGAGGCTGCCGGCTCACTGCACCTGACCACACCGGATCCCACTATCCCTCAAGAAAATGGTGCCGCCGCTTTTTTCGACATTGACAACACCTTAATCCAAGGCTCGTCGTTAATCGTCTTTGCCATGGGGCTAGCAAAGCGCCGCTACTTAAAGCTCTCGGAAATCTTGCCGGTTGCGTGGAAGCAGCTAAAATTCCACATCACTGGTGCCGAAAACCACGAAGACGTAGCCGAAGGACGCGAGCAGGCCTTAGCTTTCATCAAAGGCCGCAGCGTGGCGGAGCTGGTAGAGCTCTGCGAGGAAATCGTCGATACCAACATGAGCGAAAAACTATGGCCCGGCACCAAACAGCTTGCCGACGCCCACATCGCCACCGGCCAGCAAGTATGGCTCGTTTCTGCCACCCCAGTCCAACTCGCCCAAATTCTAGCCAAACGCCTAGGCTTCACCGGGGCTATAGGAACAGTGGCGGAAACCAAAGACGGGAAGTTCACCGGCCGGCTGGTGGGCGATATTTTGCATGGGCCGGGTAAACGTCACGCGGTGGCGGCCTTGGCCACCATGGAACGGCTTGATTTATCCCGTTGCACTGCTTATTCCGACTCCATTAACGATATTCCCATGTTGTCTATGGTGGGTACCGCTGTGGCCATTAACCCCGATCGCCCGCTGCGTAAAGAAGCGCTCAAACGCGGCTGGGAAATCAGGGACTACCGCAGCTTGCGCAAAGCCATTCGCACTTTTGGCCTACCGGCTTTAGCCACGGCCTTTTTCAGCTGGAAAGTGCTGCGCCGCTAATCCAACCAGCTATTAATCCAGCGGGGTGCTGCTAAGTAATTTCAAACCTGACAGCATCCAGCGCTGATCCTTTTTAGCGGCCACCACCAAGTACACACTCCCATAAGTGTGTTCCATGCCAGAGCGGGTTTGCTCACAAACAATCTTCCGCGCCCAAGAATCAGCCGTATCCTGCGGGTGATCCTCACCGGTAACCCGCACGGTAACTGCCGTGGCGCCACCAGCTTCTTTCCACTGTTGCACCTGTGCCGGCTTAAAGGTTTCCACCATAAGGCTCGGCTGGTTTTTGAGCTGCCGATACAGCTGGGGCTGACTGTAGGGCTTAATACGCTCGGCTACAGTGCCGGTTTCGTATTCCTTAGGGGTGAAGGTACAAAGCTTCGTCAAAGCCGCCACAGCCAACCGCTGTGGGTGTGCATCAGGACGCGCCACGGCAACCCCCGTAGTGCCGGTGCTGATGACGCTCATTAACAATAACCAAACAGCTACCTTGAAACAGACAAACCCCCAGCGCTGTTTGTCTAGGCTGAGGGTTGTACTAAGCATGATTACTTACCGAGTTTACGACGCTGAACTCGGGTGCGGCGCAGCAGCTTGCGGTGCTTCTTTTTGGACATGCGCTTACGGCGCTTTTTAATAACTGAACCCATACCGGTATTCCTCACTCACTGTTATTGATTGTATGTACTTTCTTGCCATAACGCCCCGCACGAACTTTAACCAGCACGACTGCCCATGATTCGGGCGGAATGCTCACCAGCTGTGCATTAAAGTTGCGCAGGAGGCAAAGCGTGCGTAGGTATAACGCTGACACGAATGGGTCTTATCATACCGATGCTGCCCGCATGGAACCAAAGTGAAACCCGAAAGCTCGCCAAAAGGCAAAGCGGCACTTCCCTTCGCCGCCTTAACGCCCGAAGGGAAGTGCCGCCTTTTCGGCGTACCTACCCCACCTCGTAGTACGAGGAGTCTAGGTACTCGTTAACTGCCTTCTCGTGTACTCGGAAACTACGACCAACCCGCACCGCGGGTAGGTCACCGGAGTGAACCAAGCGGTACACGGTCATCTTGGAGACTCGCATGATCTCTGCGACCTCAGCAACCGTTAAGAAGGTTCCGTTATCTTCTCTTGCCATATTATCTATACCCTTCAGCATGTGGCGCGCTGCAGGCTTCCCCTCCCGCAGATCGGACACGCACGTGCTAAATAAAGCTTAGCGTGAATCGTGTGACTAATGCGACTTAAAGTGGAAAAAACGGCCGGAAAAAATAAAGTACCGACTCCGATAAATTACAAACCCGCAGGATATTGCCATTCTGGAGCCGGAAAAATGTGATTTAAATTAATTACCCCAACTCTTTGGCGCGTTTCGCGCACGCTTCGGTTGCCCCATAGAAGGTACCCCGCATGCCAGCCTCTTCAAAAATGCGGATGGCTGCAACTGTAGAACCACCAGGTGAGGATACATTTGCCCGCAGAACCGCAGGCTCTTCTCCAGTCTCTTTTAGCATTGCAGCAGCCCCATAAAAGGCATTCACGCTCAAGTCTTTGGCCACGTCACGGCTTAACCCCAAATTCACCCCCGCATCAATCATGGCTTCCACCATCAAGAATAAATACGCCGGAGAGGAACCCGATAATGCGGTTGCCGCGTCGATCTGGGACTCGTCGATAATCTCGACGGCACCAACTGTAGCCAACAGCTGTGCCACGGTTTCCAGTTGTTCTGGGGTAACAAAACGACCAGGGGCGATCACACTCATGCCTTTGCCAATGAGCATCGGCGTGTTGGGCATCACGCGAATCACCGGCGTGCCCGCGGCAAGTTCTTCTTCGATCGAGCTGATATTCACGCCCGCCGCCATGGAGACCACCGCGGTAGCATCGTTATTATCAACGGTGTCTGCGATCTCGTTGACCACCTCTAGCACCGTCTGCGGCTTGACACAGATAAAAACTAAATCCACTCCATCGGAGGCGATGGCATTATCGTCAAAGGGCACCACCTGGTAGGTATCACGCAGATATTCCCTTCGGTTTTCTTCCTTGGTGGTTACATGGATGTCTTTAGGGCTAATTCCACCAGCAATCAGACCAGCGATTAGCGCCTCGCCGATCTTGCCACCACCAATGACTGCAAACGAACTCATAGCCACCACAATGCCAAAGATAGTTAACCAGCGCACATTTTTACCCCCACCTTTGATTGGCCTCATTTACCGCTTATCTGGCTGAAAAAATAGATTTCTCCCCACAACCTAAGCTGTGGGGAGAAATTGCGTGAGAAGGGAAGGTGGGGGCTAAATAGCGCTAGTTAAAACCCAACTATGAGCAATGGGCCAAAAGTCATAGCTATGCCAACTAGGAACGCTAGAACCTTAGACAAAATATCGCGATCGGTGCGCATGAAGTGCACAATGGTCACTAACAGCAAAGTCACACCGCCAGCAAGTCCGGCAACGATCATGCGATTGTCGAAGGCTCCCCAGAGGTACTGGAAACCATAGAAGATTCCCGCGCCGAACAAAATACCGATCAACGACATGCCCAGCACCGCGAAGATGGACATTTTTTCTTCCTCTTCGTCCTCCTCCTGGTCATAGTCATTACCAACAATGACGGCAGGTTCGGAGGCTGTCCGAGGATAAGCAGGAATTTCTTCCTGGTAGTCCTGCTCATACTCATCTTCTTCTAGGTATTCTGGTTCATCTTTGACTAGCGGCAGGTTGGCAACCGTCTCGTCGTCGTAAGCCATCCGCGAGGACCGGAAATTAGTGTTAGCGAACTCATCAACTGTTGTGACAGGTTCTTCTTCCACATCCGGCGCAGCATCAAAGATGGCTGTAGCGGGTTCCTCATCGTAATCGGGGTTGTCATAACCAGAATCAGCATCGTAACTGGTTTCTAGGTAAGCGTCATCGACGTCCTCATAATCCGATTCGATGAAATCCTCATCGCTGTAGTCGTCGTCTTCTTCGAAGGGGTCGAACTGCACGGTCGGTTCTGGGCCTACCAGTGCCGCTGCTTCCTCTACTACCGCGGATTCGGTGGTGTGCGCCTCATCAATGGCTTCTGCCAGTGATTCTTCCGCCATGGTTAGCAAGGTGTTACCGCTTAAGGTATCCACCGGCTTAGCCAAGTCCTCGGCGGGGGCTTCCACTAGGGATTCAGACTCAACTTTAGAAAATGTGTCGGTGGTAAGGCGTAGCGGAGCGTCTTCATCAACCACCGATAGCACAATGGTTTCGGCATTGCTGGGGCGATCGACAGTAATCGCTTCGAATTGCGTCACCTTTGGCTCTGGTTCGGCAACTGGTTCTGGTTCCGGCTCAGCCTGTTGCTCTAGATGCTGTTTCGGTTGCAGGCGTGATTCTGCTTCCTTGCGGGCAGCTTCCTGCAGGGTAGCCACATCTAGTTGCTCTGGCTTGTTGTCTTCCACATCGATGGGTTCACTGGAATGCCGTGCTTCTTGAGGCTTGGCATTAACTTTGGGAATATTTCCCGTCAGTTCAGCCACCGAAATGCCGCCAGTGTCCATACTGCGGCGGCGTCTGGTTCGTGGCGCGCTAGTTGAAGCGCCATCCTTGCCGGCTTTGGCAAGCAACTCTGCCACTGTGAGCTGTTTGTCACTCATCTACCTATGCCTTCCCACTATCCTGAGCTGAATTACCCTCGGGTAGGCCCTGCTCGATCCGGCGGAAAATTACGCCTTCCCTGAGCGCCCAAGGGCAAATCTCCAGTTTTTCTATATTCAACGCACGCATTGCAGCCTCTGCAACTAGGGCACCGGCAACAATCTGGTGCGAGCGGCTTGCTGAAACCCCTTCGAGTTCCGCGCGATCAGCCGCCGTCATGCGTGAAATAAACGCAATGAGCTGGCGTAACCCCGGAGCGGTAAGTTCCCGGGTAACGTGCAAACCCTCCGAAGACGGAGCCGCACCTGTCAACCTTGCCAACGTGCGAAAAGTCTTGGAAGTTCCCACCGCCAACCGGCCTTGCCCATGCGCTCTGATTACCCGGGCAGGCTCAACCAGTTCCGCATCAATATAATCGCGTAACAGATTGATTTTTTTACGCTCCGGCGGGTCGGTATCAAACCAGTTATGAGTCAGCCGGGTGGCCCCCAAATCGAGGGAAAAAGCACAATCTGGCTCTTCATTAGTACCGGTGCTCAATTCTAGCGATCCGCCACCAATATCTAGGTTTGTTATCCGCCCCGCAGACCAACCGTACCATCGACGCACCGCGAGGAAAGTCAATCTGGCTTCGTCTTCGCCTGATAATATTTCCAGCCGTACTCCGGTTTGGTTTTCAACGTGGTCTAGCACCGCATCGGCATTACTGGCCGAACGCACTGCCGAGGTTGCGAAAGGTTTAAGCTCCGCACATCCTAATTGCTCAGCTAATTCTTTGGCTTCCGCAACGTTTTCAGTGAGTTTTTTCAACCCCTTATCATCAATGGCACCCGCACTATCTAAGTACGTGACCAGCCTCAAAGTGGTTTTCCAATCGCTCATGGGTGTAGGCGGTCCGCCCGGTCGCGCATCAACGGCGACCAAGTGAACCGTGTTACTACCCACGTCTAATACACCTAATCTCACAGGATTAAGGTTAGACGGTCTACGGTATTTAAGTGTGCAACGCCTCAGTAACACACCAGTAAATCTTGGCTTTCCCGCCTCCTCCCCCGCGGCTGCATCGATTCGGGCAGGCGCTGAACTACCGCCGGACTTCCCTAGGCAGTGGTTGGAATTTACCAACCCAGAGGATCAGAACCACATTTTCTCCATCGACCTTACGTGGGTGGAATCCCATTATTCCTGCCAGTTCGGCACCGCGAATTGCCGCGGCATTATCAAAGGGTTTTCCCAGGTAGGATGCTGTAATCATGGCGCATTCTTAACGGATGAAACCGATCGAAACCAACTACTAGAAGCCGTGATCGCTATGCCGAAGCGGTACTGGCAACACCGGCCAGCCGAAGTCGATGCCTATCTAGAATCGGATCACAGCGAGCTAGAGCCATGGTTGGAATGGGACGAATTGGATAATGATGAGGGTGAAGCAGAGCCTGCATTAAAAACTACCCTCGTTAGCGGGGCATGCATTTTCGCTAACCGTCAAGACTGGGAAACTGGCCCTGGCTGTGCGATTCATCAATGGGCGGTGGACACCGGGCAAGATTTGACCGTCGTCAAGCCGGAAGTGTGCTGGCAGCTTCCCTTGCGCCGCCTAGAAGCGTGGGAGGAACGCCCCGATGGGGTGGAAATCTTGCGCACCACCATCACCGAGTACAACCGCAGAGGTTGGGGTAATGGCGGGGAGGACTTTGATTGGTACTGCACCACCGCGCCCAGCTGCCACGGCAGCAGCACTCCGCTGTGGCAAAGCTGCGAGGCCGAATTACGGGCGTTAATGGGCGATGCCGCTTATGAGGTCTTAGCCGAGCATTGCCGCAACCGCGCCCAGCTTATCGACGCCGACAGCGTCCTTAGCACCCATCCAGCTACTATTTTGGCCAGGTCTCAAACTTATACCCCAGACCCCGAACCGTAATCACATGCTCGGGGTGGGAGGGCTCTACTTCAATTTTTGAACGAAGTCGTTTGATATGCACATCGAGGGTCTTGGTGTCGCCAATAAAATTCTCGCCCCAGATCCGTTCGATGATCTGGCCGCGGGTCAGCACCCGGCCATCGTTGCGCATCAGATACTCCAGCAGGTCAAATTCTTTCAACGGCATGGGAACTAATGTGCCATCCACCATGACCGTGTGCCGCTCAATATCAAGCTGTACTCGGCCGCCGTGGAGCACTTTTTCGTCGGGTTCTTCTGGTGGCGTGGTATCTCGCCCTCGCCGTAGCACTGCCCGAATCCGCGCTATAAGCTCTCGGGCGGAATAGGGCTTGGTTACGTAATCATCAGCACCTAACTCCAAGCCCACCACTTTATCTATCTCGGCATCCCTAGCCGTGACCATAATCACCGGCACATTAGAAACCGAACGCAACCGCTTACACACCTCCGTACCGGACATTTCCGGCAGCATGAGGTCAAGTAGCACGAAATCAATCTGGTGGTTATTAAATTCCCCCAACGCAGTTAAACCATCAGCGGCATAAACAACCTCGAACCCTTCTTTACGAAGAAGGAAAATCAGCGGATCCGCTAAGGCTCTTTCGTCTTCGACCAACAAAATAGTGGTCACCGCTTCTCGCTCCTTTGAGATAGTAGGTTTTTAGTCCCACACATTAGGTATCTGTGGCTCTTGCTCCTGGTATATGGGTAATTCCAAACAAAAGGTAGTGCCCTGGCCAAGGGCGGAACGCAACTTTATGTTCCCGCCATGATTAGCCGCCACATGCTTGACAATAGCAAGCCCCAACCCAGTTCCCCCGGTAGACCGCGATCGAGCCTTATCTACTCGGAAAAACCTCTCAAAAACTCGCTGTTGATGTTCCGGCGCAATGCCAATGCCTTCATCCTGAACCTTAATCACCACAACACCATCAGCAACCGTGCTGTTTTCTACGGTTACTGTTTTACCGTTGGGCGAATAATTAATCGCATTAGAAATCAAGTTAGAAAGCGCGGTAACTAGCAAACTACGATCCCCCAACACCGTGACCTCAGCGCCAGCGGTTTGATTGAGCTGTATATGCGCTTCTTCAGCCGCTAGCCGATTGCGATTAACCGCCTCAGCGATAATCTCATTAACTGCCACCGGCTCCAGGTCGGGCAGTGCCTCGGCACCTTGTAATTTGGATAACGAAATCAGCTCTGAAATCATATCCCCTAGCCGATGAGTTTCCCGATTAAGTCGATTAGCAAAATAGGTAGCCTGCTCGGGATCATCCGTGGCCTCAATCAAAGCCTCAGCTAATAACGAAATACTACTAATCGGGGTTTTCAGTTCGTGGGAAACATTAGCCACAAAATCACGACGCGCGGATTCCATCCGCATATTTTCCGACTCATCAGAGGAATAAATAATGACGTAGCGGTCATCGACCAGCGTTAATGGTTTAATCACCGCGCGGACATCAGTGATCCACATGCCAGTCTGGCGTTGGATTTGAAAATACGTGGAATGCTCTTCCTGATCCACCAACACCTGCTGTACTACATCCCATACTTTAGGGTTCAGGTTGCGCTTATGCACCACCCCCATGGTGTGCGCGGGAGTATTGGACAACATCACCTCCCCGCTGCGATCGACAATTGTCACACCCGTGGGTGCGCCCTGTACCGCGAGTTGCAGCATCTGGCTAATGGTGATGTCCATCCGTTTTCTACGGCCACGGATGTCTAAAAAAACCACTAGGGCGAGGCCAGCAACGACCACGCCCAAGAGGAAGGCAGCTAGTTCGGAACTCACTAAATGCTACGAACTATTTTCCACCCTGTGCAGCTACCGCCGCAGCGCCTGCTGCCGCAGCTTCAGGATCCAGATAAGTACCGCCGGGGTTAACCACACCGCCGTCGGCATCAATCTCGTAGACCAGCGGAATACCTGTTGGAATATTCAACTCTGCAATGTCTGCATCAGAGATCTTATCCAGGTGCTTTACCAAGGCACGCAGTGAGTTACCATGTGCGGCAATGAGGATAACTTCACCCTTCTTCACCCGAGGCAGGATTTCTTCCTCGAAATATGGCACAAAGCGAGCCACCACGTCTTTCAAGCATTCCGTGGCGGGAACCTGATCAAGGTCGGCATAGCGCGGATCATTGGCTTGTGAGTATTCGCTGTCAGCTTCGATTGCTGGTGGTGGAGTGTCATAAGAACGACGCCACGCCATGAACTGATCGTTGCCGTACTTTTCCTTAGTCTCAGCCTTATTCAGCCCCTGAAGTGCACCGTAATGACGCTCATTCAACCGCCAGTCGCGCACCACTGGGATCCATAGCCGGTCAGCGGCATCGAGAGCCAGATTTGCGGTACGGATTGCGCGGCGTTGCAATGAGGTATAGACCACCTCGGGCAGGATGCCGGATTCCTTGAGTAGCTCGCCACCGCGCTTTGCTTCTGCCTCACCCTTTTCAGTGAGATCAACATCAACCCAACCAGTGAACTGGTTAGATGCATTCCATTCACTCTGTCCATGACGGAGGAGGATTAGTTTTCCATTAGCCATACCATCTAGTTTGCCACGGATTTGTTGCCGGTGGTGGATCCCGCCGGATTTGTGTAGTTGATAACACCTTGAGAAAACCCGTAGCACCAACCATAAACAGCCGTAGATCTTTCAACGACCTAAGCTACATTGATGCCAAGCAGCCAAGCTTGGCAGTCAAAGCTATGGGGACCGCTAGGCAGCCGATACAGATTCACGCTCATAGACCACAATGGTTTTGGTGATTTTATCGTCTTCAACCACGAAATACTCTCCGGTTGCAGCATCATCGGTGCCTGTGGTTTGGGGATAATAGAATAAGGCCACCTGATCTCCTTCCACTAGCTGAGCAATATCAACCACAGTGGTTAGCTCTGCGACGAAATCAAGCAGGTATTCCCGGTAGGCCTCTTTGCCCACAATTTCGTTTCCGGGGGCACAGCGGTGGACATCATCGGCGATATAGGCCAACGCGCCTTCCACATCGCCACCAGTCCATGCCTGGTGATAACGCTGGACAATATCTATGGCTTGAGTCAAGGTTCTCCCTTTCTCTCGACTATAAACTGCCACTGGATAACCAATAAATCGTTCCAGAGCGTTTCACGATACCCTCCCGTCACCCAATTCACTCCAGCACCAAACGGAAAATATTAGTGATTCTTGTTACATCAGTTGTCTAGCGGGGATTTTGGGAAAACTAGCTACCCCTTCGGCGTGTCGCAATCTTAAAAATCACCCCCGGCAATTTCCATACCAGCCAGAACAGCGCGGCGCATAGGCACCGGTCAGCTTTACGACGCAAAATGCCGCTTCCCACTCCCCTGCCACCATCTAGGGAAAGAACGTCAGCTTGATTGCCATAACAATCACCATGATCAATAGTGCTATTCTGACCAGCTTGGCGCCACCACCAATGATGGTGCGCGCCCCGATCTGTGCGCCAATAATGGTGCCTGCAGCAAGCAGCAATCCCAACTGCCAATTCACATGACCGCCACAAATAAACACCGCCAGGGATCCTAGGTTCGTGGTGAGGTTAACAACCTTGGCCAGCACCGTGGATTGCAGAAAATTTCCTGTGAGAAGTGCGGTAAAAACTAAAATGAGAAACATGCCAGTGCCGGGGCCGAAAATGCCGTCGTAAAATGCGATCAGCGCCACCAGCAGTAGCGCTAATACCGGCCGCTGAACAGGAAGTTCTTCCTCGGACACGCCGAAGGTAGGGCGCGTTGCCACGAAAATTCCCGCCAGCACCAATAGCACGATGACCGCTGGGCGCATGATTTCTTTGGATAACAGGCTGGCCAGCAATGCTCCGCAACCAGAGCAGATAAAAGCAACTACAACATACCGCCAGAGATTGTCTGGACGCCCAAACCGGCGCAGTAGCACCGCGGCGGCAGATGCAGTACCCAAACTACCTGCGAGTTTATTGGTTGCAAGCGCTTGCACTGGCACCATGCCGGAACTGAGCAACAGTGGCACTAGCACTAATCCGCCACCACCGATAACCGCATCAATCCACCCAGCTGCCAGTGCGCCTAAGAATAACCAGATCACGGCCCCACACCTAAGACTGCTTGCCGCAAAATATTCATGGGAATGGAGCCCTGCGCGAGTGCCGCGGCATGGAACTCAGGTGCGGTCATTCCAGCAGCCTTAGCGTCTAACCGAAGTTCTTGCCAGAGCCGTTGCCCAAGCGCATAACTGGGAGCTTGTCCTGGCCAGCCCAAATAGCGGTGTAATTCAAATTCCAGGTTGGCATCGCTCATCACAGCGTGATCACGTAAAAATGCCCGTGCGTAATCAATATCCCATGTCGCACCTTCTGGGGTTTTCTTAGCCAAATGCACACCAATATCCAGCACTACGCGGGCTGCCCGTAACCGTTGGGCGCTATAAAGTCCCATCCTAAAACCTGGGTCGTTAAGATACCCCAATTCCGCCATGAGCGCTTCGGCATATAATGCCCAGCCTTCCCCATGCCCAGAATTCCAACAGGCGGCACGCCGCCACAAATTTAGCCGATCCCGTTCTAGTAGTGCGGATCCTAACTGTAAATGATGTCCGGGCACACCTTCGTGGTAGACCGTGGTCAACTCTTGCCACGTGTGGAAAACTTCCTCCCCTGGTGGCACCGACCACCACATCCGACCGGGGCGTGAAAAATCTTCTGTGGGAGGTGTATAGAAGATACCACCTGTGCCAGCGGGATCAATGCAGGCCTCAATGGTGCGCATTTGTTCCGGGATAGTGAAATGCACTCCGTTCAGATCGGCCACCGCCTGGTCGGCCATCTGCTGCATCCATTGTTGTAATGCCTTGACCCCGTGGATTAGGTAGCGTTGATCCCTATCTAGTTCGGCTATCGCTTCAGCCACGCCTACCCCAGCACCATATAATTCAACGGCGCACCGTTGCTGTTGGTCAATGATTTCTACTAACCGCGCCTGTCCCGATTCATAGGCCTCATCGAGATCAACCTTGGCTCCAACAAATTCCTGGCTTAATAACTCGTAACGATCCCTACCAACCGAATCCGCCGTTGGTGCTTGTGGCGCCAACCAATCACGCAACCACTCCGATAACTCGGCACACGCCCGCTTCGCTGCCGCAACATCACTGGCAGCCCCCAACTCATCCAAAGTATTACCGGTGACTAAGTGGTCAAGCTGCTGACGCAACTGCGTAATCTGCCGAGCCGCTGCCACCATAGATTTCGATGCCGCCAGCGTCAAGGACTCCCGGTACCCCGCCAATGCCCGCGGCACCTGGGCTAACCGCTCTGCTCGTCCCTCCTCCGGCATTTGCAGCAGGCTATCGCGAATCTCCTGCACCGGTGATGCCAAGTTGTTTAACGCACGAATGTCCTCGCCTGCCTCATGTAGCTGAAGCTCCAAACCGAGGCGATCCCGCATTACCGCCTTGGTCACGGCATCGCCTTCAAGCTTTTCGACGTCAGCAAGCATCCGCTTCGTTCGCGCCGCAACCGCCTCGAAATAAGCTGGGCTAAAATCTTGCAGCTGGTGATCGTGTCCGGCCATCCCCCACGCCGTAGCTGATGTGGGCATAAGTGCAGCAAGGTCATGCGCATAGTCATTGGCTGCTTGGTCCAAAATAGTAGTCATGCTCTAAGCGTAACTAACCTTTAGGTAAGCAGCCCAAGTACATCAGCAGCTCTGGGGTTGCTTGCAGGTTGCCTACAGCCCCGCCCCCACGGCAAGCTGGTTTACAGCGTGTTTTCTATGCTGTGTGATTCCCTTAGATCGGTTTCTTGCCATTATTTCTGCTCGCACGGTGCAATTCCTGCTGTCTGGTGAGTTCGTCACGTATCTTTTGCGCCTTAGCAGATCGATGAAACTCATTAGTCCGCAGCATAGAAATTAAATCAAACATCAATGGCAACAAATGTCGTTGCTCTGGAAATAGCCAAGCCAACACTTCATCAAGAGGTATATTCCTTGTTTCAGGGATCTCAATTCGCTTGACCTTAAAATGCTCCCGTTTAGAACCAAAAACCGACCACCGCGAATAATCAGCATTCGCAATAACGAACTCAATGGCTTGGTCACGTTTATGTACGTCAATATCTAAATCCGGCTTATAGGAAACCAATTCCGATCGCCACCCCAGCCCACGCACTTCCCGCTTAATGAACCCACGATTAACAACAATCCGCTGTGCAGCCGTGAAATAAAAAAAGGAATAAACTGCACCAGGTAAGAGCGTACATAACGTGAAAAGATGCCAAAACGACGGAAACGTGCTCCCCGGAAAAAACACTCCAGGATACAACCACGGAGCCAACCCAAGTGATACAAGAACCGAGATTGGTGCTGAAGCTCTGAAGAATCTAGCAAATCGAGAAACCGTAATTATTGCGGCATCTTCCTCAAAGTCCACCCGAGGATGTAACTTCTGCCACCGAAGAATATTTAAATGCGTCCGAACATCCAATCCCATTACGGCAAGCCAAATAAAAGAGCCTCCGATAAACAACGAATAATAAAATGACCCACCAAACGGATCAAAAAGAAAACCGAGTGCAGAAAAACATACTCCGATAAAAATAAGCATCATCCCTGCCGGGAAAAAAATTGACCCTTTACGTTTCATGCTAAACCTCTTAACCTTAAGTAGGGTTGTTCTTATTCTTCCATGTTGCTCGATGCAGTTCTTGTTGCCTAGTAAGCTCATCACGAATCTTTTGTGCCTTATTCGAACGGTGAAACTCTCTACTTCGTGGACTGTGCATCAAATCAATCATCAATGGCAACAAATGCTGCTGCTCAGGGAATAGCCAAGCCAACAGCGCATCAAGCGGAACATTCCTCGTTTCTGGTATCAAAATTCGCTTCATTTTGAAATGTTCCTGCGTAGAACCAAAAACTGACCACCGAGAATAATCAGCATTGGCAATAATAAACTCAATAGCTTGATCGCTTTTATGTACGTCAATATCTAAATCCGGGTTATAGGAAACCAATTCCGATCGCCACCCCAGCCCGCGTACTTCCCGCTTAATGAAATGACGATTAACAACAATCCGCTGCGCAGCCGTCGAGTAGAAGAGCATATAAACTATATATGGTAGAAGTACACACAGCGAAAACAAATGCCAAAACGACGGAAATGCACTTCCCCGGAAAAACACCCCAGGATACAACCATGGAGCCAACCCAAGTGATAGTGCCAGAAAAATCCCGCTAGAGATTTTCACAAAAACAGCTACCCGAGAAACAGTAATGATTGCGGTATCTCCCGAAAAATCTACATGAGGGTGCGCGTTATTCCATTTAATGAGATGTAAGTGCGTACGATTATCCATTGACACCACAGCAAGCCAAATCAATGATCCCCCAATGAACAAAGAATAATAAAACGACCCACCAAAGGGATCAAAAAGAAAAAATAAAGCAGGTAAGAATAAACCAATAAATATCAAAAATATTCCGATTAAAAAGTACTTTGACCCTTTACGTTTCACGCTAAACCTCTTCATCCCAAACAGGGTTATTCTTCCATGTTGCCCGATGCAGCTCCTGTTGCCTAGTAAGCTCATCACGAATCTTTTGTGCCTTGGCAGATCGATGAAACTCATTGGGCCGCGGAGTGTGCATCAAATCAATCATCAATGGCAAAAAATGCTGCTGCTCAGGAAGCAACCACCGCAACACCTCATCAAGAGGTACATTCCTCGTTTCAGGGATCCCAATTCGCTTTACTTTCAAATGTTCCCGTTTAGAACCAAAAATCGACTGCCTCGAATAATCAGCATTGGCAATAACAAACTCCAGAAACTGGTCATTTTTACTAACATCAATATATAAATCTGGGTTATGAGAGACCAACTCCGATCGCCACCCTAGCCCACGTACTTCTCGCTTAATAAACCTACGATTAACAACAATCCGCTGTGCCGCCATCACTAGAAAGAAAAAGTAAACAACATAAGGTAGAAGCACGCACAGCGAAAACAAATGCCAAAACGACGGAAACGTGCCCCCCGATAAAAACACTCCTGGATACAACCACGGAGCCAACCCAAGTGATATAAGTAAAAGAAAAATACCGGTGGATCTGAAGAATCTAGCAAATCGAGAAGCAGAAATTATTGCAGTATCGCCCGCAAAATCCACCCGAGGATGTAACTTCTGCCACCGAAGAATATTTAAATGCGTCCGAACATCCAACAACACCACAGCAAACCAAATAAAAGAGCCCCCGATAAACAACGAATAATAAAACGACCCACCAAACGGATCAAAAAGAAAATTTATAGCGGAAATGAACAAACCAGAAAGAATGATAACTGCAGCAGCTACGAAAAACCCAGGTTTTTTATGCTTCATACTAATTCCTTAACTTTAAGCTGGATTATACCCATTCTTCCATGTTGCTCGATGTAATTCTTGCTGCTTGGTAAGTTCATCACGAATCTTTTGCGCTTTATTCGAACGGTGAGATTTATTAGTCCGTGGAATAGACATTAAATCAAACATCAATGGCAACAAATGCTGCTGTTCGGGGAATAACCAAGCCAACAGCATATCAAGCGGTATATTCCTTGTTTCCGGTATCACGATTCGCTTTACCTTAAAATGTTCTTGCATAGTGCCGAAAACCGACTGCCGCGAATAATCAACATTCGCAATAACAAACTCAATAATCTGATCATTCTGCTGCAGGTCTATATCTAAATCCGGGTGATAAGAGACCAACTCCGATCGCCACCCCAGCCCACGCACTTCCCGCTTAATAAACCCACGATTAGCAACAATCCGCTGCGCAGCTGTGCAGTAGAAGAACATATAAACTACGCAAGGCAAAAGTACACACAGCGAAAACAAATGCCAAAACGACGGAAACGTACTCCCACGAAGAAACACCCCAGGATACAACCACGGAGCCAACCCACATGATATTATCACCCAAAATAGTCCCGACCCCTTGGTAAATAACGCCAATCGAGAGGCAACAATTATTGCTCTATCTTCCTCGAAATCTACGCGAGGGTGCAATTTCTGCCACCGAAGAATCTTTAAACTCGTCCGACTATCCAAAGCTATTAGAGCAAACCAAATGAGCGCCCCACCCATAAATAATGAATAATAAAAAGACCCACCAAACGGATCGAAAAGAAAATTTATAGCAGGAATAAACAAACCCGCAAGAATAACAATTGCAGCTACGACAAAAAACCCGAATCCCTTACGCTTCATACTAATACCTCAATTTCAGGCTGGATTGCCCTTATTCCTCCACGTTGCTCGATGTAACTCCTGTTGCTTGGTAAGTTCATCACGAATCTTTTGCGCCTTGGCAGATCGATGAAATTCTCTACTTCGTGGAATGGAAATCAAATCAAACATCAACGGCAACAAGTGTTGTTGCTCAGGGAATAGCCAAGCCAACAGCGCATCAAGAGGTATATTTCTTAACTCAGGAATCGGGATTCGCTTTACCTTAAAATGTTCTTGCATAGTGCCGAAAACCGACTGCCGCGAATAATCAACATTCGCAATAACAAACTCAATAATCTGATCATTCTGCTGCAGGTCTATATCTAAATCCGGGTGATAAGAGACCAACTCCGATCGCCACCCCAGCCCACGCACTTCCCGCTTAATAAACCCACGATTAACAACAATCCTCTGTGTAGCCGTACCCAGAAAGAAAAGGTAAACGACGTAAGGCAGACACACACAGCGAAAACAAATGCCAAAACGACGGAAACGTACTCCCCGGAAAAAACACCCCAGGATACAACCACGGAGCCAACCCAAGTGAAATAAAAAGAAACAATGCGGCTGAATATTTTATGAAAGCAGCTGATCTCGAAACGGTAATTGTAGCCGTTTCTCCGGAAAAAATCACATAAGGATGCAGCCTTTTACAGTTGACAATATTTAGTGGTGTCCGCGTATCCAGTGCAAATATCCCCAACCAAATAAGCGATCCACCTATAAATAATGAATAATAAAAAGACCCACCAAACGGATTAAAAAGAAAATTTATAGCAGGAATAAACAAACCCGCAAGAATAACAAGCGCAGCAACAACAAAAAACCTAAATCCCTTACGTTTCATATGTTTTAACCCTATTGTGGTGGTCGCGCATCGCTAAAAAGCGGCGTTAGCGCTGGATCATCTAGTGGAGTGACGATAGTACGTTGAAGTAAAATATGCGAACCTTGCGTGACAAAGTACAGGTCGTACAAGGTGATGGACTCAAAATCCATCACCTTTCCGTCATGTTCTGCGGTGAATTGTGCACGTAGCTCTGCACAGATGTACTCGGGTTGATATACAAGTAATTTTGCCTCCATATGCTCATTGATCGCATGATCGGGTAGCTGATCTTTCAAGCTGGTAAAAAGGTTACTTGCGTCTACATCACCTTCGATACGGAAAGCAGAGGCAACTGCAGTGGGAGAAAAGTTTTGAAAGCTTTGTGGGCTAACAAAAATGGTATGCGACTGGGCCAGTGCCACTACTATTTCAGGTAGTTTCTGTCGTTCGGGTAATAGTTGCCTCCAGCCAAGAGGGAACTCCCACAAGCTCCTAGGCGCGATCATTTCGGCCACATCAAACGGTGTGACGTTACATCCCATGTCCGTAAGCCTAGTAAAAATATCATTCTTTCTTATTTCGCTGCCCATTGAATCCCCTTGGTGGTAAGATAACTGACGGCAACACCAGCTGCAAATCCCGCTACTGTCCCTATACCAGGAACAACCGATCCAAAAGTAGCACCCATATATCCAGCAGCCAACACGCTAGCTCCTGCCCCCGCTGCGGCACCTGCGACGTTGGACCCAATTGCGAGTTTGGGGTCAACGCCTTGTTTAATATCCGATGCCGATCCAAGTGCAGCACCAAGTACGGGTGTTGATCTACCAAGTACGGTTGGAGCACGAAGCCAATTTACTTGTTTGGCAGCAGTGGCTACAGATTTAGAAGCGTAGGAAGCTTTGGGGATTTCCTTTGCTGCATTTTCAGCCATTGTAATTGGAGCTGTTAGCATACCGTCGATGCCTACTTGCACGTAGTCGAAGGTAGTTGGTGTGAAGTGCTTGCGGAATCCATTTGGGTCACCTTTGGCAATCTCTTCAACAATGAACTTATTCATACTGTCTTTGGCAGCAGTGATCGCTTTAGCAAGATTTTGATCCCACTGTTCAATGAGCCGCAGGATTTCTTCGATTGCCCCAGCAAAGCCTTCTAATCTATCCGCTAATGCGGAGCATTGTTGCTGCCAGGTATTGCATTGAGCGTCAACAGCCGCAGCCATCCGCATACCGTGTACCTCATCAGCTCCACTAAGCGTGGGAAGGCTTTCCCCAAACGATCGCACATTCTGTGCGATCTCTTTTATCTTATTGGCCGCTTGTGTCAAAACACTCGCGTGAACCTCCCAACCGTCGCTTTGGCTAGGACCGCCACTAAATTCCACCGCTCCTGTGTTATAGGAAGTATGAACTGCATTTGCTTCAGCAACTCGGGCATCAACTAAACCACCCAATCTGAATTTTATGTCCGCAGCATCAGCAATATCAGTTTCCCAAGTGGTCATCGCTTTTGTATGAGCAGCTTGGCATTTTACTAAATGCAATTCCGCTGCCGTAATTGCGCCAGGGTTGCCAGTTGCCATAGCAGCGGTCAATTCAAGTTCAGCTTGGTCCACAGCGTTAGCCGCAAGATCCACCGCTAGGTGATCACCACGGGCAACTTCCTTGAGCTGATCCATTTCTGTTTTAATCTCTGCATAATCTTGCGAGTATCCGTCGATTGCGCCAGTGACCTTCTGGATTGCTTCAGCGGCAGAACCAACCCTAGAAGCATAAACGCTGCATGCAAGTTCGGTTAAAGCTTCCCCTTCGCTTCCGATATAGCCGCTAAAGTCCACCCCTTCCAAACTTCCTTGTTCATCCCTTAAGCCCTGCGCAGCTTGTGACCACTGCGCTTCGGTGGATTCTATTGCACCTAAATCGCCACCTATATGAAAATCTGTTGCTTCAAAAACTATAAAAGCAGGCAACCGAACAGCAGGCACTTATACCTCCAAGTTACGACACAAAACAACATTTTTTGCAGTGAAATTCACCGCTTTTATCCGCGCTAACCACACTAGCGGCAAACAGCTATCGGTTCTAGTACTCGGAGCTAAATCCCCGTTTTATCAGCTTTCCATTATTTTTCTCAGCTAAAGCTCGCCCTGCGAGTCAAACATGATGCAAAAGCACCTCACCCCACTATTTCCCGTTGCCAAATCAAGAACTATCTAAATATTTTAAGTGAATTTGCTAATTTTTTGACACGGTGGCTGAAACCTATATTTTTATTTTCGCAGGTAGCTGGGCGATCACATTCCCACCACGCCATTTCCTCCCCTATGAGCATTGCCCCCGAAAATACACCCGTGACCATACTCACATTTCTCATAGCGGCAAGGTCAGTTCAGCCTCGAACAAACCACCATGCCGATTGGCGCGATCGCTACAACCGTGGGCTTTGCCAGCGCGGTGACCTTCAGACAGGCTTTCGTGGGGACTTTTGCCACCACTCCAACGGATTATCGCAACCGGTACCTATAAAATCCGCTTCCCCGCCCGCAACAAGGTGGTCATAATCCGTGCGTAGCTAGCCTTGGGTAATTTTGCAGGCCCTGAAATGGGCATGAGTCGTTGTTGGGCGATGGTGCGGGCTTCGGTGTATTTCAATAACCCCACATCACTATGCCTACGTCCGGTACCAGAAGCTTTCCAACCGCCCATGGGAGCATCCACCGAACCGAAAGCGGCGGCGAAGCCCTCATTAATATTCACGGTGCCGGAATGCAATTGTTTGCCGATCCGCCACGCGGATTTAGTCTGGCCGAAAACTGCTGCATTAAGGCCGTACTCGGTCTCATTTGCCTGCATAATTGCTTCAAGCTCTGAGCTGAAGGTTTCAATAGCCACCACGGGGCCGAATACTTCTTCGCGGTATAATTTTGCGGTCTGGGGGACGCCGGTAAGCACCATGGGTGCTAAAAATGCTGGCCCTAAATCCTCCCGTGGGCCACCGCAGAGTTTTTTCGCGCCTTGGCTTAAGGCATCGTCGACAAGCGAAAGTACTTTAGCGGCGTGCTCTGCGGAAATCATCGACCCGATATCTTCTGCCCAGCCACCGGTACCAATGCGTAGTTTCGCTACTGCTTGAACCAGCTGCTGGCAGTAGCGCTCTGCAATGTCTTCATGAACATAAATGCGCTCGATGGACACGCACAGCTGACCGGTATTGCTAAACGCCCCTGCGATGGTGCCGCGCACGGCTTTAGCAATATCAGCCTCACGGGTAATAATCATGGGGTTTTTACCCCCAAGCTCGGCGGAAAACCCAATCAGTCGGCGGCCAGTAATCTCGCCCAGAATCCGGCCAGTGGCAGTCGAACCGGTAAACATGAGGAAATCTACCGCTTCTGCAAGCGCGGTGCCCACTACTGAACCCGCACCAGTAATCACGTGATATACCTCTTCCGGAAGTCCCGCCTCCAGGGCAATCTCTCGGGCTAATAACGCAGTCAGAGGGGTTTGCGAATCAGGTTTTAACACCACCACATTACCCGCCAATAACGCCGGAATCGCATCAGAAATAGTTAAGGTCAACGGGTAATTCCACGGAGAAATAATCCCCACAACACCTTTGGGAGAATAATCCACCATAGTTTTGGTCAGCAGCGGCAGCGCGCCTTTCTTCCGGTGCGGACGTAGCAGTTTCCCAGCATGTTTGGCGTAGTATCGGGCATTGATGGCGGCATCCATGACCTCATCAAAAGCAGAAGAACGATCCTTGCCGGTTTCCTGCTGAATCATATCCAATAACATACGTTGTTTGCGCAGCAATGCATCATGTATGTTCATTGCAATGCGACACCGCTCTTCCACCGGGGTCGCGGCCCAACTCAATTGCGCCTGTCGTGCCTTCGCAATCGCTTCATCGGTCTGCTGCGCGGTATGCGCAGGTACCGAATCAATAATGGTTCCAGTCCGCGGGTTATAAACATCAATGGTCATGGATATCCTTAATCGGTTTTGCCCTGATTTTATCAGCGCTGTTCCCCGCTTTCGCCTTATCCTAATCAGCATGACGAAATCCGTGACTGTACTCATGTCCGTTTATCACCGCACTGGCCTCGCCGACTTAGATACAGCGCTACAAAGTATTTGGGCGCAAACCACACTGCCCGAAAAAGTACTCATAGTGCTCGATGGCCCCGTCGGCCCCGAACTTACCCAGCTTATCGACGCCCACCGCACCGCTTGGCCAAAGGTGCTACGCACAATACCGCTGCCAACCAATCAAGGTTTAGGCATTGCACTACAAGCTGGCCTTAGCGAAGTAGAGACCACCTTTGTAGCACGATTAGATTCCGACGATATAGCCGCACCCCACCGGATAGCCACCCAGCTAGAGTACTTCGATCAGCACCCAGAGCTGGCGGTACTTGGCACCACCGTGCAGGAATTTGACGACGAAGTTTTCCGAAAAACCAACGATCTGCACGCAGCCAGCACCAACGCCCGAGTACTGCCCGAATCTCATGACGGTATTCGGCGCTATGCAGCCATGAACTCGCCGGTTAATCACCCTTCGGTCATGGCTCGCACTGCTGCTCTTCGTTCGGTGGGCGGCTACCAAACCGTGCATCTTATGGAAGACTACGACCTGTGGGCAAGGCTGCTGGTGGCCGGGTACCGGTTTCATAACTTACCCGAACCATTAACGTATTTTCGCACCTCACCGGCGCAATTAGGCAGGCGTACAGGGAAAGAGATGTTTCGTGCCGAATGGCATATGCAACGTAATCTTGTCTCTTACGGTTTAATTTCTTGGCCGCGAGCCGCAGTTAATCTTCTCATGCGCAATACCTACCGGTTACTGCCTCAGCGACTTATCAAACGAGTGAACTCGGTACTGTTTCATAGATAAGTTCGCAGATAGCAAGAACCGAACGCTCCTGCCTACACTAAAACTATGCCCTCAATTTTCATTTCTGGAGCTGCCGCAGGTATTGGAAAGGCAGTGGCCGAACGTTTCCTGCAAGAAGGATGGATCGTAGGTGCCTACGACATTACAGATATTAACTACCAGCATCCGCAACTGATCACCGGACATTTGGACGTCACCAGCGCCGAATCTTGGGAAACTGCCCTGGCAGAATTCACCGCCCACACCGGTGGCACCATTGATGTGGTTGACAATAATGCTGGGGTGATAGCTGCTGGCCCCCTTACCGATATTTCCCCAACAGCCGTAGCCAATCAGATCAATGTGAACTGCTTAGGTGTGACCCTCGGAGCGCAAGCAGCTAAGAAGTACCTGACCAAGGGAGCCACGCTGGTGAACATGGCCTCGGCTTCAGCAGTGTACGGTCAGCCGGGTATCGCTACTTATTCCGCTAGCAAGTTTTATGTAGCAGGGCTTACCGAAGCCTTAAGTTTGGAGTGGCGCAAAGATAAAATCAGAGTCATTTCCTTATGGCCACTGTGGGCTAAAACTGCATTAGCCAACAACGACGCCACATCCATCAAGCGCCTAGGAGTACGCATAACCCCCGAACAAGTCGCAGACACGCTATGGCAAGCAGTGCATCCCGACAACTTCTGGCAGCGTGGCCGGATCCACTACGGAGTCTCACCGACTGATAAACTGTTCTACATTGCCCGAAAGTTAGTACCAAACCGTATCGCACGACGTGTCAACCAACTCATAGCAGGTTAAGCACTACCTCGTTGGGAGCATTATCATGAGGCTTACCCCTACCGTCACCTCAATCATGATAGTAGGATCACTTATCCTAGCTGGCTGCAGCCAAACTGAAAACCAACAAGAACAGTCCCCATCTGCAGCCGCTGAAGATACCGCCAGTACCTCGGCAGCCTCAGCTCCCGCTTCCAACGCCGAGCCAGTAACGTGGGCTTTCCCCGCAGTTGTTGACGGTTGGAACCCAAACCCCACTGGACAAACAAGCAGCCAACAACTGGTCAACGACCAAGGATGCCAATACACCGCGACCCAAAACGTCTACAATAACGCCCCACCTGTAGGCGACCTAGCGGCAACTCAAGAACAGGTAGATTTTTGGAAAGGGCAAATCACCTCAGCATCTCCTGATGCCACTTTTGATACTAAAGAATCCGACGAGATTAAAGGAGACGCTGGCACTGCGGTAGCCACCCTGCGTACCGACGCCCACTACGTTGGTGACGACGGCAATAACTACACAACCGTCGTGTGGATCAGATCTTTCACCACATCCTCAGCACCAGGTTTTATCTCACTCACCTACGGGTGCCCCGACCCAGCATTCTCTGAGGAAGAAGCCAAAAGCCTCATGGAACAAACCAAGTTATTTAATGTGACAGCTGCTGATAGCCGCTTTAACTAGAGCTATTGTGTCTGGCAACAGCAGCTTTCCGCGGGGACTTCGGGGTGGAAAACGCAGGCTGGCATTGTTAAGCAGCGTGCCGTTTCTTGCGTTAGCGCTGATGGCACTATCTCCAGCCGCTTGTACACAATTAAGTAACACGGGAAACAAGCGTGAGGGACAAACGCAGTTCCCCGAGCAGTTTCCTAGGTCAGCCTTTTATGACCCCTGACACAGTTCGGTTATTTGATTGGCATCTATATGTTTTCCTGGGCTTTTATAGAGTTTGCAGCGAAATAACCGAATTGTGTCAGGGGTCATGTTTAGTTTTAAGACAAGACTGCCAGGCCACCACACCCCAGATCTCAGGACTACCACAACCACCACGCCCAAGAACCACGAAGCCCCAAGCCCGCCACGTACCTTCGCTGCCCTTTAACCACCGGCATGCCGTTTACGGCATGGAACCATGGGTGTAGATAATACGTCCGAGTAGATCTCTGCTAACCGGCTGGCTGAGGAGATCCACGAAAACCTCCTCGCATGGGACACTGCGTCTTGGGCCATGCGCTTGCGGGTGTCATCGTCGTCAAGCAATTGCGCAAGCGCATCGGCCCAGTCAGCTGGGGTGTGGGTATCGACTAAGATGCCAGTTTCCCCCTCGGCGACCGCTATGGGCAGGCCACCGGTGCGCGCGGCCACCACTGGGGTGCCAGAAGCTTGGGCTTCGATTGCTACTAGGCCGAAGGATTCATTAAAGCTGGGCACCGCCACAATATCAGCAGCACGGTAGATGCTGACTAGCTCCGAAGGAGGTCGCGGTTCTAAGAAGCGAATCCGGCGTTTGGCTCCCACCTGCCTGGCCAACGCACGGTAGCTTTCCATGGATGCGCCAGCTCCCGAAGCACCGCCGCAGATGAGCACGTAGAGATTGCGATGCGGATCTCTGGCAAACAATTCCCCCACCGCGCGGATGAGTACCTGCGGGCCTTTAAATTCCTGCATGCGCCCCACGAATGCTACCACTTTGCTGTGCAGGGGAATGCCGAGCTCCCGGCGCGCTTTTTCGGTGTTGCGTTCGGTTCCCGGGGTGAACATAGTGGTGTCCGTGCCTGGGGGCATGACCATGATTTTATCTGGGGTGGCATCGTAGTGCAGTACTAGGTCTTTGGTCTCTTCTAGCGTGTTGACCACCAGTACATCGGCATTATCTACAAGTTGTTGTTCACAAATACGCCGCGCCTCGGTTTCTGGGGTGTCGGTGGGCGATAGGTGATGGTTTTTCACCGCGGCTAGGGTGTGGGCGGTATGTACCAGTGGGATTTCCCAAATGTCGCGCAGTAACCAACCTACCTGTCCCGATAGCCAGTAGTGGGAGTGGATAATGTCGTACTGCAGCTGTTCGCATTTAACAAACTGGATTACCCCGCCAGCGAAGGCAGCTAGCTGGGTGGATAGTTCTTCTTTGGCTAGTCCTTCGTAAGGGCCTGCAATGATATTTATCACCCGCATGCCCGGTACCACGGTGACGATTTCACCTTGGCTGAGCCTAGTGGCACGGGTAAAGATGTCTACCTCTATACCTTGCTGCGCGAGATGCTTTGCGACGTTAAGAATGTAGGCATTCATTCCACCCGCATCTCCAATTCCGGGTTGTTGGAGCGGGGAGGTGTGCATAGAGATCATGGCGATTCGCATGGTGTCATCATAATCGGGGCTAAGCATAGATAAAGCCTGCAACGTTGAGAAAAGCCTCATGTTTTTACGGTATGCTCATTGTGATTGTTTCCATTATTTCCATTTCACTGCATGCGAAGGACTGCCCAATGTCAGCTTACGAAACCAAAGCTTGGTTGAACCACTATGGCGAGTGGACTCCTCACAGCCTAGATTATGGCGATACCACCTTATTAGATGTATATGACAATAATTTGGCCATTAATGCTGATAAGGTTTCTTCGTCGTTTTTTGGTCGCACCCAAACGTATGGCGAGTTAGATAAACAAGTGCGGTCTGCTGCTGCGGGCTTACGTGCCTTGGGGGTACGCCCTGGCGACCGTGTGGCTATTATTCTGCCAAACTGTCCGCAGCATGTTGCGGCATATTTCGCGGTGCTTAAATTGGGTGCCGCAGTGGTGG
The DNA here is from genome assembly GCA_963520895.1 of uncultured Corynebacterium sp. Lineage (GTDB taxonomy): Bacteria > Actinomycetota > Actinomycetes > Mycobacteriales > Mycobacteriaceae > Corynebacterium. The sequence goes on along the minus strand of CAUQSW010000004.1, from coordinate 59,139 downwards.
AGCATAATCCGCTCTACACTGCCCACGAGTTGGAAGGCCCGTTTAATGATCACGGCGCTCGGGTGGCCATTGTGTGGGACAAGGCGGCGAGCATTTTAGAGAAACTGCGTCGCACTACTCCGTTAGAAACCATTGTGTCAGTGAATATGATTGATGCGATGCCGCGTTCTAAGCAACTGTTGTTGAGTTTGCCGTTGCCAATGATTGCTAAAAAACGGGAAGCATTGACTGGGCCTGCGCCGCATTCGATTCCGTGGGATGTGCTTATTGGTACCGCGTTGGGGGGCAATGGTGATGATGTGGTCCCTAGCATTGAGGTCACTAAAGATACGGTGGCGGTGATTCTTTATACTTCTGGCACCACGGGCGCTCCCAAAGGTGCGCAGTTAACGCATGGCAGTTTATTTGCCAATTTGCTGCAGGGTAAAGCGTGGGTGAAAGGACTGGGAGACCAAGAAGAACGGATGCTGGGGGCACTGCCGTTTTTCCATGCCTATGGTTTGACCATTGTGCTTAATTTGGCGGTATTTGTCGGGGCAGAGATCATCTTGCTTCCTGCCCCGCAGATTCCGTTAATCATGCAGATCATGAAGAAACGTACTCCCACCTGGGTGCCTGGCGTACCAACGCTGTATCAAAAAATCGTTGATGCTGCGAAAAAAGATGGTGTGTCCATTGATGGTGTGCATAATTCCTTTTCTGGCGCCTCTACCCTGCCGGTTCCTACTGTGGAACAGTGGGAGGACCTTACCGGTGGTTTATTGGTTGAAGGTTACGGTTTGACTGAAACCTCGCCCATTATTGTTGGCAATCCTATGAATTCCAACCGTCGTCCTGGTTATGTGGGCATCCCCTTCCCTGATACCGAGATACGTATTGGTAACCCAGAAAATCTAGATGAAACCATGCCCGATGGCCAAGAGGGCGAAGTTTTGGTGCGCGGTCCCCAGGTTTTCGCTGGTTACCTCAATAACCCAGAGGCAACCCAGGCGAGTTTCCACAATGACTGGTACCGCACCGGCGATGTTGGGGTGATGGAAGAAGACGGCTTCATCCGCCTCGTGGCAAGGATCAAGGAAGTCATTATCACCGGTGGCTTTAATGTCTATCCTCTTGAGGTGGAAGAGGTCTTGGAATCCCATAAAGACATCGCGGATTGTGCCGTTGTCGGGCTGCCGCGTGAAGACGGCTCCGAATCCGTGGTCGCTGCCATTACCTTAACCAAAGGTGCCGCCCTTGATCCAGAGGGCTTAAAAACCTACTGTCGCGAGCGGCTCACCCGCTATAAAGTGCCACGTACCTTCTTCCACTTTGAAGAACTCCCCCGCGACCAGATGGGTAAAATCCGCCGCCGCGATGTTCAAGAAGTACTAGTAGCTAAGAAGGGCTAATTTTTGTCTTTGACGTTGTTGCCTCACCTCCTGTAACTAAAATACTAGGCACAGGGGGTGAAGTTTTTGCCACGTAAACAATCGTTCGACCAAAATTAAAATTAACTATGGAGCACCCCAGCGATACTCTAGGAATAAAACTCATATGCCTCTTGTCTAGTTGGCTGTTTGGAACAGTCCAGGCACTTCAGACATCTCCAACTAAAGACAACAACACGCCCTAGAACGCATACATAATTAGCAAATATAATACGATCAATAGCATATACGCCCTACTGGCCCATGCATACACCATGGCAATATTTTATATAACAGTTTAATATCATACATTGATAAAATCATGAGCTTTAGCTACATTTGTTTTCAATAGGAAATGAGTACCGACACCTTATAACTCCCCTAAAATTCATATCAGTGGAGCAACGAAATGAAAACTAAAGTCTTCTATCTACTTGCGGTAGCCATGCTAGATTTTAGCACTTTTCATGAAGTAGAAGCAGCTACAACACCAGAACCAGTACCTACCGAAGTGATTGTAGTGGTGGATGAAATTGGTGAAAGCACCATTTATTCATCTGAAGAAAGCACCGAAGCTCTTTCTAAAACCGAAACGAGCGAAGAGGCCATCATGGAACTTGAATCTATGGCGCATTTTGCACCAGCCTGCATAAGCGCTAGGAGCGAGAAAGGATTTGTACAAGTATCAAATAACTGCTGGTTTGACTTACGAGTGAAAGTTATTTTTGCTTTCGCAGGTGATTCCGTATGTAAGCTCGTCAAAGCAGGAACGCGCACCAATATCGCCCCTCACCGAGGCCGCATTGATGGGATAAAAGTATGCTAAACAAGTACCAAATCACGCAATCCGTTTGTAAAGCTCTTATAAGCATAGGAGTTGTTACTGTCCTATCCTCAGGAATCCAAGCTCCCCATGCAGAAGCTATTGGCAAGTTTTTGTTCCATACTAAAGCAGAGTGTGAAGCAGACAGAAGAGGGAAACTTCGAGATCCCAGCGCATATTACTGGGCAAAGAATCTTCGCTGTCATTGGCATCCTGAACTAGATCATGGACGAGGTATGTGGTGGTTGTATTAGCCACCTACTAAATAAAAGGTACATCATGATAACCAAAGACTATGAACGATTCTTCAAAGTTGCCTTGGAAGACTTTCAGAAACAATCTATTACTCAGCTCGAAAAATTGCTATCAACGTTAGATTTGGAGCCAACGCTAATTTTGACGCAAGAAAACTTAACAGCTGAGCCATTGGTGCAGATAATTAAATCTGACCTAGAAGATGAGGACAAAATATTAGCCCTCACGTTGTTGATGGGAGAGTGGTTTATTGCCAAGGTTTCTGGAACTTGGTCAATCGCACCAACTGAGCCAATTGATTTGCAGAAAGCCATTATTAGCTTTGGTTATGGTGTACTCTCATGCAGTAGGAAAAGCTTTTTTCCTACTGCAAGTTGGGCACGTGACCTTAACGCAGGCGATAGTATTGAAGGGGCAGTTGCCCTGTTAAATGCCACTGCAAAACAGTGGAGCTCCGAGCATTAAGCGTCGACAGTATAGGGAGATTTTCAGTACCTGTAGAGCGGCTTAGGAATTCGGTCCGGTTGTTTTAAGGGTTAACCAGCGTGTTTTCTTTGTGTTGTTTGGTGTACTCGTTTGGTGAGGTGTATCCCAGTGACGAGTGCAGGTGGTAGTTATTGTAGCGTTTATGGCGTTCTGGCTACTGTCGAACCAGTAATTGGGCGTGGCGGATATCCTCGATACAGTTATCCTCTAGTAATTCATCGCGCATATGGTTATGGAAGGACTCCACGTAGCTGTTATGCCACGGCTGACCTAGTGGGATAAACGCTTGAATTGTGTTATCTTCACCAGCTTGGTCTTTGAGAGTTTGAGTGATGAACTTAAGGGCCCATTATCTAGCCGTAGCACCCTAGGGCGACCACCATGCTGGAGTGGTGGCAGCATCAAGCAGCTGGGGTCACATCTGCTGCTGTGATGGATGGATCCACCCGATAAGCAACGTGTGTTGGCGGGTGGATTCATCAATAATAGTGCAGATCTTGATGGTTGTACCGTGCCAGGTCGAATCGAACTGGAAATCTACCGCCCACACGTCTCGTGGGCGTACAGCAAGTGCCACATCCTTCTTACTAGCACTGATAGGTTGTTTGCGCCTTTTCTTAAGGCACAACCCGAAGTCCTTCTTCCCGCCATAGACGACAGAAGGTCTCACGAGATAACTTTAAACCCACTCCTTGTGGCTGCTACCCATGCTGGACAATGTCCCCACCTGGAATGTTGTGGCGTAAACTGATGCATCCACGCACGTAATTTCTCGTACTTATCCACAGCAGTGCGTTTCATCTTGGCCGCTCGATAGGTAGACTTGGATAATCCAACAATTCTGCAGGCATGTCTTTCTGACGCACCCAGCTCAGCAATGATGCAGTGTATTGCTGCATGGCGGCTAGCTGGGCTTAGAAGTTTCCCTCTGCCAGCAACTTATATGCCTGTTTATCCAGTTCAGCTTGCCCTAGGAGACATTTTGAGTTACTCATTTTCTTCTCGGAGGCGTTTCAAGCTCACAAGCATTGCGAACGGCTCATATCACCATAAGTAGATTGCCAGCGGTGCAAGGTTGCTTCACTGACATGCAACTCGGCTAACACCTAGGCTGTAGTAGCACCATCATCTTTAAGTTGCTTCGCCTGCTCAAATTTACACAAAATCTGTTCTGGCATATGCTTAGTAAATTTCTTCATCAATATCCCATTCTCCCCACCCAACAGCGAGGAATCAACGGTCAACTCTCAAGTCAGATGGACCAATAACCCCAAGGCACTCCACCTGCACCATAAGCTTTATAGGCGCAGAGTTTCCTAGTACTGTTGAATTTTCTGCGGAAGCCCACTTTTATTCTTCAATCTGGATTCCCACCCACACTGGCTCGGGAACCAAGGTCACACCAAAAGTGATAAATACCCCGTCGCGGATTTCCCGTGCCAGTTCTACGATATCTTCGGTGGTGGCTTCGCCTCGGTTTGTTAACGCGAGGGTGTGTTTGGTGGATAGCCGAGCCGGACCTGTGCCGGGGTAGCCTTTTTCAAAACCAGCCTGTTCGATCAGCCAAGCTGCGGACAGCTTCTTTTTGCCGGGGCTTACGTCGAAGCTAGGCATAGTGGCTGCAGCTTCTGGCCCTACTAACCGCCGAACCCGATCGACCATCCAATCTTCCACGATCGGGTTGGTGAAAAAGCTGCCAGCCGACCAAGTATCGTGATCGGTTTCGTCATAAACCATGCCCTTATTCCGGCGTAGCTCCAGCACCGCTTCTCGCACGTCAGCAACCGGTACCTGCGTTCCGCCTTCCACGCCTAGCCGTTTTGCTAGCTCTCCGAACCGTAGTGGCGCAGACAAACCATCGGTATTCAGTTGCATGCGAACATTCAGCACCACCGCACGATTAGTGAATTTCAGGTTAGAGTAGCGATACCCCAGCTCCAAGGTGGATGCCTTTACCCACCCTCTTTCCCCATTTCTTCGGTGATACAGCTCCACTTCCTGGAGCACATCAGAAACCTCTGCGCCATAGGCCCCCACATTCTGTACCGGTGTCGCTCCCGTGGAACCAGGAATGCCGGACAGGCATTCAATTCCGCCCAGGCCAGCAGCTACGGTTTGAGCAACCACATCATCCCATACTGCACCGCCTTCGGCTTCGACCATTCCAGTATCGGCATCAATGACTACTTGATTGCACTCTATGACCACAACCACCACGGGAATATCCCCATCAGCCACAACTAAGTTAGAGCCACCGCCCACGATGAGTAGTGGAATGCGGTTGGCGTCGAGAAGCGTAACCGCGGCGCTTACTGCGTCGCGGCTTCGGCATCTAATAGTTACCTGCGGACTGCCACCAATGTGCAGCGTGGTCAGGTGAGCGAAATCAGTATTGTCAATAGTAACGTCCGAACGGGCGCTGAGCACCTGTAGAACTTCATCAATAGGCATAGTCACGTTCTTAAGGGTAGTCTGTATGCATGACTACACGAAGCGAGAACACGGTAATAATTAATCATCCTGCAGAAAAAGTGCATCAAGCACTGTCTAACCACGATTACTGGACGCATATTACCGCACATCTCTCCCCTGAACCCGGCACCGTTCATGAATTCACTACCGACGGCGGCGGCGCTGTAGCCACTCTTTATGAGGTTCTCCCCCTCGACATCCTTCCCGAAGCAGTACGCGCCATGATTTCGCAATCGCTAAAGGTCAAGCGCGTGGTCACCGTCGGCCCGCTTGCCGACGCCACCAGCACCCTCTCCTACACCGCCGATGTCAAAGGCACCCCGGTTGATTTCAAAGGTGGCATCGTTCTCACTGGTGATGGCGACACCACTAGCTTGGACTACAGCAATGAAGTCGACGTCAACATCCCCTTCATGGGACCTGCCATCGAGCCCAAAGTCGCTGAAGCCCTCGGGGAACTTTTTGCCAACGAAGGTAAGCTCACCGAAGAGTGGATCACCAATAACCTGTAACCAGTAGCGCTTTCGGCGATGGCCTATCACGGACACAACAAACGTGCGGATTTTCGCCGAAATAGCACCAAACCCATCGGCGTCATCACCCGCGGCACCACCGGATTCAACCGGCTGCGGCGATGCGACCGGTGGGTTTTCTACAACCCCGACCTGCGCCACATCATTACTAACCCCAGTGCGCTGGCCATAGACGTAGGTTACGGAGCAAGCTACACTACCACCTGCGAATGGGCTTGGTGGCTAAGACGCATCAACCCAGAAATTGAGGTTGTTGGCTTGGAAATCGACCCCGAACGAATCTTGCCACCTCGTAATGGGGTGCGATTTGAGCTCGGCGGATTCGAGCTGGCTGGGTATCGCCCGCAGTTGGTAAGGGCCTTTAATGTGCTACGGCAATACGACGTAACCCAAGTGCTTGATGCTTGGGAATTGGTGTGCTCAAAGCTAGCACCCGGTGGCGTCTTCATTGAAGGCACTTGCGACGAACTGGGCAGATTAGCAACCTGGGTGCTTCTAGATGTCACCGGACCAAAATCACTCACGCTAGCCTGGCGGCCGGATGCCCTATCCCGCCCATCAGACATCGCCGAGCGCCTACCCAAAATCTTGATCCACCGAAATATACCCGGCGAAAATATCCACTCCTTACTCAGCAGAATGGACGCATGCTGGGATAAAGCTGCCGGTTTTGAAACCTTCGGGCCTAAAGCAAGGTGGCGCGAGACCCGCAAGCTACTGGCGGAAACCGTGCCGATGACCAAGTTGCGTTCGGTACGTGATAACCAGATCACCGTGCCGTGGGAAGTGGTCGCGCCGGAGTGAGTGCGGGCTACCGGCAATGAAAGCACACAGATTACACTTTTGCCGTGTTTTGTTTAAAGATCGCCCTATAAAATATCTGTCTACTGCAAAAGCAATGACAAGTACCAGGTGCGATAGACAGCAGCGGCGCATTCGCGTTTTTATCGAAAATAGCCCCTAGTTTGACCTGGGCACCAACGGGGAAATTATTTCTGTCCCAGCTACCGACTATAAAATCAGCGGCGTTTTAGAAGAAGCAGAAAAACGGAACCAACGCTACTGCGAAGCTACCCCTTAAACAACCAGCCTCACTCGCTCAATTTGGGTTGAATGTGATGGCTTTTTGGCTGGTGGCGTTGACGAGCAAACCAGTTATGGGCGAATTTAGGCTATCCCCGCTCTTCTTAGTTCAACCGCTGCCCCACCTGTTCCTGTCAATTCCCTTGGAACCTGCTAGATGTGCTGGAAGTTTTATAAAACATCAGTCACACTGGTAGTCATGAAAAAATTTGGTGTGGGCAAAGTCCTCCTCGGCATAGTCTTGATTATTGTTATTTTGCTGTTCGCTGCGGAATTAGGCCTGCGCATGATGATTAGTAATCAGCTGAAACAAGATTACGAATCTGCTGGTGGGCAATCCGCTTCCATTTCTTTCGGGGCCTCTCCGCTACTTCTTGGGTTAGCACAAGGAGAGCTCGGCCATGTGGAAATCACTGCCCCAGATTCCTTGGTGGCCCAGTGGAATCAAGACAAAACTGAGGTAGAAATTACGGGCACGCCACAACTGCATACTGTGCTCGATGGTTTATCGCTCACAGACCCCGATAATCCCACGGCCAAGTCCATGCAGATGGAAACCCGCATCAGCGACGAGGGACTGCATGCCATGCTGGTGCAAGGCATGCGCGAGAACCAGTCTGAAGCGCCGAATGACTTCGCTGCGGGCATTTTAAAACAATTAGTGAAGGTGACAGGTGTCTCCACTAAAGCTGCAACCAATACCATCACGGTAGAGTTTACCGACGGCGCAGCCACGATCGACCTGCAACCACAAGTTGGTGATGGCACGGTGAAATTCACCGCCGGTAATACTTCCTTATTCGGGGTAGAACTACCAGCCGGTGTTTCTGATGCCCTAACCCAAGCTCTCGATCAAGGAGTTAATCAGCTAGGAACCAATGGCCTGACCGTGGATTCAATCCAAGTCGAGGACGGTGGAGTCCTTGTTGCCATGTCCGGCAATAACGTTAACTTGGCCGAGATCTCCACCCAGCCCATTGGTTAACCAACCCATCGGTTAGCGCTCTAGTTTTACCGTCAATTGGGAACCTAACTCCCCCACTAATGGCAAAATCACTGCTAGGTGGGGGTTTAATTCTTCATTACAACCGCCAATACCGGTACATAGTGCATCGGCACCACCGCGTTTCACAAGCGCGGCAAGTTGTAATGCTTCTGCGGGGTCTAAAGTTTGTGTGTCAATCAACACCGCTAATGTCGTTGGGTGTGGTACTGCTTCGCGTAAGGTAACGCATTCGGTCAGTACGAGCTGTTCCTCCTTACCAGCTAAAACCGCAATGATTAGTTCAGCGCCTTGTTCTACCGCTAACCGTGCTTCCGCAGCTTTGACTAGAATGTGGTGTTTCCCATCGGGGTAGCCTGCAAAGGTTGCAATGGCCCCGCGGGCATGCTCGACCATATTGGGTGCGACACAGACCGCCTTGCCTGCCGCAACGGCGGTGTGCAGGTCGGCATTGGGGGCGTCGTAAAGCAATTGGTAGGTTTTCATATCACCAGCCGCTATTACCGCTTAAGATGTCCCTGATCTGCGGGCGCACATCAAACCAGAATACGCCTGTGATCACAATCCCGATCCATGCTAAGAACGGGAACCGAGTAATGATCGCCAGGCTCGAACCTGCTAGTAGTGCTACCCAGACCCATTTGCTTTGCCGGTCGGCAGCGGTGAATGCGTCTTCGCGTGTGGCGGCAACCATCACCGCCCCGATGAGAGCAAGCAGGATTATGCCAAGGTAGAAGCCAAGCGAAAGCCAGCTGGTAATCAACTGAAGATACGTGATTATCATTATGTCCTTTGGGAAGTTTTTACATAAACAGCAGGTAAGAAACAGTGTAGATGGCAAGCCCAGCCAATGCACCCACGATGGTTCCGTTGAGGCGGATGTATTGTAAATCCTTGCCTACCATTAGCTCGATCTTATCGCTAGCTTCATCGGCATCCCAACGCTCAATGGTCTCGGAAATAATGCTCGTGACTTCATCAGCGTAGTTATCCGCCAAAAATGCAGCAGTGCCAGTGATACGTCGATCAAGAGCCGCGCGTAATTGCGGATCTGTTTGCAGTTTAGTTCCCCACGTAATAGCCAATTCCTTGATTTTGGTGCGCAGTACAGAATGCTCGTCGCGGGCGGTTTCGATAATAGAACTGCGAGCAGACTGCCACAACACACTTGCTGCATCTTGGACGGGCGCGGAGTTCATCACATCATGTTTAATTTCCTCTACCCGAGCAATCATGGTCGGATCGTGCTGGAGATCATGCACAAACTGGTTGATGAACCGTCGAATAGCGTGGCGAGCTTCATGGTTTTTATCCTCATTCACCGCCTGCGTCCAGGTGATTAGTTCCCGATAAACCTTGTCACCTACCAGCTCATTAACGAATTTTGGTGCCCAAGTAGGCGCACGTTCATCAAGAATACGAATGATGGTGGCTTCCGAGGCCAAAGCCTTCTTATGCACCCACTGCAGGAACTGATCCACCAGTGGTTCCACCTGCCCACCATCAACCAGCTTTCCTAAGGTGCGACCCAACGGCGGGCCCCATTCTGGTTGCGCTAGCTTTTCAATAAGTGCTGAGCGAATCACTGCTTCGGCATCCGTGGGATCCAGTGTGTCAACTGCATTGGCTAATAATTTTCCGGTTTCATGTGAAACCTTATGCGCATTTTCTGGCTTCACCAACCATTCGGCAATTCGCTCGGGGATTCCTGCCTTGGACACCTTCTCGGTTATCAACTCGGCATTAAGAAAATTCTCCCCCACGAACCCACTCAAGGCCTCCCCCAACTGGTCCTTTTTCCGGCGAATAATCGCAGTATGGGGAATTTTCAACCCCATGGGGTAGCGAAATAGTGCCGTTACTGCAAACCAGTCAGCTAGCCCGCCTACCATTCCTGCCTCGGCGGCAGCCCGAACAAATCCCACCCAGGTAGCGGACGGATCAACGCGAACTTCGTACCAACGACAGGTTAAAAAAATCATTGCTGCTAGTAACAGCAATCCCGTGGCCAAGGCTTTGTGCTTTTTCAAATCTTTGCGACGCTGAGCCTCAACCTCGGCGGATGGACTCGGCATAGCAAGCCGATGAGAATGTTCCATGGTGCCATTATCCCCTAGATGGCACCAGGTACCTATAATTCAACTGTACTAGCCACGCTATACGCTGCCATGAGTTAAAACCTAGTGCTTATCGACGGCCTGCTTGCGTGTTGAGCTGCCATCGCATGGCGCTGTGCCTGATTGCGTTAACATCGCATTTTAACGGGCAGTCATTGGTACCAGCTTGGTTGATAGCACGAATATCACGATGCTGGTTGCCACCGTAGATGCTAACAGCGGCAAGACTGTCCCCCAGCTCAACGAGCCAGCCCCACTTACTGCGGCTGAGCCTAGTGACAACACCTTAAAGATCATCGACTGGGGAATCACATAACCTAAGTATCCCAAGAATCCGGGTGCGCCACTAGCTAAAAACCCCACAATGCAGCCGACGAAACAAAGAGCAACCGGGGCAGCGAAAGATTTCATCAACGCCGAAAGCAACGACTGTAAAGCAACCAGCGGGATAGCCACCAGCACAGCAATCAACATCGTCCCTAGGTAATTAAGCGGGAACGTTGCCCCGCCAGCCCCCACCGCAAATCCGAAAATCACGGCTCCGGTGAACAACATTAACTGCATGGCCAAAACCACAACCAAGATGGCACCAGTTTTAGCCAACATCAGCTTCAAGCTGCTAGAACAATGGGTACGCAGCAGATTCCAATTGGTTCCCTGATGCTCCATCCGCCATACAGCTGCCGTGAGAATCGAAATCCCCATGGCGAAAAAGATCAAGCTATAAAACATCAACACTTGACCAAACAACGAGGCCCAACCGCTATCAAGCACGTCTCGATTTAGCCAGTAATTTATTCCGCCAGTTACCACCGTCAACATAGGCAGAATAATCGCAATGACCCAAACACTCGATCGCTTTAACTTTAATAATTCCACGTTAAACATCAGTTGTTACTTCTCTGAATGGTTAAGAAATCTTACGCTTGCCGCAAAAGCTCCCAATCCAAGGCAAGCAAAAAAGCGCCACAGCTATATAGTTTGGCTCCACATAATCCATCCCTGCCGCGGTTTGTGCTACCGGAGAAATCACCGCATAATACCCCCACGGTTGGATATAAGAAACCACCACCGGTAGCAGCGAAAATACCCCAAAGAACGCACCAAGAACCCCCACTCCAATATTGACCAGCTGATTATCCACAAGTGCTGCCACGATGACATGGAGCATACATAAAATGAGATTGACCACTACTAAACCGATCCCATAGGTGATCCAGGCGGGAAAGTTAATATCGGAAACCTGAAATACCGAAAGCAACCCCACAATAATCAGCAATTCCACTGTCGTGGTGGCTGTTATGATTGCTCCCGCGACAATTGCTTTTGTTACGCATAGCTGGCCTCTGGAAATCCCCATAGAACCAGAAATCTGCCAACCGTTTCCCGAATGTTCGATTTCCACTAGCTGCGTTGCAACAATACTCACGAAAACGGGCGCAAGGAACGCCTGCATCAGTGTTATCATCATTAACATTTCAACGTTTGCTAGTTCCACGTTCTTACGAAACATCGGAAAGCTACTCATGAGAACCACTGCGATCACCATGACAAACACCAACGGCATAATTTTCAGCCGCCGCACTTTACGCAGTTCTGGCAGTATCATTTCAAAGACCCTTCCGCAGTAAGATCCATGAAAACCTGCTCTAAAGATTGGGTCGCCCGAGTAACCTCGAAGATCGGAATCGAAGCAACCGCCAGTTGCGATATTAGTTTTGCTGCACCAGATTTCGACACGTTAGGAATAGCCACCGCGGTGCGATTCAGCTGTTCCGCACCTCGAACCCGACGCAGCTGGGGCAGATATTTCGGTTCGGTTTCTATTACCAAGTCAGGAATGGACCGACCCAACAAGTCAGTTCGTGTGCCCTGGAAAATCAGTTTTCCTTGGTTGATAATCCCCAGCATGGTGGCGGTTTTATCCACCTCATCCAGCAGGTGGCTAGACACCATGACGGTAATTCCTTGCTCGGGCAAACTCACCAGCAGATTACGAATTTCTTCAATACCGGCCAGATCAAGCCCATTAACTGGTTCATCTAGAATCAGCAGTTCTGGGTCACGAGCCAGTGCCATCGCTATACCCAGGCGTTGTTTCATGCCAAGGGAATAGTTTTCACCAGCTTGTTTTTGTTTTTAGTCAGCCGCACGACTTCCAGCGCTTGTTCAATCTGATAGGTCTCCAGCTTGAGCATCTTTTGAATGATGCGCATATTTTCCCAACCTGTCAGGTGCCCATACCCAGAAGGAGCTTCGATCATGGAGCCGATACGGCGCAACAGTAGCGCCCGATTACTAGTAGTGAGCTGTTGCCCAAATAATTGAATGTCGCCCGCGGTCGGCTCCAACAACCCCAACAGCATTTTCATGGTGGTGGATTGACCCTAGCCATTGGGACCTAAGAACCCATAGATTGCGCCGCGAGGCACCTGCAGATCGAGTGAATCAACTACCGTTTCTGTCACAAACTGTTTAGTCAATCCACGAGTTTTGATGACAGTAGATACACGATTATCCATGCCTCCTATTCTGTAAAGATTCGCATCAAACCGCCTCACTCCCCAGACGGAAAATTAGTCCATACCCTGGGATGATGCCATAGTGGTATCTTTGCCGAACCTTCCAAAGCTAATCTGCATTCATCATGCTATCATCACCATTTTCCCAGCTTAACCCCAGTAATACTACCGAGGTACTACCAGTATGACGCTGGTCAGCTCCCACCGCTTTTCCACACCTCCGACTAACCGTCGGCTACTCATATCGTTGTCTTGCTACTTGATTTCAGGGAAGCGCTCCGGCAGAAAACTCAGCGATAGACGCCCTGATAGCTAGGTGGTCGTATTTCTCCAGCCCCCAAGAAGAGGGTATGGAGCATAAAAATGTACCCAGTTTAATTCGATTAAGCGGCATCCACCCAGAATTAAGCTATCGCTATAAATATGAGCAATACCTACGATAAATGGGAGAAGGTACCACTCCGAGAAAGGACCCGACAGCCTATGCGAACATTAACCCGATCACAGTTCATTTTCGCCATTGCCAGTATCTGCGCACTCATCATGCTTGCATTGGTACCTGTAACCGCATCAAGCCAAGACGATGGGCCTTATGGATTAAGAATCGCGGAAAAACCTGTCACCGAGGAAAACAAAGATAATATCTTAGGTGATGACACCAAATCCATGAGCTACGACCCCGACACGCGAACCCTCAGACTCAATAACGCCACCCTCAGCGCCACCGAAAAACGCAATGCCATTCGGTCTTCAGGTTCACTAATCATCGAGGTAACCGGCGACAATACCATCTCCACCGGCCCACGTACCCCCGATCTAACCACCATCCATGCCGAAGGCATCGTTTTTGAAGGCGATGGCTCCCTAGAGGTTCGTTCCGAGTCAAGCTTGAACAGTTCTATGGCCATTTCGGTTGGACAAGAAGGCATTGAGATTAACGGACCAACCATTACCGCGACTGGAGAGGGCGCCGCTCGTGGATCCTCCAAAGCCGTGACTACTAATGGTCCATTCACAGTTAATAGCGGCATACTCAAACTCACTGGCGGATGGTCTGGCAGGGTCAGCAGTGCAGTTTCTGCCAAAACCTTCACCGTTAATGGCGGTACGGTAGAAGCTGTCGGCGATGGTGTAACTCCAGTGCCCCATCAGATGAAAGATCACCTAATATCTACAGGCATCTACGCAGAAAAAGGTATTACCATTAACAACGGTGATGTCACATCATACGGGTCCAATCCTCCAGGATCCTCCGCACGCCCCCTAGGCTTCTACGTCTCTGACGGTTCAGTGGAGATCGCTGAGCACCTCAAAGTTACTGTCAGCGAATCCACGGATGGTTCTAACCCCACCGAGTGGGACCGCTCCACTCCACTACATACCGAAGAAAGCCCTTATCAATATGTGAAGGTAACAAGCGGTGAGCAAGTCCCACCACAGCAACCACCTGCACACTCACCAACAGACCCCGCGGTTTCTAGCGATTCCACCAGTGCTACCCCAGCTACCAGCACTGCCCCAGAACCCAAACAGTAACCTTGGGGCTGAAAATGCCATCACAGTGGGCGTCGAAAAGCTAATGCACCTCGCTTTTCGACGCCCACTTTCGACAATGTGTGAAAATGGTATAGTAGCACTTTTAATTTTTACTTAAATACCCTGATTAATCGTCCACGGATCGTGATGTGCGGCACCTACACTGGCTAGACGCTCAAGTGCCAGGACAAGTAGTAGAGAAGATAGTGATTACGGCAGGCAGCTTTGCTTTCCGAAGAAAAGATGGCGTAGCAGTTATTCCGCTGACAATGTTAGGCCACTAACTGAAGCAACCCCTACCCCACTTCACGCCACCATCACAAGCGTTCTTAACGCCCCCAGAATGGGGAGGTGAGCATAAAAATGTGCGCAGCGCAAGTGCCATCAAAAAATGGCAGCACTATTGAAGTGATCTGTGAGCTTGGCGATACCTACACTCGATGAGGAAAGACACCCCCTAAGAAAATACGTGACAGCCTATGTCATTAGTGTCCCGATCACAAATTTTTGTTCACTACCGTCATTAGTATCGTTGCGCTGATCGCTATGGCCTTGTTGCCCGCGAATGCAACGGGTAAAGAAAAAGAAAAAGATGGCCCATTTGGATTAACAGTCATGGGCACAGCAGTCACCGAGGAAAACAAAGACGATATTCTAGGTGATGGCACCAAATCCATGAGCTACGATCCCGAGACACGTGTACTAAGACTAGAGAATCTCACCCTAGAGGACACTACCGACGACACTACAATTGCGTCTTCAGGTACCCTCACCATCGAGGTAATTGGTAAAAACACCATCGCAACAGAGTCATCTGCTATCAAAATTTCCGTCCTGGAAGCTAAGGGATTTGTCTTTGAAGGTGACGGCTCCTTAGATGTCAATGCCGCCGTCTCAACCCACGGCACCTTCGCTATTTTAGCCCAGGACTACGACAGTAAGGCCGAAGGCAACGGCATTGAAATCAATGGTCCTGCTATTACCGCCACGTCAGGTGGCGCCTTTCGCGGAGGCTCTGCAGCTGTGTCCGCCACTGGCTCTATCACCGTTAATAGTGGTGCACTCAAAGGCAAAACCAGCCCAACTACCGGCGGCTCCTCAGGAATCTTTACACATGACAACCCTCACTGTTAATGGTGGCATCGTGGAAGCTCAGGGCGGTTCGTCAGACAAATTTGACGGCACTCCGGAAATAGCTATTACCGCTGGCATAACCGCCCTTAAAGGCGTAATCATCAACGGTGGTGAGGTCACCACACAAGGAGCAACTGATCGAGGTGATGCTGATTACGTCCTCGCCTTCCACGTTGAAGAAGGCACGGTTGACATAGCTGACAATCTCGACGTTACTGTCAGCAAATCCGCAGACGGCTCCGATCCTACCGAATGGGATCGCTCCACTCCACTGCACGGAAAGGAAAGCCCTTACCAGTATGCAAAAGTAACGGGTGACAACCAAGCTCAGCCGAAACCATCCACAGCACCAGCGGAATCCTCCGTCGCTCTGGCAGAGCCATCAGCTCCTGTTGAAAGCACCAGTGCCGCTACGACCGCAAGCCCCCTACCAGAGGTCGAGCAGTAGTTGCTATTTCTCATTAAGGGTGCGCCTAGAGCAAGGCGCACCCCCTTTTTTTCCTGTAAGGATTTTTGCTGTGCGGATTAACAGGCAGATGTTCACGCATCCATCGATCACTGCGGCTCCGTTATGGCACACCCGCCTAGCCCATTAGCCACCCAATTCCATAACGGTAAGACGGCAACCTGCAGCGGCCTTCTTAGGAATCATCGTCATTTCTAGGCTGCCTACCCGAGGGTATCAAATAGCAGATTCAATCCTTCCGCCATCGTCGGATGTGCAATCGCTTGAGCACGAATCTGCTCATAGGTCAGCCCACCCACCATAGCCAGTTGCACAGCTGCGATAACCTCGCCGGACTCGTGGCCTAATAATGTTGCCCCGAGCACCTGATGAGTCTTGGCATCAACCACTGCTTTCCATAAACCAGCGGTCGCACCCAAGGTCTTAGCCCGAGGAATATTCGCCGTTGGCAGTTTAGCCACCACCACATCCAAGCCCTGTTTTTGAGCTTGGGTTTCATTAATACCAATGCTGGCTAGCTCTGGGGTGGTGAAAACCGAATACGGCATCAACCGTCCAGCCACCTGCGCTGCTGGACTAGTTGCTGGTGCACCGGCTAATTGTGCCTTGATCGCCCTAAAATCATTCCACGCAGCATGGGTAAACATGGGCGAACCAGCGGCATCGCCTGCTGCCCACACCCCATCGATGTTGGTACGCAACGCATCATCAACAACGATGAAACCTCGATCATTCAGGTCAATCCCCGTTGCCTGGAAATTACAGTTATCCGTGTTCGGTGTGCGACCCACCGCAACCAACACTTGGTCGGTGGCCAGTTCAGTGCCGTCGGAAAGCGTTAGCACGGTTTTATCCCCAACCACTGTCGCGCTTTCCGCCCGCACATTAAGCAAGATTTCCACCCCATGTGCTTCTAACTCAGCGGCAAGCAATCCGGCTATATCAGCGTCTTCACGGGGCAATATTTGTGCTGTTGAAACCACCAGCGTGACTTTTACCCCAAGATCGCTCAGCATCTGGGCACACTCAACACCAATATAGCCACCACCAATAATGGTCATGTTATCTGGTAGTTTGCTCAAATGTAGTAAGTCCTCGCTGGTCCATGCACCGGCTTCCCAAAGACCGGGAATGGCGGGACGCGCCGGACGGGTACCAAGATTAATAACCATACGATCAGCACTGAGCGCAACCACATCACCGTCCGCTAAGGTCACCGCCACACTTTTCGGTCCGGCGAACTCAGCATGCCCTTCGATAAATTCCATTGGCGAATCGTTAAACATTTTCCGGTGTGCAGCCACCATCCCGCCAACCACATTATTTTTATTGGCACGAAGGGCTTCAAGATCAACAACTGCATCGGCAGTATTGGCCACACCACGCTGGCCACCCCGTTGGGCGTCGTAAAGCAACCGAGCCGTGGCAATTAGGGTTTTCGTGGGGATACAAGCAACGTTAATACAGGTGCCACCGATGTATTTCTCCTCAACGAGAGCAACTTGTACGCCCTGGGCGGCGCGCTCCATCGCTAAGGATTTTCCGGCTTTACCACCGCCAACAATCAAAAGCTCAACATGCTGAACCGACATTTTTACCTCCACTTTTCCGCTAGGCTACGCACATGGAACACATGAGCGCTTAAAAAATTTTAAACGCTTTTGAAGCCTCACGCTTAATCTGAGTAGGTCAGTGTCATGCACATTTTCCGCTTATCGACGACCAGAGCGTGGCATGTATGGTCACCAGCTATGCTCATTGAGCCACTGGTCCAACGTTGGCCCCAAAAGCTGCGCGTCATCTCCCGGCAGAATTGACCCATCACGCAGTGAGCGACCAAACGCACCCGGTAAGTTAAATTCCTTCGCCTTGTGGGTATAACCGCGGCGAGCTTGTATTTGGTTGAAAACATCCACCATGGCATGCTGCTCTACACCAGCGATGTCTACTGCGCTATTGATGGGCTCAGCGATGGCGGCATCAACTAAGAATTTCCCTACTGTCGCAGCCGCTATGGGTTGGGCTTTAACGGTCGGCATCAGTCGCAATGATCCAAGTTTGATTACTTTTTGCTCGGCAAATTCAAAGAACTGCGTTGCTCGCACCAAGGTGTAGGGCACCGACCCGGCGGCAACCAACTCCTCTTGCAGGGCTTTGCCTGCATAATAACCATAGGGTGCAGTAGCCGCACCAACAATAGATAGTGGGACGAAATGTTGTACCCCTGATGCCGCTGCCGCCGACAGCAGATTATTGGTCACCGCTGCAAAGAAATTCTTTGACTGCTTCGCCGAAATAGTGTTGGGTCCACTGCAATCAATTACTGCATCAACCCCAGTCAGATCGAGTCCTGCTCCAGTTTGCAGATCGACATTATGGGATCGGCTTAACGGCTGAACCGTGTGACCTTGACTGGTGGCGTAGTCACTAGCTTGAGCACCAACGACGCCAGTGGCTCCGGCGATTGCGATAATCATGGCAGGCTATCCTTCCGCTAGATAATGTGTGCTGTGCCCAGTCTACCTATGAGTACGTGGATTGACATTGATCAGTTCTCGTCTAGGTCAAGCACTTCCCTAAGCTCTGCGAAAGCCTGCGCATCTATCGCATAATACGCCCACCTGCCGCGCTGATCTCGGGTTACCAATCCAGCATCAACCAGTAGCTTCATATGATGAGAGACCGTTGGCTGGCTCAGCCCAACAGGCTCGGTTAGTTCGCATAAACAGACCTCGCCATCTGAATTTGCCGCGATTAAGGACAGTAGCCGGACTCGCGTTGGATCACTGAGCGCTTTAAACACTCGGGCAACTTTCTGAGCATCTTCCGCTCCAACAATTCCGCCAGTGATCGAGATACCACGGAGATCAGCTTCCGCAGCAACAGAGGAAGGCAATGTCGTCATATTCAATGATTTTAGCAAAACTCATTGACTTCTTTCGATTGATCGAATATCTTCGATGAATAAGAGTTCCCCTCCTCAACGAAAAGGATTCTTCCAGTGAATGAGCACACCCAACTGCGAGACCACATTCGTAACCACTATGCCCAAGCTGCAACCGCTGTCACCGCAGGCAAAGCCAACCTGTTAGTGACAGAAAAATCGACAAACCCCTGCTGCGCCCCACAAACAGCCGAGGAAGCGGCTACTTCCCACACGTCTGAAAACCAATGTTTTGGAAAAACCCTGTACCCCACCCCAGTTTTAAACCAGGTCCCAACCGAGGCCGTCGCGGGAAGCTTAGGTTGCGGCAACCCGGTTGCCATCGCTGAGCTTCACGAAGACGAACGGGTACTCGACCTCGGTTCCGGTGGTGGCATAGATGTTCTCCTGTCAGCAAAGCGCGTTGGCCCAACCGGCTTTGTCTATGGCATCGACATGACAGATGAAATGCTAGAACTCGCAAATGCCAACAAAAACACAGCAGGTGTCACCAACGTCGAGTTCCGCAAAGGAATAATTGAAGACCTTCCCCTACCCGATCAGGCTGTAGATGTAGTGATCTCCAACTGCGTGGTCAACCTATCTACTGACAAGCCGACTGTTCTATCAGAAATATTTCGTGTGCTCACTCCGAGAGGGCGGATTGGTATTTCAGATGTGGTTGCCGAAGATCGCCTCACCCATGAGCAACGTGCTAAGCAGGGATCATACGTTGGCTGTATCGCCGGAGCACTATCTAAAACTGAATACCTAGAGGGTTTAACCACCGCTGGTTTCCACCACACCAGCGTTGAGTTCACCCATCAAGTCGCTGACGGAATGCATGGAGCAATCATCCGTGCCATCAAACCGAAACTGTAGGTGGATATATGCCGAAAGCTACCCGATGCGGTACCCACTAAGCCACTGACAGGTGAGGTAAAGCATAAGCTTCACGACGCTACACAACTTCCGAGCACGGAGTTGAGCAGCCTAAGGGCACTAGCGTCACCGGACACACGATCGGCCACACTATCCCTACCAGTACCATCACCAGGTTAAGAATGCTTAAGGCGATCATGCCTGGCAGCAGCCGCTTATGAATACGCACGATCAGCGCAGCCACCAATCCCCAGTACACTAGCCTATAAAAAATAAACAGCATGCCACTTGGGGCCTGTTCGAAAAGCGCATACTGCGTACCAAAAGCCACCGCTAAAATTAGAATAGCTCCGGGGATTTTCAGATATTGCTGGCAATAACCCCGATACAGTAGCTCCTCAGTTGCGGCATTGAGCAAAAGAAACGGGATAGCCCCAATAATCCCCAGTATGATCAACGTTTTCGGCGCTAGTTCCGTGTAAAGCGAAGGCTCGATAATCACGTAAGACACCTCTACGTCACTAATGTCTGTATCGGGACCTATACTGTGCAACGAATGGGTAATTAGTGCGGTCTCTACACACAGTGGAAGGCCCAAGACTATCAGCCACAACAGCCCCAGGCCAAGGTCACGGACAAAAGTATCGCGACGTATTCCGAGTGCTTGTAATAAGGTTAACTGTTCTTCGGCATAAAAACGTTTGAGGGCTAACAGGCAAAGCACATTGACCGGCAGGAGCACTAATAAAGCCCAGGCAAAACCTGGTGGAAATTTGGGCTTATCACCAGCTAGCGGAAATACAACGTCGCTATCGCCTAGCTCTTGCAGTTTGACAATCACCATCAAACCCAAGATTAACGCTGCTAAGCGGAATATTACCAACCCTATAGCGCGATGGCGTTTATTGCTTGGCAACGGCGGTAATAGACTCATGGTTTTTACACTGGAATTACTTGGCTGGTTGACTCACGATCCTCTTGCCACATCTGCCACGCTTGCTTTGCTAAAGCCACTGCAGACAGCAACGTGATCAAACTAATCAACACTGCGATGATAATTTTTGTTTTATCCATGGTTGTGAACATAGCACAATGAGGGTTTTGCCCAAGCACATGGACAAAACCCTCATTGCGGGAGGTGCCGAGCAAAGTTAATTAACTCGGCCGGTCTCTGCACGGTACTGGCGGTAGTAACGACGGCCGTAGTGAACCATTCCGAAACCACCAATTAATAGTGCTGCGGCTAATGCGATACCTAAATAGAGGTAGAACATCGCATTTTCTTGTGTGCCGTACACATGGCTTGCCAAACCGAAAATCAACAAGCCAAAACCAGCCAATGAGGTAAGGATTAAGCCCATGCCCACCCAAGTGCTCGTGCGCAGCAAGGAGGAATGTGGAGCTACCAAGCTCACTGGGTCGTAACCATCAATATAATTCATGCGGCTGGACTCTGCGCCATCGAATACTGGGTATTCTGTCACGGCCTTGTCAGCGGACATGTCTGTGCCTTTCTTCTTGTTGCTTTAGTTTTCCTGTAAAGCCTTCAAACCTTTATCAAATTGTACCAATGGGTAGCCTTAGCTACCCACCAGTATCACTTTTTAGTCGTTAGGCGTCTTTACCGGTGAAGAAAGCGCGAGCGCGTTCTTTGTTAATTGCGGCAACCGCGGTGAGCGGAATGCCAGCCGGACATACGTCAGCACATTCACCGTAGAGTGAGCAGTGACCAAAGTTGGTCTCTAGTTCATCTACCATCTTCCGGGCACGACGACCGCGCTCTTCCTTACCCATAGGAATGAGGGAAAGGTGAACCAGCTTCGCACCAGTGAACAGGTGTGCTGCACCATTCGGGCAGGCTGCCACACAGGCACCGCAACCAATACAGGCCGCGTGGTCTAGTGCCAGCTCTGCAGTTTGGTGGTTCATATGCAAGGTATCTGCATCGGGGGCGGTACCGGCGTTCACCGAAACATAGCCGCCTTCTTGCATAACCCGATCCAGTGCCGAACGGTCAACCACCATGTCTTTGATTACCGGGAAGGCCGCAGAGCGGAATGGCTCGATCCTTAGACGTGCACCATCTGGAACATTTAGCAGACGTTGCTGACAAGCAGGTTGGTTCTGCTCTAGACCATGAGGACGACCATTGACAGTCAAACCGCAGGTACCGCAGATACCTTCACGACAGTCAGAAGCGAAAGCGAATGGCTCTTCACCTCGTTCAATCCTGCCGGAGTTGACGTGATCCAACAGCTCTAGGATGGACATTTGAGCGACTGCGTCTTCGACTACGACATCCTCGAAGTGTCCCTCGTGATTCGGCCCAGCCTGACGCCAGATTTCAAGATGGAGTTTCATTACTTGTAGTTCCTTGTCATCAGAGGGATGGCTTCGAACGCTAGGGGTTCAGCGTGGCGAATGAATTCGCCCTCATTTGCACCTGGCTCCCAAGCGGAAACGAAGCACCAGTTTTCGTCGTCACGCTCAGCCTCGCCCTCCGAGGAGAGGTGATCGTCACGGAAGTGGGCACCACAGGACTCATCACGATCGAGGGCGTCGATGCACATCAGTTCACCCAGATCAATGTAGTCAGCAACCCTAGAAGCGTATTCCAATACTTGGTTCATCTCGTTTTGCTCACCTGGGATGCGCATATTGGACCAGAAATCCTTGCGCAGCGCCCGGATTTTCTCAATACCAGACTTAAGGTCTTCGATATTGCGAGCCACACCACAAGAGAAGTAGAGGATTTCGCCGAGTTGCCGGTGGTAGTACTCCGGACCATGAGGATCATCGCCCTTGATATTCATCAGGCGATCAATGCGAGCTTGTGCTCGATCCACGGCCTGCTTCACGGCTGGATCGTCTTCAGACAGCCGTTCTTGGTTGAGGTAGTTAGCCAAGAAATTCGGGATGGTAAACGGCAGGGTAAACCAGCCATCTACCGAGGCTGACAACAGCGAGTTAGCGCCGAGGCGGTTGGCACCGTGGTAAGTCCAGGAGCACTCACCAGCGGCGAACAGACCTGGAATGGAGGTCATCTCGTTAAAGTCAGTCCACAGCCCGCCCATGGTGAAGTGGCAGGTAGGGGCAATGCGCATTGGAGCGGTGTAGGGATCCTCACCAATGGCCTCTTCGTACATCTGGAAGAGGTTGGAGTAGCGCTCCTTGATGGTTGCTTGGCCCAGACGTTCAATGGAATCACGGAAGTCGAGGTAAGCAGCATTGTGTAGCGGTCCGACACCCAAGCCAGCGTTGATTTGCTGCGAAATAGCACGAGAGGCCACGTCGCGTGGAACGAGGTTACCGAAAGCTGGGTAGCGACGCTCCAAGAAGTAATCACGCTCATCTTCTGGGATGGTGTTGGGGTCGCGGTCGTCGTTAGGTTTAACGGGTGACCAGACGCGGCCGTCGTTACGCAATGACTCGGACATCAGAATGGTCTTGGACTGCCATTCGGAGTTCACCGGCAGACCGGTGGGGTGGAACTGAATGAACGAAGGCGAAGCCAAGTATGCGCCTAGTTCGTAGGCACGCATGATAGCGCCAGCATTCGAGTTCTTAGCCAAAGTGGACATGTGGTAGACGTTGCCATAACCACCGGTAGCCAGAATCACGGCATGCCCAGTATGTGGGGTCAGCTCACCGGTAATCAGGTTACGGGTCACAATACCTTCGCAGCGCTTCTGGCCGTCTTTTTCCGTAACAATCAGATCCACAAGATCGTTGTGGGTGAAAATCTCCACCGAACCGAGGTGAATCTGACGCTGCAATGCAGAAGCAGTGGAAAGCTGTAGCTGCTGACCTGTCTGACCACGGGTGTAGTAGGTGCGGGAGACCTGCACACCACCGAAAGAACGAGTAGCTAGAGCGCCGCCGTATTCACGAGCGAAGGGGGCACCGATAGCGTTCATGTGGTCAATCACGCGAGCTGATTCAATAGCAAGACGCCAACAGTCGGACTCGCGGCAACGGAAGTCGCCACCTTTAACAGTGTCCTTAGCGTGGCGGTAGGCGCCATCGTTGTCCACTTTCTTACCACGAGCAGAGTTAACACCGCCCTGCGCAGCAATGGAGTGCGCACGACGAGGAGCATCGTGGTAGGTAAAAGCCTTGACGTCGTAGCCAAGTTCGCCTAGGGCTGCGGCAGCTGCGCCACCGGATAGGCCTGTGCCAACTACCAACACCCGGAACTTACGACGGTTCAAAGGTGAGACCAGCTCCATGTGGTCTTTGTGGTACTGCCACATTTCCCGTACTGGCACGCCTTTAGGTTCATGTGCTTCTAATACTGTGCCAAGAACTACACCCGGAACGATAGATTCGGGATGGTTAAATTCGGGGCGGGTCACGTTTTCAGAGTGAGTGCTCATATTTTTACCTTTTCGTCCTACTTCGACCTATTGGACCAAGCCAAGGGCGATGGAAAGCGGAATCGCGATGTTGCCAATCATCACAGCTGCGGGCACCAGATAAGCCAACGCCAGCGCAATAGCACGGGTCCGCTTGCCGGTAATACCGAGGTCGGAAACCGCTAGCCAAATACCATGCGAAAGGTGCAGGAACAGCACAACCATAGCGATAATGTAGAAGATAGTTACCGGCCACCGAGAGAAACTCTCGACCATGTTGTTATAAACCTCACCATGCTCGAAGCTGCCGGAAGCTGCCGGAGCTACGCCCACGGTGAGATCGAGAATGTGGAAGATGATGAAGGCAAGCAAAACGATGCCGGTCACCAGCATGGTCTTGGTAGTAAAGGAATTCATGCCACCAATGAGGTTGGTGCGCCGGAATTTACCGCGAGACTGATGCGACCGCGCGGTTAATACAAATGCGCCATAAATGTGCAGAAGAATCGCTGCTAGTAGCACTAAACGGAAAATCCAAACGAACCAGCCCTTCGGAACGAGTGGGTACAGCACCTCTTGTTGCAGCCAGTGGGCATACACATCGATGGGGTGGGTTCCGTCTTCATAGAAAGGCAAGAATATTTTTAGGTTACCGACCATGTGGAACACCACAAAGCCAGCAAAAATGAGGCCAGTCACAGCCATTATTAGCTTCAGCACCCAGGTTGGATGCTGGGGCCGCTCACGTAGCGGCTTTTCAGTAATTTTTCCGTGAGCGATTGCATCACGGTCGATGTTATTTACAGTCATGGCACCTCCAGTGTCGTCCTTACTTTATTCCGTTTTGTCCCTTACCAACCACTTCCACATGCAGTATGTGACCCACCCCACATTGCGAAAAATGCGCGATAACCTGCAATTAAGGCTAGCCTGACCTCTCAGGAAGTATGGGTCGCACACTTTTTACGGCGACTAACAGCACTTTTAGACAAGCGTTAGGCGACACCAGCAATTCGGGGGGAATTTTGGTGCCTATTTTGTGCCCGTTTCCCCATACCCCATTTGGCATCAATCAAAATATTGACCATAAGCCAAACGTCAAAGTGTGTTAAACAAGCCGCCTCAAATATTGCATTAACGCTGGCCAGCCCACTACCAATAAAATCTACACATTTTTGTAAAAAACTCTGCTAAGTTCATAGCAATTTTTAACAATTTACCCCCATGCTAACGCTATGCTCAGAATCATGGCTAAAACCTATGTCGGCTCGCGCTTGCGCCAATTGCGCCAAGAACGTGACCTCAGCCAAGCCTCGCTGGCCGCCACTCTCGGACTGTCTGCCAGTTACATCAACCAAATCGAACACGATGTTCGACCACTTACCCTGCCAGTCCTAGACCGCATAACCGAAGCCTTTGGCGTTGACGCGACGTTCTTTTCGCGTGACGACGACTCTCGCCTGCTCGCCGAGATTCAAGACGTGGTATTGGACCGGGAATTATGCCCCACCCCCATTGCCCTTCATGAACTCAATGATTTAGTCCAAGACCATCCCGAAATCGCCCGGGTCATGGTAGACATGCATCGCCGCTATCGCAATGTCCGCGATAAATTATCAGTAGCGACAGATGTTCGATTAACAGCTGCCAGTCAGCCAGCTGTATCCCAAGCGCTATCAATGCCCCACGATGAGGTGCGCGATTTCTTCTACGCGCGGCAAAATTATCTCAATACCTTGGATATTCGAGCAGAAATGCTCGCAAAAGAACTATCCGTTTCTACTTTTTCCGTTCGCGCCACTGAAGAAGCGTTAACCCAGCGGTTGACTAAAAATCACAATATTTCAGTCACTACCGGCGCGGAAATAGGCAACCAACTGCACTTATTAGATCCCGATTCCGGCACCTTAACCTTATCCTCACGGCTCATTGCCGGTCAGCGCGCCTTCCGCATGGCCGCCGAATTAGGCTACCTAGAAGCTGGGGAGCTCATGAATGAAGTGGTTGACCAACACCAGTTCACCACCGAAGAAGCACGCACCTTGGCACTGCGTGGCGTAGCCAGCTATTTTGCCGCAGCTTTAATGCTCCCCTATCGGTTATTCCATCAAGAAGCCGAACGTAGCGGCTACGACATCGAATATTTATGTCAGATGTTTGGCGTAGGGTACGAAACCCTATGTCACCGCTTATCCACACTGCAACGCCCGAAGCTACGGGGCATCCCCTTTACTTTCGTCCGTGTTGACCGCGCGGGAAATATGAGCAAACGACAGTCTGCTACCGGTTTTCATTTCACTCACTCTGGCGGCACCTGTCCGCTGTGGAATGTGTACGAAACTTTTGCCAATCCAGGCACGATTATGCGTCAATTAGCCCAGATGCCGGATGGGCGAAATTATCTATGGGTGGCTCGTACAGTGAAACACCACCAAGGGCGGTTTGGGGAAACCGGAAAACTTTTTGCCATTGGTTTAGGGTGCGATGCCCGTCATGCACACCGCACCGTATATGCCCAAGGTTTTGATTTAACCAATGCTACGTCAGCGGTTCCCATTGGGGCAGGCTGCCGAGTATGCACGAGGGACAACTGCGCCCAACGTGCGTTCCCGGCTATCAATCGCACCATTGCAATTAACCCGCATGCCTCCAGTGTTGCTCCTTACTAGCGGCACCGTTGCTTAGAGGAATAGCTGGGCTAATGCGCTACCAACCAAGCAGGAGGTAATAACGCCGATCAGACCCGGAATAATGAAGGAGTGGTTGATAATAAACCGCCCGATCCGGGTGGTGCCGGTGCGGTCAAAACCGATACATGCCAAGTCGGATGGGTAGGTGGGCAAGATGAAGTAGCCGTAAGCGGCGCCGTAGAAGCCAATGACCACCTCTGGTGCTACGCCTAGTTGTAGGCCAATAGGTGCAATGGCAACCAGTGCCGCAGCTTGGGAATTGACCAGCTTGGACACGATAAACAGCACGATCGCATAGGCCCACGGAGCAGTTTCTACTACTGATCCGAGGCTCTTTTCCAGTGCATCAATATGGGTCTGGAAGAAGGTGTCTGCCATCCAGGCCACACCGAATACCGAGAACACCGCGGTCATGCCCGCTTTAAATACCGTGGTAGAGGCAATCTTCGAGTTGTCGATCTTGCAGAAAATGAGGATCGCGGCACCAGCAACCAGCATCACCATTTGGATAGTCAGGTTCATTGACAGTGCTTCGATTTCGCCATCTTCACCGGGAAACTTCGGCCGTAGTGCTTCGAAAGCACCGAGGATCACCACAATCACTATGGCACTAAAGAAGATATACATTGACCGATAGGCGGAGGCGGGAAATTTCTTGCCAATTAAGGTCTCGCCGCCGCTATAAATATTTTCCCTAAACTCTGGATCTTTGAGTTTTTCCTGGAATATTGGGTCATCGTCGAGGTCTTTGCCACGACGCAACGACCACAAGGCAGCCAGCAGTACACCAGAGAGGGAGGCGGGAATGGCTACACTCAAGATTTGCGGAATCGAATACGCCTTATCAATAACCCCGGCGTGCTGCGCCAAGATTGAAGCCAATGATACGGTTGCTACCGACACCGGTGATGCCGTAATTCCCATTTGTGAAGCGGTTGAGGCAACGGCCATGGGACGTTCGGGGCGAATATTTTTCTTGATAGCAATATCCCCAATGATGGGGAACATGGTGTACACCACGTGTCCCGTTCCGCAGAGCACGGTAAGAAACCATGTGGTAAGCGGAGCCATGATGGTGATGAGTTCGGGCTTTTTACGCAGAAATTTCTCTGCGAATTGCATCATGACGTCTAAGCCTTGTGCCTGTTGCAAGGAGGCTGCACAGCCAATCACGGCAATGATGGTCAGCATTACTGACACTGGCGGCTCGCCCGGTTGTAGCCCGAAGACATACACCATGAGCAGCAAGCCGAAACCAGAAATAAGGCCAAGCCCAATGCCGCCGTAATGAGTGCCTTTTAACAGGCAGAAGAGAATAATGAAAACTTGTATGGCAATGGCTATGCCAGAAGTAGGATCGAGTATGGAAGCAAGCATGATCCTGGACGCTTTCTTTTGGGGGTGGACAGATAGATTTCGCCTAACAAATAAATACCTACCTCCAGATTAGGCGGGTTTTCTATCTACCGGCTCAGCCAGTGGCAAATCCCACAATTCACAGCTCACGGGCGGAAAATATCCGCACTGTAACGGCCCCCAGCACCACGATGATAACAACCGTGAACACTAGGCTCAGCCCCGGATCTAGGCTCTGCCCAGCTGCCGCTGCCGCCGCCAACTGGCTCACTCCAGCGGGGCTGAATTTCGTAGCTGGTTCCCACATCCCTAAAACCCCCATGACCACCATGAGTCCAATACCGGTTGCCCCAGCTCCCACGGCTGACGATGTAGCCACAGCTAAGACTGCCACCCCACACATAATGAAGCTGGCAAAAACAAACCACAATGCCGAAGCCTGAATTACTCCGATGAAATTTGCCTCGTTAAATAATGCGTAAGTGACCACACCGTTGATCGGGGCAAACACCACTAAGGCGACAAAGAGCACGATATGCAGTGCAAACAGTTTGGCTAGCACAAAAGCTCGTCGAGTCACGCCCCTGGTCAGGGTGAAAAAATACGATTCGTCAGCTAATTCACCTGCCATGACCGTGCCAGCAATCAGCGCTAGGGCGATAGTCACCGACTGACCCAAGTCGGAAACCCATTGTTGACCTGCAGTAGCGGCGGTTGCCTCCGGTAGGATTCCCGCCATGGCTGCACCACCTAGACTCGACAGCAGCTCATCACTGTATTTGGCAAGCAGCGGGCCAACAACGCTCGCAGTAGCCAGCACCAAAACCAGAACCCACACACGCCAGGTTCGTAGTATTTCGCGAATATTTTTATACACCAAGACAGTCATGAGGTCACCGCCGTTAATTCCATAAAGGCATCTTCTAAGCTCCGGCGCACCGGCTGCGCGCTATCGATACGCCATCCCATCTCAGTGGGGGTGACGATAAGTTGCATCGCTTTGGTGTCAGACTCACACAGCTTATCGACGCTCTCCTCTACCACCAACCGTCCTTGATGCAGAATGCCCACGCGGTCGCACACCTTTTGGGCGTCGTCAAGCAGATGGGTGGAAAAGAACACCGTGGCATGTCCTTTGAGTGAGGCGATCATATCGAGCACTTCACGACGCCCAATGGGATCTAGCGCGGAAGTAGGCTCATCCATAATCAGCAGGTCAGGCGCGTGCAGCAATGCTTGTGCCATGCCGAGCCGCTGCCGCATACCGCGGGAAAAATCCACGATCTTGTGATTTTCTCCAGTCAAGCCAGCGAAACTGAGCACCATGTCGATGCGCTGGTTCAATAGTTTGCCTGTCAGCCCAGAAAGTGAACCACAATAGTGCAGAAACTCTTCGGCACGCATCCAGGTTGGATAGCTGGGAACATCCGGAAGGAACCCAACAGTTTTTAGTGCAGGCATGGTGATCATGCCACCGTCAGGTTTGCTTAAGCCTAAGAGCAATCGGATCAACGTGGTTTTTCCAGCACCATTTCGACCCAAAAATCCATAGACCTCTCCGGCTTGCACTGTTAGGTTGACACTAGTTAATACTTGGCGCTCACCATAGCTTTTATCGAGGTCTTTCGTTGCTATGACCAGATTCATGGCCGCTTTCCTCCGTATAGTTGAGCGACAATCATTGCCGCTGCACCGCGATCAGTGGCAGTGGACACCGCGGCATCGGCGACTGTGGTACGCCTGCCTAGGAAGAAAAATGCCGCTGCACCAAAAATATTCACCAGCACAATAACCGCGGTCCAGCCCCAGTGGTTTAAATAACGAAGGCGTGCCACAGGGGTGCGCCACAGCGCCACCAACGCGGTTACCGCGAGCATAAGTTGCACTGCAGCCAGAATCCCCAGCGCTACCAGCACACTGGTGTCCAGATTAGCCAGCACCGACAAATCATTATTAACTCCAACCATTAGTGCCTCACCCCTTGCTGCTGCCAGACTCGGTGCAGACCGGTATGCATGGGCACTACAATCATGGCCACTGCAGCAATGGCACCGACCGCCATCCCTGCAATTGTTGCTAGCCCTGGGTGATTCTTGCCACGAGCTGCGTTAATAACTGCCCACGTCTGTCCCAGCGCCGTACTAGCAAGTACCGTACCGGTGGCCGCTCCTACTGGTTCCGGCCCCTTTCGCGCTGCAATCACCGCTCCGCAACCGTTAAAGATCAGAAAGGGAATCAGCGATTTTTTCGACGAGGGATTACCCCGTGGCTGTCCACCAAGAGTCCAATTGCTATGCACTTTTTCTGGCAGAACACGCCAATACCGCGCTAGCAACAGCAGATTGACTGCACTCAGCGCGTAAGGAACTGCCGTCAGCCCTTGCTTTAGCTCTTGTGGTATTGCTGCCACAACATCAGCGTCAATATCATCTGGACGAATCAAACCACATTTGACCGCGATTGCTCCAAGGTTAACCGTCCAACCCAGCCCACATAACCGAGGTAGCAGGATCCGGTTATCGGCAGGGTCGAAGATGCGTCGATAAGCTTCTGGGCGAAACACGCCAGTAAGGTCAACTGGCACCCCAGCAAAAACCCACCGTGAATCGTTTGCACTTATGCCGTCAGTGTCTAGTTCCGCCATGACTGCGGCTGCGTATTCTGCTGGGCTGCCTAGTTCTGCTTCCAGATCAGTGAGTTCCGCCAATAACGACCGGTTTTCCGCCAACACCACCTTGCGTTGACGTGCTGGTACCTTTGCCTGCCTCAGTGACTGCTCCAACGCCGTGAGATAGTTGGTGATAGTCATTTTTTAACACTCCCTTCCTGCAATAGCGTGGTGATGTCGGTAGCGATTTGGTTAAAGTCTTCCGCCAACTGGTTGCGCATTTGTTGCCCTTTTTTGGTCAGCGAATAGTATTTCCGCGGCGGCCCAGACTGCGATTCTTGCCATCTGGTGGTGACCAATTCGTTTTTAGCCAGCCGGGTAAGCAAGGGATAGACCGTTCCCGCTGGTGCGGCCAGTCCTGGATAATTTCCTAGCTGTTCCACCAACGCCCCGCCATAAAGCTCATCGCGAGCCAGAAGCGTGAGAATGGCTAGCTCCAGTGCGCCTTTGCGTAGTTGCGTGGGGCCGCGTTGTTGGGCCATAAACTGCTCCTTTCTGCCAAACCTAGTACCTTGCAATACATAGTACTAGATAAAACAAGGATATGCAATAGACAAAAATTCGGCGCCACCACCGAATAAGCCCCAGCACCGAAGGTAGATACGTCTCTATAGCCGGTGGTTCAGGTACTGTGTTCTCATGACCGAATTTCACCCCTACATTTCTTTCCCCGGCAACGGAGCAGAAGCATTCGCGTTTTACCAATCCGTTTTCGGCGGCGAACTGCAAACAATGAGCTAAGACGAGTTCCCCGCAGACACCCATTCCCAGTTCCTCTTTGAACTACCCAAAGGCGCGTTGGCTCACGCCACCTTGCGTGGCGGCATGATCGCCCTTTCGGGTGGCGATAATATCGCGCCAACCGCCGACTGCCTAGTCAGCGGCGCTTATTCCTTCCTGATCTACTGTGAAGATCTAGAGCAAGCACGCGAGTTAATTAATACCCTTGCCAGTTCCGGCGGAACCGTAGTTTCGCCGGTAGAGCGCGCACCGTGGGGGCAGTATTACGGCCAGGCTCGCGATCAGTTCGACGTACTGTGGGCAGTCAATGTAGTGGATTCCCAGTAGCTTTAAGCACCACCCAAAGCTCCTAGTCCCCTCATTACGCGGGAATCATCTTGGTAAGCAAGCAGCTATGATGTCCTACTATGCTTATTGCAGCACTTGTTTTTATCGTTCTTTCGGCGCTTCTGCACATTTATATTTGGGTGTTAGAACAGTTCCTTTGGGATAAGCCCCAAGGCATGAAGACCTTCGGGCTAGAACCAGAGTTCGCCACAGCCACGAAAGAACTCGCAGCCAACCAGGGGCTATACAATCTGTTATTGGCCGCCATCATGACAATCGGCGTCATAGCTTTAGCCCTTGGGCAGCCTTGGGGTGCCGCACTGTGTTTCGCAGGTGCTGGCTCAACCGTCGTCGCCGGACTCTTCCTGTTACTCACCTCGCCTAACAAGGCAAAGGCAGCGATTACGCAATTAATCCCCGGCCTAGTCGGCTGCGCACTGCTTGCGGTAGCGCTGCTATAGGGGCCCGCGCGGGTGGGCGTCGGAAAGCTTTTCGACGGAAAATCTGCGGGGATCGCCACCGACGCAGCGCACAATAAATGCCCTAAACTCTGCCAACTAAGCAGCAGGTTTAGGGCACCTACTTTATTACAGGTTAATCATGTGCCCCATGATACCTTCGGCAGCTTCCTTCATTGCCTCAGACAAAGTGGGGTGGGTGTGAACGTTGCGTCCGATTTCCTCGCAGGTCAAATCGAAGCGCTGTGCGAGGGTCAGCTCAGGCAGCAATTCGGAAACGCTGGCGCCAACCATATGGGCACCTAGCAGCTCGCCGTATTCGGCATCAGCAACGATCTTGACAAAACCAGCTGATTCAGCCAGCCCTTGCGCCTTACCATTAGCAGAGAATGGGAAGGTGGCAGTCTTGATTTCACGACCAGGGAATTTCTCCTTAGCCTGCGCTTCGGTGTAGCCGAACGAAGCAACCTGTGGGTTACAGAACGTAGCGCGTGGCATCATCATGTAATCGCCCAGTTCTTCGGTCTCAGCACCAGCAATGGTCTCAGCGGCGACAACGCCTTGCGCCTCGGCCACGTGAGCCAGCTGCAGCTTCGCGGTGACGTCGCCAATAGCGTAAATACCAGGAACATTGGTGCGCATGCGGTCATCAATGTCAATGGCACCACGATCAGTGAGCTTCACACCGGTATTCTCTAGGCCGTAGCCTTCCACCCGAGGTGCGAAACCAATGGAAACCATCACCCGGTCAGCGCGCAGGGTGTCAGACTTGGAACCGTCCTTGGATTCCACGTCCACTTCCACGCCAGAACCAAGATCACGGATAGCGGTGGTCTTATAGCCTGTGAGGAGTTTCACACCAAGTTTCTTGTATTGCTTGGCGATTTCCTTGGATACGTCTGCGTCCTCATTGGGCAGCACCCGATCCATGAATTCCACGATGGTGACATCCACACCATAGTTAGCCAGCACGTAGGCAAATTCCATACCGATAGCGCCAGCACCCACAATCACCATGGACTTAGGAGCTTCGGATTTTAAAATCTGCTCTTCAAAGGAAACAATATTGCCGCCGATCTCTACCCCCGGCAGGGAGCGAACCACCGAACCGGTGGCAATAATGCAGTTGTCGAAGGTCACTACCTTCCCGGCATCCTTACCCCCGCTGATTTCTAAGGTTTTGGCATCTTTAAACACCCCAAGACCATCGATTTCGGTGATCTTGTTCTTCTTCATAAGGTAATGGACACCCTTAACGATGCCCTCGGAAACCTTGCGGGAACGTGCGTGGGCTACACCAAAATCGAAGCTAACATCCCCGGAAATACCGAAGGTCTTGGCTTCATGGTTAAAGATATGGGCAACCTCAGCGTTTTTGAGCAATGCCTTGGAAGGAATACAGCCAACATTGAGGCAAACGCCACCCCAATACTGTTTCTCTACAACGGCTACTTTCAGGCCCAGCTGGGCGGCACGGATTGCGGACACATAGCCACCTGGGCCAGCTCCGAGTACTACTACGTCAAAATGTTCAGTCACACACTCAGAATACGGAAAAACCCCCGAATTGTCGCATTATTACTCCACTGCATACAACAAACCTCACCACCTGCACAAATGCATGGTGGCAAGTTTTGTGAATTCTTCAGCGATTGTGACCAGCGGCTGCTTGTTGTGCTCGGTGGGTATTCGCTGGGTTGGTTATGACTTCGAACGCAAGTTGCGTGGACTTTTCTGTAAATTCCGTTTCGGTCAACTGACCAACCCCACTTAATAGCTGCGCTAGGCCTTCGCCGATTTTTATATCAGCGGCATCACCAGTTACCTGCCGATTTAATGGTTGCCCTTGATAAAGCGGGATGGTTCTCTCCCTCGGTGGCTGGTAAGTTTCGGCTAGTTCTTTAGCTAGGTCAATGGCGGTTTCCAATAAGTGTTGTTGGGATGCCACTACGACGTCTGTTGACCGTAGCAAGCAGTGGTCTTGCGCTTCGTAGGCGGTGCGCAACCGAACAGCAGACATCGCAAAATCGAACACAGCTTGGTGGGGATTTGCGGTACCTGCTTCAAGGTGTCTTATCAGGTGCTGTAGTATTCCGCCCCAACCGGGAAAAATACCGACGCTTCGTTCAGGAAAACCGATCTTCGTATCAACATGTGCCACCACCTTATCTGCATGCAGCATGAGTTCGGCACCGCCGCCGAGAGTTATTCCATGCACCGCCGCCACCACTGGGAATGGCGCTTGTTGTAATTTACGGTAAATCCGCACACCATCAGCTATAAACTCTTTACCACCGGAAACTAGACTGTTAAGGTCGGCACCTGCGCTAAATGCCCGAGTATTGTCATGATTAATCACCAATCCAGTCAGTTCGGCATTAGCGGCAAACTCCAGGGCAGATAGCACATCATCAGTGATGATACCAAGTTTGGTGGTGGTGTTGAGCATCCCAATCCCTGATTGCAGTCGGACAAGCGTAGCTGCCTCGTCACGCAGCAGCATCTCGCCCCTATCGGTTTGTTGTGCGGAATTGTTGGTGTAGAAGCCACCCGCAGTTACAGCTTGGCTCAGAAGCGCTGGTGGGTCGTCGTAAAGCTTCGCAATGGTTGCTACTCCGATGCGGTCAGCAAGGGTGAACGGTCCGTGTTGCCATGAATAGCCAAGTTCCATGGCTGCATCAACATCAGCAATGGAGTCTGCAATGTCAAGGGCATGGTCGCAGCAATACCGCAGGGTTTCTAAAAACACTTGCTGTGCATAGTCGTTGTTGATAACCAGTTCCGTCGCATCTTGGGCAACAACTACTGCCCGCTTCGGCCGGTAATGAAAGTCGGAGTCAATTACTTGATCGGTGCCCTTATAGAAACCGGATGTTCCAGTGCGGCCAGTCAAGCCCCGCGCGATCAATCCCTGAAATACTGGATGCTCCACCACATTAAAACGGTGTAGGGCGTCTGTTGCAGGCAAGGCTTTGTGCAGGCTGCCCCACACATCGGGGACAAGTTGTAAGCCGATGTAGTCGAAAAGCCCAAACACGCCAGTGCGCGGTATCCCAAACGGTTTGCTAAAAACCGCATCAGCATATTCGGGGTCAATGCCAGCGTCCAAAGCACTACGAGCAGCCGCCGCTAACCAGAAATTACCAATCCGATTTGCAATAAAGCCAGGAGTATCGCGACAGATCAGCACACGTTTGCCAAGTTGCCGTTCAATAACGTCGATAAGCCAATCAACCTTTGGGGCGTCGGCGGTGGCGGAAACCACCTCAACCAGTGGCATTACCCGAGGCGGATTGAAAAAATGGGTAATAAAAAAGTTGCGGCGCAGTGTGGGGGGTAGCTCTGCACTTAATTCGGCCAAGGGGATTGTGGAGGTGTTAGAACTCAGCACAGTATCTGACCCAAGATATGGTGCAATGTTGGTATAAAGTGCACGCTTAGCGTCGAGGTTTTCAAAAATTGCTTCGATCACCCACTGCGCTTGCGCAACAACACCACAATCATCTTCGGAATTACCCACGGTAATATTGTCTGCAAATTTCTTATGGAAAAATCCGCCACGTTTCAGTTGCAGCTCCACTGCGGCACGGGCGCGGGCATTTCGGTCCGGCCCTTCGGCAGGTATATCAAGCAGATGCACCTGCACCCCCGTACTAGCTAATAGCGCGGCAATGCCTGAGCCCATGGAACCGGAGCCAAATACAACGGCGGTTTGTAAATTAGCCACGTGCTACCCCCGGATTTTCCAGCACCAAAGCTATACCTTGGCCGCCACCGATACACATGGTCACTAATCCGTAGCGCAGGTTATTGCGCTGCATATGATAGATTGCTTTGACCGTAAGAACCGCACCGGTAGCCCCAAGAGGATGCCCCAGCGCAATCGCACCACCATTGGGATTGACAAGATCAGGATCAAAACCAAGTTCTTGGCTGACCGCTAAGTTTTGAGCCGCAAATGCTTCATTAGATTCAATGACACCAACATCTGCCAGTTCAATTCCGGCGGCTGCCAATGCTTTTGGTACCGCTGGAATCGGGCCCAGTCCCATTAGCCGCGGGGGGACACCCGCCACAGCCCAACCTGCGATTCGCGCTAAGGGGTTAAGGTTTCGCATGGCCACCGCGCTTTCCGACGCTAGTACAACAAAAGCAGCACCATCATTGATGCCGGAGGAGTTTCCGGCGGTTACCGTCCCGTCGGTTTTGAAAGCCGGACGCAACTGACTTAGCTTTTCGACGCTGGTAGGGCGCGGGTGCTCATCGCGAATACAGTCACCCACCGCGATGGTTTCGGCGTCGAAAAGCCCAGTGGCTAATGCTTGTGCTGCTCGATCCTGAGAGATGACAGCAAACTCATCTTGTTGTTGTCTGCTGATTCCTTTTTCCGCAGCGATATTCTCCGCGGTTACGCCCATGTGGACTTTATCAAAAGGACAGTTGAGGGTACCAAGCATCCAATCCCGATTTACGCCATCGCCCATCCGTGTGCCAAAGCGTAAGCCATCGACGGAATATGGGGTATTGCTCATGGATTCCACCCCGCCAGCCAGTGCGAAGTCGGCTACCGTATGCGCGATTTCCAGTGCTGCTGAAACAATCGCCTGCACTCCAGAGCCGCACAACCGGTTGACATTGAAGGCCGCGGCACTATCGGGAACCCCTACTTGGCGGCCGACCATACGGGAAAGGTAGACATCTTCCGGCCGAGTTGGAATCACATTTCCGACAACTACTGAGCCAATGTCATCGGCTGAAACTTCCGCCCGTTCGATCGCTGCGGCAGCTGGAATGGCACCTAGATCCGCGCAATTAAGGTGCGCCAATCCGCCGCCAAACTTTCCAATGGGGGTGCGGGCGGCACCAACTATAAAAACATTATCGTGCATTTTTCTGTCCTTACTTAGATTAGGCAAAGGCACTGGTGCCGGTAATTTTTCGGCCAACAATGAGATGTTGGATGGTTTCGGTGCCTTCATAGGTATGCAAAGCTTCAAGATCACCCATATGCCGGATAATGTGGTTTTCCAATAAAATTCCCGAGCCGCCCAGCATATCGCGTGCATTTGCAGCTACTATGCGTGCGTGTTTGGTGCAATATCCTTTTGCCATTGAAGCTTGTTCCGGTACAAGAGTTCCCGCAGCATCGAGGGTGGCAATCTGTTTGCAGTGTAATGCCATGGAGGTGATTTCTTGGAGCATTTCCGAGAGCCGTTGTTGGATGATTTGAAATTTCACCAGCGGTTTCCCAAACTGGGTGCGGGTTCGTGCATGCTTCAACGCTATTTCATAACAAGCAATCGCATGTCCCAGTGCCGCCCACGCCACCGCTGAGCGGGTCGCAAATAGAATTTTAGATACATCTTTAAATGATGATACGCCTGGTAACCTATTCTCACTGGGCACCCGCACATCTTTCAACGTGATAAGCGATTGGTCGATTGCCCGGAGTACACCTTTGCCTTTGATGATTTCCGCTTGGTAGTTTGGGGTGGTTTGTGGCACTAAGAATCCGCCGACACCACCGTCTTCCAACCTAGCCCAGATGATAGTCAGATGCCCATTAGCACCAAAGCCAATCCATCGTTTTTGGCCATTAAGTACGTAATCATCTCCATCACGCACGGCGGTGGTTTCCAAGGCCACTGAATCTGAGCCGTGGTTTGGTTCAGTAAGACCAAAGGCTCCGAAAATTTCCCCACGTGCTAATTTTTCAATATATGTTTCTTGCTGTGTTTGCGAGCCGTACAGCATGATAGAGCGCATGACCAGCCCGCCTTGAACTGCCGCGACCGCCCCCATAGAGCCATCGGCGCGGGAGATTTCTAGGGCAACTAGTCCTGCAGCAAGTGGGCTCATGACCTCATGCCCAGGAATCTCTAGCCCATCAGTAAATAGGTCGCGTTCGCCTAAGGCGCGAACCAGATCAGGATTGGTGCGTCCTGCCTCCCAATCGTCGTTAATAACGTCGAGGCACACTGTGCCAAAATCGCGTGCTGTAGCCCACCATTTTTCATCAGATGAGTCAATATCAGCAAAGATCCCGTAGTAATCGGTTGTTGGGGCAAGAAGATTGTGTGTCATAGTTGCTGTCCTCATAGTTGGTCAGTGGGCAGCCAGCCGGGCTGCCACGAAGAATGATTTCACAACAACAACTAATCATCATTCGTTAAACCCAGTATGAGCTAGACGGTAATAAATGTCAATACTTAGCGGAAAAATTCCCAGTTCGAAAAATATTCTACCGAATAGAAATTCGCTTGAAATTCAGTCACAATGGCAAGCATGAAGAAATTTAAGCGCAGAACCGAGATCCTTGCCGCCGCGTTAGAAATCATTGCTGAGCGTGGTTATTACGGCACTGGCATGCAAGACATCGCCGAGGCGGTCGGCATTCGCGCCTCAAGTTTGTATAATCACTTTTCTTCCAAGCATGAAATACTGGCAACAATCA
Organism: uncultured Corynebacterium sp.; assembly: GCA_963520895.1. GTDB lineage: Bacteria > Actinomycetota > Actinomycetes > Mycobacteriales > Mycobacteriaceae > Corynebacterium. The sequence continues at coordinate 20,446 of CAUQSW010000004.1, read as the reverse complement.
TGACTACCGCCATGTCCGACCTACTAAACCAACACGCTCGTGCCATTATAGGTACACATACTCCTGCTGAGAAACTCAGCGCCACCATGGCGGTTCACTTACAATTCCATGCCGAACGCCGATTGGAAATCCGAGTGACTAATCGAGAAATTTCCACGCTTAAAGAACCTGAGCGCACACTACTAACCCAGTTACGGCGTGATTATGTCAATAGGTGGATCAGGATTATTGAGGATGGCATTAAAACCGGAGACTTCTCCTGCCCTGACCCCAAAATCGCATCCTACGCCCTTGTTGACATGGGCATGGGGGTGGCCAATTGGTACCGACCCGACGGGCCCCGCAGCCTATCCGAGCTACAAAAATCCTATTGCCTTATGGCGCTACAGGCTGTGGGGGTAACGGAAAACTAACCCCGCTTTTCAAAGTGCCCAATTACATGTAACCTGCATCACAACAACAACTAATAGTCATTCGCCAAAATTCTTCCCATCAGGTTCAACAGAAGGAACGAATAATGGTCGATAAAGTAGTGCAATCAGTCGAAGAAGCAATCGCAGGTATCACTCCAGGAGCAAGTCTTGCTATTGGTGGTTTTGGAATTTGCGGTAACCCATTGGTGCTCATCGAAGCCATTGCAGAACGTGGCATCAATGACCTTGTAGTGTATTCCAATAACCCAGGCACCCAGGTCACCGGCGAATCACTAGGACTCGCCCGATTTAGCGAGAAACATCTCATGCGTAAATTCGGTGGCTCCTACGTTGGTTTTAATATTGAATTTGAGCGGCAATACCTCAATGGTGAAATTGAGGTCGAGCTCATTCCACAAGGCACCCTAGCAGAACGAATGCGCGCTGGTGGGGCGGGAATTCCAGGCTTCTACACCGCCACCGGTGCAGACACAGCTGTGGCATTGGGTGGGCTGCCACAGCGGTTTAACCCCGATGGTTCTATCGCCTCCCCCTCACCGCCAAAAGAAACCAAAGTCATGAACTTTCGGGGCGAGGAGCGCACGTTTGTCTTTGAAGAAGCCATTACCACGGATTTCGCATTAATCCGTGCCAAGAAAGGCGACCGAGCTGGAAACTTAGTTTTTAATCTTTCCGCCCAGAACTTCAATTTCGAAGCTGCAATGTGTGCCGACATTACCATTGTGGAGGTAGAAGAACTCGTTGAAACCGGCAGCCTTAACCCCAACGAAATCCACCTACCTGGAATTTTTGTGGACCGGATTTTAGCACTCACCCCTGAACAGACAGCTGCGAAACCCATAGAAATCATCCGAATCCGTAGCAGTGACTCATCAGAACACGCTGCTAGCCCCCTGCTAAATCCAAACGGAAAAGGCTGGAGCCGCAGCGGCATTGGCAATCGAGCTGCCCAAGAACTTCAAGACGGCGAATACGTCAACCTCGGGGTTGGGGTGCCCACCGAGGTAGCAAACTTCGTTCCTGAGGGGGTTACGGTCACCCTGCATGGTGAAAACGGCATTCTTAACATGGGGCCCTATCCCACCGAAGCCGAGGTGAATGCTGACCTTATCAATGCAGGCAAGGCTACTGTGACGTTGAAACCGGGTGGCGCTGCCTTCAGCTCGTCGTTAAGCTTTGCCATGATCCGCGGCGGACATATTAACACTGCGATCCTTGGGGCATTACAGGTCTCCGAAAAAGGTGACATTGCCAACTGGGGTATTCCTGGAAAGAAAATGAACGGCATGGGCGGCGCAATGGACCTAGTCAAAGGCGCCCAACGGGTCATTGCAGTTCTTGACCATGTAGGCAAAGACGGCGCACCTCGATTATTGGCGGAATGTACCTACCCGCTTACCGCTGCTGGTGTAGTGCAACGCATCATTACCAGCCTTGGGGTTTTTGATGTCATAGACAACCACCTGCACCTGATTGAACTGGCGCCGGGGGTAACCTCGGATGACATTGCGGAAAATACCGAAGCTATGTACACCATTGATCCCTCGCTGGGTACCTAGCTGGCACAAGCCGAGAACTCGGTGCACAAACTGTAGTTTCATGTGCACCGAGTTCTCCCAAGGCTTAGAACAGTCCGATTGCTCCCCCAAGCTGGCTGGAGGCGGAGGAACCTGCATGAATAGCGGCACCGAGTATTTCGTTGATCTGAACCACAATTTGTTCTGGAAGAGTGAGGTTGTTCATACCACAATGTCCTTAAGTCGATTGAATGAGTTACGTCTTATTCCAACGGTGGAAATACTAAGAATGTTACAGAATGTTACAAACAAAGCTTAGCTTCCACCACTTTAGCCACAAGAATACACAACTGTAACGTTGGCTATAGGGCATACTCTTGGATTAAGATTTCTTTCGACGTTAACATTCGTACCCCCGAATGCGATAGCTCTGATAGTGTCAAAACATTAAGAGCGCAATAATCGACCCCCAAGGAACCTTAATGCCTATGAAGTTTTCACGCAGACTACTAGCCACTATTGTGGCGACAGCTATTACCGCCACCACGGCTATGACCTCGCCAGCAATGGCCTCTGAGGTCACCCCTAAGCAGGTGGCAGGGGATGCGCCTCAATCTGTGATTAAGGTAGGCAAAACCCCGGACATTGATCCGCTGTGGCGGGAAAAATTACCCGACAATGACCCCCGAGTGGTTGAGATGTACGCCACATCTCCCGCGATGGACAACCGTCAGATCCCCTTGGTGGTGATTAAGGCCGCAGACGCTAACCGCCCTACCATCTATCTACTCAATGGTGCCGATGGTGGCGAAGCCCGCGCCAACTGGATCATGCAAACCGACGTGGTGGACTTCTACAAGGAAAAGAACGTCAACGTTGTCATTCCCATGGCAGGTAAATTCTCCTACTACACCGACTGGGTATCCGACGCACCTAACCTCGGCGGCAAGCAAAAATGGGAAACCTGGTTAGCTAAAGAACTCCCCGGCCCCATGGAGTCAGAACTCAAGGCTAACGGCAAGCGCGCCATTGCTGGCATGTCCATGTCGGCTACCAGTGCCATCCTGCTAGCACAGCACTACCCCCAGTTTTACGACGCCACCGCCGCATTCTCAGGCTGCTACGCTGTAACCCAACCTACTTCAGCGGCATCGGTCTACGTCACGCTTGACCGCGGTCAGGTCACCATGGATCAGATGTGGGGACAGTGGCCAGGTGAAACCTGGGCGCATAATGACGCACTGATTAACGCCGAGAAACTTCGTGATACCGGCGTCTACGTCTCCACCGGCTCAGGACTTGCTGGCGTGCCAGATATGCCTAATGGCCCTCGGTTGAAGGGTGTTGACCCAGCTATTGCCTCTGTTGCAGCGACCGTAACCACCACCGAAGGTGGCGCCATTGAGGCTATTACCAATAACTGCACCCATGACTTCAAGGTGAAGCTCGACAAGCTCGGCATTCCCGCAACCTTCAATATGCGTAATGCTGGCACCCACTCTTGGGGTTACTGGCAGCAAGACCTTAGGGATTCTTGGCCAGTTATCGAAGCAGCTTTCGCCTAAGCCATAGCTAGCACTTATAACGCCCCGCCCATCGCGGGGCGTTTCGCCTTTTTTACTCACCTGCCCAGCGGGCTTACCCAAGCTCACCTGCTTGGGCTCGTATACTCTATAGTTACAATACGGGGTAGGCGACTTTTGGGGTCAGTGGATGTTTTGCCCTATCAATAAGGGGTTGACAGGTGCGGTGTATCGGGGTATTGAAGATCGGTTTTAATGTGCTTCTTTTTAGCTACTTATCGAAAATTGACAAAAATGGAGATGGATCAGATATAGTCAATCAGGTAAGCCTCGAGATTGAGTTGCTTGGGTGAGGCTCGACCTCGCTTAAGGAATGAAGGTTCGGCCCATGGTCGGACGCTCGGGGCAATTGTTGCACTTAGGGAAAGTTATGAACCGGGACCCCATCGAACTTAGTATCCCTTTTGAGGATTTGCTTTCTGCTCCTAGACTTGGAACATACTTCGACTATTTCTCAAAGCTGCGTGGTAGCGGAAAGCTACCTCAAGAGATGTTGAGCCCAGAGGAAATGTCTGCATTCGCGTCAGATCGCGAAAGACGTAGGGAAATAGCGGCCTGTCGGCTCTATTTCTGGGATTCATGCGTAGCGGCTTCTTTTTGGCCCTCAGTTTCTTTTACTGAGGTGGCTCTACGAAATGCCATTAATGATTCACTCTGCGACTATTTTGGAGTAGGTAGGGAAAATGGTTGGTATGATCTGGTTTGTAAGGAATCTGATTTTTCCCAGCAAATTTTGGGAAAATCCGCTATGTGGAAGCGGGAAGTTGAAAAATCCATCATACTTACGGACGAAGATTACTCGAAGTTTCAAAAGGAACTTAGTCGAGCTTTAGGCCGTCTCCGAGGAAGGAAACGGGCAGGCGACTTTACCGTTGCTAAGATGCCGCTTGGAATTTGGGCAATGCTCCTTAGCAATGGCGACTCTTCGCCTGGAAAGGGATATCTCAATTACGAACAGACCCTTTGGGAACCTTGCTTAAAAAATGCTTTTCCTAATTTTTCTGGGAAGAGAGCGTATCTTCGCGAGAAAATCCGAACTTTTTCCGTATTGCGCAATCGAATAGCCCACCATGAACATCTATTAGGCAAGAACCTTCAAGTCTATATTGAAACTATTGAAAACATTCTTGAATACATAGACGGACCGGCGGCTGACTTTTTCTCCGACTTTAATAGGATTCAAGAAATGATAGAAGCAGAAGATAGTTTCCTTAGTGGAAGAATCTATATGTGAGTGTTCTTATGTACTGGCGCATATTGATGCGATACTATGGGGCTTTCGCGGAAATATGGGTTACCTTGACTAGCTTTAGCTGTCTTGAATTGTTGTCATATACTGATTAAATAGGTTGATACCTACTTTGGCTTTTAACTAGTTGAATCGAAGTACATTAGTTGCAATTATGGTAACTGGAAATGAGTGCTGTGGAGATACAGCGGCAGATCGTTATCCTTCCTCCTAAAGGGCCCCTAAGGATCTAGAGGAAGGCACGATTGACCTATTGGTTCATATCTTCGTTGAAAAGTTCTTGGTCGTTTTTGATGGCGGTCGCGGCTCCTGCTCCTATGGCTTGAGGTACTTGATCTGGCGAGCTTACAACATTTCCTGCTGCCCAAAGGCCTTTTTGTGATGTCAAACCATGCTCAGTTTGAACCCAACCGTCTTTTACTACGCATCCGGCAGCCCGTAGGAGTGAGTCGTTAGGGATGAAAGAGGGGCCTGTAAAACAGGCCTCGTAGTCGATGATTTCTTCGTTCAATCCAATTTTCACTCCAGTACTGCAGTGAGTAGATTCGGTAACCTCTTGAACCAGTCGCGGATCTGTCTTGACTTTCAGTTTTTCTAGCCTCCTCTTCTGATCCTCTGGGACATGCATTCCATTGGGAAAGAATGTAACGTTGTTAGTCCATTTAGTAAGCAATTCCGTAATTCGGAAGGTGAAATTCGGATTTTCTCCTCCAATAATTGCCAAGTTCTTGCTTTTTATTTCGTATCCGTGGCAATACGGACAGTGAAAAACCCTTGAACCCCACAGCTCTTTTAGTCCTGCAACTTCTGGTAGCTTGTCACTGATTCCAGTAGCAATCAGCACATGGCGGGATTGAATTTTCTCGCCATCTGATAGGTGGGTAGTCCATGTTCCGAGATTGTGTTGGTTGTTGACTAGCGATTTAGCGGAAGCGGTGATGCTCTCTCCGCCGAAAGAGATGAATTCACGATGCCCAGCGCTAAGTATTTGGCTGGGCGGGGTTGATTCAAAACCTAAGATTCCATGAGAATGTTCGCTGAATCTATTTCGGGGTTGCGCGTTATCGATCAAGACAACGGACCTGTTTGCCCTCGCTAATGTAATCGCTGCAGAAGTTCCTGCAAAACCTCCACCGATAATTACGATTTCTGCTCTCATTTTTCCTCTTATTTCTTGAAGTGACAGTACAGTTGTTCTAACTCTTCTGCTGTTGGGCAGCACAATGTATTAGGGGGTGGTTAAGGGGGCAAGATTTCTCCTAAAGGAAATTAGCGGCGGCGAGTCAGGTTTATAGGTTGCTATGTTTGACACGTGACAGAAGACAACTAGAGAATCTCCAATCTCTATTTCTTGGCGCTTCTCCAGGAGAAGTGAGCATGGAGAGTCCTTAACTGTCATCCCATCCCATCGATCGGCATGTTCAAGCCAAACTGATAGGGCATTTTCCCTGATCTGCCCTGGGGTACATATGTCCATAGCAAGTTTAGTGTGATGAGCTGTGAGTTGGCAAGCAATGAAGTGATCTATTTGTCGCATGTATCCCGTGTCTCCTGAAGTCTTGGACAGTGAGAACACAACGGTTGGTGGTGTCATGCTTGCACTTGTAAGACTTGAAAGTAGGATGCATTTTTGGGGATCATCCCTAGAATGGAGGGAAAAAACGGGGCTTGGTTTATTGGCAAATGCATCTTTGAGTTTTTGCAAGTTGTAGTCGGTTTGCTTGATGAAAGGTTTTTCGTTCATGGAATTTATCCTTTTGATTCGAGCATTTCAAAAGTGATTCCTAGGTTTCCTCCGTACAACAGGGCAGTCTGTTCATGATGGCCTCGGAGCATACCCGAGCTATTTTCCTAACTGATGTCTTAAGTACCGGTGTTCTCAGTGGTGAAAAGACTCCGTTTCCGCCGGTAACAACCGGTAGCGATCATACGCCATAACGTTTATTCTCCAACCTCCGATAACTACAGCGGTGGCTAATATGAAAAATCTCTAATCTAACCTCAAGGAACTTTCACGACCCATGAGACTCTCATCTAGACGGCATGCAGTAATCACCATGATCATGGCACTGACCATTGCCGTTACGTCCGGAACCACACCAGTAACCGCGGCGGAGCTAACCCCCGAACAACTGGCAGGCGACACCCCGCGATCGGTTATCACAGCTGGCCAAACTCCAGGTATTGAACCTGAATGGCGGGATGAACTCCCCGACAATGACCCTCGTGTCACCGAAATGTACGCCACTTCTCCTGCCATGGATAACCGCCAAATCCCTCTGGTAGTGATCAAAGCCGCAGATGCCAATCGTCCAATTATCTATCTGCTCAATGGTGCCGATGGTGGCGAAGCCCGCGCCAACTGGATTATCCAAACCGACGCCATTGATTTCTACAAAGAAAAGAACGTCAATGTCGTCATTCCGATGGCAGGTAAATTCTCCTACTACACCGACTGGGTATCAGATGAGCCCAGCCTCGGTGGTAAGCAAAAATGGGAAACCTGGCTGACCAAGGAACTTCCCGCGCCTATGGAGGCCGAACTTAAAACCAATGGCAAGCGCGCCATTGCTGGCATGTCTATGTCGGCTACCAGCGCCATGGCAATAGCACAGCACTATCCCGAATTTTACAACGCCACCGCCGCATTCTCGGGTTGCTACGGGGTAACCCAACCCACCTCAGCGGCATCGGTCTACGTCACGCTCAGCCGAGGTCACATCACCCCAGAGCAGATGTGGGGCCAATGGCCAGGAGAAAACTGGGCACGCAACGATGCCTTGCTCAATGCCGAGAAACTTCGTGGTACCGGGATTTATGTCTCCACCGGATCAGGTCTTGCTGGTCTGCCCGACATGCCTAACGGGCCACAGCTGCAAGGAACTCACCCCATGGCTGCCTCGTTCTCTGCAGCCATAACCACCACTGAGGGCGGTGGCATTGAAGCAGTCACCAATAACTGCACTCACGATTTCAAGGTGAAGCTCGACAGGCTCGGCATTCCTGCAACCTTCAAGATGCGCAATGCTGGCACTCATTCGTGGGGCTATTGGCGGGAAGATTTACGGGAATCGTGGCCAGTTCTTGAAGCTGCTTTTAACTCATAAATCACCCCCAGATCACGTAGCGCTCTGCTCATTGGCAGGGCGTTACTTCTATGATGAACAACATGATAGAGCTCACTAATCCCGCTGAACTGGAACCAATTGAGGGCGCTACGGCGCTTTCGTGGAGCCGGAGTTGGTCTGAGGAAACCGCTTTGAGCGTCGATAAGCAGTTAGAAGCAGACATCTTAGCCACACTGGATTCGGATGCTCGGATTCCCTACGTTCGCCGCCGTGGCGAGTTTTTATATAACTTCTGGCGCGATGCCGATCACCCCCGCGGTTTGTGGCGACGCACTAGTTTAGCGGAGTTTCGGCGGGATAACCCCAGTTGGGAAGTGCTGATTGATGTGGACGCACTGGCAGCTGCCGAAGGAGAAAACTGGGTGTGGTCTGGGGCACAGCTTTCACCACTCCGCGACCGAGCGTTAATTAAGCTTTCCGACGGCGGCACCGATGCCACCGCAGTACGAGAGTTCGACCTAACCACCGGTGAGTTTGTCCCACATGGGTTCAGGTTGCCAGCGGCTAAAACCCAGGTCAGTTGGGTTGATACCGATACTATCGTGGTGGGAACCGATTTCGGCGCAGGCAGTTTAACCGAATCTGGTTACCCGCGCTGCGCCAAAACCTGGCGACGCGACCAGCCGCTAGACCAGGCCGAGGAGTTATTTAGCGGTGAGCATGATGACCTAGTGGTAACCGCTTGGGCGGATACCGATTATGGGCGGTGTGATGTATTTATCCGACGTGCCGTGGACTTCTATCATTCGCAAACCTTCTATAAAACCGACACGGGATTGCAGAAATTCGATCTGCCAGAGGACTGTGAGGTCATAGCCAAAGCAGGATTTATCTTTATCATGCCGCGCACCGAGTGTGCTGGAGTTCCGGTTGGTGGTCTCGGCGTAATGCCCTTGGATCAGTTTCTCACCGGGGAACGTCATTTCACCTTGCTTTTCACCCCTGATGCGCAAACCAGCCTGCAGTCGGTGGATTTCACCGCAACCACGGTGGTGATAACGGCGCTGAAAAATGTAGCAACATTTGTCTACCAAGTGCCGTTTGGCAACTGGTCTGCTCGGTCTATCGTGCCACTACCACGAGATATTTCGGCACAGGTGGTTGCCACAGATACCGAAACCGATGAGATATGGATCAGCGCTTCTGGATTTACTCAGCCCAATACCTTGTATCTGTTTGACCAAGAACTCACTCAGATCAGACAGCTACCAAACTTTTTCGATGCTACCGGCATGGAAACCAGGCAGCATTTCGCGGTCTCTGCCGATGGAACCACAATCCCATATTTCATTACCGGCAGATTCACCGACACCCCGCAACCTACGATGGTTTATGCTTATGGCGGTTTTGAAATCTCCTTAGTTCCCACCTATTCGGCAAGCAGAGGTATTGCGTGGCTGCAACCTGGGTATTTTTATGTCCAAGCTAATCTCCGTGGCGGCGGCGAATACGGGCCCGAGTGGCATGACCAAGCGACCCAACGTAATCGACACAAGGTGTTTGAAGACCACCAAGCAGTATTAAAAGACGTGGTCGCTCGCGGCTATAGCACGGTTAACCAGCTGGCGATTCGGGGCGGTTCCAATGGTGGATTGCTCTCAGCAGTGGCATTAACCCAGTACCCGGAACTATTCGGCGCAGCTGTGGCTCAAGTGCCGTTGTGCGATATGCTGCGGTATCACCAGTGGTCAGCGGGAGCGTCATGGATCGCGGAATATGGTGACCCAAAGCTACCAGAACAGCGAGACTACCTGGAATCCTACTCACCGCTGGCGAACGTCGATACGTTTGAGCAGCGAGCCTATCCCCCGGCATTGGTGACCACCTCCACCCGCGACGACCGAGTCCATCCAGCGCATGCCCGGTTGTTTGCTCATGCATTATTAACCGCTGGGCAGCCAGTGGCCTATTACGAGAATATCGAAGGTGGACACGCTGGGGCTTCAAATAATGCACAAACGGCGTTTGTGGAAGCTCTTATCTATAGCTGGTTGTACCGGCAGTTAGACTGAACAGTTGATATGAAACGCAAATCCCTTCGCAGCACTCCCATCCCAGGTACCCGCGATAATTACACCGGTATCGACTTTAACCTGGGATTTCACATTCGGCACTACCAGTTGGAACTGGACTATAAGGTCGGACCAAACCATCTTAGTGGCACCGCTACCTTGCAGTTGGATAATTACCTTCCCTTAAAAACCATGACGCTGGATTTAAGCCATGCCCTGCGGGTTCGCGCGGTGACCGTAACTACCACCGCAGCGGTCAAATCTAAGGTAGCGCGATTTCGGCACACCAATGATAAGCTGCACATTACTTTTGATACGCCGATTCCGGTAGACGAGGAATTTAGTTTGAAAATTCGCTACCAAGGCAATCCCCGTCCTGTACGCTCTACTTGGGGGGAGATTGGCTGGGAGGAATTAAGCAATGGCTCGTTAGTTGCCAGCCAACCCTGCGGCGCACGCAGCTGGTTTCCCTGCGATGACACCCCCGACGAAAAAGCAACCTATGAGTTTTTCATTCGTGCTGACGCGGGCTATACCGTGGTTGCCAATGGCAGGTTGGTGGGAAAACACGCAGTGGGTTCGCGGGTGCGGTGGCATTATCAGGCAGTGGCCCCCATGGCGAGTTATCTCGCTGCGATACATGTGGGCAACTTCCAACGGGTATCACTCAGCGGTGCTCGGGTGCCCATTTACGGATACGTTCCACGCAACCTGCTACCCGGTTTTAAAGCCGATTTCGCGGACCAAGCCACCATGGTACAGGCTTTCGAAGACTTATTTGGCCCCTACCCTTTCGATTCCTACAGTGTCGTTATCACCGAAGACGAGCTAGAAATCCCCCTAGAGGCTCAAGGTTTATCCAGTTTCGGTGCGAATCACGCTCGCGGCGATAAAACATGGGAACGCTTAATCGCCCACGAACTATCACATCAATGGTTTGGCAATTCCCTAGGCTTGGCACAATGGGATGACATCTGGCTTAACGAGGGCTTCGCTTGTTATGCGGAATGGTTATGGTTTGAGCATTCCCAAGGCAAACCCGCGGCGGTATCCGCCTACGAGCACTACACACAGCTAGCCGCAAAACCTCAAGACCTACTTCTGGCTAATCCCGGCAGCAAAGACATGTTCGATGATCGCGTGTACAAACGCGGTGCCCTGCTAGTCCACGCCATTCGCACCTTGCTTGGCGACGCCGCCTTCTTCGCCATGCTGCACCGTTACGTTGCCGCAGGACGTTATTCCGTGGTGGAGCCATTGGACTTACGCCGAGAAATCCTCACCCAGATTGCCGCGACCGGACAATCAGCCGCTGCCTTTAATCGATTGTGGCACCGGTGGCTGTTCGAAACCGCGCTACCGGAATTCCCTGCAGCATTAAGGCAACATCGATGAGGTATATGACCATTGCCACGATCATTGCCGGGCTATCCGGCTTCGTGGTAATAACACTTGCAGCCCGTGCCTTTGGTGACAACACCACCATGGCGGGAGAATTTGCCGCCTATTGGGGATTATTTTTTGGTGCCACCGGAATACTGACTGGGTTGATGCAAGAAACCACCCGGGCGGTAGCAGCAGATCAACCTGCAGCAGATCAACCTAAAGCAGGTTATGCCCGACCACTTACCCTCGGCATATGGATAGCACTGGGCACCTTCCTGCTGGTTATAGCTACTGCCCCGCTGTGGGTGGGCAATATCCTGCATGATAACTTCCCTATTGCCACACTCTTCATGGCGGTAGGACTTGCTAGTTACGCCATCCAAGCCACCGTCGCTGGAATCATTTCTGGGCTGCGCTTATGGTCACGTTACGCCACCTTAATCACCCTTGATACTGCCTCTCGTATGGTCGTAGCAGCGCTTGCCTGGTGGCTAGGGTGGAAACTAGTAGCATTCCTTTTTATTACCGTCATGGGTGCTGCCAGTTGGCTGGTTATCGTTGGATTCAGCAAGCATGTTCGCCGCGGCCTGAGCGTGCGTGCCGACGTCCCCAACCGGCAGTTTCTCACCCAAACCGGTTATGCCATGCTGGCATCTGGGGCAACCGCAATCTTGATTACGAGTTTTCCAACCATTGTGCAATTAACTCACCCGGTAGCAACTGGCCCAGTAACCGCATCAGCGATTATCTACGGGGTGATTTTTACCCGCGCCCCGATTCTCGTTCCACTACAACAGTTTCTATCCGCGCTGATAGTTCGATTCGTGGCCGCCAAACAACATCCCATAACAGCGCTTGCCAAGCCACTAGGGTTGGTTTGGGTAATCGGGCTGCTTGGAGCTGTGGCCGCTTACTTCATTGGTCCGTGGCTGATGGTTACCATTTTGGGTCCTAGTTATTACTTGAGCGGGACACAGTTGTTCCTACTTACCATTGGTGCTGTGTGTACCGCATCCATCATGATTACCGGAGCTGCGGCCGTTGCTATGAACAAACACCAAGCGTATTTATTTGGGTGGATCACTGCTACCGCTATGGCGATTGCGCTGATGGCTTTGATAGCTGACCTCGCTACCGCTTCTTGGTTGGCGCTTACCATCGGCCCGTTAAGCGGGCTGATTATTCATGCGATAGCACTGCGGCGGGCTGTAAACCTAGACGGGTGATGGGAGATTTTTCTGTCATAGAGAAAGCACCAAACATATGCTGCAGCAATGACACCCCACCTAATAACCTAAGTTCTTGGTTAAAAACCCATGCAGTACCGCGGCAAACTTCTCTGGTTGCTGAATATGGCATTGATGCCCAGCATCGTTAATAATCTCTAGCCGAGCACCTGGGATTTGTTGGGCAAGTTTTCGCGATGCTGGAAGGTTAACGCGATCTTTTGCGCCGCAAACGATGAGCGTCGGCACGCTAATGCGGGCTACATCGGAAGTGAAATCTATATCAGAAATCGTATCCAGCACGTGAAGCATATCTGCCTTGTTCAGCCCCGGTGGTGCTACCAATTTTTCCGGCAATAGGCGCATGATAAATCGCTGGACTGCCATCAGTTTCCGTGGCGCGCGTACTTGCGCCGCCGCCAGCGTCAGCGATGAAACACGTTCTGGGTAGGCGGTAGCCAACTGCAACGCAATGATCGCGCCCAGCGACAAACCGCAAAAATGCGCCTGCTCAATTCCGTGTTGATCCAGTTCAGCAATAATATGATCGGCTGCGCTGCTTAAGGAAAACTCTCCCGGCGCGCTAAGCCCTAGGATGTTCGTCGCGATGCCGGAATACCCAGCGGGCAGGTTTCGCACTTGATAATCCCATGCTGTCGGTGTTTCACCTAGCCCGTGGATAAAAACAACTGTCATGAGCTCATTATGGCAGGTTCCTCAAGCTCTTGGCGTAGCCGTTTCGCTAGAATAAACGCACTGAAGGCAATCACTAAACCGCCAATGCCGCAGCTTAAGAAGTAGGTGATCTCTGCCTCCTTGACCTCTGGGTTATAAAAACCCGAGATGGTTCCAGCGAGTGCGGTTCCAATGGCCATGGTTAAAAAGAACAGGGCGGAGAATTGGGTGCGGAAGGCTGCTGGCGCGTGGCTGGTGGTGACTGCCATTCCTACTGGTCCGCAGAATAACTCACCAAGTGAAATCAACAGCACTGCAAGTGCTAGTACCACAAATGGTGTGGAGTTTGCTCCACCCCCTGCAAAAGGTAGGAACACGAAGTAGCCCAGTGATGCAATCATCACGCCGATGGACATTTTGGTACCTAGTGCTGGGGTGCGGTTGCCTAGCTTGTTCCAAAAATAAGCAACCGGCAGCGCGAGGGTAATAATGAAAAACGGGTTCAGTGATTGCGTCCATGCTGCTGGGACTTCAAAAGACCCAATCATTCGGTTCAGCCGCACGTCGGAGTACACCGCTAGCACCCCGAAGGTTTGGTTGAGTAGCGCCCAGAAGCAGACTGAACATAAAAATAATGGGATGAAGGCAATGACTTTTTTGCGTTCTTGTTCTGTGGTGCGTGTGGAGAAGATGAAGGTAATAAACTGCACGACAGCGATGCTTATCGTGATTATTAGCAGTGCTGTGGCTAGCCGTTGTGGTGCGATTTGGCCGGTAGCAGCTCCTATGACGATTGCGGCAAGCACAATAGCCCCAACGCCAATAGCGACCAGTGCTTTTGTCTGGGTAATGGGTGTGGCGGGACGCCTAATCCGCTCTTGGGTATCGGTGGCTATGCTGGCGAACATGCGGCGTCGAAAAGCAAGGTAGACGCTAAGGCCGATAATCATGAGGATTGCGGCGGCTGAGAAACCGTAGTGGAAGCCATAGTTCTGAGCGAGCCAGCCGGTAAGCAGCGGACCGAGTACCGCAGCAATGTTAATCCCGAGGTAGAAGAATTGGAATCCCGTTTCGCGCTGGGTTTCTTCATCAGGGCCATAAACCGCGCCGAGTATGGTGATGGCGGCGGTTTTTAACGATCCCGAGCCAACTGCAATCAGAGTCAATCCAATTGCAAGGCCTGCTACTGGGTGATAGAGAGCTAAGGTGAGGTGGCCCGCTACGAGCAAACCCGCACCGTAGAGCAGAGTGCGCTCCGCTCCCAGTACGTTGTCTGCTACCCAGCCGCCAGCGAAAGTACACAAATATACCAGCGCGCCATAAGCACCAATTAGTGCGGTGGCGTGGGCTTTTTCTATACCTAAGCCGCCTTCGGTGACCGCGTAATAAAGGTAAAACGCCAGGATGGCTTGCATGCCATAGAAGCTGAATCGTTCCCAGGCTTCGATGCTTACCAGTGAGAAGGTGGCTTGCGGATGTTTTGGTGCGACGGCGTCAACCGCAACAGATGAACGGTGTTTAATAATAGACATGTTTTGCATTATGCCGGTTACTCACTGTCATTTCGCGCTTTTAAGACAACTTTCTTGAACATTGTTTAGAATAGCTGTGATACCCATGTTGCAGATCCCGGAAATACCCACATGACCACCCCACCAGTTTTGCCATTACCCAGCACTAACTCCGCAAGCTCAACGGAACTCGTAGCCTACGACCAAGCACATATCTGGCACCCTTATAGCACCACCCCCAATAAGGTGGAACCGGTACTGGTAAGCGCCACCGACGGCGTATATCTGCAGTTAGCAGATGGCCGTCGGGTGATTGACGGCATGAGTTCTTGGTGGGCCGCAGCACACGGACACAGTCATCCGCGCTTGGTCGCCGCCGCGCAGGAACAAATAGCAAAAATGAGTCATGTCATGTTTGGCGGGCTCACCCACGAACCTGCCATTAACGCCACCAAAGCCCTGCTCAACCTGACCGATGCGCCACTGAGCAAAGTCTTTTTCACCGATTCCGGCTCAGTTGCAGTCGAGGTAGCCATTAAGATGGTGCTGCAATACCAGCGCGGCAAAAACCATTTCGAACGCACGAGGCTGCTGACCTGGCGACGCGGCTACCACGGCGATACCTTCGCCGCCATGAGTATCTGCGACCCCGAGGGTGGAATGCACGCCATGTGGCAAGGAGTACTGATTAATCAGGTATTTGCCCCAGCTCCGCCACCGCGCGGCGCCACCAGCAGCCGCATCACTGAGTTTTTAACAACACTAGAGTCATTGATTGATCCCAGCATTGCCGCCATAGTGATTGAACCAAAAGTCCAAGGCGCAGGCGGCATGTTATTTCACGACGACGAAATCTTGGCAGGCATCAGACAGCTCTGCGACAAACACGACATCTTATTTGTTGCCGATGAAATTGCTACTGGTTTTGGCCGCACCGGAACCTTATTTGCCACCACCGGCGCTGGAGTCACTCCCGATGTCATGTGCGTGGGAAAGGCTTTGACCGGTGGTTTCATGAGTCTTGCCGCCACCATCACCACCGATGAGGTGGCCGAAACCATTAATAATTCCGTTGATGGTGGCGCATTAATGCATGGGCCTACATTTATGGCGAATCCCCTTGCCTGTGCGGTTGCCGCTGAAGCTATGACCATAGTTGCCGAAGGTGATTGGCGCATGCAGGTGCCGCGAATTGAGCAGGAACTTTCGCACGGCCTTAACCCACTTCGCAACCAACCTGGGGTAGTCGATGTCCGAGTGCTGGGGGCAATCGGAGTGGTTGAACTGGATAAGCCCGTAGACATGGCGGCTGCCACGCACACCACCTTGGCCCACGGCGTGTGGTTGCGACCTTTTGGAAAGCTGGTTTACTGCATGCCGCCCTATACCGCTACCACCGAAGAAGTAGCCGCCATCTGTGCCGCGGTCAGCGCTGTTGTCTGTGAAGCTGGAAAAGTGGAAGTAGCCAGAAAGGACTAACCCATGCCCATTATTGCTGTCACCGGTACCAACACCGATGTGGGAAAAACCATTGCCACCGCCGCCCTAGCACTTACACTGCGCGAACAGGGCGTGCCAGTGGTGTGCGTCAAACCTGTGCAAACCGGTGAAGTTGCAGGCGAGGGGGATATTTTCACCTTAGAGAAACTCACTGGCACCCGGGGAATAGAGTTTATTAGATTTCCCGAACCACTCGCCCCTAACCTATCTGCCCGCAGGGCAGGCATGGAAACACTCACGGTTTCCGACATTGCCGCTCGGACTACAGAAATCCAAACGGACGCAGGCAACGACACCGTAGTCTTAGTCGAAGGTGCCGGTGGGTTGCTGGTTCGGCTTAACGACGCCGAAAGCTTCGCCGATTTAATCACGACTCTTGGCTGCCCGCTGGTGGTGGTAACCAGTTTGGGTTTAGGTTCGTTAAACGCTGCCGAGCTCACAGTAGAAGCCGCCACTAACCGCAATATCCCAGTACTGGGCTTGGTCGGTGGCAGCATGCCCCGTGATCCCGATCTAGCCACCAGGCTCAATATCGAGGAGCTGCCACACGTCACCAAAGTGCCCTTACTTGGGGTGCTACCAGAAGGGCTAGGACAGGCAGCGGCTAAGGATTTTACAGGGCTGATAGATATTAAACCGCTGTTAGACCATGGTAAATAGCCGAAGCTTCAGCGATAGACGTCGATAAGCACTCCCGCCAACCTGAAACCGTGTCAGCGGGAGTGCGTTGCTAATGATGTGGAAGACAGTGCAGATCAAGCCATAGCGAGGTCCTGCACCGGCGGACGTTTAGAGGCGGCAACCGCAGGTAAGAATGCTGCGGTAACCCCGGCTGCTGCGGCACCAAGAATAATCAATGCCAGCTGGAGCCACGGGATATGGAAGGTCAACGGCAGCACCGAGATGGTAATACCCAGCGCGTACAGACCAGACCAGCTAAACAGCAATCCAATAATGCAGCCACATACTGCAGCCACGATGGTTATCAGTAGCGCTTCTATCACGATGGTGGCAATAAGTTGCCTGCGTTCCAGTCCCACTGCGCGCAGCATGGCCGATTCTTTGCGGCGTTCCAGCACCGACAACACTGTCGTATTACTGATACCCACCAGAGAAATGATGAGGGCAACCGCCAGCAGCGCCAGTACTGCTATCAGCATATTATTGAGAATTTCGTTATAATAAGCTCGCTCCTGGGCGCCACCAGTTACTTGGTATTCGTCGCTTAGCGAAGACAAATTGCTAATCACATCCTGAATCTCAGTGGCAGACAGATCCGGTGTGAGCTTGAGATATACCGCGTCAGTAATACTATTTGCCGAGATGGCTTCCAGATCGCTTTGTGCCAGTTGAATAGCTTCTGGATTGGCATCGTCGCTTACCTGCGCCACCGTGGTTATCGTTCCAGCCTCGCCTTGGATCGTAAGCTGCGCACCGTTTTCCACGATCGGCCCTACCATCACGGTACCGGCTGCGGGGTTAGGTACATCAGATACGTCATGCACTACCGATGCCAGCGCTGTGGAATCTACGGCATGTGCACCAAGTTGCTGGCTAGTGCCATCAGGACTGGTTACGGTAACCTGCGCGGAATGCAATGGTGCCGTTGCCTCTACATGTAATGCCGAGCTGATGGCTTCCAGCTCTGCTGGCTTAAAACCTGCTGGATTAGCTGTCACAACCGCTAAATCCACTGGTCGTTGTTGGTCAAGTTCTGCGTACACCGAATTTCGCACAGAGTGAATACCTGCCACGAGCATCACCAGTACCGCGATTGCGATGAGCAATGAGGTTGCGGTGGCTGCGGTTCGCAGCGGGTTTTTAGTGGAGTTTGCTGCAGCTAGCTCAGCCGGGGTGGAAGTCCGAGCAACTAACCGTCCAGTCAACTCAACCAGCTGGGGTAAGAACGTCATACCCAACATCAGTAACCCCACAATGGATATGATTCCTGCTGGGATCGCTGGGATTATGCCACCAGATTGTGCCGCATAAACTAAACCAGCGATACCACCAATACTTAGTACTGCACCACCGATAAGCTTGGGTAAGCTGATAGTTTGCTCGGCCACTGTCTCTAGTGGTTGTAGTGCTGCGATGGGTTTGACTTTGGTAGCTGTCCTTGCTGCTGACATGGCGCACATAACAGTCATTACGACACCCAAAGCTACGACCCCTACGAGGTACAGCGGATTGAGGGTAAAAGCATCAGCCATTCCCAATGTGCTTGCGAATATGTAGGAACCTACTGCGCCTAAGGCACATCCAATAACTGCGGCTACAAAACCAACTAAGGCAGCTTCAGCAAGAATCAGGCGGTTGACCTGGCGATTATCAGCCCCCACGCAGCGTAGTAAGGCTAGCTCTTTGGTGCGCTGTGCCACCAACACCTGGAAGGTCTTAGCGATAACATAACCGGCCACCAGCAAAGAGACTGCGGAGAATACCCCTAAGATTGCCAACAACGACATGCCGCTACCAGTCAGCTGCGAAATAACATGTTTAGATTGTTCGTCCCTAGTGCGTACCTGCAAGTCTGGCACGCCTTGGGTAGCTGCTTTCACCTGTTCAACCAACTGCTGTTCGGCACCTACGGTGGTACCACGCACCAAGATGTCAATCGCACGAACCTGCTCACCTAACTGATCCAGGGTTTCCTGAGTGGCCAGTACTGCGGGTATGCCTAAGGAAAATGCTTGTTGCTGGTTATCAATCAGACCTACTATTTTTCCAGTGAGCTCGGCATTGAGCTTGAGCTCATCACCTACAGAAACTCCCATTGACTGCGCTATGGAAGCGTCCACCGCTATTTCATTACCACCCGTTGGCCAACTTCCTTCGGCTAAGCTCTGCCAGCGCAGCTGCGCATCGGGTAGTTGATAGATAACAGCATTACTGCGCTGACCACCACTGCGTAGCTCAGCTGGAGCCATCTGGTTAAGATCTACCGCGGCAACGTCATCTAGATCACGGATTTTAGCGGCGGCATCGGCCAAGATCTGGTTTGAGTTTTCTGGGTTCGCATTTTCATCGAAACCAACCCATACATCAGCATTTTGCATCTGTTGGGTGAGCTGATTAGCTAGATGCCCTTGGAAGGTAGTGGACATTAATACGGTCACAATAACAAACGCCACCGAGAGCAACACTGCCAAGGCGGTTGCTATTAGCCGCCTGCTATTGCTACGCAGATTTGATAGAACAAGAAATCGCATTGTTACTACACCTCTACCGTTTTCATGGCCACCAAGATCTGCTCTACACTGGGGCTAGTAAGGATGGTTTTGATGTGTCCGTCGGCAAGCATGATGACCTCATCCGCGTACGTTGCCGCAATCGGATCATGGGTGACCATAATGACGGTTTGGTTGAAAAAATCCACGCTATCGCGCAGGATCTTTAGCACCTCGCTGCTGGAATTCGAATCGAGATTTCCAGTGGGTTCGTCAGCGAAAATCACGGTTGGGCGGGCTATGAGCGCACGGGCAATGGCAACTCGTTGCTGTTGGCCACCGGACATTTCATGCGGCTTGTGTCCCAATCGCTGCCCGATACCCAGTTTCTGCACCACTTGATTAAATAACTCTTGGTCAAGGGGCTGTTTCCCTAGTTTCAACGGCAGAATGATATTTTGCTCTGCTGTCAGCGTAGATACCAGATTGAACTGCTGGAAAATAAACCCGACATGTTCCCGGCGCAGTCTGGTCAGCTCCCGATCGCCGAGGTTTGTGATACCAATGCCCCCGATGGTGATTTCACCGGAATCAACGCTGTCCAACCCGGCGAGACATTGCATCAGTGTTGATTTTCCCGATCCTGAGGGCCCCATTATGGCGATGAACTTCCCGGCGCGCACTTCAAGGTTCACACCAGCAAGTGCACGTACTTCCGATTCGCCCTCGCCATAAGACTTTTGTAGTTCCTTGGCCGCTACCACTGTTTGCATACTCACAACTCCTTTTCCTGTGATGATAAGTAGTGGACTTACCATCATTATGGAGCCGGATACCCTAGCTAGGAATCGACCACCAGGCCGATATTTGCGCAGGTAACTATACTACCGAAGCATGAAAATTAGGTATGACTAAGTTAACTTTACTTTTTGACGATCCCCGCTCACGCAAGCTCCAACATATCCGCTACTTGTGCGGTTGCTAGGACTTGGTCGTCGGTGTTGGGATGGTTTTTAGCGGTTGCGTTGTGCGCTTGTAACCACAGCGTTAATAAC
>CAUQSW010000003.1:0-98459 GCA_963520895.1 uncultured Corynebacterium sp. | reverse complement strand
GTGGGTCACCGATATCTTTGCCCCGCACAGTATAAAACACTGTGGCATCATGCAGATCACCAGTGACTTTGCTGTCGGTAATGGTAACAAACTGCAAACCAGGGTCTTTAATTTCCCGCTCAATGGCACTAGCAACAATATGCAAAATACGCTTTGCCATCCGTTGAGCACGGGCTTGGTCAGCCATTTTTTCTCCTTGTACAGAACAAATAGTTAGGCTCAAGCTACCACAAGGCCCGACTTCGAACATAGGTGTTGAAATCGGGCCTTAACGGTAGCTTGGCTAAAAGCTAGGACAGCTTAGGTTCGTGGTACTTCCACTTGCTCGTATGCCTCGATAATGTCGCCAACCTGGATGTCAGGATAGCTCAGCACCATACCGCATTCGTAACCGGCGGTGACTTCAGTGACATCATCTTTTTCGCGTCGCAACGAGGTGATCGTGCCGTCCGAGACCACGACATTACCGTCGCGAACCAGACGAATCGAAGCGCCGCGACGCACTTTGCCTTCTTCCACCTTACAGCCAGCGATAAGACCCACTGCAGAGGCTTTGAAGATGGCGCGGATTTCGGCTTTACCAACCTCACGCTCTTCGAAGACCGGCTTGAGCATGCCGCGCAGCGCTTGCTCGATCTCTTCCAGCGCTCGGTAAATAACCGTGTAGTAGCGCACATCCACGCCTTCGGAATTTGCTTCCTCGGTAGCTTTGCCTTCGGCACGAACGTTAAAGGCGATAATCACAGCGTCTGATGCGGCAGCCAGCGAAACGTTGGTCTGGGTAACAGCACCTACACCACGGTCAATGATGTTGAGCTGAACTTCATCATCAACCTCAATCTTGAGCAATGCTTCTTCCAGGGCTTCCACGGAACCAGCGTTGTCACCTTTAAGAATGAGGTTGAGGGTGGACTGCTCTTTGAGCACTGCATCCAGATCTTCAAGCGAGATCCGCTTACGGGTACGTGCCGCCATAGCGTTACGCTTACGCGCATTACGCTGGTTGGCGATCTGACGAGCCACCCGGTCATCTTCGACCACTAGCAGGTTATCGCCCGCACCAGGAACACCATTGAGACCTTGCACCTGCACCGGACGCGATGGGCCAGCTTCGGTGACATCGTTGCCGTATTCATCCACCATGCGCCGCACGCGGCCGTAGGTATCACCGGCGACAATCGAGTCACCGACCCGCAGCGTACCACGTTGCACGATAACCGTAGCCACCGGCCCGCGACCCCGGTCAAGGTGAGCTTCAATTGCCACACCTTGGGCGTCCATGTCTGGGTTTGCCCTGAGGTCTAGCGAGGCATCAGCTGTGAGCAAAACCGCTTCTAGCAGACCGTCGAGGTTGATGTTCTGCTTGGCGGAAATATCGACAAACATGGTGTCGCCACCGTACTCTTCGGGGACTAAACCGTATTCGGTCAATTGACCCCGAATTTTCTCAGGCGATGCGCCAGGTTTATCAATCTTGTTCACGGCAACCACGATAGGCACGTCAGCAGCCTTAGCATGGTTGATGGCTTCTACGGTCTGCGGCATGACGCCGTCGTCAGCTGCAACCACCAGCACCGCAATATCGGTAGATTTAGCACCACGGGCACGCATAGCCGTAAAGGCCTCGTGACCTGGGGTATCGAGGAAGGTAATCTGCCGGTCAGTCCCGTCAATGGCTACCTTTACCTGGTAAGCGCCAATGCCCTGGGTGATGCCGCCGGCCTCACCGGAACCCACGTTGGTTTTGCGAATCGTATCCAGCAGGCGGGTCTTACCGTGGTCAACGTGACCCATCACGGTTACTACTGGTGGGCGGGAAGCCAAATCGGCTTCCGTTCCGATGTCTTCACCGAATTGCAGGTCAAAGGACTCCAGCAACTCTCGGTCCTCATCTTCCGGAGAAACCACTTCAACGGTGTAGTTCATCTCGGAACCCAGCAGCATCAGGGTTTCTTCGGAAACCGATGCGGTAGCGGTAACCATTTCGCCGAGATTAAAAAGCGCCTGTACCAATGCCGCTGCCTCAGCGTTGATCTTTTCTGCGAAATCCGACAAGGAAGCACCTCGTGCCAACCGCACGGTAGCGCCACCACCATCAGGCAACCGCACGCCACCAATCACGTTGGGGGCTTGCATTGCTTCGTACTCGTTCCGTTTCTGCCGTTTCGACTTCCGTCCCTTGCGGGGTGCGCCACCTGGACGACCGAAAGCACCTGCAGTACCACCGCGGCGTCCACCCCTGCCACCGGCGTTGCCACCGCGACCGCCAAAGTTACCACCTTGGTTTTCTGGTCCACGACCACCGCGACCGCCTCCGGAAGATCCAGCGGCTGCCCGGGTAGGCATCTGCCCTGGGTTGGGCTGGTTAGGCATCATCGCTGGTGATGGCCTACGTCCGCCTTGTCCTTGAGAACGTGCCGAGCGATCACCACGCTGGTCACCTTGGCCAGAACGCTGAGCACCTTGCCGACCGCCGCCGGGACGAGGCGTGCGATCAGATCCGCCACCTGGGCCACGGGATTGACCTGGGCGAGGTGCCCCACCCTGTCGGCCACCACCAGGCCGAGGTGCACGATCGGATCCACCGCCTGTAGAAAATGGGTTATTAGCTACCCGCGGTGCCCGCGCACCAGGCTTTGGTCCCGGTTTCGCCTGCGGACGAGGCATAGCACCTGGGCTTGGTGCTGGTTTCGCTGCGGTTTCACTGAACGTAGGGGCGGCTGCTTTAACTGCCACCTCTGGAGTTTTTGCAGCGCCTGGTTTCGGTCCTGGTTTTGCTGCTTGTTGACGTACCGGTTGTGGCTTCGCCTGAGGTTTCGCCGGACGCGGCTTCGGTGCGGCAGGTTTCGCTGCACTAGCGCTAGGCTTTGGCTTTGCTGCGCTTGGCTTGTGAGCACCTGGTTTCGGTGCAGCCGGTCCTGGTTTGGGTGCAGTAGCACCTGGCTTAGCAGCACTGGGTTTCGGGCTTGGCGCTGCGGGTTTCGCTGCTGCAGCTGGCGCCGATGCCGCTGGGGTGGGCTGAGCGGGGGACGCGGGTTGCGCTGGGGTGTTACTCTCGGCGTTTCCTAGCGCGCCGTAGTGCTCTTTCATCTTTTTAACCACCGGTGGTTCGATGGTTGAGGATGCAGTTTTAACGAACTCGCCTTTTTCCTTCAACGTTGCGAGTAGTTCTTTGCTTGTTACTCCAAGCTGTTTTGCTAGCTCGTGTACACGTAGCTTTCCGGGCACTTTTCTCCTTGTTGTATTAGGTGGGAAAAGCGTCATCTGCCCGGGAAGCTTTCCGGGATCTAGATGCGGCTTTCCACCTTATGTTCGTGGACGTTCATCGCTGATGCTTCATCGTGTGCTCATCAGTGTTCGGTCTTCTTTCCATTATCGAGATCCAGCGTGAGCGCTGTAAGGTACTTTCGTACTGGACCAGTGTCTACCGGGGCAGACACCCGTAACGCACGACTAAACGTCTTGCGTTTTTTGGCAAGCTCAAAGGCGTCAAGAGACGGGGTAATCCAACAACCTCGACCTGGTTGCTTACGATCGGGATCAGCTATCAGTTCAGCTGATCCCGGTAGCACTACAATTCTGAGTAATTCAGATTGTGGCAACTTTCTCCGGGTAGCTATGCAGGTACGCATCGGTATGTGCTGGTGATCGCCGCTTATCGACACCGCCAGGCCCACCTGGGTACCCACACTAACTCCTCAAATCACATTGTTGAATCCAACCGTGACGCCCAGTACATAGCTTGAATATGCACCAGAGCCTTTGACAAGCTTAGTCTAATTCCCTAGGAAAAGTTAATTCTTGGTTTAATCAGCCGGTCCCGCAGCATCGGAACGAATATCAATCTTCCACCCCGTAAGCCGCGCAGCCAACCGTGCGTTTTGCCCTTCCTTGCCAATAGCCAAAGACAACTGGTAGTCGGGAACGGTTACCCGGGCAATATGAGCCTCGGGGTCAACCACCTCTACATGAACAACCTTTGACGGTGCCAAAGCATTCCCGACATAGGTACCTGGATCATCCGAGTAATCGATAATGTCGATTTTCTCGCCATTGAGCTCGCGCATGATGTTATTGACGCGCCCACCACGCGGGCCAATGCAGGCACCTTTGGCATTGAGTCCCTTAACGGTAGCTTTAACTGCCACCTTAGAGCGGTGACCGGCTTCACGGGCGATAGACACGATCTCGACTGAGCCATCGGCAACTTCGGGAACCTCTAGTTCAAAAAGGCTGCGCACCAGCTCTGGGTGCGTCCGAGACAAGTTGATATTGAGCGAGCGAACGTTATTATTAACCCCCACCACAAACGACTTTACCCGATCACCGTGCTTGAGCCGTTCGCCGGGGATCTGCTCAGCAGGGAGCAGGATTCCATCCTGTCCATCGGCTTCGGTTCCAAGATGGACTACTACGATCCCTCGTTCATTGGCATGCGCATCGGCTTGCACGATTCCAGAAACGACCCGGCCTTCGTAACCGGAATATGCATCATAGGCTTGGCGGGTTTCTGCTTCCCGTAACCTGCGTACAATGGCATCACGGACGGCTGGTGCTCCGATCCGATCGAAATTGCTTGGGGTGTCGTCATAGTGACTGGTGACATTACCTTCTTCGTCGAGTTCACTGATAATGACTTTTACTTCACCTGTAGCAATATCAATGTCCACGCGAGCTTTGGTACCAGGTACAGGGGGTGCATCTTTATACTCTCGGTAGGCAAACATCAAGGCGCTAGCGATGGTTTCGGTCAATTCCCGCACGGGAATGCCTTTTTCCTTTTCAATTGCCTTGAGTGCCTGAACATCAATATTCACTTGTACATTAATCCTCTCGCCGTTGAAGTGCTACGGCCTCGTCAAACGTTAAAGCGGCTAGTTGCGCTTCCTCAGCCGCTGGTTTTGCAAACTCAATTTCTACCATTGTTGTTGGGTAGTCCGCCACCTCAATTGTATTAATGATCCGTTGCTTTCCCTGATTCAAGATAACCACAGCTAGGCTTCCAGTGTCGTTTAACGCTCCCAAGCGTGCGGTTTGCTTCTTGTTGCCGTCGAAAAGCGTGATCAGCCGCCCTTGGTTACGCCGCCAATGCCGCGGCAAGGTTAAGGGATGATCTAAACCTGGGGTCGTGACCTCAAGGGTGTACCCAGGGCCAAAATTGAGGTCGCCGCGTTCTTCGGCTTCGTCGAAAAGCTGAGATATGTCCTGCGAAAGCTTCTCCAAAGTATCCGTAGTAGGTGGAATGTCGGCATCAACCGCGATTGCTACCACACTCTTTTTACCCGCTTTGGTGGTTTTGATACCTTCGACGTCTAACCCCGCCGCTGCCACTACTGGGGCTAGTATTGACGTCAAAGTTTCTGTTGAAGGAAAAGCCATGTTCCTCATGCTAGTACAATGACTCGCCATGAAGCGTTTTCTAGCTGCGGTTACCGCAGTATTTTTTCTGCTCCCCCTGTCATCTTGTGCTAACCCCACCCCCAATGAAGCATTAAGCCAACTGTACGCAGCTGCTGATGAACCCCATAAACAGCTGCTTTATGACGAGGTTATTCGGCTGTGTGGCCACCATAAAGACGGTACTGTGCCCGAGTCCTGCAACCCAGAAGTACCCAATACCCTCGCCCCGGGCAGCGCGGGAGTTTTAGAAGTGATAGCCAACGTACCAGAGGAGTCCTTGCCACTGGTGGTAGATGTCTACTTGGATTACATCGCCGCCGAAGCCACCCCCTCCCCCATCCCCACTGTTGGTAATTTCGCGGAATCTTTAGAAATGGAATACAGCTTTGAATACGCCCTAGGTATAGCGCGAGCTTATGGTGATGACGAGGTTGATACGCTGGTTGATAACCTAGCAGCAGAACACGCCGCGATCGTGGAAAAATTAGAAGAAGCCACCGCCAATACCGCGGCTCCCACCGAAACGGAAGCCGCTGAGACCACCAGTGCAGCTGTTACCAGCGCGGTGCGTGAGCCGGCTTATCAGTTTAATCACCCAGAGCCCACCGACTCCGCCAGCGCCCGCAGTTTCATTACCGCGCTGCATCAGGATTTAGTGGCCTTCCATGTGCACACGGCACAAACAACCACCACCCCGGACTGGCGGGAAACCGCGTTAACGGTGGCCGGTCGGGCGTCGTTAGCCGGCAAGCAGCTCGCCTAGTTTCTCCATTACCTCGGTGGCGGGAACGGTCAGCGTTTCGCCGCCGCGAATCTTAAGCTCCACCACCCCATCAGCGAAACTGCGACCTAATACGACCATGATCGGCATACCCAGCAACTCAGCGTCTTTGAATTTCACACCGGGGCTGACCTTGGGACGATCATCAAACAGCACATCAATACCGGCGGCATCGAGCTTTTCGACGATCTCATCTGCAGCAGCCTGCGCCGCCTGATCCTTATTAGCAACCACGACGTGCACTTGGAACGGTGCTATTGCCAGCGGCCAGATCAATCCCTTGTCATCGTGGCACTGCTCCGCAATCACCGCCAACAACCGGGAAACACCAATGCCATACGACCCCATGGTAGGGATGGCCCGTTTGCCGTTTTCATCAAGAATCTGCACGTCAAAGGCTTCGGTGTATTTTCGCCCCAATTGGAAAATATGGCCTATCTCAATGCCTCGTTCCAAGGTGAGCACACCTTGACCGGCCGGAGCTGGGTCGCCCTCTTTCACCTCAGCTGCTTCAACGTAGCCATCCACCTCGAAGTCGCGGCCTGCAACCAAGCCCACCACATGCAATTGCTTGGCGTCAGCACCAGTGATCCATGAGGTTCCGGTCACTACTCGAGGATCAGCTAGCACCCGCACCCCATGAGCGCGTAACCCGCGCGGCCCAACGTAACCTTTTACCAAAAACGGATGCTGAGCAAAATCCGCTTCCTCGGCAAGGACAACTTCCGCAGGCTCCAACGAAGCGCCTAGCCGTTTCATGTCCACTTCCCGATCTCCCGGGACCAAAATGCCGGTCAGCTGCCACTGCTCTTCGCCGGGTTCCCGAACCTTTACAATAAGACATTTGAGGGTATCGGCGGCAGTCACCGCTCGCCCATCGACTTCAATGCCTTCGCTATTGGCCCACTGCACTAGCGTTTCAATAGTCTCAGACTGTGGGGTGTTGTAGTCCTGCGCCTCAGGCAGTGACGTGAAATCTTGTTCTTCCGGATGCGGAGTTACCACGGCTTCGACATTCGCCGCATAATCGCCTTCAGTAGCACGCACGAAGGTATCTTCACCATTGGGGGAAATGGCTAAAAACTCCTCCGAGGCCGAACCACCCATAGCACCAGAAGTAGCCTGGCAGATCACGTATTCAATCCCCAGTCGATCAAAAATCGCCTGGTAAGCCCGCCGGTGGGCTTGATAGGAGTCTTCCAAACCAGCATCTGACATGTCAAAGGAATAGGAGTCTTTCATCACAAACTCCCTGCCACGCAGAATACCTGCCCGGGGGCGTTCTTCATCCCGATACTTCGTTTGAATCTGATACAAAGTGACCGGGAAGTCCTTATAGGAGGTGTACATGTCTTTGACTGCCAAGGCGAATAGCTCTTCATGGGTTGGCCCAAGCAGCATATCTACACCTTTACGGTCTTTGAGCCGGAATAACCCATCACCGTATTCAGTCCAGCGGCCAGTTTGCTCATAAGGCTCCCTGGGCAGCAACGCGGGAAAGAGCAATTCTTGTGCACCAATGGCATCCATCTCTTCCCGGACAACCTGCTCGATCTTTCGCAGTGCCTTAAGCCCTAACGGCAGCCAAGAATAGACTCCCGGCGCGGCGCGGCGAATATAACCAGCACGTACCAGTAGCTTATGGCTAGGCACCTCTGCATCTGCAGGGTCTTCGCGGAGAGTGCGAAGAAATAAAGTCGAAAGTCGAGTAATCATGGATGCAATGATAGCAGCCGGATTTAACTCGGTTTTTTTGTTTCTGGGCGGTTGTTCATCAGGCAACGACGCTTTTACCCCCGCGCACCTTGGTGCCCACGGCGGCTTGTGCCCCGTTCGGCGGGTTGTATGGTGTGTTGATCCGTTATGCCAACAACCACTAGGCTGCCCTAGCCACATGAGCTTTTATCTGCCTTAAGGGCAGCTTGATTACTGATAACTCCACTCTTGCGGTAAGAAAGTGTCAGTGCGCATTCCTTCCAGCCCATCTTTGTAGATCACCAACCGTTTTGCCGGGGTGGGTAGCCATAAATAGCCACGGCGAGATTTAATTGCCGACTCGTAGGTGGCCATGGCGTCTTCATCGGTTCCGCTTAACGTGTCATCAATGTTTTCATCAATATTTGGGTTGGAAAAGCCACCAAAATTCGCCACTGCGTCGGTAGTGAATATTTTCTCGCCGGTTGGGTACACGGGGAATTCCCAGCTGGCACCTGCACCAAAATAGCCTAAGTCCCAATCGCAATCGCTGGTTCCTAGCCGACAGCCATTAGCCTCGGCTACGACATCTGGTACTTCTTTAGCTGTTAGTTCGATGCCTACTTCTTCGAAGTTTGCTTTAAGAATCGGGAAAACTCGATCTTTGAAATCGCCGGGTTCTAACAGCATTGTCAGTTCCAGGGAGGAACCTGTGGAGTAATTAGGTCCGCATTTTTCACTGTCTTTACAGGTAATTGGGTAGGTGTTTAAGTCCCAACCGTGGTCGGTCAACAGGGTGCGGGCCCGTTTAAGATCAAATTCTGGTTTACATGGTGTTTGGGTTGGATCTGCGCTGCTAACAGGTACGGGTCCGCAACCCACTTGGGAGTAGCCTGCCCAGGCGGTTTTATTAATAGCGTTTTGATCAATCATCAGTTGGAGAACTTCACGCAAGTACATATCAGTTATGGACTTGTTGAAGTTCAACGACAGATAATTAATGCCCCAGCTATGTTGAACCATGGTTTTATAGCCAGCGGTTTCCCACGCTGCGATGTCCTCTTTGCTGGTAGTGACCGGCAGGAAGAATACGTCGGCAGGCGAATTGCCTGCTTGAGTTACTTCCACGTTGGGTAGCAGGTTTAAAGTGGCTATTTTAGGTTTGTCTAACCCGTCGTAAGCTTGGTTGGCGGATAACGTAATCGGCCCTGATAACGTGTTCGCCTGCAACGTGTAAGGCCCAGAGGTGGTTTTCCATAGTTCGTTACTTGGATCGCCACCTGCTTTAGATAATGTTTGGAACAGCGTTTGGGTATCGCCCGACTCGTCCTCCCAGGCATGAGCCGGGAGGGGTATCAGATATGCCAAATAGTTGCTGACATACACGTTGGGGTTGAATTTGGTGGCGGTCGTCAGCGTAAAACTCTTGTCACTGGTCACGCTCAGTCGCGCGGTTGCATCGATAAGATCTGCGGCGCCGGTGCCTGCTAGCGCGTCTCGATTGTCATTGACCAGTTGCCACCACAAGGCGATGTCATTAGTAGTTATTGGTGTGCCATCGGACCAGGTGCGGTTGTGTAGGTCAACTGTGAAGGTCATGCCATCTGGGGAAACGGCGGATACTGCCCCAATCGAACGGACGGTATCAACCTTGTAATTAGCTTCGCTGGTTTGGCTGAAGCTAAACAATGGTTGATACAGCAACTGCGACAGGAACTGGTTGCCAGCGCTGTTGTGCTCAGCATTGGCTATTGGGGATAGCCAATCGATATTTTCCGTAGCAACGCTCACCGAGTCTGTTTGTGCCGCAACTGCCCGATTGGGTTCCGATTGCGGTGTTTCTCCTGCGGTGGTCACACAGCAGGTAAGAAAAACAACAGAAGCAAGTAGCGGCACAAGAGCCTGTTTGCGCATGTTTTTACTTACCTCACTATAGTTTCGACGCAATATGATTTTATTTGCCGGTTATGTGGCCTACACACCACAGGCGGCAACGGGACGTTTACGGTGATTCGCCCACTGGTTGAGGGCGTATTTAACGGAATCAGCATACGCTTGCGCACCAACGTCTGTGGGGTGAATCAGATCAGAGTACAGCAAAGTTTTATCAGCTTGTGCCCGCTGACACCAATCAGCAACATAAAGATTAGGATATAGATCTTGTGCTTTGGCGATATTGGCCTGTGATGTAGGAATCCAAGTGCGGTCACCATAAGGCATCACCAAAACCACTACTCGGTTTTCCCCGATAATGCCCATGACTTCTTCCAGCTTCTCTAGACTGAATTCATCGTTGGTTCCAAAGCCCAACACCACAAACGGGTCAAGTCGACCAGCTTGATCTAGCTCATTGAGCAGTTCCGGTGCAGCTAACAGGGTTCGGGATACGGCACCATCTACGTAAATGCCTGGGAAGGTTTTTTCCAGCGCGTTTAGCGATGCCAACGTAACGGAATCGCCAATGGCTGTGATTTTATCGCCCGATGGCAGCAGCTGCGGCCCATAGACAACTTGCGTGACGTCTTCGGTGGAAGCCGCTGGGATGGCGGTGATCTCCTTGGTGCTGGCCTTATTTTCTTGAGCCAAGATGGTCAAATCTTGCTGCAGAGCAGTTTCATTCACCGAGCTGGCAACTGCTGCTCCTGCGGTTAAACAACTAAGTCCAGCTATTGCTGCCACAACGGCCTTGTATCGTATTTTCGACATTTTCCACACTTTGAGGTAGCCCTTCCTGCGAATCGGAGTCTCAATCCATTCATAGCTGAAATGTGATAGGGGAAGGGAGATAACCACAGCCATGATACCAATGGTCCAGTCCGACCACTCCAGTTTGTTGTTGTAAACGAGCTGCTTGATGATCACAATGACTGGCCAATGCCACAGATAAATGGAAAATGACCGCTCCCCTAACCAGCGCAGTTCATAACGGTTCATCAACCAATGCGCTGGCCCAGTTTCACATAGCAAGGTAGCTAATAAAATCATGGTCAAAATGCTGGCCAGCAACAGCCCACCTCGATAGGTAAACACCGAGGTATCTGGCACAACAGCCACCATGACAATCAACCCAACAAGAGCGATCATCCCAATAGTGCTGATGAGAGCTTTATTCTTATTTGCCCAAGCCATGGGCCAGGAATCAGCGTGGGGATCACTGACCGTGGTTGTGGTAACGCAGGCCAACAGCACCCCAAGCAGCAACCCAAACGAGTGGGTATCGGTTCCGTAATACACGCGGGTGGGGTCGGCTTGGGGGTCATAAAGCGCGAGCATCCACAAAAAGCTGGCTATAGCTAATGTACTGACAACCACTTTTAGCCAGCCGCTGCCAAATCGTGAGAAAAGGACGAATATCAGTGGGAAAATCACATAAAACTGCTCTTCTACTGCTAGCGACCAATAGTGGGCGAAAATCTGCACACCACTATCGGCGAAATAGCTTTGGCTGCCTGCTATTTGCACCCAGTTATTGGCAAAAAAGATCGTGCCAAAGAACTGGGATTTTAGCCCTACCGCAGCATCTCCTTGCACTAATCCGGCGATGGCTGTGGTTAATACCAACACTGCCATCGCTGCCGGGAAAATCCTTCTCGCGCGGCGGAGCCAGAACTGTTTTAAATCTACCCGGCCCATGACTGCACGTTCGCGAATTAGCAATGAGGTAATTAAAAAACCCGACAACACAAAGAACATGTCAACGCCCATGAAGCCGCCGGGAGCTAGGCTGCCAAAAAAGTGGTAAATCACCACAACTAATACGGCCAATCCCCTTAAACCATCAATGGCGGACACTCGGCGAATGCGGTACCGCAGGGGTGGTTGCACCGTCACCGTGGCTGGCTTTTTCCGCGCTGGATTAGCCGGTGGCTGTGCTACGACTTGCAAATTGCTGTTTGGTTGCTGAGTGTTATTTCGGGTAGAAACTACACCTGAGGCTGAGGAGGAACCGCGTTGCTGCGGAGCAGCCTCCGTCACCGCAGTGGAAATTAGTTTTCCCAACTGTGTTATTGCCATTTATCCCACTTAGATGCTCATTGCCGCTAGCTTTGTCCAAAAGGCGCCTTATTAAGGCTAACCGGTTAAGAACCAAAAGCACTATTTTATAACCTCTCCATTATGCACTTTTCTGCCAGCAGGGGTAGAGCCTAGGAAAACTGGTAGGTTGTTAGCCATGCTGATTGTTCTACCCCCCTCGGAAACAAAGTCCCACGGCGGCACCAAGCCTGCTGTGGATTTTGATCGGCTGTCATTTCCCGCTCTTAACCCGATCAGAAAAACCATTGCCGCAGATTTGACCGCCTTAACAGGAGAAACGGCGCTGGACATCTTAGGTTTATCCGCTAAACAATCAGACTGGATTGACATCAATCAGCAGTTGCTCACCTCCCCCTGCACCCCGGCAATCCTTCGTTTCACGGGGGTGCTTTACGACGCCTTAGATTCCGGCTCGTTAACCGCAGCTGCCTTGAATAGAATCGCCATCGGGGATGCCCTTTTTGGGTTAGTGATGGCAAAAGACGATATTCCCAACTATCGATTATCCGGCACAATAAAATTACCGAGCAGTACTGATAACCACACCCCGACGATGCGTAAACGCTGGGGTAAAGCTATCAGCACTGCCTTGGCGGAATACGACGGCCTCGTGGTTGATTTACGCTCTGGGGCATACCAGCAACTAGGTAAGTATCCGCCTGCGGTAACCGTCAAAGTGTTATCCGAGAAACCAGATGGTAGTCGCACTGTGATCAGCCATTTTAATAAACACTACAAAGGGCTATTAGCGCGAGCGCTGGCCTTAGCTCCTACTGAAGCCACTACTCGGTTAGAAATAGCGGAAATCGCACGGGAAGCTGGAATGGTCATGGAAACAACGGCAGACAGCAATGAACTTTTAATGATTGTTTAACCGGTTTTCACAGCCGAAGTTACGGTTAAATGCAGCGCTGCAACCTCACCAATGACGTACACCGCTGGTGGCTGTATCTGGTATGCAGCCATAATCTCTGGTAGTTGTCCTAACTGGCAGTAATAGCTGCGCTGCCCATCCATACTTCCCTCTTGAATGACGCAGACGGGGGTAGTTTCTGGCATTCCATTGGCTATTAGTTCGGCGACGATCAGCGGTACGTTTTTCACCCCCATGATTACCGCGATGGTGCCGCCAATGCCAGCGAGTGCTTTCCAATTAACCAAAGAATCAGGATGGTTAGGGGGAATATGCCCAGAAATCACGGTGAAGGAATGGGTAACCCCACGTTGGGTAATGGGAACATCTGCTAACGCCGGAACTGCAATGGCACTGGTAATACCTGGTATTACCTCGCAGGTAATACCGTGGCTATGAAGGTGCTGTAGTTCTTCAAAACCTCGGCCGAAAACAAACGGGTCACCCCCTTTAAGGCGTGCGACTTTTTTACCTTCACGAGCCTTGAGCACCAAAAGCTCATTGATTTTTTCTTGTGCCACCTGTTTGCCATAGGGCAGTTTTGACACGTCAATAATTTCCTTATCAGTAGTGTCGCATAACTGCTCTAATTCGGCGGCGGGCCCGAGGTGGTCGGTGAGAATCACCTCAGCTTCTGCCAAGCGGCGCATGCCTCGCACCGTAATAAGATCCCAGGCGCCGGGGCCACCACCAATAAGACTGACTGAAGGAATATTTTTCATGGTGAATAAGCATAGAGGGCGTTAAAGTGAAACCATGAAACCGCATGTAACTTTAAGCCACGATTATGCTACCGCGAACCCAACGTTGGTACGTTCCTGCGAGATGCCTACGTTCCCAGATCTGCGCATCGAATTATTCCATTCCCACCTAGCTGAGCAACTGGGCATAACCAGGAAAAACCTGATGGAAATACTGGCAGGCGGTGGGCACGCATTAGCTTATTCAGGACACCAGTTTGGACAATTTGTGCCCATACTAGGCGATGGTCGTGCCCTGCTGCTGGGAGAGATAACAACCGACCATGGACTGCTGGATATTCACGTCAAAGGCGTTGGGCGTACACCGTTTTCTCGGGGTGGTGATGGGTTGTATCCCCTTAAAGCTGCGAAAAAGGAGTACTTGTTTTCCTGGGCGCTGGAAGCACTAGAAGTGCCCACTACAAAAGTGCTTGCGGTATTAAGCACCGGCGCGAAAGTGCATCGTCGTCAAGGCTTGGAGCCAGGCGCATTGGTGGTAAGGGTAGCTGCCTCGCATATCCGGGTAGGCACTTTCCAGTATGCGGCTTTAGCCGGCGAACAGGTTCTTCGCGACCTTGCTGACTATACAATCAACCGCCACTATCCAGGACATAGTTATGCCGAGTTTTTCCACGCCACGATAGAAAACCAAGCCCAAACTGTGGCGGAATGGATGCGGCTAGGCTTCCTCCACGGTGTTATTAATACTGACAACACCACGGTAACTGGTGAAAGTATTGATTTCGGCCCCTGCGCCTGGGCAGAAACCTTTAATCCTGACACCGCCTATAGCTCAATTGATACCACCGGTCGGTACCGGTTTGGGCAGCAACCCGAAATAACCGGGTGGAATTTGGCTCGGCTCGCAGAATGTCTCCTACCGCTGATTGGGCTAGATGAGGCGCAGCAATTGATCAACAACTATCCCCACAGTTACCATGCTGCTTGGCTGCGCTCCACCAGCCGGTCTTTGGGCTTTAAGCAGCTTTTACCTACCATCACTGAGCTTATCGACGACCTCTATGACTGGTTGCAGCAATCCACCTGGGATACCGCCACTACCCTACGACTGCTGGGAGAAGAACCCGAAACAGAGATTACAGATCACCAGTGGCAACTGTGGCTTTCTCGATACCGCGAGCTAGAACCAGATCGGGGCATGGTACTAGCCCGCAACCCGCTTTATATTCCCCGTAATCACCTAGTAGCGGCAGCACTGAAAGACGAGCAGATTTTTGACACGTTATTAGAAGTACTCGCCGCGCCCTTCCGGCAGCACCCGTTAACACCGCCAGATTTCACCACCCCAAGTTCTCCAGAGTTTCTGCGGAGTTTTCTCACCTTCTGCGGCACCTAACTACCTGTTGTTACGTGCTGCTGCAGGCAGTGACGAATCGCTCAATGGTGTGCGGCGCTGCCGCTGGGTGCACATGCAGATACGAGGCGTGGATGGTCTCAGAAACAAACCCTTCGGTTACTGGCTGCGCATGATTGTCACGCCACCCCCACGCGGGAACAAAGTCAGCTGCGGTGGAGTGGGTCAACGCCGTGTGATGGAATTCGTGACCAATCACTCGCTCCCCGGTGCGATAGAGGAAAGAATCAGTCAGCGCTACCGCTTCTCGGTAGCCGAGGTGCAAGCCACCCCCCATGGTTGCGGTGGTGCCAATCAGCCCCAGCATGGGTTGGTTATCAAGTTGTTCTAAAAGCCATAACAGCCCGGCGCATTCGCCGTGGATGGGTTTCCCGGCTGCGGCATGAGCGGTGATGGCCTGTTTGAGATCGGTGCGACGAGCGAGGTTTTCTAGGTGTTCTTCTGGAAAGCCTCCAGGAATGATTAAACCATCGCAGTCTGGTAAGGGGTCGTGGAGTGGGTCAAATTCCACAACAGTAGCGCCCGCGGCGCGCAGCAATTCTTGGTGCTCTGCATAAGCGAAGCTAAACACTGGCCCGGCTGCCATGGCTATGGTGGGATTGCCAACATTTTTTAGCTCTGCTGTTGGTTCCCAGCTAGGGCCGCGGTAGTCGCATTGTGCCAAGCTGCGGATCTGGGGTAGGTCGCAATGTTGTTCTATCAGCTCGGCCATATGTGCTACCGCATTGTTGGCTGCAATGCCGTGTTCGGCGGCGGTTATCAGCCCGAGATGCCTGGAGGGCACTTGGACAGTCTGTTGCCTAGGGATCACCCCAACGACTGGTATTCCTTCGGCTTCTACTGCTTGTTGGCAGATGGTGGCATGTCGCAGGCTGCCTACTTTATTTAAGATGACTCCTGCGATGCGCACGCCCGAATCGTAAGTGGCAAACCCTTTCACCAGTGGGCCTACAGATTGGCTCATACCGCGCGCATCGACAACCAATAGCACTGGTAGTCCTAGGAGTTTGGCGATTTCTGCAGTGGATCCTGCACCGTCGGACAGTCGGCCGTCGAAAAGCCCCATCACGCCTTCGACTACGGCGATGTCGCAGTCAGCACTGCCATGGCGATACAACGGGCCGATGCGGTTGCTGCCGCACATGACGGAATCAAGGTTTCTTCCCACTCTGCCTGCGGCCATGCCGTGATAGCCCGGATCGATATAATCTGGCCCGACCTTAAACGGGGCCACAGCATGGGTTTTGGCGAGTGCTGCCATCAGGCCGGTGGCAATGGTGGTTTTTCCCGTTCCAGAGGCCGTTGCGGCGATGCACAAACCGGGAGTAGCAGTGTTGGAGGCGAAGTCAAGCATAGTGCTTTCAACATAACCACGATGAAAGCCCCTACCGGAAATTTTGTGGGCTTAAGGTGGGGTTAGTCACCTCAAAGCCCACAGTTGTGCTTGGTCTGGATTATTGATCTGGGTTGCGGATTTGTTTGTAATCCGTGGCGTGCCAGTCCACGTTGACGCTGTCTTTGGTTTCGATACCAGGCAGTTCTTGGTGCGGCACGGCGGCTAGGATGTTTCGCCGCGCCCGGCCGGCACGTAGTTGATTTTCCACTCGTTCTGCCAACAGGCCTAATGCGTAGTTGATGGCAATCATAATGATGGCAACGACAATCAGCGACGCGAGGTAATTCTTGTTCGAGGACGAAGATTGGATGCCTTGGCGTACGATTTCGACGAATCCGATTTGGTAGCCCAAAGCGGAGTCTTTCAGCGCAATGACCGCTTGAGCGATCAGCGCAGGCAGCATGGCAGCTACGGCTTGTGGGAGCAAAATCTTCCACTGAATCTGCCGATGTGACAAACCTAGCGCTGCTGCGGCTTCGGTTTGGCCTTTGGGGAGATTCTTAATACCGGAACGGAGGATTTCTGCAATGACGGAACCGTTATAAAGCGTCAACGAGGTCACTACCGCGGCGAAGGCGAGTTGTTTAGCGGGGACCAAATCGTAGACCGCAAACAGCTGGTAGGTGAAAATTATCAGCAGCAGCACGGGGATGGCGCGGAAAAATTCCACGATCACACCACATATCCACCTGACAAAGGTTACCTGCGAGAGCCTGCCTAGGCCGAAAACTATACCGAAAACCACCGCTAAGATAATGGAAACGAATGCTGATCGCAGGGTTCCCATGAGGCCTGGCAGTAGGTAGGTTTTCCAGGTGTTGAGTTCGATAAATGGTTGCCATTTCGCGGCGGTGAGTTGTCCTTTTTGCTGTAATACATACAGCACCCATGCCACTATCGCGAGTGTTATCACGATGGTGATAACCGATAGCACAGTGTTTCGTTGCCGTCCCTTTGGCCCTGGGGTGTCGAAGAGAACTGTAGCCCGAACGCTCATTACTGTTTCACCGCCAATCGTTCTGCTAGTCGACCCAAGCCGAGTCCGAGCGGCAAGGTGAGGATCATGAATCCTAAGGCGAAGCAACCAAAAATGATCCACATTTGGGAAGCATGGTTTTCAATGACTTCCTTCATTAGTAGTGATGCTTCTGCCACACCGATGACTGAGGCCACGGTGGTGTTTTTGGTTAAGGCTATGAAGGTGTTCCCCAGCGGGACGATTGCGGCACGCAACGCCTGTGGGAAAACAATGGAACCAAAAATCTGCATGAAGCTTAAGCCCAGTGACCGAGCCGCCTCGGCTTGGCCGAAGCTTACGGTATTAATGCCTGCCCTCAGGCTTTCGGCAACAAAGGCAGAGGTATACAGCACAAACCCTAATACCGCGAGCCGGAAGTTATTATCCGCTAGGAAGGTTGGCGATCCTCGTTGCGCTAATTGCACCCCTAAGTTTTGGTACAGCCCGAAGGAACAAAACAATACCACTAGGGTAAGCGGAGTATTACGCACAGTGTTGATATACACCGTGGCTATCCGCCGCAGCACCCCAATGGGTGCAACCCGCATGGCCACCAAGATGCTACCGAGTATCATCGCACCGATGGCTGATATCACCGTCAGTTTAATGGTGATCCAAAACGCGGGCAGTATGGCTGGACCTAGTTGGGCCCACATCGCTTCCATAATTTAGTTGCCCATCCTTTCCTCGTTTTTAGTTATGTAACGTGCTTGTTACTCAACGCAGGCGCTACTAAAAGGTATGCCTTACTCGACGAAGGAAAGATCACCTGGGGTATCGGGGGTGACACCGGTGGCTTTAGCGCCGAGGTTTTTCGCCACGAACTTCTCAAATTCACCAGAGGAATACATTTCCTCTAGTGCAGTATTAACGGCATCGGTAGCAGCGGTATCATCCTTTTTCAGCCCAATGCCATAGTGCTCATTGGTGAAAGGCTTGCCGTCTTTTTTCAGTTCTACGACTTTGAACTCCCCAGAATTTTGCTGGGAGTACCCATTTAAAATCGTCGCATCGGTGGTCAAGGCATCAACATTGCCTTGACGTAAAGCTTCCACACACGAGGAGTAGGTGTCGTATTCTTGCAGCTGCACGCCGGGCAGTGCTTCTTTGACCTTTTGCGCAGGTGTGGAGCCAGTGACCGAACACAAAATACGTCCGTCATCTAAATCTTCTAGTTTGGAAATGGAAGAATCATCAGCACGCACCAATAGGGCCTGGTGGGTGAGCAAATACGGTCCGCCGAAATTCACCGATTCCGTCCGAGACTTATTAATGGAGTAGGTGGCAACGATCATGTCCACCTCACCGTTTTGAATAAAGGTTTCCCGCTGCCCAGAGGGGGACTCTTTCCAGGTTATTTCGGGATTAGCCCAGCCATTAGCAGAAGCAATCTGATTGACCACATAAGTAGCCACATCAACGTCAAGTCCCGTCATGGTGCCGTCTGCCTCTTTCAACCCCATGCCTGGTTGATCGTATTTGGTGCCGAGAGTGACTTTGCCTGCTTGGATATTGCCAAGCAGGTCGCCACCCCCGCCTCCGCCGCCGCAGGCAGACAATGTAACCGCACTGACGACGACAGCAGCGAGACTAGCAGCGAACCGAATTTTCTTCGAAGACATGTGAATAACTCCTTATTGAGGTTGTGGTATCAGGATGAGCATTAGTGGGACAGAATCTTGCCCAAGAAGTCTTTGGCTCGATCGGATTGTGGGTTGGTGAAAAACGAGTTAGGTTCGGCGTCTTCAACGATGGCGCCGGTATCCATGAACAAAACCCGATCGGCAGCTTTGCGTGCGAAACCCATTTCGTGAGTCACGCACAGCATGGTCATGCCTTCACTGGCGAGGTTGGCCATGACGTCTAGAACTTCATTGACCATTTCTGGGTCAAGTGCGGAGGTGGGCTCGTCGAAAAGCATGACCTTGGGCCGCATTGCTAGTGCACGCGCTATGGCTACCCGCTGTTGTTGTCCGCCGGATAATTGGCTGGGGTATTTGTCTGCTTGGTTGGCAATTCCGACGCGCTCTAGAAGCTGCATGGCAAGGTCTTCAGCTTCGGGCTTTTTTAGTCCTCGCACTTTCATTGGTCCGAGCGTGACGTTATTTCTAATGGTCATGTGGGGAAAGAGATTGAACTGTTGAAAAACCATCCCCACATCCGAGCGCAGTCGTGCGAGCTCTTTGCCCTCTTCAGGCAGTTGGACGCCATCGATAAAAATTTCGCCTTGGTCAATGGGCTCTAGCCGGTTAATGGTGCGGCACAGTGTTGATTTTCCAGAGCCGGAAGGCCCAAGTACCACCACAACTTGCCCACGCGGTACCTCAAGGTTGATGTTTCTTAGGGCGTGATAGTCATCAAAATATTTTTCTACACCCCGAAACTCAATCATAGGCTGCTGTGAGGTAGCACTCACTTCAGGGTTACTTATGTTCTGGCTCATAGGGTTACCGTAGTGCAAAACACCAAAAGTTACCAGTAAGCCCCCAAGCCCAATGAGCACGAATCAATATTGCCCCAGCTAGGAAAAATATACTCAGATAAATTTAATGAAAGTATTCGGCGGATCTATACCCCCTCCGCCGATTATTGTCCTAGGTCACATTTTGACCTTAACCCCCGATAGCTAACGTCCCCCTTTATCCGTTAGCTATTACCATTCGATCCCTTTTTGGCCTTTCCGGCCCACATCCATAGGATGCTTAATTTTGGTCATTTCGGTAACCAAATGCGCAATCTCAACAAGTTGCGGATCCGCGTTCCTACCGGTGATAATCACATGCTGCGTGCCGGGACGGTTGCGCAACGTTGCCACCACATCGGCAATGTCGATCCACCCCCAGGAAATGGGATAGGTAAATTCATCCAAAACATACATATCATGGGCTTGCTCGGCCAGCCGTCGCTTAATCTCCTGCCAGCCCTCAAAAGCGTCGCGGGCATGATCTTCTTCGCTGCCTGCCTTTTTCGACCACGACCAGCCTTCGCCCATTTTGTGCCACTCAACTGGCCCACCTACACCGGTATCTTGATGGAGCTGGCCGAGTCGCTTAAACACCGCTTCTTCACCGACTTTCCATTTTGCGGATTTTACAAACTGGAAAACTCCGATATTCATTCCCTGATTCCACGCGCGTAATGCCATACCGAAAGCCGCTGTGGATTTTCCTTTACCAGGGCCGGTGTGTACCGCTGTCACCGGCAGTAATCGCCGTTGCCTGGTGGTTAGCCCATCATCGGGAATATTCGCGGGATCTACTTTTCCTTGTGGCATGGTGTTATTGTTTCTCTCTTTCTAGCTAGTCATTGACTGGCTACTCATGGACAATCAAAAGGCATTGATAATTCCGGTGACGGAATCCGCATTTAATTCTGCCAGCTGTACACAGGGCGCACCGAGATGTCGGGCTAAATCCGCCGCCAAACCGAGTCGCACCCGCGCGGTAGCTTCACAGTCAATAACCACACTAGCGCAGCTACCGCTTTGGGCAATCACTGCTGAGGCTGTCCGCAACTTCTGCAACCCATCGACGCCGGTGGCGCGACCGTCGGAAAGCACGACGAGTATGGCTCTACGCCCTGGCTCACGACGCTGCTCCCTGACAATCACCTCCTGGGCAAGCAAAAGCCCTTCTGGCAGCGGGGTGCGCCCGCCGGTGGAGACGTTTTGCAACCTGCGATGCGCGATGTCGATGCTGCTGGTGGGAGGCAATAATAGCTCAGGTTGTGCCCCTCTTACGCTGATCACCGCCACTTTGTCGCGGCGCTGGTAGGCATCCCCTAAAAGCGAATGCACAGCCGCGGTTACCGCGCTTAACCGATCACGCGCAGCCATGGAGCCTGAAGCATCGACCACAAATACAATCAAGTTCGATTCCTTCGCGCGCCGCACGGCCCCTTGCAGATCTTGAGGTGAAAACGCCAATCTGCCGTCAACTATCCGAGCACCACGTTCGCAGGCAGCCAAAATGGTGCCCACTAAGTGTAAACCTCGCCCGCTTTTCGACGCCCGCACCGCCGAGCCCTCCCGGGTATATGCAGGAGCCCTCCGCCCTAAGGCCGCCACCTGCTGCGATTTGGTTTTCTTATGGTGTAGCTGACGAACCACGAAAGGGATCGCCCTGATCGGCGGTAGAAACCTCCTGTTCTTCAGCACTCGGCGGCTGATCGGTTTGCGGCTCTGGCTCACTAGGTTCTGGAGCTTGATCCGCCGGATCGGGGTGTTGCTGGGACGCTTCAGCCATGGTGTCTTCGAGTTGCTGCTGATCTAAACCAGGCTCGTCAAATGGATTGCGGCGACGGCGATGCGGTAGCGCTAATTCTGCTGCTACTTTAATATCCTCGTCGGTGACCTCGTCTCGCCCTTGCCACGCCGCGTGAGCCACCGCAGTGCGTGCAATAACCAGATCGGCTCGCATCCCATCGACGTCAAAAGCCGCGCATAGGTGGGCGATCCGCTCCAGATTGGTATCACTAAGGTCAACGGTAGGCATCAGCTGCTTAGCGGAAACAATTTGCTGTGCTACCGCTTCATCCTGCTTCAGCCATGCCTGAGCAAAAGCGACTGGGTCATCTTCGAACTGCAACCGACGGCGCATAATCTGCGCCCGAACGGCAGTATCCCTAGAGGCTGCCACATCGACCGACAACCCAAACCGATCGAGCAGCTGGGGGCGCAACTCTCCTTCTTCGGGATTCATCGTGCCCACGAGGACGAAATTCGCCGGCGCGCTGTGAGAAATACCATCACGTTCGATGGTGACCAAACCGGTTGCTGCCGCATCTAATAATGCGTCCACCAGGTGATCTGCCAGCAAATTCACTTCATCAACATACAGCACTCCCTCATTGGCTTCTGCTAATAGCCCCGGACGGTATGTAGCTTTACCAGTGGTAAGCACGGTTTCTAAATCCAGCGCCCCCACCACACGATCTTCCGTGGCGCCAATTGGCAGATTCACTAATGGTGCCTCACCCAACAACTGGGCAAACGCCCGCACAGTGGTGGTTTTTGCCGTACCTTTTTCCCCTCGAATCACTACCCCACCAATCCGCGGCGC
Source organism: uncultured Corynebacterium sp. (assembly GCA_963520895.1). Lineage (GTDB taxonomy): Bacteria > Actinomycetota > Actinomycetes > Mycobacteriales > Mycobacteriaceae > Corynebacterium. The sequence goes on along the minus strand of CAUQSW010000003.1, from coordinate 76,046 downwards.
AATGGCAGTAAGGATAAGCGCTAGCCGTAATTGGTCTTGGCCTACCACCGCAGAGAAAGGATAGTTAACAGGTGTTATACCATTCGACATGGCCGTCCTTTTGAGCGTAGTTATTTAAGGAACAAACAATAAGCCACGGGTCGTCCGTTGGCGTTAGTTCACCTTAAATAAGGTACCGGATAACCCGTGGCTTATTGAAAACGCAATGCAAATGCACCGCTTGTTGCTTATCTCATTGCTTCCATAACGCCGGTAAGGGCGTTTAAGGGCTTAACGGGTTAGGAGTTAAGCTTCAGCGTATCTTGGGTGTAATCCCACATTTCAGTAAACAGCGCCTTGTTGGTGGCAAGCTTGACACCATAGGAAGGCATCATTTCTTTAATCTTGTCACCCCACTCGATCATGCGATCACCAAAGCACCGCTCCAAAACCTCCAACATTGCTGCCGGTGCGATTGAAGCGCCAGGGGACGCACCCAACAGACCAGCAATGGAACCATCAAGGTGAGAAATCAAAGTGGTGCCGAACTCCAAGGAACCGAAGGACGGACCGACCACTGGCTTAATCACCTGCACGCGTTGACCGGCAGTAATCAACTCCCAGTCACCATCTTGTGCATTAGGCATGTACTCCCTTAAGGTTTCCATCTTTGCAGCTTTGTCTTTACGCAGCTCAGAAATGAGATATTTGGTCAAGCCCCGCTCTTTGAAACCAACGCTCAGCATGGAAGCGACATTGGTAACCTTCAGCGATTTCGGCAGATCAAACCAAGAGCCCTGCTTCAAAAACTTAGGAGTCCACCCGGCATAAGGACCAAACATCAAGCCCTTTTCCCCATCAATGACCCGGGTATCTAGGTGCGGCACGGACATAGGAGGTGCGCCTACTGAAGCCTGACCATAGACCTTTGCCGAATGCTGGGCAATAATCTCCGGGTTGGTACAGCGCAACCACTGACCCGATACGGGGAAACCACCAAATCCCCTAATTTCCGGAATCCGCGCTTTTTGCAGTAATGGTAATGCCATGCCGCCAGCTCCAATAAAGAGGAAATTAGCACGCAGTGTAGACACATCACCGGTGTGGCGATTCTTCACCGTCAGCTTCCACTTATCCCCCTCATGGTGCAGCTTTAACACTTCATGTCCATAGCGTACCTCGGTGCCTTTGCGCTGAGCATCAGCAATAAACTGCTTGGTCAATGCGCCATAATCAATATCAGTGCCCGCATCGGTCCAAGAAATAGCAACCTTATCTGTGCTTGGACGTCCCTCCCCCATCAACGGGAGCAATTCATCAAATTGTGCGCGGTCCTCGGTGTACTGCATGCCGGGGAATAATGGGTGATTGACTAGGCTTTCAAAGCGCTTACGGATATAAGCGATCTGAGATTCTCCGCGGCCAAACGATACGTGTGGTACCGCGTTAATCCACTCGCGCGGGTTACTCAACACACCTTGGTTTACTTGATAGGACCAGAACTGACGAGACAGCTGGAACTTTTCATTGACCCCCAGTGCTTTAGAGATATCAATTTTCCCCTTAACTTCGGGAGTGTAGTTCAGCTCGCACAAGGCAGAGTGCCCAGTACCCGCATTATTCCATGGCGAAGAAGATTCCTCGGCTGACCCATCAAGGCGCTCAAAGATGATTTGCGACCAGGTCGGCTCCAAGGTGCGTAACATGGCACCTAGGGTGGCACTCATGATGCCAGCGCCAATGAGGGCTACATCGACTTCATCGGTGGTTATTGATGCGTTACTGGTGGAATCTGACATTTCAACTTCCCTTAACTAATCCGCTGTTGCCTAGCGGCAGTAAAACCGCCGGAATTTGTACCAAAAACACCCATTATTCATAATCGCCATTACCCAAATGCCAACGTAATGAGCAACACAAACAGTCGGTGTTTTTTAATAGGCGACACATTCCCGTTCACCTATCGGGTAATCAGTTTACGCTCGTTTCTTTTGGGGGTGACGTTTTTTCACCATCTTTTGTATTTTCTCCACTATTAATGAAAAATCCCAGGAACATATTTCCAATAAGGTACCCCCGAGTTGGAATATCCCAACCGTAATGGTTAACCAGTTACAGATACCAGCATCAGCTACCGCAGCACTACCCCGCTAGGTGTCCGCTGCCGCCTGATCAGTGTGCGGGCAACTTCGCACTAGGGCTGCACTAGCAATAAGCTTAAGTTCCATGAACACCACCCAACAATGGCAACCAGACATCTTGGGCTCAGATTTCCAACAACTTACCCTAGAACTGGGGATAGACCCAGAAGGGGAAGGAAATATCTGCACCACGCTGGTGCGCTACCGACCCGATGCGAGCAATGATACGCAACCTGCGGTCCTGCTGCTACACGGTGTGACTGATTATTTCTTCCATACCCATGTAGCACAGTATTTCTACGCCCATGGCTACGCTTGTTACGGAATTGACTTGCGCAAATGCGGCCGCTCACACCGGGAAGGGCAAACCTGGCATCACACCGAAGATTTAGCCTGCTACTTCGATGATCTACACTTAGCGGCCAACGAAATCATTCAAACGCATCCCACCGTTACCGTTATCGGCCATTCCACCGGTGGGCTAACTGCCGCGTTATGGCTCGATCACCTCCGCGAGACCCACGACCTGCTCCATGAAAAGATCCCAGCGTTGATTTTAAATAGCCCTTGGCTGGACATGATGATGAATCAACGGCTGCGGGCAGCCTTGTGGCCAGCAGTCAATATTCTAGGAAAACTGCTGCCGCACCGACGCATCGCTGGGGGCAACTTAGGAAATTACGGCTTTTCGCTTCACCAGTCGAAACATGGTGAATGGGATTATGATCTGCGCCTAAAACCTTTTGGGGGCCACTACAAGTACCTCGGTTGGGTCCGCGCCGTTATCAAAGGCCAGTACCATGTCCGACATCGTGGCTTTGATGTAGGTGTGCCTACGTTGGTGTTAAGCTCCCACCGCTCGCATCTCCGCCAACCTTATTCCCCACTGTTTCACCAAGCGGATACCGTTTTAGATGTAGCGGAAATCGAGCAGTGGTCTCGGTGTTTCGGCGCTGATGTTACCTATATCCAGATCATCAACGGCATGCACGATCTGTTTCTGTCCACCGAAAACGTACGCACCGAAGCATTGCGGTGCTGCACCGAATGGCTAGATGCTAGGCTGCATCGTTAAAAAACGGGAATTTTTCCCATCCCAGCTGTGTTTGACTACATAGTTTGGCATCACCATCCCCCTCGACCTTTAAGGATTCATAGTGACCACAGCACCGTATAACGTCGATAAGCATTATGACCTGATCATTATTGGCGCAGGTTCTGGCAATACGCTTCCCACTGGCAGCGAATTTCATAATAAGTCCATTGCGATTGTCGAAAAGGCCGCCTTCGGTGGCACCTGCCTCAATGTTGGCTGCATCCCCACAAAAATGTTTGTCTACGCTGCGGAAGTAGCGGCAACGGTCCGCTCAGCTGGCAAATATGGCATTGACGCCCAGATTAACTCCGTGGACTGGCCTAGCATCGTGGATCGGGTTTTCACCCAGCGGATCGACCCCATCGCTGAAAGCGGCGAAGCGTATCGACGCGGACCGAAAACCCCCAACATTGATGTCTACGACCAACACGCCACCTTCGTAGCGCCTAAAACCATTCAAACTGGGCAAGGTACAGAAGAAAAAATCATCAGCGCAGACACCATCGTCATAGCCGCTGGTGCCCGGCCATATATCCCAGAAATCATCACCCAGTCCGGTGTGAAGTACTACACCAACGAAGACATCATGCGGATACCCCAACTGCCGAAATCACTGATTGTACTTGGAGGCGGTTTTATTGCCATGGAATTTGCTGATGTCTTTTCCAACCTTGGCGTTGATGTCACCATTATCAACCGTTCACCACGCCTATTACGCCAGTTAGACACCGATATTTCTGATCGGATTACCGAACTAACCAGCCAGTCTATGACCACCAAGCTGGGTGTGGACGTCACAGCCGTCGAACAAACCCCACAAGGAATCACCATTACGCTATCCGACGACACCACCGTTACCGGCGAAATGCTACTGGTAGCTCTCGGCCGCATTCCCAACGGCGACCTCATGAACCCCAGCGCCGCCGGTATTGACGAAAAAGACGGAAAAATACTTGTCGACGACTACGGCCGCACCTCCGCCGAAGGAGTCTGGGCACTCGGCGACGTTAGCTCAAAATACCTGCTCAAACACGTCGCTAATGCCGAAACCCGCACCGTGCGGCACAACCTACTGCACCCCAATGATCTCCGCCCGCTGCCCCACGATAACGTCCCTGCAGCAGTTTTCACGCACCCCACCATAGCCACCGTTGGGCTGACCGAAGCAGCAGCACGAGAAGCCGGCTACGACCTGACCATAAAAATCCAAAACTATGGCGATGTTGCCTACGGGTGGGCAATGGAAGACACGGAACACTTTGTCAAACTCATTGCCGACCGTGCTACCGGCAAATTATTGGGTGCTCACTTAATCGGCCCCGAAGCTGCCACCTTGATCCAGCAGCTCATCACCTTCATGGCCTACGACATTGACCTACGCGATGCCGCGCGGCGCCAGTACTGGATTCACCCCGCATTACCCGAAGTGGTGGAAAATGCGCTGCTAGGACTGGATTTCAGCTAACAACTGATCAAGATCCCACGCAGACTCAATAACATCCGCAATCAGGTCTAACTGGCGCAGCCGCTCCGCGGCAAAACTCGCTCCAGGGTCCACCACAAACCGAGTTTTGCCGCATAACTGAGCTAATTGCACTAACAAATCCTTACGGAACTGGTCGTCCTCCAACTGGCCATGACGATGCGTGCCAAAAAACGCATCACGCTGACAACCCTCCTGCCCAATCCATGGGTTTTCTGTCGAACGAACCACCTGACCATGATGCACCTCATAAGCACCATTATCATGGCGTACCAAGGTTTTTACCGGGTCAAATACGATATCGGCATCGAATAACCCCAACCCTTTAACCGGCTGCTGACTGCCGGACTCCACCGGATCGTCAATGCTGTGACACATCATCTGCAAGCCACCACAGATCCCCACAATCGGCCGGTTTTCCGCTGCCCGCTGTATTACCGCAGTCGCAATGCCAGTTTCCTGTAACCACTGCAGATCACTGACCGTAGCCTTGGAGCCTGGTAAGACCACCACATCAGCCTCAGCAATATAATCTGGATCTATCGACCAACTCACCACTACCCCAGGTTCACAAGCCAATGCTTCAATATCAGTGGCATTAGATACCCGCGGCAACCTAATCGCAGCAACGGTTAAGCGCTGCTGCCCCACGGCTGCCGTTTGTGGCCCCACCGGCGCGCCCACCTGAGATTGTAACGAATCCTCCGCATCCACCCAGAGACCATGAATAAACGGCATAACTGCTACCGTGGGTACCCCGGTTAACTGCTCCAGCTGGGTTAAGCCCGGTGCCAACAGCGATTGGTCACCCCGGAACTTATTCACCACAAAACCCCTGATCCGCTGGCGGTCTTCCTGCGAAACGATCTGGTGAGTGCCATAAAAATGCGCCAGCACCCCACCACGGTCAATATCACCAACCACATACACTGGCAGATTAGCTGCCTGTGCTAAACCGAAATTCGCCACATCAGTTTCCCGCAGATTAATCTCCGCTGGCGATCCCGCCCCCTCACAGACGACCACCTGAAACTGCTGTTCCAAGCTGGCCAAGGTCTGCGCCGCTAACTCACGTAACTCAGTACGGTGCTCAACATAAGACTTGGCGCTGACCGTGCCAACTGCGTGACCACGAACCACCAGCTGCGACCTGCGGTCCGAACCTGGTTTGAGCAAAATCGGATTGAAATCCGTATGCGGCACCAAACCGCAAGCATAAGCCTGCAACGCCTGTGCCCGCCCGATTTCGCCACCGTCGGTAGTAACCACAGAATTATTCGACATATTCTGCGCCTTAAAAGGTGCCACCTTTATGCCGCGCCGGGCAAAAGCTCGGCATAAACCCGCCACCACCACAGATTTACCGGCATCCGAGGTGCAGCCGGTGACCAAAAACGCAACCATCTTAATTCTCGTCTGGGAGGGTCAAGATTTCATTTCCACTGTCAGTAATAACAATGGTGTGCTCAAACTGCGCAGTGAACTTGTAGTCATTATTCTGCACAGTCCATCCATTAGGCCAAATGGTGTAATCCAGTGCGCCCAAATTAATCATGGGTTCAATAGTCAGGGTCATTCCTGGTTCCAACACGTCGTTATACATCTCGGACTCGTAGTGCAAAACCACCAAGCCATTGTGGAAGGTAGGCCCTACCCCATGCCCAGTGAAATCGCGCACCACATTGTAGCCAAAGCGTTTTGCATATGATTCGATAACCCGACCAATCACGTTGATCTGCCTGCCAGGTTTCGCGGCCTTAATACCACGCATCATTGCTTCTTTGGTTCGCTCCACCAACAGGCGGTGTTCTTCTGACACATCACCAGCTAAGAAAGTTGCATTGGTATCACCATGCACCCCGTTTTTATAGGCAGTGACATCAATATTGACAATATCGCCATCACGGATCACTGTAGTATCGGGAATGCCATGGCAGATGATCTCATTTAACGAAACGCAGCAGGACTTGGGGAAACCCAAATACCCTAAGGTCGAGGGATACGCACCGTGATCGAGCATGTATTCATGCGCAATGCGATCCAACTCATCGGTAGTCACCCCAGGCGCTACCGCAGCACCTGCTGCTTGCAAAGCATTCGCTGCAATCTTTGAAGCTTCCCGCATCGCCTCTATCACCTCAGGGGTCTGCACCCACGGCTCGCCGATATTTTCTTTTACCTTTTTCTTCCAAACATATTCCGGTCGGGTGATATGAGCGGGCACGTCACGGATGGGGGTTTCCTTCTCTGGTACCAGTGGCAAGCGTTTTTCCATAGCCACTATCGTAATGCATGAAACTTCTGGCTTTTAACCCTGCGCCCCGCTTAATTCATCAAGCGTGACAAAGAAATTATCAGTGATACTCACCGCTGATTCCGAACCACCACCTAAAACAATTAAGGTGGCAAACGCAATATCATCACGGTAGCCAGTAAACCACGCATGAGACCCACCGGTGATTTCGGCCTCGCCGGTTTTGGCGTAAATCTTTCCACCTGCCCGCATACCAGCAGCGGTACCGCCAGGCTCGGTTACTGCACCCATAAGTTCGCGTAACTGTTCAATAGTTTGCGGGGCAGGTGGCGTCGAGGTTTCATTTTGGGTGGTTTCAAAACCGCTGACCAAGGTGGGGGTGGGTGTAGAACCGCGCGCCGCTGTGGCCGACACCAACGCCAAGCCGAAGGGGCTTACCAAAGTCAACCCCTGACCATATCCCGCCTCGGTACGTTCCAAAGGGGTATCACCCTGCGGGATGGAACCAGTGATGGTGGTAAGACCAGGAACATCGTAATCGATTCCCAACCCAAACTGCTTACCAATGTCTTTTAGTTGGCCGGGCTGAAGCTGAGTCGAAATATCAGCAAAAGTCGTGTTACACGACCGAGCGAATGCTTGCCGCAGCGGGGCATTTCCGATGCTGAAACCATTGTAATTTGTCACCGTGCGACCATACAGGTTCATGGTGCCCGGGCACGGCACAATGCTGTCAGGATTAAGTCCGCTGTCTTGTATTCCGGCTGAAGCCGTCACGATCTTAAAAGTAGAACCAGGCGGGAATTGTCCGCTTAACGCCAAATCACCTTGTTCATCTGCTTTATCGGTCTGAGCTACCGCCAAAATCTCCCCAGTGCTCGGGCGCATCGCCACCATCATGGCCTGCATATCAGGACGTTTATTCACCGCCTCCTCCGCAGCCTGTTGCACATTGTGATCCAAACTCACCTTCACAGCGGGTGCCGCTTTGGCCTCGTGATACTCCACGTCTTCCACCAGTGCGCCATCATGAGTAACCACTGCTACTTGCCAGCCATTGGCGCCTTGTAAATCTTCATTAACCAAAGCAGCGACCCGGGAAATGATATCTGGAGCAAACCCAGGATCTTTACTGACCAAAGCGGCCTCTTCATTAAAGCTCACCCCGGGCTCGCCTGCTAACTGCCCCATTATCCCGCCTGCAGATTGTTTATTGATGGTGGTTACGGAATACACCCCGTTGGCTTCGGCTAAGCTATCGCCTAGTTCCTGGGCGTTAATGGGAACCACCAAGGCGTCTTGCTGACTCGCTGTATTCAAGGCCGCAGCGATAGTAGAAGCAGCAGCCTTGCGGTCTTCCACCTTATTAACGTCTACCAATAAGCGATAAACGGTGCCTGGAGCTAAGATTTCGGCACCATCAGAAGAAACAACACTGGCGCGCTGGGCGTTTACTGCCCGAAGTTCTAAATGCTGATTAGCTCCCAGTTTGGGGTGCAATGCGGTTGGTTGCCACCGGATCAGCCACGCATCATTGACCTTATTTAAGGTCATGGTGGTTTCGTAATCTAAACTGCGATCTTTGGGTAGCTGCCAATGAAGCTGATAGTTTGCCGTGGCAATGGTTTCTTTGGCATCGGTTTGGGTAATAGTCGCCGTCATAGCTTCAGCCTGCAAACCAGTGAAGGTTTCTTCCAAGACTTGCGCAACCTTGTCCGGCTGATCAGTCAGCGCCGCCGCGCCACTGAAATCTCCCGCCGCGAGTTTGGCAAAGAACTCCTCCACAACTGGCTCAGCAGATTGCGGTTTAGGTGTGCAGGCGGCTAAAAAAATCGCCCCAATCACCGCTACTAGGACAGCTGCTACAGATTGCCGAGGAATTCTGTTCATGCAGCCGACACTAGCACCACGCCTATCTTCTCGGCAGGTACCACACCGGAGGCGAAAGGGACGTCGAAAAGCTAGCGGGTAATGGAGACTTTAGCGCTGCCGCCTTCTTTGATTTCCAGCCCCATGGATTCGGCAAGTTTAATGGCTTCCTCAATGAGAGTTTCCACAATTTGCGATTCCGGTACGGTCTTAATCACTTCACCTTTCACGAAGATCTGACCCTTGCCGTTACCCGAGGCCACACCAAGATCAGCGTCACGAGCCTCGCCCGGACCATTAACTACACATCCCATGACGGCTACCCGCAGCGGAATATCCAAACCATCCAACGCAGCGGATACTTCTTCGGCCAGCGGATAAACATCCACTTGGGCACGCCCACAAGAAGGACAGGACACGATTTCCAAACCGCGTTCCCTAAGATTCAGCGACTGCAGAATCTGGTCGCCTACCTTAATTTCTTCTTTGGGATCGGCAGAAAGCGAAACCCGAATGGTGTCACCAATGCCTTCACTCAGCAGCGCACCAAAGGCAACCGCAGACTTCACGGTACCTTGGAAAGCTGGACCAGCTTCGGTGACTCCAAGGTGCAACGGGTAGTCACACTGCGCTGCTAGTTGCCGGTAAGCCTCAACCATAATCACTGGGTCATGGTGCTTAACCGATATTTTAATATCGCCGAAACCGTGCTCCTCAAACAAGGAGGCTTCCCAAAGCGCAGATTCCACTAATGCTTCTGGGGTAGCTTTACCGTACTTTTCTAACAGTCGTTTATCCAACGAACCTGCATTAACCCCAATTCGGATCGGGATACCAGCAGCACCAGCTGCTTTAGCTACTTCTTTGACCCTACCGTCAAATTCTTTAATATTTCCTGGGTTCACCCGCACTGCGGCACAACCTGCATCAATAGCAGCAAAAATGTACTTCGGCTGGAAATGAATATCCGCGATCACTGGGATCGGCGATTTCTTCGCGATGATCGGTAGCGCATCGGCATCGATGGTTTTCGGGCAAGCAACCCGAACAATATCGCAACCTGACGCTGTGAGCTGCGCAATTTGCTGCAACGTAGCATTCACATCGTGAGTTTTAGTGGTAGTCATCGACTGCACTGAAACTGGGTAGTCTGACCCCACTCCCACACTACCGACCATTAACTGGCGGGTTTTGCGACGGGGCGCAAGAACCTGGGGGGTTTCTGGCATATTTGGAAGACCAAGCCCGATTGGGTTAGACACGAATTAAACTCCTCAAGGGTCAAAAGCAAGCAGGCGAACTGACGCTGCATAAAGCATTCTAGCATTGCTTTTAACCACTCTTTAAGCCTCGTGGTTACCCCTTTATCAAACACGTACCCATAAAGCCGATTTACTCCAGCACCCCTAGGTGCCATAACTAGTTAACAAACGCCCTTACCTTGGTAAATATCTCAGGGTACCGTTCATCAACCCGCCTGATGGCTATGCGCAATGCCACCCAATAACACAAAAGTGGGATCGCTATCCCTATGATGACTCCACCAATAAGGAACGCATTATTACCAGAATTAAGCCCAAGCAAAACCACTATGCCACCCGGCACTACCGGCAGCCCACCTAAGAAGAAACCGGCTATCACCGTTATGAACGCTGCCGCAGAATAACCTGACTTGTCTTGCCAGGGATTGGTGCCAGGTTTTGCTGTAGGAAACGGGTTAAACGCAGACAAGATAACGGCAATAGACAAAACTGAAAACTGCAGTCCAACTGCCAACAGCACAACAAGAATCGTGTTGCGTTCTGGGCGGTAAATCAAGATGCCCAGATTAACCACCCACACCATCAGCACCGGCAAGATAACGCCACCCCAATGTCTAGCTGGCACCAAATCCTTTGCAGAAATCCCACTGGTGATATGCAACCAATTTGCGGGCCCGTCTAGGCCATAATCATTAGAAGCACTATTAGCGCTGATAACCACCAGCGCCCAGATTGCTATTAAATACATAAATGATCCGCTGCTTCGCGACAAAACCACAAAGTACACAGCCATAAACGGAATGATGACGATATTCATCAGCACCCTGCTGTCGCGCACACTATAAAGGAATGACCGGGAAAACACCGCAGCTGCTGGCGAATATGGAAGCCCAGGAAGTAAAATGCTGCCGCGCGTTTGAAAACGCCCACCATCAATCTTTCGTCCGGCTTGGTTATTATCCAACGGGGCTACCAACCGATGCTTCACTGACCTATGCCAGACATATATTCCCCCGCCAATGCTTAACACTGTGATTGCCGTGGTTGCGATAGCCACCAGCCACTGCCCTTGCGCTAAGGAAGTGGCAATACCTGCAGCCGACCCAAACGGTGTCCACTGCGCAATGCGTCCCAGTTGTGTCAGCTGCAGAGTGGGATTTGTGTCAAGGTTATTAAACAACGCTCCGAAACCAATGATCCCCACCATATATGCCACCATGGACATGATCGCTTTAGAGTTTTTCTTCTTCGTTTCAGTGGTGGTGCTATTGAGCAATGATGCCAACGCCTCTGCCAGGACCACTGCTATGATAAAACTCAACATATTGGCGACGATCACTAGCGCCAATACTCCGACACCAACCCCAGCTGCGACAAAAGCAATGCTTGCGACCACCGTGGTAACAATGGTACATACCACCGCCAGCATGCCTCTGGTTTGTAGGATTTGTATCAGAACGAGGCTGGGCAAAACCTCTTTACTGGTCACCGGCAAGGTGGCAAATGACTCTGGGCTAAGCTGCCCTTCCCCTGACGGCATCATGATTGCAGCAATAACATATGCTGTAATTCCAACACATACCGCACCGACAAATGCCTCATAGGAATGCTCGACAATACCCAAGCCCATGAGAGACAGTGTTGAAAATAACCCTATGAGCGTGAACATCAGCATAAGCACCTGCATGGCAAGCATGGGGCCGTTGCCACGCAATGGCCTACGCCATAATAACCAGTGCAGACTAATGACAGTTTTGCTAAACCTACGTGTTGCCATTGCTTATTGCCCTTTACGGTCGAGGCTACCGGTCTCGGAACTAGTAGTGTCTGTGTTGTTGGTTGCCGTATTGCTAGTTTCGGTGCTGCCGAGCCACCGCAGCGATTGCTCATCTAAATGGGCACCACCGACAACCGAAACAAAAAGTTCAGTGAGGGTTTGGCTGCGTGACAGTTCTTCCACCGAGCCGGAAACTCGGACACTACCTTGGTGAATAATCGCTATTTGATCACACAACCCCTCCACCAAGTTCATAACGTGGGAGCTCAAAATCACCGTGCCACCTGCAGCGGCATAGGTTCTTAACATCTGCTGGATCACTTGCCCTGACACCGGATCAACTGCCTCTAACGGCTCGTCCAAGACAAGCACCCGCGGATTATGCAGCAAAGCACCGGCTAACAGGATTTTCTTAGTCATTCCAGCGGAGTAATCAACGATTTTTATATCAGCTGAATCAGCTAAGCCCAAGGCACTAAGCAGCGAATCGCTACGTTGCATCACTTCCTGAGGGTCCAATCTGCGCAACGCGCCGAGATAACTCAGGTACTCTCTGCCGGTCAGGCGATCAAAAACTGGTAAACCGTCTGCCAATAACCCCATTTTTGCTTTGGCGGGAATCGGATCAGCCCAAATGTCGTGGCCACAGATAAACGCTTGTCCGCTATCTGGAGTCATCAAGCCGGTGGCAATGTTGAGCATGGTGGTTTTACCTGCCCCATTGGGACCGACCAAAGCGTAGATACTACCAGCTGGAACGGTCAATGAGAGACCAGCCAATGCCTGCTTTGTACCGAAGGACTTGTTGAGCGCAATAACCTCCATTGCAGGGGTTACCTGCGGTAATTCTCCAGCCGATAATGAAGAAAACGGATCCGAGAACGACATAACCAACTCCTTGAACTTCCTAAGGCCAGTTATGCACCGATACTACACATGCGGTCTATCGCCTTACATCAACCTGCAGCATGATTCTTGGTATTACTCAACCGTCTCTTTCGGAAATAATTTTCAATAATGGAGATTTTGCGGTAGTCTCTGGTGATGCTCAACACATTGATAATAGGTCACCTGCGGCAATCTTCCCGATCGACTGCAGGCAAGTTGAGGTGACGCTCAACTAACTTATTATGGTTAATGAACTTAACTTTCTTTAAGCGGTGCCGCATCAAAAACGACCGCATCAGGAATATAAGGAGGAGATGGCCATCATGGCGCAGCACGCCTCTGCCGCAACGCTGCAACCGTTATGCACGTTTCGCGATGTCACGCTCCACTATGAACAATCCCAGCAGCGCAACACATCTCCAGCAACATCACTGCAGGTAGACGATTTTGCTATTCTACCGGGCACATTAACCGCCGTGACTGGCTGTTCCGGTTCGGGGAAAACCACACTCGCCGCCACCATTGGTGATTTCATGCCACCACATTTAAAAGCAACTGGAACTATCACCCGACAAGGAAAAGTAGGATTGGTCAGCCAAGATGCCTTTGGGGCGTTGAACCCGTTAATGCGGATCGATAAGCAAGTGGCACTTACTGCTGGAAGCATCACCCAGGCCCGATCGCTGCTCTCCTCAGTGGGCCTAGATCAAAAACTGCATTCCCGTTATCCGCTACAGCTTTCCGGTGGTCAACGGCAACGAGCCGCCATTGCGTTTGCCTTAGGAACAGAGCCCGATTTGTTATTGGCAGACGAAGTCACCTCGGCTTTAGATCCGGTATCCACCGCTGAGGTCGTCGATACGCTCCGCACCTTGGTCGCTAGCAAGAATTCAAAACTTTCGGTGTTATTTATTACTCATGATCTGGCTGCTGCCTCAGCCTTATGTCCAGCCGTAATCGAACTGCACCGTTGCGGGGAGCAACAGTTTCGCGCCAGTTACCGTAAGAGGCGTTGATGATTACCTTAAAGCACGCCACCGTCGCGCCTATCCTTAGCCCTACCTCTCTCACCATTGCCACTGGAGAAAAAATAGCTGTGTTGGGGACATCTGGTGCAGGAAAAACCACACTATTACGGTTATTATGCGGTTGGTTATCCCCGACCTCAGGAACGGTAACCGCGCCACCAGTGGGCGATTTTTCTTATATCCCACAAGATCTCGATGGCAGTTTAAACCCCAAGCTAAAAATTCGGGATATCATTTTCGAACCAGTAGCCATTGCCCGCGGTGACCTTAGTGCCGCGGAAGCACAACTGCCAAGTTTATTAGAGCAACTTAATCTGCCAGAGGATTGCGCTGAACGAAAACCTAGCGAATTATCTGGTGGGCAACGCCAGCGAGTAGGCATAGCCCGGGCCCTGATCAACAATCCACAAGTCATTTACGCAGATGAAGCCTTAAGTGCGTTAGACGCCCAAGCCCGGGCGTTGGTCATCGAATTATTTGCTAGGCCGGAATTGACTACTATCTTGGTCTCCCACAACTTGGCTGCCGCAGAACTACTGTGTGATCGGTGTCTGATCCTTGACCAAGGAGCCATCGTTGAAGACCTGCCTACCACGAAACTATGGGATCTAGACAATGCCTCCCCCGCCCGAAAGCTATTAATTTCTGCGCATCAGATGTTGGCCGAACACCTGCCAAATGATCCTTCTGATGACTTTTTCGAGGTGGTGAGATGAGCCAGCCTGCCGGTTTAAAAAAATTCCAGGGACTCCCCTTGGCGGTTCAATTGCTGCTGGTTACGGAAATGATGTTTAACGTCGGCTTTTATTTAGTCGTTCCGTTCCTAGCTACCTATATGAGCCACTCGCTCGCTGCCACCGGTGCCATGATTGGCTTAGTACTAGGGCTACGAACCTTCAGCCAGCAGGGATTATTCTTTGTTGGCGGCGCCTTAACAGATCGGTTTGGGGTCAAGCCCATTCTCCTGATTGGGATTGCTATTCGTGTGGTGGGGTTCATTGGCGCAGGTTTATCGGATACCACCACTAAATTAATGATTTCCGTGGTACTCATTGGCGTGGCGGCAGCACTTTTCTCCCCTGCTGCCGAGGCCGCTTTCGCGGTAGCCGGGAGAAAAGCCGAAGATGAAGGCCTTATTTCTCGCTCTGAGCTCTTTGCCTTAGACACGTTTTTCCTCAGAATCGGAGCCCTCATTGGGCCGGTGCTAGGTGCGTTATTGCTGCCTACCAGTTTTGCAGTGATGTGTTTCGTTGCCGCCGGAATCTTTACGCTGTTATTTATCTCCCACGCATTGATTATCCCCGCGGTGGCTTCGCCTTCCCGGCAACCGGTGGTACACAGCATCAAAGCTGTGTTGAAAAATCGATTATTCTTGGCGTTTGCCTTGATCTATAGCACTGGTTTGGTCACCTACAATCAGCAGTATTTAGCATTACCAGTGGAATTGGATCGGGCGTTGGGAAGCCAAGATGCATTAGGGTGGATGCTTGTTTTCGCCAGCCTACTAACCTTGGCACTACAGCTACCGCTAACGAACTGGGCCACGCAACGTCCCGCTGTGTGGTCGCTAGGTTTAGGTTTTGGCTGCATGGCACTATCTTTTGCCGTAATCGCGGTACTGGCACCCGTTGCGCCACTTCCTGGCTACTGGGCGGTGGTTCCCATATTGGTGATGCTGTTTTTCCTTCACGTCGGTCAGATGATTGCCATACCGATTGCCCGCGACCTGGTGGGAATAATTGCCAACGAGCAAAACGTCGGCACGTATTTCGGTTTTCTTAATTCCTTCGGCGGGCTTGCCGTGTTGCTTAGTTCACTTGTGATCGGCCGCATGTTGGACTACGCCGCTACCCCGCAGCCATTAGCAGCGTTGCCATGGGCTAGTTTGACCATCATCTTGGTTATTTCCACTGCTATTTTGCCGAAAATAGCCACGATTGCGTTAAGAAGAAAGGAGCCTAGCCCAGCAACTATCACTCTTACTACCTAAAGCCGTGTACGGCATCCACAGAAGTTTTTACTAGTTAGTTAATTTTTAAGGAAGGTCATGTCACTTCGACGTCGTTTCATTACTTTATGTGCCGCTGCTACCATCGCAACGCTTCCCTTGGTCAGCTGCACTGCCCCAGATAATACCGCCAGCGGAAATAGCATCAATATGGCGCTGGCTTTTAAGCCGGTGGCATCCCTGTCCCCCTTCTCAGACGATGCACTGCTGAATACCCGTATGGGTATTGCTGAGCCACTGATTACTTTAGATGCTAATGGTGAACCAGAGCCAGCCTTAGCCCAATCCTGGAAAATGACTGACAATAAAACGGCGGTGTTCACCCTGCGCAAGGGCGTGAAGTTCCACGACGGAACTGAGCTGACCGCAAAAGCTGTGGTCAACTCGTTACAGCATGCGGTTGATGCGCCTTCTCGTCCTAAAGGTTTGGGTAAATCCACGTTCACTTTTAAGGCAACCAGCGACACGGAGGTCACGATTACCTCAGCAGAGGCTGATCTGACATTAATTCAACGGTTCGCCGATCCAGGTGCGGTTATCTTGGCCGAGTCTGCCTATTCCGGGAAGCAACCCTCGTTGGTGGGCACCGCCACCGGCCCGTTTGAGTTAAAAGAACTCACTGATACTGAAACCAAGACCGAGGCTTTCGCCGATTATTGGGGCGGGAAGCCCGCTTTGGATGGGGTTAATACGGTGTATATGGATGATGGCTCCGCTAGGGCGCGGGCTATTCGAGCTGGTGAAATCAGTTTGGCTCAGGCTATTCCGGTAGCTCAGCTCGCAGAAGTCGGTGATGCGGAAGTAACGTCGACCCCGATTCCTCGTAGTGTGATGCTGCATCTAAACACGAAAAAAGGTGCCTTTGCCGATCCCGCCTTACGCGCAGCTGCAGCAGAAAGCATTAAACCCGACGCGGTGGTCACTGACATTTACGAAGGCCAAGCTGAAAACGCTAAAGGCAGCATGTTCAATCAAAATACTGATTGGGCCAAGGGGGTGAAATCGAAAAATTCCCTCGCTGGCACCACTGACCCTAAAGGCAAAGCTATCACTTTAGCCACATGGTCTGACCGGCCAGAGTTGCCCGAAGCAGCCTCTGTCTTAGCGGAACAACTACGAAAAAAGGGATTCGATGTCAAGGTAGTAGTTCAGGATTACAACTCACTGGAAGCTGCTTTGCTGGAAGGTAAATATGATGCCGTGTTGGCGTCTCGAAACTATCAAACCGGTACCGCCGATCCAGTTTCTTACCTCAGCTCTGATTTTTCCTGCGATGGTTCCTATAACTTGTCGCTGTATTGCAACGCAGAGGTAGATAAAGAGATTAATGCGGCAGCGGAAGTTTCCGCGCTTGAGGAGCGTTATGGTCAGGCTGCCCAGATTGGTGCACAGATTGTCGCTGACAACGCGGTGATCCCCATTGCCCATGAGAATGCGATCATTGCCCACAACAACCTAGAAAACATTGAGTTTGACACCTTCGAGCGCAAGCTGATTACCAAAGACACCAAGAAAACTCAGTAGCATTCTTTGGATTTAAGGGCTTTACACCTCTGCATAGAAAGGACGACGCAACGCATGTCTAGCGGTTCTGCTTCCAAGGCGACTAGTCTGATTCCTTCCTCAATTCGGGCATTAGCTTTTCCGGTCACATTATTAGTATGTGGTCTGATCGCTACCGCGTTGCTGCCGTTTCTTGGTAATCGTGATCTTGCCTACGCTGTGTTTCGCGCTAGGGAGGCAGAACGGGAACCCGATCAAGCAACCTTAGAAGCAATCCGCGAAGAGCTAGACTTACCCACCACGCCCATCGGAGGTGTCACTGACTGGTTTGGCAAAGCGCTTCGTGGAGATTTCGGAGTCAGTTGGGTTAACCCGGCACGACCAGCTGCAGTAGAAGCCCTTTCTGGTTTCGGCGTTTCCGCTACAATTGCTGGCTTATCGACGCTTACCGCCGTAGTCATTGCTACCGCGTTGGTGCTGCCACGACTGCGTTCGGTGATAACTGCTAAGCCGTCAAAGACCTCACATATTATTGCGATGGCCGTCCTAGGATCCCTGCCAGAATTCGTCCTAGCAGTTACGTTGCTAGTGGTTTTCTCCTTACATTTGGGGTGGTTTCCCGTCACAGGTTTCAGTTCGGTCAAACACATGGTTCTACCGGTGCTGTCACTGGCGATCCCTGCGGCTGGGTTGATGAGTAGGATTTTGTTGATAACCGTCGATCACGTTGCTCAAGAAGAATGGGTTCGGGCGTGGCGGTTAAATAAGGTGGCACCACGGCAGTTAGGTTTAGCCTTATTGCAGCGCAGCATGGCGATTTTGCTCCCGCAGATTGTGTTGTTTTTTGCTGGAACTCTTGCTGCCACTGTGTTGATTGAAACCACCTTCGCCATTCCTGGCATGGGCAGTGCTGCGGTCAAGGCAGCCTTGGGCCGAGATATTCCTGTGCTGCAGGTGATTGTATTTACCGCCTTGATTGTTGGGTTAATAAGTGGTTCTTTGGCTCAGTTTTTAAGAGGCAAGCTGTTAAAACCGTTGCTGAGTTCCGATACGGCCTATTCCAGCCAATCCTTCTCCCCGACCCACAAGCCCCGAGGCGGTTGGGTAATGGTTGCCGTGCTGCTCCCCTTTGCCATTTTAGTTGTCCTGTGGTTTGTTTTGCCGCCGCCAACGGTTGACTCCAGCCAGCGGTTGATCCCGCCTAGTGCTGAGCATATTTTTGGCACGGATCAATTAGGCCGAGATTTAGCATCGCGGCTGGCTGCTGGCGCAGTATTTTCTTTAGGCACCGCCGTTGCAGTTACTGCCGCTTGTGCGGTCATCGGATTGTTCCTTGGTTTGGCGGGTAAGTGGGTATATAAGCTTGGCGACGCTTTAAACGCTCTACCTGCCGTTCTGATAGGTGTCATCCTCGCTGGGGTCTTGGGGGCGTCACAGCTTACTGCTGCTATAGCGGTGATGTGTGTTGGGTGGATCCCGCTTGCTGCTCACTGCGCCACCGTGGTCGAAGAGGTTCGCACCACTGGGTACTACCGGTGGGCTGCGCTACAGGGAGCTTCTTATTCCCGTCTGTTATGGGTGCACACGATGCCCACATTATTGCCAGCCGTGACCCGACATGCCGCAAGCCGGATCGCGCATAATGCTTTAGCCTTAGTTAGCTTGGGTTTTTTGGGGTTGGGCGCAGCTCATGAATCACCCAACTGGGGTGTCGTGTTATCTGAGTCCATCCGCTACGCCGAGCGGGCACCATGGATGATGTTTATCCCCACGGTGCTGTTGGTGTTATTAGGAATTGCTTCTGCTCTGGTTACGGACACCGACCTGAACCTCAAGCGAAACCGTTAGCCAAATAATGGGATGGGGTTGACAATATCGGCAATGATGACAACTGCGCCCACCCCTACCAACACTGCTGCCACGACCATGGTGATCGGCATGAGTTTGCTGTAATCAGCTGGGCCGGCGGGTGCCAGTCCGCGCAGTTTTCGGATAAAGTCCCGTATCCGCTCGTAGATTACCACTGCTATATGTCCACCATCTAATGGTGGTAGCGGCACCAAGTTAAAAAAGGCGAGGAAGAAATTCAAGCTGGCCAGTAGCATGAAAAACATAGGCCACGCAGAGCGCTCTACTAATACCCCACCAACGTGGGACACACCTACTACGGATACTGGGCCGTCTACTTGTCGCTCCGCACCGAAAATAGCTGCTACTACCCCGGGAATTTTTGCTGGGAAGGCCGCTAAGCCAGCTAGGGTGTCGTTAACTGAGGAGCCTGCGAATTGGAAGGTCGCCCCTATTGCCGCAACAGGACTATAGCTGGTAAATACATCCAATGGAGCGCTAGCTATCCCGATTGCGCCGACGGTGACTTCGGAACCATCTTGGGCCAGCCGTTGCGCCGATTCTACGACAATGGGTAGCTCCATGGTTTGGCCAGCTCGTTCAACGGTCAAGGTGATTGTTTCGTCAGGCTTGGTCATGACATAATCCCGAAGGTCGCTAAAAGCTGCCATGGGTTGGCCATCGGCTTCTATGATGCGGTCGCCTACTTGAAGCCCTGCTGCTGCGGCAGGACCAGAACCAGTACACGGCGCTAGGTTCTCCGCATCAAGCTGCTTGGGCGCCACGCAATTAAGTTCGCCAACTACTGGGGTGGTATCAACATTGGGATTAGGTAGCCCTGAGGAGACAGCCAACCCGTAAATAATGATCAAAGCCAGTATGATATTCATGAAAATACCACCCATAAGCACAATGATGCGCTGCCACCATGGCTTGTACATCATCGCCCTAGGCGCTTCCTCGGTGGTGAATTCATCTTGGTTGGTCATGCCCACAATGTCACAGAAACCACCCAGTGGTATGGCTTTGAAACCATAGAGGGTTTCTCCTTTTTGCACCGACCAAACAGTGGGGCCAAAACCGACGAAAAACCGTCGGACTTTCATGTCAAAGAACCGCGCTGTGGCAAAGTGCCCCCATTCGTGCAGAGCAATGGTTGCTGCAATGCCAAAAGCAAAAAGGATAACTCCAAAGAAATAAGACATAATAGCGATATATTTTTTCTTACTAGCGGGCAATAGTTGCGAGATAGGCATCGGCGCGGCGACGGGCTACCTGTTCGCATTCGTAAACGTCTGTGATTGTACGTGGCACAGTGGCAAAATCCGAAGCGCCATCTAGAATCTCCGCCACGGTGTCTACGATTTGCGGGAATCTAACAGCACCCCCTAAGAACGCAGCCGCAGCTTGTTCATTGGCGGCGTTATACACCGCAGGGTAGGTTCCGCCCGCAGCCGCCGCTTGGCGTGCAAGCTGTACGGCCGGGAAGGCGACGTCGTCGACAGGCATAAACTCCCAGGTGGCTGCTTGGCTAAAATCTAAGGCTGGTTGTGCACCTAGCAGACGATGTGGCCAATCTAAGGCAAGCGCAATGGGTAGTTTCATTGACGGAGGCGAGGCTTGAGCAATGGTTGCACCGTCGTGGAAAGTAATCATCGAGTGGATAATAGATTGCGGATGGATGGTCACGTCGATTTTATCCGCCGCCACCCCAAATAACAGTGTGGCTTCGATAAGCTCTAGGCCTTTATTAATCAACGTTGCTGAGTTGAGGGTATTCATTTGTCCCATGCTCCAAGTGGGGTGTGCCGCCGCCTGCTGTGGGGTAACATCCCACATTTGCTGTCTCGTCCATCCCCGAAACGGCCCACCGGAAGCCGTAAGCACGAACCGATCGACCTCTGGTCTGGTTCCAGATCGAAGGCACTGCGCCATGGCGGAATGTTCAGAATCCACCGGGACAATCTGGTCTGCTTGTGCCAGTTTCATCACTAAATCACCACCAGCAACCAGCGATTCTTTATTAGCTAACGCTAGGCGCACCCCTTTGGTGATAGTCGCGATGGTCGCTGCTAGCCCTAGTGACCCCACCAAAGCGTTGAGAACGGTGTCGCAATCCGTTTCTTTGACCAGTTCTTCTGCAGCATCGGTGCCTGATCGCACCGCACCCCCGAGCTCCTGGCTTACTTGAGCCGCTGCTTCTACCTGAGCAACTGCCACCTGATGCGGACGCAACCCAAGGTGACGTGCTTGGTTGATAATTTGCTTCGGATCTCGTCCAGCAGCAGCAATACCTACTACTTCAAATGTGTTGGGGGTATCGGCGATAACCTCTAATGCTTGAGTGCCAATGGAGCCGGTGCTGCCTAAAATCAGTATTTTTTTAGTCATGCCTGCCATTGTGTCACTTTTTTGATCCAGCCTTTCCCTCCTTCCCACCCCCTAACGTGTACCTACTTTAGATTGACTTCTAGGTATTATTTATCCGTGACTTCGGTTTACGCAGCTCAAGCGCTTAGAGCTACTTAGGCTGTGGCACACACCTAATCCGAAAATGTCGCCTTAAGCGGGGGAATGTGTAAAAATAAGTGGTGAAATCTATGCACTTATTAACACCCTAAAAAGGAGAAGAGCGTGGCCGGTTCTCATGAGATCGCCCCTGAGATTCACAACGGCGTTTCCACTTTGGATGAGCCCTCAGCAGCGTGGGGCTGGCACCACATCGGACGTAATGCAGTACAGATCAGTGGTTGGATTTGTGTGTTCATCCTGTTGGGCTACAACTTTGGTAACCACAAGGGGCATGTAGAAACCATTTTCCTATTTACCTTTGCTGTTCTGATCGCTGTTGGTTTGCTGTTCCAGCTGTTCGAGCCTAAAGGACGCCAAATGCGCACTATCACCGCGCACAATAAGCCGGTAGGACATAAAGAACCCGATTGGAACTACCTGCAGGCAACGTGCACCGGCCCCTATGCTGAGCTCAGCGATTCTGAGCTACGCGCGCTCAACATTGAGCCTTCTCGGGTGGCACACCTTCGCAAGTTGGAAAGCTAAAAGCTAGAAACAAAACCACAACCGCCTTGATTTACTCAGGCGGTTTTTTGCTGCCTACTTCTCCTCCGCTGCCAGCTGACCACAGGCTGCGGCGATCTCTTGACCTTTAGTATCACGCACCGTGCAGGTCACCCCTTGGGCTAATACCCTGCGAACAAACTCTTCCTGCTGTTTCATGGGAGAGGCATCCCATTTCGAACCTGGTGTGGGATTGAGAGGAATCAGATTAACGTGAGCTTTAGCACCGAGTGCTTTTTTGAGCTTCTTACCCAGTAGATCCGCCCGCCAGCCATGATCGTTAATGTCGCGAATCAGGGCGTACTCAATAGAGACCCGTCGCCCAGACCGGTCGGCGTAATAAGCAGCGGCATCTAATACCTCAGCCACCGACCAGCGGTTATTGACTGGGACTAAGGTGTCGCGAAGCTCATCATCGGGCGTATGCAACGATACCGCGAGGGTGACGGAGAGGTCTTCGTCGGCAAGCTTGCGGATGGCTGGTGCTAAGCCCACAGTAGAAACCGTGACGTTGCGTTGTGATATGCCAAAACCATGCGGAACAGGCTCGGTGATTTGCCGCACCGCAGATATGACCCGTTTATAGTTGGCAAGTGGCTCGCCCATGCCCATAAACACAATATTGGAAAGCCTGCCCCCTTTCTGCGCCATCGTCGCAGCGGCTGCTCGTACCTGATCGACGATTTCCGCGGTGGAAAGGTTACGGTCCAGACCACCTTGACCGGTAGCACAAAACGGACAGGCCATGCCGCAACCCGCCTGGGAGGAGATACACAGCGTGGCCCGGTTGGGGTACCGCATCAGTACTGATTCCAATAAGGTGCCGTCGTGTAGCCGCCATAAGGTTTTCTGGGTTTCGCCGTCATCGGCATCAACCTCGCGGATCGGGGTCATCAACGTGGGAAACAGCGCTTCTGCCACCTCTGGGCGCGCTGCAGCGGGTAAGTCAGTCATCTGATGCGCGTCTGCCTGCAGGTGACCGTAATAGTGTTTAGCCAGTTGGTTTGCTCGGAACTTGGGCAGCCCTAGTTCGGCAAGCCGATCGATGCGCTGCTCGTGATTGAGATCCGCGAAATGTTGCGGTGGCATGGCACGCCTAGGCGTGGAAAAATTCAAAGGGATGGGTGTAGCCATAGTTTTTCCATCTTCTCATGTTTTATGCCCAACGTCGATTTGAGCAGACGATTTTGGCAGGCGACTTCACCAGTCGATTTCGCTTTGGGTTGCTGCCCTAACTGGCGGGCCGCCCCGCAGATGCAGGTAATAATTGTGTTGGGATAAAATTTCACGTTGAATAGTAATCATGACTGATAAGAACCAACAAAACCTACCCGGTGAACAGCCTTACGTAGATACTTTTGAAACTGAGAACTTTGAAACCGCAGCACGGGATGCGGCACCAATAGAGACCAGTAATCTTCCTGCGACCACCGACAAGCCACAGCCACCAAAGAAAAAAGGAAAAGAAGCTTCCCCACAGGTGAAAGGCTCATTCGCCGGCGGTACGTGGATCGCACTGATTGCCGGTGCGTTGCTGCTCATTTTATTGTTGGTTTTCATCTTGCAGAACCAACAACCAGCAGAAATGACGCTGTTTAGCTGGCAGTTTACTTTCCCCACAGGCGTTGGTTTGTTACTGGCCGCCATTGCGGGTGCATTAATCATGGCCCTAGTAGGTGGTGTGCGGATGATCCAGTTGCGTCGACAAATTAAGAAAACTCAAAAAGCTGCAGCTACAAGGAAATAAACGATAACACCAACCAAGTCACCATTGCTGCTGGCAGCATCCCGTCTAGCCGATCCATGATCCCGCCGTGACCTGGCAGCAATGTAGACATATCTTTAATTCCCAATTCTCGTTTGAATTGGGATTCCACCAAATCCCCCAACGTGGCGCACACCGCTAATCCAATGCCTAACGGTATCCCCCACCAACAGTTTTGATGCAACAGAAAGTGCACTGATAGCGAGCCAACTACCGCACCGAGGACAATAGATCCGAGAAAACCTTCCCAGGATTTTTTTGGGCTTACCGCTGGTGCCATCGGGTGGGAACCAAACATCACACCGGCAACATAACCTCCAGTATCAGAAGCAATCACGCACATCATGAAGGTGATGATAAACATCTCACCAGCAACTACCCCGTCCCGCCCTTGCAGCAGGGACATCATGGCGGCGAAACTACCAAACAGCGGAATCCAGGTCAGTACAAAAACGCCGATTGCGGTATCCCGGAGGTAATTTTTAGGTGCCGCGTGACGCCCTTGATGGAACAACCGTGAAAACATCAACAGCAACACAGCAGCTACAAAACCCGATACTAGGCCCGTGGTACCAAACGGCCACGATAGCCAGATCATGAGCTGGCCACCGAACAACAACCACCAGCGTTGCACTATATAACCTTTTTCTTGCAGCCGAGAGGTCACCTCCCATTGGCCTAGGAACAAGGCAAGGGCAACAAGCGGATACCACCCAAAAGGAACGATAAAAATCGCAAGCAATACCACTAAAAACAGCACAATGCCCACTGGGATTGCGAGCTTTAGATCTCGTCCGGCAGAGTTTTTAGGTTTGGGTAGGTGAGGCGCGTTGTTCATGGCGATTTAAGGTCTAGCTTTCTACTACTTGATAAACCCCAAGGGGTGCTGTCGCTTCCTTGGGGTTTGGAATCCTTACCAAAATAGTGGGACTACTATTTCCACCACTGTGACGCGGAGGTTTTTCAGCAAAGCGACACAGGAAGACTAGTTAAAACTAGACCTCCATCAACTCTGCTTCCTTTTTGCCTACCAGTTCATCAACCTGCGCAACATAACGCTGGGTGACCTTATCTAGTTCTTTTTCCGCTGCCTGTACTTCATCTTCGCCGGCATCGCCGTCTTTTTGAATTTTCTTCAGCTGATCCATGCCTTTACGACGCACATTTCTAATGGCAATCTTGCCATCTTCGCCTTTAGCCTTTGCCACCTTAACGAGGTCACGACGGCGCTCTTCGGTGAGCTGCGGAATGGTAACTCTGAGTACTTGGCCGTCATTGGTGGGGTTTACCCCAAGATCTGAGTTGCGAATGGCGTTTTCAATCTCGCCCATCATGCTCATCTCATAAGGCTTAATCAAAAGCATTCGTGCTTCAGGCACTGAGACTGTAGAGATCTGATTAACGGGGGTGGGGACACCATAATAATCCACGACCACACCGTTAAACATTGCCGGGTTCGCGCGGCCAGTACGGATATTGACCATTTCCTCACGGGTGCGGTCAACGGAGGTATTCATGTGCTCTTCGCACTCAAGCAAAATGTCATCGATCACGGTGCTCATTCCTTTACTTTTCTTTGTTGAAGTCTAAAAACGACTCAATCATCTAGGCTAGTCTAGGCTATCAGCCTAAGGGCACGGCAACAGTAAAACCGCAAGGTTTTTACTGCAAGCGCACCAAGGTGCCAATTTGTTCGCCAGAAACCGCCCGGGCGATATTGCCTTCTTCCAGCAGGTTGAAAACCAAAATCGGCATGTCATTATCCATACACAGCGAAAAGGCGGTAGCATCGGCGACTTTCAACCCACGCTCGATCACTTCCCACGGAGTGATGTCATGGAAGAGTTCCGCATCGGGGTTGGTGCGGGGATCATCAGAATAAACACCGTCAACCGCTTTAGCCATCAGCAGGACTTCGCAGTCAATTTCCAACGCGCGCTGGGCGGCGGTGGTGTCGGTAGAGAAATAAGGCATGCCCATGCCTGCGCCGAAGATTACCACCCGACCTTTTTCCAGATGCCGCTTAGCCCGCAAGGGTAGATAAGGTTCTGCTACCTGAGCCATGGTGATGGCGGTCTGTACCCGGCAGTCGATGCCTTCTCGTTCTAAGAAGTCCTGTAATGCTAGGCAGTTCATAACGGTACCTAGCATGCCCATGTAGTCAGAACGCTTCCGATCCAGGCCGCGTTGCTGCAGTTGTGCCCCGCGGAAGAAGTTACCACCGCCGATAACCACTGCTACTTCTACCCCATCGCTGGCCACGCTCGCAATTTGCCGTGCCACACCAGCAACCACATCAGGATCAATGCCAACGGAACCGCCGCCGAACATTTCACCTCCAAGCTTTAACATCACTCGTTTATATCCAGTGCGCTTGGCAGCTTGTTCGGCCATAATCTCCTCAGGCTCCCTTTCTGTTATGTGGCTGCTCGGTTGCCATGTTTATGCACCTGCCGCAGTTCACGATCGTTGAATTATCCTTAAACCCCCATTACCAGAAAAATGGGTAGGGAAAGATCTTATGAATCTTCGGCACTAGATTCTACCCTGAGCAATCAATCAATGCCTAGCTGGGTTATCGGATTAAGCGTCCCCTGAATGCTGCTGTCTCGTATCTTAGAGTTTTCCGCGTTCCTTGGGAATGCATCAGTCATTCCGCCGCTGACATGGCACTCACATTAGGCTTCACCAGGAGATAAGCCACCCCAATAACGACAGCAGCCCAGCCTTTCTGTTGTTTTTCGATTCCCCGCACCCATGGGTGCAATATCTCAGAACCCACAGGACCTAGCCAACCGAGTCGCTGTAGAGATGGAGAACGAGTTTTTGACAAAGCGGCCTTGCGTTCAGATCGTCAAGGCAGTGTTTAGGTTGTGGGTTTTTGTAGTCGGGTACTTATCGTGGTCGGATGTTAACTTGGTCTGTGTCAGTTTTTGTCGCATGCCTGCTATAGGCATACGACCATTGAGGTATCCCAGAGTTGTCCGCAAATCGTGGACGCTAGTTTTAAAGTTACCCTCAATTAGTGGGCACCCGAACGAGTCCGATCACAGGCTGCGCTTGCACAGCTATGGAGAGTTGCTCCCCCTAGCCGCCAATTCCAAGGCGGGGATCGACGCGCCGACACAACTATTGCACCGCATCGCCTTAGTAAGTCTACACCCACGACCAGCGCACCAAAAACTATCCATCCTGCCATAGCGGAAGAACTATCAAAGCTGCTGCGCACCCACAACCCCAGCTGAAGAGAACCTACGAAAAACTTCTTCAAACCACTTGTCACAGCATAGGGGCATCACTCTTTTTTCGACGAAAATCAGCTTCAGAAGGAGCGCCCTGCATGCCCCTGTGCTACAGCATGCCCACCATACCCCCCAAAACCGCACAAATATCCCTGATGAGAAAACCCACTACGAAATGATGGGGGCACTAACACGGTAAGTCAATAGCTATGACAAGCGTGTTCCTTATCGTTTGCGAACCTTGTCACTACTATGTGCCTCTGAACTATTGAGCAGCTTCTGCCCACTCCCTAATATCATCTATAACGGACTTCATCCACTCCCAAATTGATTCATATTGATCAGCAATATCAAATCCATTTGGAGTCCAGCCTTGCACTACATAAACTCCATCAAAGGCACCCTGCACAGGATTTAGTCGCAGACATGCTAATAGATCAGAGCCTTGATGTCGAACAAAAACTAATAACCTTTCATTACTATCCCACACTTCATTAATCCAATAGTGTTCCGCTTCTGGTAAGAGATACCATGGCTCCATCTGTGAAAACGGCTTTTCACCAAAGATTTGTTTATCTTTTAACCAAGAATACTCAGGAGGAAATGCGATACCGTACTTATTGTCCATATCAACCCTTATCGACGTATCATCAATTACGTATCTAAACTGATCTGAATACTTCTCAGACTGAGCTGCTGTCTGCCGAGCCTCAGCCTCCTTTTGGATGTTCTAATTCAAAAGATGGCACCTACCTGCCCCAACCCACCACGCCCTACTAGGCAGCATATGCTGCTACCACAAGTTGGGTTTAAGCTCATATAAAAACCACCCCACTGCCGAAACCAGCAGGGGGGTGGTCGGTGCGAAAAAGCGTCGAAAAGCTTAGTGCTGGCCCACTTCGTAGCGAGCGAAACCGGTCAAGGTCACACCTGCTTCATCCATGATTTGCTTTACGGTCTTCTTGGATTCAGCAACGGAAGGCTGCTCCAACAAAACAACGTCTTTGTAGAAACCGCCGAGGCGACCTTCCACAATCTTAGCGATGGCAGCCTCTGGCTTGCCTTCCTGGCGAGTGATTTCCTCCGCGATGGAGCGTTCTTTTTCTACAACCTCAGCTGGAACATCTTCCCGGGTGAGGTACTGTGCCTTTAGCGCTGCAACCTGCATAGCTGCCTGGTGTGCAGCTGCCTTGGCCTCGTCGCCGGAACCGGTATAAGCCACGATAACGCCTACAGCAGGTGGCAGATCAGCGGAACGCTGGTGGAGATACACAGAAATGTTCTCCCCCTCTACGGTGGTGGCGCGACGCAGTTCGAGCTTCTCACCGATCTTGGCAGACAGCTCCAAGATAGCCTCAGCGGCTGGCTTTCCATCAACCTCAACAGCGGCCAGTTCTTCAGGAGAATTTGCCTTTACAGCGGCGGCGGCATCGGCAACCTTCTGTGCAAATTCCTTGAACTCTGCGTTTTTAGCCACGAAGTCGGTCTCTGCGTTGACTTCGACCATGGTGCTGCCGGAAACAGCAATGAGGCCTTCCAGCGCGTTGCGCTCAGCACGCTTACCGACGTCCTTAGCGCCCTTGATACGCAGGATTTCTACAGCCTTATCGAAGTCGCCATTGGTTTCTTCTAGAGCCTTCTTGCAGTCGATCATGCCGGAACCGGTGAGTTCGCGGAGCTTCTTTACATCTGCAGCAGTGTAATTCGCCATTATATGGGCGATCCTTCCTCAAAGTAGGGTGCTTCACAGCATTTTTGGTCATTGTGTGAAGCAAGGGTAGTTATAGCTACTAGCTATGCCTAACGGCCGAAAACCCCTGGTAATAAGCCGGTGAAATTATAATCCAAACTATCCAGGGGTGATGATCTCAAACAATCGTACCGAAATTATTCGGCGGTTTTTTCAGCAGCCTCGGATTCCTCAACAACCTCAGCAGGTGCCTCTACCTTCGCAGCAACCTCAGTTGGTGCCTCAACCTTGGCAGCAACCTCGACGGTTTCCTCGCGGTTAACCTCACCAGCAGCTTCCTTGGCTGCGGCTAGGGCGCGCTCTTCACGTGCCTTCTTGCCTTCAATCACGGCGGAAGAAATAACCCGAGTCAACACAGCAATGGAACGAATAGCGTCATCGTTGCCAGGGACTGGGTAATTGACGGTGTCAGGATCACAGTTGGTGTCAAGGATGGCCACAACTGGGATGTTGAGTTTGTGTGCCTCGGAAACAGCAATGTGTTCTTTATTGGTATCTACAACCCACAATGCGGAAGGAACTTTGCTCATTTCGGCGATGCCGCCTAGGACACGCTCCAACTTGGTGCGTTCACGGGTCAGCATAAGAACTTCCTTCTTGGTGCGACCCTCGTAGCCGTTCTCGGCAGCTTCCATAGCCTGCAGTTCTTTCATGCGGTGCAGTCGCTTGGAAACAGTCTGGAAGTTGGTGAGCATACCACCCAACCAGCGGTGGTTAACAAATGGCATACCAACGCGCTCAGCTTCAACCTTAATTGGTTCCTGAGCTTGCTTTTTGGTACCTACGTACAGGATGGTACCGCCATGTGCAACGGTCTCTTTGACAAACTCATATGCTTCGTCAATGTAGACCAGAGTCTGCTGGAGATCAATGATGTAGATGCCGTTACGCTCAGTGAAGATGAAGCGACGCATCTTAGGATTCCAACGACGGGTCTGGTGACCGAAGTGGACACCAGAATCGAGAAGCTCGCGCATGGTTACAACAGCCATGGTGCTTCCTTTCTCATGTAGATGTTTTTGGTTCTTCATGCGCAGGTTTTCCCTTGCGCCCTGGCAATCAACACCGCCTGCAACACCATGAGCAACTTTAAAGCAAGAAGCATGGACCACGTTGGAGGTTTTCGGCACCTTCAAGGCGAAAAACGTCTTGTTGGTTCGTGACTGCGCGTAGTCAGTTCCAGCAAGTAGCATAAAAACTACTATCTGGCATACTGCCGACGTGACATCTTAGCTGCTAGTTGCCCCTCATGGCAAACACAGCGCAGCTGGACTTAAGGAATATTTCCACCACAACTCGACCCAGCCTTGAGCCTACCGCGATCTACGTACAAAAAGTTATCCACAGGTATTCCCCCATCAGCCACAAAGCCCCCACCAGCAACGAATTCCACAGGCTATTTTTCTCACCGCCACGATGAAAATACCGCCTGTGAAACTAAAACTATGACTACTTATTTGATCACTACTGCCACCGGCGTTCCGCATCGTAGGTCGTGGCGGTTGCTACTCAACCTCCTAGTGGCACTGTTATTAACCGCTACACCGGCGGTAGCTGCCCCAGCTGTTGATGCGCCGGCCCTTGACGCCGCAGTCCTTGATGCATTAGCGCCTGAAACCCCAACTCCAACCGAATCAGCCGACCCAACCCCGCCAGAACCAACTGCTCCGGCTCCCCCAAGCGGGTTCGTCGGCCCAGTAACCAAAACGGCTAGCCCGGGACAGGTATTAAAAGGTTTTGCCAAGCCTGAGAAAAACTGGCTACCAGGACACCGCGGGGTGGATCTTAACGCGACGATGGGCGATCCGATTTTTGCAGCAGGCCCTGGCACAGTACTGTACGTGGGCACCATTGCAGGTGTGCCAGTGGTCTCCATTGAGCATGAAGCCGGACTACGCACCACCTACCAGCCAGTTTTTGCCACCGTCAACCAAGGTGACGCGGTGGCAGCAGGAGACAAAATTGGCACGCTGGCTCCTACTAAACCACATGAGCCAGGCCTACACTGGGGCGCCAAATACGGTGCAGATGATTACATCAATCCCCTGTCACTTTTGCCCAAACCGGTCATTAGACTCAAACCACTGCAATAACCGCACTTTTCGACGCATCTAGCGCGGTAAGTCTGACAACAACTCCGACGCAGTAACCAGCTGGCGGTTAGGCTTCAGGCGCGGGGATGCGCTTGCTGATAGACCTTGCGGAGGCGTTCCGTACTGACATGGGTATATATCTGCGTGGTTTGCAAAGATGAGTGTCCCAATAGCTCTTGCACCACCCGCAAATCCGCTCCACCATCGAGCATGTGGGTAGCAGCAGAGTGCCGCAATGAATGCGGCCCCAGCTTATCAATGCCAATGTAATCCCCTGCCCGCGCGACCACCTTCCGCACCATCCTAGGATCGATTCTGCCACCACGGGCTCCCAAAAACAGTGCATTGGTAGTCTTATCGGCTCGCACTAATTCGCTGCGCCCAGCCTCAAGCCACCGATCAATGGCTTGCTTGGCTGGCCCACCGAACGGAACCACCCGTTGTTTATTTCCTTTTCCTGTAACGGTGACCACTTGGCGGCTGCGATCAAGGTCTCCTAAGTCAATCCCACACAGCTCAGATACCCGAATGCCCGTGGCATACAGCAGTTCCATCATGGCCACATCACGAAGATATTCCGGCTCATTAGTAGCTGGTGCTGCCGCAATCAGCGGTTCCACTTGAGCTGGTGCCACGACCGTGGGAAGTTTTCGTGCCGGTTTCGGGGTAACCAATCGTGCTGCCACATCGGATTCTAAATAGCCTTGGCGCACACACCACGAACTAAAAGTCCGCGCGGCAGCGCTTCTGCGGGCAATGGTTGCCCGGGTTTTGCCTTGCTCAACGGCCTGCCCCAACCACGCGCGCAGATTAACCAGCGTGAAATCTTGGAAGCTTTCAGCTCCTTGGCAAAAGTCCAATAGGTCGCTGCGGTAGCCCTTCACTGTTGCAGGCGATCTGCCCACTACCAGTTGTAAATGCTCGGCAAAGTCTTCCACCGCCTCTTGTAATTGCGAGCTTGCTGGTGATTGCCCAGATTGATCGGAGGAAGACGAAAGCGAAGCAATTGTGGTAGATTGCTTCGCTTTCGTTTCTGACTCACCCATAGTGCATAACCCTAGCAGCCTGTGGTGATTTCTTGCCGTATAACTCGGCGCAAAACCACTATGAAGGCTTGCGATGCGATTGTGAAGAACCAGCCCTGAACTCCACACCGAACCAACTTAGGTTTGCCTACCCCACCTTAGTAGGGGTGTGGGCTGTGTGCAACCTTTTTCTAAAAATTTTTAGAAAATACCAGTTCAGACTCGGCAAAATTCTAAGCACGCATCCAACCACCACCCTGCCGCAGCACCAAACCACGCTGAACCAGCTCCACCAAAAGATGGACAGTAAGCTTGACTGTCAATCCGGCTTCCTGGGCGACCGTCTCTGCGCTTATCGCGGTTGCCGCATCCAATGCGTCAAAAACTCGTAATTCATTACGCGACAGTTTCTGAACCTCATTGGCCGCGAACGCAAATTCATACTGGCCACCAACATCGACCTCACCGATTTTAGAAACCAATTCGCGCACCTCATCAGCTGAGCACACCATTTCTGCTTCACCACGCCGAATCCGTTCATGGCAGCCTAAGGAACCGGGAGTTGTGATTGGGCCAGGAACCGCCATAGTCACTCGGCCAAAAGCAGCTGCCCAACTGAGCGTATTGAGTGCACCTGAACGCCACGCCGCTTCAGTCACCACCGTGCCTAAACTCAATGCAGCTACCAACCGATTCCGAGTCAAGAATCGATGCCGTTGCGGCGCGACCCCCGGCGGATACTCCGTAACCACTGCCCCATTATTTCGGCTGGCCATAGCCTTAAACATTGCTGTGTTACGCGCTGGGTAATGCCGGTCCAAACCGCAGGCCAACACCGCTATGGTACACCCATTCCTATTTAAAGCTTCAGTGTGGACAACCGTGTCAATCCCCAAAGCACCACCAGAGATCACCGTCCACCCGCAATCAACCAGACCCCCAACAATCAAGCGGGTGGCCTGAGTGCCGTACTGCGATGCGGCTCGGGTACCAACCACGGACACTGACTGCGCACACAATGGCCGCAATGGCGCTCCCCGAACCCACAAGGTGTGGGGAGCTATGGCATCAGCCTGGTAGCTGCGCGCCTGATCGCTGCGACCACTGGCAGCGAAACCAAACGCTGTAGCGAATGTTTCGGTGGGCCATTCCTGGTCATCGGGGCTAATCAATCGCCCACCCAGCTGAGAAATGATCGCCAAATCCTGCTCGGCACGATCCCAGTTGTATCGGCTTTCCGTTTCCGCCAACAGTGGACCTAACCAGGATTCCCGCTTTTTAATTGCTTGGGCAATCGCTTCTGGATCTCGCCCTTGCTGGAGAAGTTCATTAAGGCTACGGCTGGGGCCTTCGACAACGCGAGAAAGGTATGCCCAGGCTTTAGTTCTAGCCAAGTCAGTGTAATTCATCACTCGGCCTCCTCACGTAGATCCATAGCTACTGCTACTTGTTCGAGACCAGGGCGATCGATTCCGGCTAAATCTGCCAACGTCCACGCCAGTTTTAAGGTTCTGTCCACGCCGCGCTGGGTTAATTTTCCTAAGCCGAGATAGCTTTCTAACATGGTCATTCCCACCTCATCGGCAGGATAATCCCGCCGTAGCACAGACGACCTCATGGCAGCGTTAGTGCGAACCTCATACCCGGCGCGCTGCCAGCGTCGTGAAGCTCTATCCCTAGCGGTAGCCACCCGGTGTGCGATTGTGGCTGAGGTATCGGAGTTTTCATCACAATGGAGTGGACCTTTAGAGAAGGTGCGGGTGAAAATATCAATTCGGTCTTTAAGCGGGCCGGAAATATTATGCAGATATTGTGCGCGCACCGTGGAAGAGCAGCGGCAATCAGCTGGTAATTCCGCGGCACAGCGACAGGGGTTGGCCGCAAGTATCAGTTGGAATCGTGCTGGAAAACTCACACTGCGGTCAGCGCGCTGTAGTCTGACCACTCCTTGTTCTAAGGGGCCGCGGAGGCTGTCGAGTGTTCGTGCGGGTATTTCAGATGCTTCATCGAGGAATAATATCCCGTTGTGCGCTAGACTCACTGCCCCTGGTTTCGGCAGCCCCGCGCCGCCGCCGATGAGCGCTGCTTTGCTTACGCTGTGATGGGGACTGATGACTTGGGGTGTGGTGATGACATCGCGATTTAACAGCCCCGCTATGGAATGCACGACCGTGGATTCGATTTGGGCTTGGTGGTCTAGCGGGGGCATTATTGTGGGGAATCTGCGTGCTAGCATGGATTTTCCCGAACCTGGTGGGCCGATGAGGAACATGTTATGGCCCCCGGCTGCTGCTACTTCAGCCGCGAATTTTGCTTCCGTCTGGCCTGCGATCTGGTTCATGTCGAGATCAGTAGTGCCGCTTTTCGACGCCACCAGCTGGGGTTTTATGCTTTCTAGCTGTAGGTTTCCGGCGGCCCAGGACACAACGTCGGCGAGGTTATCTGCCATTAGTACCGCTTCGGTTGGGGCGATGGCAGCTTCAGCGGCGTTTGCTCTAGGAATGATGACGGTGCGAATATTGGCTTGTGCTGCGGCCAGCAGGGCGGGCAATACCCCAGGTACTGCGCGAATGCTGCCATCTAATCCAAGTTCGCCAATAATCAAGGTGGTAGCTAGTCGGTGTTTTTCTGCTGTGTTATTGTGCATTGCCGCAATTATGGATGTCACGATGGCGGCATCGAGGTGGGAGCCTGTTTTACGGAGATCACCGGGCGATAGGCTGACTATCACTTTAGATTTCGGCCAGCCCAGTTTTAAGTTTTGGGCAGCCGTTTTTATCCGATCGCGGGACTGGGTCACTCCGGTGGTAGCCATTCCCACTATGTAGGTTCCGGGGAGACCGGGACCAATATTGGCTTCTACTTCAATAATGTGGGCATCGACGCCATAAAAGGCCACCGAGAGGGTTTTAGCAAGCGCCATCATCGACCCCCTTATGCCAGGTCAGAGTCGTGTCTTTTTGGGTTGCGACTATGCTAATGACGTCGAAACGCACTGTTGCGTAGGGCTGGTCTTGCAGCCAGCGGTAGGCGGCTTTCCTAAGTTTATGGAGTTTGAAATGAGTAACTGCCTCGGTTGCGCCGAAATCGGTACTGGTGCGGGTTTTGACTTCGACAAAGATAATCTCACCGCGTGGGTTACGGGCGATAAGGTCAAGTTCGCCAACTGGGAACCATACATTCTTCGCTAGGATCTGATAGCCCTTGGTTGTCAGGTATTCCGCCGCGGTGGCTTCTCCCCAGCGGGCAAGGCTGCGGTTGTTGTGCTTGGTGCGCGGTGGTCTGAGATTAGTGGAGGATTTTTCCATTGGGTTGCTCGTCTTTCTTTTCCGGCAACACCTAGAAAATAAGTTATCCACAGGTGCCGTCGGAAAGTGCGTGTAGGAGTGTTATGACTCTTACTTTGCACTGTGTTTTTTGCTCTGTCTAGAGCAAAAAGAAGAAAAACGGACCTGTGGATAACTTTTGTTCTACACTTATGGTGACCTGGGGTTTTGTTTTAAAAAATGGTTTTTTACCCCATCCATTTTACTCTGGTATCACAAAATCCGGGCGATCGAGTTCTTCGATATTCACATCCTTGTAGGTGATGACCCGAACGTACCGAACAAACCGTGCCGAACGGTACATATCCCATACCCAAGCGTCTGACATCCTGATCTCGTAGTAGACATCGCTGCCTTGGGTATGTGGTATTAGTTCGACAGCGTTGGCAAGGTAGAATCTCCGCTCTGTTTCCACGACGTAAGAAAACTGGCTGACAACATCGCGGTACTCTCGGTATAAAGACAGCTCTACATCTGCTTCATAGTTTTCGAGTTCCTCAGCGCTCACCGGTGTTCCTCCTACAGTGTGGGGTGTTCACGATTTTTATCACGGTCATTTTCTTAAGGCCAAAGCTATAGCGACTCAGGATGAGTTTGTTAGCTGCCACGTGGCGTGGGCTTTGACCACATTTGCATAACTATAGCGATGAACAGGGCTAGCACCGTAACGGCGCACCGCTTCCATGTGGACTTGTGTGCCGTACCCTTTGTGCTTGGCAAAACCATACTGGGGATAAGTCCTATCAAGTTCTGCCATGAGCTGATCGCGGGAGTGTTTTGCCAGCACTGACGCTGCCGCTACGCAGCGCGCGGCACTATCACCGCCAATGATCGGCAGTGAGGGAACGGCTAAGCCAGGAACTGGAAGGGCATCGGTAAGCACATAACCTGGTGGGTGCGATAGTTGGGCGACTGCTTTACGCATGCCATCAATATTGGCGTTTTGTATGCCACGGCGATCGATTTCTTCGGCATCAATATGAACAATTGACCACGTTAGAGCATGGTGTTTAATCAGCGGGAATAACTGCGCACGTAGTCGTGCGCAGAGTTTCTTGGAGTCTGTTAGCTGCGCTAATGCTGCGATAGGTTGCGCGGGAAGGCAGCAGGCGGCAATGGTTATCGGCCCAGCACAGGCGCCGCGGCCAGCTTCGTCGACTCCTGCCACTGGCCCACAGCCCGCCTTGTCTAGCGCCACTTCAAAAGTGCGGAGATACTTCAGTGTACGCATACTTCGCGTGCTAATTCCTAAGGGAAAACCCTGGTTACTGTTGAATATCTGGATCGTCAACAGTTCCGGTTCTACCAAAGGGGAACAGAATGGCCGCCACTTTGCCTTTGACGTTTTCCACAGGAATGGTGCCTTGGTAGTCATCCCCAATGTGATAACGGGAGTCGGCAGAGTTAGTACGGTTATCGCCCATAACAAACAAGTTCCCCTCGGGAACAGTGATTGGCCCGAAGTAATCGCCACCGCAGGCTTGGGAGCCAGTTTCTGGATTAATGGGGTACTGCGTTGGTTGCAGGGTAAAGGAATCATCTACCTTTTTGCCATTGACCATGATGCCGGGGTCGTCTTTATGGCATTGAATGGTCTGTCCACCTGTGGCGATTACTCGCTTGACCAGATTATTTTCATCAGGCGGCACCAATCCGACAATGGACCCGACGTTTTGAATTCCGCGCACCACAGGGTTACTTGAGCGCTGGGTGACGAAGCCAGTATTCCATGACTCGGTGCCTTCGAAAACTACTACGTCGCCAGGTTTGGGCTCACCGAAATTATAGGTAATCTTCTGGACAAAAATTCTGTCGCCGACGCAGCCTGCGCAACCATGCAAAGTTGGTTCCATGGATTGACTAGGGATCATGTAAATCCTACCGACGAAGGTTTGCAGCACAACCATGAAAATCATGGTGAGAACGACCACCACAGGAATCTCAACATACCAAGGCATCTGTTTCTTTTCCCGCTTGGCCTCTGCTTTTTTGTTCGCCCGCGTGGCTTTGGCTGTTATAGAATCCCGCACTGTTTCATTGTTCTCCTGATCAGTCACAAACTATGAGCATAGCAGCAGAAAGGGGAAAATCTATTCTTCATGGCATAAATCGTTACATTACTGACGTCACTTGCATTGCCAATAATGCTCGCGTTCCTCAGGTGATAACACCTAAAGATAATGCATGGTAGGCTCCGCGCAATCATGAGAGCACCACGACTTCGGTCAGGCCGTAGGGTTTTCCACTTCGCTCTTCCCTACCACCCCCGGCACTGTTCCGCCGAAAGCTTTACGACGAACGCTACCTGACATCCTACCGGCTGCAGTGGTTTGAAAAAGGCTAGCGGTGGGTGGAGACAAACTCACTTGAGAATGCTCTCAGTGTGCTTGTTCATGCTCCAATAACCGCTTCTTTATATCCAAACCATATAAAAATCCGGCTAAGCTGCCGTCTTTTGCAACAACCCGATGGCAGGGTACAAAAAGGGCCACGGAGTTAGTGGCACAAGCACTGGCCGCGGCGCGTACTGCGTTAGGGTTCCCAGCCCGCTGCGCTAGCTCACTGTAGGTCACGGTTTGCCCCGGCGTGATCTTACGAAGCTGCTGCCATACTTGTGCTTTAAAAGGCGAGGCATTCTGTCTTACACCTACCGTGCTAACAGCTGCTAGGTCGCCAGCATAGTAGGCATCGACCGCGTTTTTGGCAAAAGCCACTTCCTCGGGAGCAAAAGTTAGCTGGGTGGCTTCTTTCACAGCAAGTACTCGTGAAAGCAAATCAGCGAGATCATCTGTCCAGCCAGCAGCGATTACTGCGTTATCTGAGACAATCGCTGTGAACCGCCCATCTGGGGTATCAAAAGTGTCGTAGTACATTATGAAGCACTCCTCCAAAGGTGCATAGCCGCATACGAACGCCATGGTGACCATTGTTGTGCAATTTCTTCCAGCTGTCGATGCGCTTGAGTCTTACTCAAGGTTTGCGGCAAAATTTTCAACCTTTGAGCACCCGCAATCAAAGCGACATCACCTTTAGGCCATAGGTCAGGATGATTGAAGAACCGCATCATGAAATAGCGCGCAGTCCAAGTACGAATCCGAGGTAGTGATACCAACGTGTGATAAAGGTCCGTGGGATCCCGAGCTACGTTTAACCTCAGCGCGCCTTCTGCACAGGCTGTCATGATGGTATGGACTGCCCGAGTGGTACTTCGCGGTAGCCTCAGCACTCTGTCAGGACTAAGCGAATCTGGGTCACCAATAGCAGTGACAATGGCCGCTGGTGACGGAAAACAACGGGAGATACCTACAAAACTGGAATCATACGGCGCACCCGCTTGGGCCACTAACCGGTTAAGATGCCCGGTAGCAGCATGAACTGAGATTTACTGGCCGATCAGCGCACGAATAATCATTTCTTCACCACTAGCTGTCCCCTGGCACCCGGATCCCCGGTCCGGCCGCTAGGCTGGGACGTAATGCCGTTACTGCGGTAAGGTGTGCGGTCATTTCTGTAGGATCGACGTTCAAATCCAACAACCCACGTACTATTTCTAGAGCTGGCTGTAGGTCTTGTCTTGCTGCTAACTCGATATTGACCGGAATCGGGCCGTGGTTGGTAAGGGTTATATCCACCGCCCCATTGGGCAAGTCCACGCTCCGGCAATAACGCTTATTTTCAACATCTACCACTTCCATTCCGTCAATAGCGCGCTGAGCGAAAAATTCCAACAAAGGGGCAGCAGCAAAGGGACGGTGCACCGAAAGCTGGGTTCTAACAATCAGCTTCCGGTTCCGGCTAATCGAACTGAAGGTGTGACCAAGGTTGTCGTTCATAATCCTTGATAGATCTTAGTTGCTAAGGCTGTGTTTTAACGCTTAACAATGGTGATTGGCTGCTGTGGTGCAGCTATAACGCCCCGCTGCCACGGCTAACTGGCTATCAGCACTCGCTAAAACTCAAGAGATAAGGAAAACCCCACCGTGATGTAGCACTAACATCTGTGGTGGGGTGAAAATTCGCGCTGTTTTTCTATGAGCTGTATTAGCGCTTTTCCTTGATTTTGGCAGCCTTACCGCGTAGTTCACGTAGGTAGTAAAGCTTCGCACGACGCACAGCACCGCGAGTGACAACCTCGATCTTTTCGATGTTTGGTGAGTGCACTGGGAAGGTACGCTCAACGCCAATACCGAAGGAAATCTTACGAACGGTGAAGGTTTCCCGGATGCCACCGTTTTGACGGCGAATAACGACACCCTTGAACACCTGGATACGAGACTTGGAACCCTCGATAACCTTTACGTGTACATCAACAGTATCGCCGGGGCGGAAGTTTGGAATATCGTCCCGCAATGACGCGGCATCGACCTTATCAAGAATCTGCATTGAACATAATCCTTCTACTTTTAGGAAAGAGGACCCTAGCGGCACTATCACAATGGCACAGGCTCGGCTGGTTCATATCCACAACAATTTCATGAAGGCTGGCAAAACCAGACAACCGCGTCATTATGACATAGAACAGCCCGGTTGCTCAACTTGAGCTAAAAGCCTCCGGCGCAGGACAGAACTTATAGCCCAACCGAGTGATTATTACGGTTAGTATTGGCGCGTTTTGGGTATGCGCTGCATTTTGAACTGGCCCATATAGCGCAGTCCTAAATAATCTCTTTCCGGTGGATTCAAATCCGGATCTTGGTAGCAGATAAACGCATTGGCTAGGTTTACTCCCAACTGCTCACACCGGCGCAATAATGCGGGATGATCTACGGCATCGACGATGGTGTCGTCGAAAAGCTCAGCTACTGGATGCGACTGTTCACACATGCAGCCGCCGAAAACAAGAATGTCGTCGTCGTAACGCGCAGCTTCGCCGATATCGTTCATAAATTTGCTGTAGGTTCCTTCTGGTACGGCGTCTTGTTCCAAATAATCCCAGAGGGCCTCTTTACTAGGTATTGAACCTATCCAAACGTGCACGTAGGCGTACCGGTCTGCACCCATGTTCGTTGCGCCAGCGGATTTATCCATAATCACTCCCTAATAAAATGAAGTATATCTAAAGTTTCACAGTATCAATATGTTTGTTTCGTGAGAAAGTTACCAATCCACATCCTTTAGCAGAACGTGCTAATACTTACTCAGGGCAAACCCCATCCCCACCTGCAGCTTATGTCTCACAGCTCAACATTTCCTTATAACCTCGTTCCTGCTAGCAGGATACCCAGATGGGGTAACGATCATTTGTAACGACACCGTTATAAAACTCACGCTGTTTATCACGCCATAAGCAACCGTGTTTGCTACTTTCCCTTCTTAACTAATTGCAGCATTACACTGCTTGCGGTATAACTTCGTTAAACATAAATGACAAGGATGTGCACGTACTATCATGGCTGATTCCCCCCAAGGTTACCTCGTCCCTACTAAACAGGTGAGGGTCTCTACCCTCAAAGAGCTGAAAGGCCAGCGGCCGTGGGCGATGCTCACCGCTTACGATTATGCATCTGCTACCGCATTCGCCGCTGCAGGTATCGAGTGCTTACTGGTGGGCGATTCGGCAGCAAACGTCGTGTTTGGCTATAACTCCACCACCAGGGTCAGCCTTGATGAAATGGCCTACCTTGCCGCAGGCGTAGTACGCGGCGCGGGTAATGCCCTCGTCATTGTTGATCTCCCCTTCGGCACCTATGAAGCCTCCGATGAACAAGCAGTTCGTTGTGCAACTGATTTGCTGCACCGCAGTGGCGCACACATGGTCAAGCTGGAAGGCGGGGTGCGTATGGCTTCTCGGATCACAGCGCTGAAACAAGCTGGCCTCGCTGTTTGTGCACATGTCGGTTTCACCCCCCAATCTGTCGACGGCCTCGGCGGTTTTAAGGTGCAAGGCCGCGGTGATTCCGCCGCCCAGGTTCGCGCGGATGTAGATGCCGTAGTGGAAGCTGGTGCTGACTTTGTGCTGTTTGAAATGGTTCCCGCTGATCTCGCCGCCGAAATCACCCGCGGCTGCCCAGTACCTACCATTGGTATTGGAGCTGGTAACCAGACCGATGCCCAGGTGTTGGTCTGGCACGATATGGCGCACATGTTCCCTAACGCACGGTTGCCAAAATTCGTGCAGGTCTTCGGCGAAGTGGGTAATGCGCTTATCGACGCTGCCAGCGCCTACAAACAAGCCGTGACCACCCGCGAGTTCCCCGCCGAGAAGCACACTTTTTAATCAACTCGGATTAGATACTGTCTACCACGACTTCAATATTGTCAATCAGACGAACGCCACCCACCCGGGCGGCCACCAATAACCGGCAGGTGCCCACTGTCGGTTCTGATAAATCGGCCGCGCGCAGGACGAGGTAATCAAGTTCGATGTCGCTGTGGGCGTCGATAAGCGAGCGGGCAGCGGCAATAATCTGATGGGCGTTGCTGTGCTGCGCACCGGCGACCAAAGCTTGAGACAGCACCGCGGCGCTGTTGGCTTCCGCGGCACTAAGGTAAGTATTACGCGAGCTCATAGCCAAGCCGGAGTCCTCTCGGACGGTGGGAGCCGCAATGAGCGTTACGGGAGTATTGAGATCGGCAACCATCTGCCGGATAACAACGAGCTGCTGATAGTCCTTCTCACCAAATACCGCGTGAGTGCACCCGGTCATCATAAATAGTTTATTAACCACCGTAAGCACACCGGCGAAATGACCAGGCCTAGCAGCGCCTTCTAACAACTCAGCCACCGGACCAGGCTGCACCGTGGTACGCGCCCCCAATGGATAGACCTCTCGTGGGCTGGGAGCAAACACAAAGTCAACATTATGCGCAGCGAGTTTCTCCACGTCCTCGGTCCAGGTGCGCGGGTAAGCATCGAGATCTTCCCCAGCTCCGAACTGCAGGGGGTTAACGAAAATGGACACTACGATAACCGCATGAGGTATTTGTTGCCCCTGACGCACCAGGCTTAAATGCCCGGCATGTAGTGCCCCCATGGTGGGGACCAGCACAATCGGACGATCGTGGTGATCGGCTAATGCCTTACGAAGCGAAGAAACCGTAGTAATGACCTGTGGTGCAGACATAGTTTAAAAATAGTACTGCACCAGTAACTAAACCGCCCAGACACAACCAACCTGATAACCCCCATTATTAACCGGTTAAGACAACGGCAAGGTAACAAACACCAAAATGCTAAAACCGATCTCCGTCAATCCCACCTGGCGGGGACGCCAAGGTTTCGCGCGCTTTTTCGCTATCAGCGGCAGCAAAATTGCCCGGATCAGCAACAGCACCCAGACTACGACATGTGCCCACCCCACCACATGCCTAGCCGCCAGCACGATCATGACGATAACCAACAAAACGTGTGTTGCAATTGAGCCAACCAGCCACCCAGGAGAGTTTCGCTGCCGAATCAGGGTCTTTACAAAAGGAACAGTGGAGGAAAAATAGGCGGCAAACAGTGCGCTTAACACCCATGCGTGCGTGGTGACACCCCCCTGAAACCAAGGTTGTGCACTATTAATATTGACCACCACTGCCAGTACTAAGGTTGCGGCCGCTATGGCCACCAACCGTGACGACAACTCCCGCTCCCGGCGCGCCCAGGACTGAAAAAAGGAAACGGCGATCAGTGGAATATACACCAGCGCCCACCACCATAATTGTGGTTCCAGCACCACTAAGATCGCGCTAAAGATCGCCGCGGTGCCGCCATAGGTATATAACGCAGGCTGGTAGCGTTTTTTGAAGCGGAATTTCAACCATTTTTCCGCCACCGCGAAGAAGAAAAACCCACAGGTCCACGCCCCCACCATTAATAGGTGCGGCACACCCAGTGGCTTGGCAAGCCACAGCCCATAGCCCAAGGGCACAAAACCCATAGCCCACGACCCATGTTGGTCGGTAATCCAACCATTGCGGACAGCGCCAGTAAGCATCTTACTCATACTTTAGAACTATAGTCCCCTCCACCAAACATCGGGGACGTATTGTTAAGCTAGCTGGCTGTGACTCAGGCAGAAGCCGGGATTAACGCCCAAATCCTGCCCGTTTAAGCGCATCGGCCATGGCACCACCAGTTCCAGCGGAACCACCTTGATTCCCGCCACCTCGCCGGTTCGATGACTTCCGCGGTGTGTCGCCTCGCGGGCTGCGCCGCTGTTGACCGCGGGGTTTAGCACCATTGGTGCTGCCAGGTTCGTCGTCAAGGCGCATGCTCAGTGCAATACGTTTGCGCTGCACATCCACTTCAACAACCTTCACTTTAACCACCTGTCCAGAATGAACCACCTCATGGGGGTCGGATACGAACCGGTTGGCTAGCGCGGACACATGCACGAGACCATCTTGGTGGACACCGACATCAACAAATGCACCAAAGGCAGTAACGTTGGTCACTGTGCCTTCTAAGATCATGCCCGGGTTCAAATCCGTGATCTTATCCACCCCCTCTTTGAAGGTAGCGGTTTTGAATTCCGGGCGCGGGTCACGGCCGGGTTTATCTAATTCGCTAAGGATATCCGTTACGGTGGGCACACCA
The DNA here is from genome assembly GCA_963520895.1 of uncultured Corynebacterium sp. GTDB lineage: Bacteria > Actinomycetota > Actinomycetes > Mycobacteriales > Mycobacteriaceae > Corynebacterium. The sequence goes on along the minus strand of CAUQSW010000003.1, from coordinate 32,110 downwards.
AAGGTGTCATCAGCAAAATCCGCAGGTCGTAGTTTGGTTAACACCGAAGTATTGCCAATGAGGTCTGCTACCGCATAACCAGTGCTTTCAGCTATCCGTCGCACCACCGGGTAGGCCTCGGGATGCACTGCCGAGGCGTCTAGTGGGTCGCTGCCATTGTTAATCCGCAAGAAACCGGCACACTGTTCAAAGGCTTTGGGGCCAAGCCGTGGCACTTTTTTCAGCCCGGCGCGGGAGGAAAACTCGCCATGCTCATCGCGGTAGTTCACAATATTTTCCGCAATCGTGTTGTTGACTCCTGCCACCCGCGATAACAACGGAACTGAGGCGGTGTTTAAGTCAACACCCACGGCGTTTACGGCATCTTCCACCACTGCATCGAGGGTTTTCGCCAAGGCCGATTGATTGACGTCGTGTTGGTATTGCCCCACACCAATGGCTTTAGGATCAATCTTGACCAGCTCCGCCAAGGGGTCTTGCAGCCGCCTAGCAATAGAAACGGCGCCGCGTAACGATACGTCCATGTCGGGAAATTCTTTTGCGGCCAGCTTTGAGGCGGAATAAACCGAAGCCCCAGATTCGCTGACCATCACCGGGGTGGGCCGCTTGGCACCAGCTTCAGCTATGAGGTCAGCGACTTCACCGGCAAGTTTTTCGGTTTCTCGTGAGGCGGTTCCGTTACCGATTGCAAGCAGATCCACCCGGTGTTTGGCACAAAGACCTGCCAGTAGCTGTACTGCTTGGTTCCATTGGTTTTGGGGTTGGTGCGGGTAAATAATAACGGTGTCAAGCACTTTTCCGGTGCGATCAACCACGGCGCATTTCACCCCATTGCGGTAGCCGGGGTCTAAACCTAGGGTGGCTTGTTGCCCCGCAGGCGCAGCTAGCAGCACGTCGCGTAGGTTGCGTGCGAATACTTTAAGGGCACCTTCTTCGGCTTTTTCTTTCAGCCTGGTCCGAACGTCTAAGCCAGAGGAGACATATAATTTGGTTTTCCAGCCCCACCGGGTGGCGTCGGCAAGCCACGGCGAATCGAGGTTGAGGTCATAATGCTCGGCGATCATGCCGGTGTAGATTTCTTCCTCGCCAGCATCGAGGTTGAGTTGGATTATGCCTTCTGCTTCTCCCCGTAACAGGGCGAGGATGCGGTGTGATGGGAGCGATTCGAAGGGCTCGGCGAAGTCAAAATAGTCTTTGAATTTCGCCCCTTCTTCCTCTTTTCCGGCCACGACTGTGGCTTTCATGGTGCCGTGGGAGTACATGTGTTCGCGCACATTGCCAACCAGATCGGCATCGAGGGCGAAGCGGCCAACAAGGATCGCTCGCGCTCCTTCTAGTGCTTTCTTTTCTTCTTCAAACCCAGCACAGAGGTAAGCTGCAGCCAGCGTGGTCGGGTCGGCACTCGGATTGGTTATGAGTTGCTCCAAAAGCGGTTCTAGTCCTGCTTCACGAGCAATGTCCGCTTTGGTCTTGCGCCGCTTTTTATAAGGGAGGTAAAGGTCTTCTAACCGTGCTTTGGTTTCGCATTCTAAAATGAGTGCTCGCAGCTCATCAGTGAGTTTTCCTTGTTCCTCAATCGCTGTCAGAATGGCAGTTTTACGATCATTTAACTCAGTGAGATAACTCGCACGTTCTTCAATGGTTCGCAACTGAGAATCATCAAGGCCGCCGGTAGCTTCCTTGCGGTAACGTGCGATAAACGGCACGGTATTACCTTCAGCAAGGAGTGCTAACGCGGCGGCCACGTGAGTCTCAGGGACGGACAGTTCTTCAGCTATTTGCTGGGCTATGCTCATTTCTGGCAGTTTAGCCCACACTTAACCCGATAATGCTTTACGACGCCTTAACGTGGACAAGTTTTAGCTACCGTCGTGGCCTTTCAACAGGTTGGCAAAAGGAGTAACGTTGTTGGACACTTGGGTGTTGGAGCTGCGCTGCTTGGTCTGGCTGTAGTCCGGGCCAAAACCTTTGACGGCATCTTTGACATCGACAAGGTATTCCGCCATTTCGGTTGCCGCCCGCACGATCCGGTTGTTGAGTTCGGAATCAGCACCGAAGTCATCGGTGGCAGCAAACACGCCAGTGGGCACCACTTTGGTTTGTAGGTAAGCAAATAGTGGCCGCATCGCGTATTCCAATACCAAGGAATGCCGCGGGCTGCCTGCGGTGGCCTCGATCAGCACCGGCATCCCCAGAAGAGACTTGGGATCAAGCACGTCCATGAAGAGTTTGAACACCCCGGAATAGCTAGCTGTGAACACCGGTGTGGCTGCCATGAGGCCATCAGCGGCACTGATCTGTTCCATGGTGGCTTGCAGCCGTTTCGAATACACGCCGGTGGTGAACACCGCTGCCAGATCCGAGGTGTACTCGTTGATATTGATTATCTGTGTCTCTAGGCCTTCACCACGTTTAGATACTTGTGCCGATACCGCTGCTGCCAGCTGCTCAGACAGCAGTCGTGTGCTGGAAGGGTTGGAGAGACCTGCGTTGAGCACAACCAGTTGTTTCATGACCTTTACGTACCTTTCCTTAGCTGTTGTGCTCAGCAGGGGTGACTAGCAGATGCGGCGAATCTGGCCCTGCTGCCACAAGTGAAGCATGACTTGGCGGATCAGATGGTACATGGCTGGGGCGACGCAGCTCAAATTCTTTGCGCAGTACCGGAACGATTTCCTTGCCCAGGATTTCGATCTGCTCCAGAACGACTTCTTGAGGCAGGCCAGCGTGATCGACTAGGAATAGCTGCTGCTGGTAGTCACCCACCGCATCGGCATAGCCTAGGTAGCGTTCAATGATCTGCTCTGGGGTGCCTACGGTCAGTGGGGTCATCTGTGAGAAATCTTCCAAGGAAGGACCGTGCCCATAAACCGGAGCATTATCGAAATAAGGACGGAAGAAGTCTTTGGCCTTTTCTCGGTCTCAGCGGCGAATACCTGCCCACCCAGGCCGACGATAGCCTGATCGGCGGAACCGTGTCCGTAGTGCTCGAAACGCTTCCGGTACAGGTTGACCATGGATTGGGTGTGCTCAATATTCCAGAAGATGTGGTTGTGGAAGAAGCCATCACCGTAATAAGCAGCCTGTTCTGCGATTTCTGCCGAGCGGATGGAGCCGTGCCAGACGAAAGGTGGTACCCCTTCAAGTGGGCGTGGCTCTGCAGTGAAGGACTGCAATGGGGTGCGGAATTCGCCTTTCCAGTTCACTACATCTTCACGCCACAGCTTGCGTAGCAGGTGGTAGTTTTCTACCGCCAACGGGATCCCCTTGCGGATGTCCTTGCCGAACCATGGGTATACCGGGCCGGTGTTTCCCCTACCTATCATGAGGTCAATCCGACCTTCGGCTAAGTGCTGCAGGTAAGCGTAATCCTCTGCGATCCGGACGGGATCGGTGGTGGTAATTAAGGTGGTAGAGGTAGATAATACGAGGTTTTCGGTTTGTGCAGCTAGGTTAGCTAGCAGCACTGGTGGATTAGCTGGCGCCACGACTGGTGGGTTGTGGTGCTGGCCGGTGGCAAAAACGTCTAAACCAACCTCTTCAACCTTCTTGGCTATTTCTACGGTTGCGAGAATCCGCTCGTGTTCGGTTGGGGTCTTTCCTGAGATCGGGTCTGGGGTGACGTCACCGATTGTCATAATTCCAAATTGCATGCTATCGATAATTCATAATCTTTATTGACTCGTCAACAAAAAGGTTTTTAACTACACTCCAAAGGTCATAAGCTGCGATTATGCTCCAAAGTCGGCCGTATAAGTCGTGTCGCAACCGAAGGGAAACCATGGTCAGCGTGGCACCATAGAGGACATGAGTATTGTTGCGCGCGCTATTACCCATCGTCGGCTAGCAAACGAGTCGGCCACCATGGCATTGCTTCGTAGCAACTTAGCCCCAATCATTCTCAGTTTCATCGCCGAGCATTTTCCACCTAGCGCACCCCAGCGATCCCAGGCGGAAATCTATGAGCTGTTTGGCGCCGAGATTAAAATGCTGCGCGCTGAAGACTTCGATCTACCCAAAGGGCCGCAGCACTACATTGATGATTGGGTCAATGCTGGCTGGTTAATTCGCAAACCTGGCACGAGTGAAACAGGTGAAACGCTAGAACCTAGTACGGCCGCACTTTCGGCGCTAGAAACCACACAACGGTGGTCAAGCCCACACAGCACAGTCACCGCCTCTCGGATCCAAGCGATCACACAGGCAGTGCAGGTGTTAGCGCGTGATTCCGATCCCGATTCCGCCAGTCGGCTGGCTCAGTTACAGCAACAACGCGATCAGCTCACCGCACTAATCCGCGCCACCGAACAAGGCTACTTTGAGCCACTGGATACCTGCCACATCCAGCAACGGATAACCGATATTTTGGATTTAGCTGCCAGCCTCCCTGCCGATTTCGCACGGATACGAGGGGAAATCGAGAATATTAATCGCGCACTGCGCAGGCAGTTGCTTGATCCCGATGCCGAACAAGGCGATGTGGCAGAAGAAGTATTTCGTGGCGTTGACCTCATTGCGGAATCCGAAGCAGGGCAAAATTTCTTAGGCTTCTATGATTTCCTGCTCAACCAAGAACAATTGGAACATATTGACGCTTGGATCGACGCCATCGTGGGCAGGGAGGCGTCGCAAAGCATTGACGAAGAACTAAAAACCACATTGCGCACATTATTTCACAGCATGAAGGCGGCAAGTTTAGAGGTTCATGATGTCATGACAGCGCTGGCTAGGTCGTTGCGTGATTACGTGCGCACGCCGGATTTCGCCGACAACCGGCGGATGATCGAACTGCTGCGAGAAACCCGGGCAACCGCAGTTCAAGCGGTGCAACACGCACAACTGAGCCCGATGAGCCATCTTGCCACTCCACTGACCAGAATCGGGATGCCGATTGGCTCGATCACCGCATTAAAACTCAAAAACCCCGGCGAGGAATACGTTATGGCTGATCCTTCGCAGGTGGCGGAAACAAAACTTGATACACCTTTGCTGTTGGAATCAGGACGAGCCAGTGAAATTGACTTTGCTGAATTACAGTCTCAGGTGCATAACCTGCTGGAAGAAACCAATAGCGTCTCCATTTCCGAGGTGCTCACCGCCTACCCCTCCACCCAGGGCCTAGCAAGTGTTGTGGGATTGATCTATCTGGCTATGACCGCTGGAACCCCACTTGGGAGGGAAGAAAAAGTAACGTGGTCAACCAACAACGGTGATATGTCAGCAATAATCACTGGTTGGCAATTCCACCGCGAACCCGACACTAGGAAGGAACTGAGGTGAGTGCGAACTCCACGGACAAAGCAGCTGTGGCAACTGCCGGGCTGTTGTGGGAATCAGATACCGGCACTTTGAGTTTTGATTCCAGACGCGCGCTGGTGCAATTGCTCCAAGGCCCCCTGGTTCAAGCAACCCACCACCGGAAAGTATGGCAGACAATCTTAAGCGACGAAGTCGCACTCAGGCAGCGGCTATCGGAATTATTCCTCGACCTCATCGTCGACGAGGACGCCGGTATTGCGTTTACCCGCATGGCTGCCGGTGGCGTGCCGGTACACCTTGGTAGTGACAAAAGGGTCGACATGCCGAAGGTGCTCAGAGCCAAAGCCTTAACCCTCATTGATACTGTGATTCTGCTGTACCTTCGCACCCAATTAGGGTTGGCACTACCTGGTGAACGGGTGATTGTAACAGCCGATGAGTTACGCGAAACCACCGCGCAGTACCGCCGTATCGAAGACTACGACGAAGCTGGGTTTAACCGACGTTTTAACGCCTCCTTAAAACGAATCCGCAGTGACTACAACCTCCTTAGCGACACCGAAACCGAAGGACGCTTTGAAGTCTCCCCCGTGCTGCGCCACATGTTCGACGCCCAAACCGTTGCTGGCATCAAAGCGGAATTCCAGGCGCTACTTACTAAGGAGGAACAGTGAGCACCATCCACCCCGGCCAGTGGCGCCTGTCGCGCATCCAACTCATTAACTGGGGCACCTTCAACGGCATCGTTGATATTCCGGTCTCACGCACTGGGTTTTTAATCACCGGCGGTTCCGGCTCCGGCAAATCCACGCTTATCGACGCCATCTCCACCGTCTTAGTCCCCACCGACCGCATCACATTCAACGCCGCCGCCCACAACGAAACCCAACGCGGCAAAGGTAGGGATCTAGTCAGCTACATCCGTGGGGCGTGGCGCACCACCGAAGATCTCAGCACCGGTGCCGTGGTAGCTCAGTACCTGCGCCCCAAAGCCACCTTTTCGGTGATTGTCCTGTCCTACGACAACGGTTATGGGGTGACGCACAGCCTCGTAGCACTGTTTTATTTACGAGCCGGAGCAAACTCGCCATCCGAGGTGATTCGCCTTTTTGGAGTACTCCCCAATCGTTTCGTCACCGCGGAAAAATTCATACCTTATTTAAAAAAGGGCCTAGATAAACGAGGAATTAAACGCGATTTTAACCAGGCAACCTTCAGTGAAAATCACTCCGTTTTCGCCGCAAAATTTCGTCCCCTACTCGGCATCTCATCAGTAGAAGCACTACTGTTGCTGCAGCGTACCCAATCGGCTAAATCCCTCGATAACCTCAACCACCTCTTTAGGGCCTATATGCTCACCGAGCCAGACACCTTCGAGCTTGCCCAACGAGCAGTGGAACAATTCGCCGACCTTGAAACCGCCTATGACCGGATACAAGACATCAAATCGCAAGTCGAGGTGCTCTCCCCGTTAGAAGAGCTACACCGAACCATCAAAAAGGCCCAATCCGAGATCGACCGGCTTAACCGACTCCAGGACGGGCTACCAACCATAAGTAACCGTAAAAAAATTGAGCAACTCCACCAAGAATTCACCGCAGCCGACGCCGCATTAGCAGCAGCAACGATTCATGACACCAGCGCTCAAGAACAGCTACGGCTCGCCCAAGAAGCATATTTTTTAGCCCACAAAGCCGTCACAGGTGAATCCGAGGTGCTGCGCCTGAAACTAGAGCAACACGAACAAGAGCTGCAGCGAAGGCAGAAAAACCTACAGCAATTCCATGACTACATCACCGACAACCACAGCTCACCACCCACCACGGCCGCGGAGTTTATAGAATTTAAAAACACTGCCGCTATCGCTATTTCCGAACACCCCGACGAAATCCAACGGCTTAACGACGAAGCCGCCCAATGCGCCGCTACCCTATCCGCAGCCAATAACCGCGCCGCTGCCCTCCAACGAGAACTCACCGCAGCCGCCAAAAGCCAAAGCAATATCGAAGCGAAATACCTAGAGCTACGCACTGCTATCTGCGAAGAATTCAACCTGATGGAATCCGAGCTCCCCTTCGCCGGGGAACTCATAGACATCGCCGCTGATGCCACCGACTGGGAACCGGTGATCCAACGCATTCTCAGCGGCTTTGCCACCCACTTGCTCATCCCGCAGCGCTGCTACAAAGAGATCGTTAGCTACATCAACAATCAGCAGTTACCGCTCAAACTATGCTTTAACAGCATTGATTCTCTCGCTACTTTCACGCCTAAGAAGGTCAGCCCATATAGCCTCGTCACTAAACTACAGGTGGTAGAACACGAGTTCCACGACTGGATTAGCGCCGAATTAAGCCACCACTACGACTACATCTGTGTCGATTCTGCAGCAGAGCTGGAAGACCTGAAAAAACACGAAAAAGGCACCACCAAAACCGGACTCATTCGATATGCCCAGCACGGCACCGACGGCACGGTACGCATGAAAAAAGACGATACACACCAGTTGCACGACCAGTTGGGGTATCGCTTAGGATCCACCAATCAGCAACGGGTAGAGCTGCTCCAGCACCAACTGCGCGAGCAACAAGCCGAACTCGCCGCTGCTAAAAACAAACTACAACTAGTTCAAACCCGGATCAATGACGAAAACCACCAGTTCCAATTCGCGCAATGGCTCAACTCCTACGAAGGGGAACACCTCGACCCACAACCCATCGCCACCGCCATCGACCAGCTCACCGAACGATTAGCCGAACTTACTACCCAGCCCGAGCTTGCAACGCTTCTTGCCGCAGAAAACCACGCCAAGGAAGAACTCGATGCAGCCCGAAAACACGCCCATGACGCAACACTGACAGTAGGAGCCGCACAAAATAAGAAAACCGACCTCGAAACAAAACTCGCACAAGCTCAAGCAGAACCAACCACCTGTGTATCCACAGCGACCGAAGCAGAGATAGAACAACTATTTCACGCCCACACGCGGCGGGTCACGACGGGAAACGTCGAAAAGCTCACGTTAGAAATCAGCACAGAGCTCACCGCGCAGCTCAAACGCAGTAATGCCCGCTACACCCAAGCCAATAGCCAAGTAAGCAGAATACTTGCGCTATACATCGAACGCTGGCCTAAAGAAAAAGCCGACCTAGAGGCAACACCAGAATTCGCCTCCGAGGCAATAGCAAAACTACAAATGCTCAAAGGTGAGCGGCTAGCAGAATTTAGCCATCAATTCCGCACGCTCATTAACGACACATGTCAACCCGCAACCTAGCCGATATTGTCGGAAGACTCAGGCGAGCTCCGGCCGAAATTAAAGAACGCATCACTCCAGTCAACCACTCGCTACGCAGCTCGGAGTTCTCGCCTGGGCGATTCTTACGCATTGACGTTCGCGACACCCCAGGTGACATTGTCCTTACCTTTCAACGCGATCTAGATGAAGCTACCAGTGGTGAGATAGGTAACCACCCCGATACCGATGCCGAGGCTCGTTACCACACGATCGCGAGCTTAATCCGGAAACTCGGCTCCAAAGAATCAGCAGACATGCGCTGGCAAACAACCATCTTAGACACTAGGCGGCATGTTAGCTTCATCGGCGTAGAAATCAACAACCACGATGAAGTACTCAACACCTATATTGACTCTTCCTCCTTATCCGTTGGTCAGGCCCAAAAATTAGTATTCTTCTGCCTAGCAGCAGCTCTGCGATACCAATTGGCCGCTACCGATGCTCACCTTCCTAGCTATGCGACGGTAATCCTCGATGGGGCCTTTAACCGCGCCGACCCCGCCTACACCGAACGCGCCATGGATGTCTTCACCGCCTTCGGCTTCCACATGGTTCTTGCCACCCCCTTAAAACTCATTAGCACCTTAAGCAAATACGTGGGAAATACCATTGTCATTGCCTACGAAGAAACCACAGATGCTGATGGACAAACCCAAGGGCAGTCCAGCATCGCTACGATCGACTGGGAATTATCATAAGCAAGCACAACCGAATCAACTCCCCTACCCAGCATCAAGGACTTTTATCAATGACTTTTGACCCTCATACTTACAGCAGCCTTGCCGATCAGCGCGCTGGGAAGTGGCATATTGCTGCTTCGGAAGAAATCCAAACCCACATTGCCGCCACCGCCGAGCTGGTTTACGACTTCAATCAGCTACGTCCCAACCAACAAGAGCAGCAAGCAGACCTGCTCAAACAGATACTAAACCCTAGTAGCGGAACATGTACTATTCGTGCGCCGTTTATCGTTGAATACGGTGTTAATACCACCATTGGCCAGGGAACTTTTATCAACTACGGGGCAACCATCCTCGATACGGCAGAAGTGACCATTGGCCAAAAGGTACTCATTGGGCCACATTGTCAGATCATCACTGTCACTCACCCCGTAGACGATCATGAGATGCGCACTGGTGGTTGGGAGATAGCACGACCAGTAGTTATTAATGATCGCGTCTGGTTAGGAGCCGCAGTCATTGTGCTACCTGGGGTCTCCATCGGTGAAGACGCCATCGTGGGTGCAGGAAGTGTGGTAACTAAAGACCTTCCTGCCCGAAGCATTGCGGTGGGTAACCCGGCGAAAATACTCCGGTATCAAGACCCCAGCCGCCGTGAGCGAACCGAACTTCCCGCTGGGGTTCCTACCACTGTGTTGTAGCCTTTCAGTTACGTCGACGCTAACCACGCCAAGCGCAGGTAGCTACACCATGACTATCTAATTCACCGTCAATAGTGGTGCCATACCAATAGGTACCAGCTGGTAGTAGTCGCACCACAGCACCGGTGGCGTCAACCAATGACAAGGCTGTTGTGCCGAAAATCAACACCCGGTGCAGCACTTCCGCCGTCGGGCAACGTCCTTCTAATTGTTCAAACTGATTGACCAACATATTATCCGGCTCGCAGGTCAACGAAATTTCGGCACTGTCAATGCGGGTGACCGCAAAACCCACTGCTGCTAGTGGCTGAGCCAAAGTAGGCAGTAGTTTTTGCCACTGACTAGGTGTTATCAGCAGGTTGAGGTCGGTGGTAACCAACCTGGTTAAGGGTGGTGAGGTCGGCATGATCTAATTCGATTTCTGTGAGTAGTTCTGGGCGGACTTTCCATGTCTTTAACAATGCTTGGTCCCTGCGCCACCGTTCGATTTTGGCATGATTTCCTGAGCATAGTACCTCTGGCACCTCTAGTCCACGCCACGTGCGTGGTTTGGTGTAACTCGGGCCTTCTAAAAGTCCATCGGAAAAACTGTCCTCTTCATGGCTGCGCTTATTGCCCAGCACCCCAGGTATCAGCCGAACTACTGCTTCGGCGATTACTAGTACGGCAGCCTCGCCCCCGATGAGTACGTAGTCGCCAATCGAGACTTCTTGCACTCGATACTTGTGCTGTGCATCTTCTAGCACTCGTTGGTCAATGCCTTCGTAGCGCCCACAAGCAAATACCAAGTGCTTCTCTTTCGACCAGCGCCTGGCATCCGCCTGGGTGAACGGCTTGCCGGCTGGGGTGGGCACTATCAATAACGGAAGGGCAGCATCCTGCATATCTTGTTGTTTCTCGCCCGCAGGTGTTTGCTCAGCAATCCCGACACGTTCGTCGTGCCGTGGTTGATTTAAGTGTGGTGCAGCAGAAACCAGTGCGGCGGTGTCACTGGCAAGGCCGGACGAGCTGGCGACGTCGTCAAGCGCTGGCCCCCACACGGATGGTTTCATCACCATGCCCGGGCCACCGCCGTAAGGGGAATCGTCGACGGATTTATGCACGTCTGTTGCCCAGCGGCGGAGGTTATGGATATTGACCTGCAGCTTGTCTTGTTCGATTGCTTTTCCCAGCAAGGCATATCTCAGCGGCTCTAAATACTCCGGGAAGATCGTTAGTACATCAATCCGCATGCGTTACAGCTCCAATAATCCATCAGGTGGGGTAATGCTGCAGGTACCTGCTTCAAGATCCACATCGGGCACAATATCAAAGACAAATGGAATCAACACTTCTTTGCCGTCATGCAACGTGACTTCTAAAATTGTGCCAGCAGGCCCAGACATCACCCCTGTAACCTTGCCAATCTGGGTGCCTTCGTGGATGACGTTCAGCCCTTCTAGCTCATGGTCATAAAAGGCTTCCTCATCATCGGCAATCTCTAGCGCCTCTGCCCAAAACTGAGTACCACGCAAAGAATCTGCTGCGGTGCGGTCGGGGATTTCCTCGAATTTAATCAACAGTCGATTCTGGTGTGGGCGAACAGTAGCGATGGTTAAAACATGTTCTTTTCTCCCCTGTTTGCCGTGTAGTGTAGCACCAACTTGGTACCGAATCTCTGGTTCATCGGTGGTAACGTCAACCGCCACTTCCCCTTTAATACCGTGGGATTTTATTACTTTACCGATCATCAATTCCATAAGGAAGCAGTCTAGCAAAGCTATTGTGTTCAATATCGCCTCCACGACCTAGCTAACACTAATAAACTATCGTTTATGACTGTTGACACCAACACCCCAGATACCTTTGGAAACCCCAGCTTTGTAAGCCACGAAACCATGACCACCATTGATGTGCTGCGAGGTGCCCCAGCCGCTAAAGAATTAGGAGACAAACCCGCAGTCCAACGAGTATTACAAGGTGATGGTGCCAACATCATTCTGTTTACCTTCACCCCTGGACAGCTGCTCAAAGACCACAAAGCAGCACACCCCATCACGGTGCAATGTGTGAAGGGAAAACTGAACTTTGGCTGCGAGGACAAAATAGTAGAACTAACCCCCAAAACCGTGCTACACCTGCCGGCTTATGTGGTGCACCGAGTAGAATGCCCCGAAGATGCCGAGGCCGAAAATATTTTGCTACTGACCATGCTGACTGGGGAAAAGGTTTCGGACTAACTTAATAGCTCACGGTAGATTTGGTAGTTCTCCTCATCAAAACACACAAAGGTCACGGTTGTTGGCAGCTGCGCGGATAAGGCAAATTCTTTAACGGTTCTAAGCGCAATTTCAGCGGCAAGCTGCTTGGGAAACCGATACACTCCCGTAGAAATATTAGGAAACGCCAGCGACTGCACATTATTTTCTACCGCGCGCTGTAAACTAGCATGGTAGGCATTAGCCAATAACTGCGGCTCGTCATGCCTACCATCAACCCAAGTCGGCCCCACAGTATGAATGACAAACCGCGTGGGTAACCGTCCGGCACCCGTTATTACGGCTTGGCCTACTGGGCACCCACCTTGACGAGTACGAATGGCGCGACATTCCGCCAATAACTCAGGACCAGCCGCTCGGTGGATCGCACCATCAACCCCACCGCCACCCAACAGCGAAGTATTAGCGGCGTTGACAATGGCATCACCGGTAAAAGTAGTGATGTCAGATTGCTCTACATTCAGCTTCATATCCCCATGGTATAAGGATGAGCATTGAAAAAGCTGCCCCACCAAGCACTAAACCCCTCTAAAGGTGTTCTACCTTAAAGGGGTTTACGGCATAAGTAAAAACTACTCGGCAGCTTCCTCAGTAGCTTCAGCAGCCTCTTCTTTAGCTGCGGCTTCTTCTTCGGCTGCCTTCTTAGCAGCAGCTTCGTCCTTAGCCTTACGCTTCTTCTCGGTGATAGCCTCAGCGGTAGGGCCATCATTTGCCTCAGCCAAAGCCTGGTTGAATAGCTCCAGCTTAGAAGGCTTCTCTTCAGCAACCCGCAAGGTGCCCTCAGCGCCAGGCAGACCCTTAAACTTCTGCCAGTCACCGGTGATCTTCAGCAGAGTCAAAACCGGTTCGGTGGGCTGTGCGCCAACACCCAGCCAGTACTGTACCCGCTCGGAATCAATACGGATCAACGATGGTTCATCTTTAGGGTGGTAAATGCCAATGTTTTCAATGACCTTACCGTCACGACGGGTACGGGCATCCGCGATAACAACGCGGTACTGGGCATTGCGAATCTTACCCAAGCGTTGCAGCTTGATTTTAACAGCCACTATGGCTCCTTCATGTATAGTCACTGGGCAGTACAGACGCTGGCTCATAGCCACCAGCCGGTTCAGCCCTTTTGGGTTTTACCTGCAATGTGACATACCGGTCGATACACATCGATGACGGTGTAATCACAGGAAAGCTTAACTGCTGCCAAAAATACGGCAACCTCAAAAACTCTAATACGTACCACTATCGCAGGTCAATTCGGATTACTTTTGCTTTTCGACGCCCAGCGGCTGTGACGAGTTCCAATTACGGTATCGGGTGGGTTAAGTGGTTAAACTAATCAAGTTACTTCTGCGGTCTTGATCAAGATGAGCTCTACAGCTGTGCTTGTGGGGTGTCTGCGAGTTGTTGCCGACTCGTAATGAGCACCCCCGATCAAACAGAAATCCACCCCAGCTTAATCCGGTGTCCACAACTCAAGAGCAACCCCAGGACAATCCCTGTAGCATCTGCCGTAATTTTCCGAAGATACCCCACCGATTCGGTCAACCTCTACCCTACAAAGAACCCAACCAGCCAAAAACCGCGATAAGCAGCCACACTTCTGTTCATCGCAGTTTTATTAGTAGAAACTACTGATTACTTCTTCCCTTTGCCGAAATCCAGATTATTCAGGTCAATGTTTTCCATTCCCTTAGGCAGTTTCATTCCGCCTAAACCACCCATGCCGCCGAAGCCACTGGCACCGCCGAGTTGCTGCTGCATTTTCTCCAGCTCTGCCATATCCGGCATGCCGCCCATACCTGCTGGCCCTGGCATATTTGGTTGACGGCGTTGCTTCGCTGGCTTACGCTTACCGCCCTTGCCTTTGCGCCCCTTAGGCTTCTTCTTTGTAGCACTTCGGCCCATGCCTGGCCCCATTCCCATTTGGCCAGCCATCCTGCCCATCATCTTCTTGGCTTCAAAGAACCGTTCAATGAGATTATTCACCTCAGAGACGGTCACACCGGAACCATTGGCGATACGCTTGCGTCGTGAAGCGTTCAAAATCTTCGGGTTTTCCCGCTCCGCAGGGGTCATGCCTCGAATAATTGCCTGAATGCGGTCCAGCTGTTTTTCATCCACCATGTCCGCCATTGCTGACATTTGGGAACCACCGGGCAGCATCTTCAACAGGTTCCCAATAGGTCCCATTTTGCGAACCATGAGCATCTGATTCAAGAAATCATCCAAGGTCAGCTCGCCGCTAGCAAGTTTACCGGCGGTTTCCAGTGCATCTTGCTCATTCAGGTTTCGCTCTGCTTGTTCGATCAGGGTCAGAACATCACCCATGCCTAGAATGCGGCTTGCCATGCGATCGGGATGGAAAACATCAAAGTCTTCCATCTTCTCACCCGTGGAAGCAAACATGATGGGCTTGCCGGTGACTTCCCTAATGGATAATGCCGCACCACCACGCGCATCGCCATCAAGCTTGGTTAAGACCACACCAGTAAAATCAACGCCGTCCCGGAACGCTTCCGCGGTGGTCACGGCATCCTGACCAATCATGGCGTCAATGACAAACAGCACTTCATCGGGATTAATAGCGTCCCGAATATTCCTCGCCTGAGTCATCAACGTCTCGTCAATACCCAACCGGCCAGCGGTATCGACAATGACAAAATCATGCTTTTTATTTTTCGCCTCTTCGATACCGGCACGAGCAACCGCCACCGGGTCACCATGGGAGGTACCCATTTCATGCTCTAAAGTATCTACCGATGTTCCCGGGTCAGGGGCGAACGTGGGTACCCCGGCGCGCTCACCGACGATTTGCAGCTGTTGTACCGCGCCAGGTCGCTGCAGGTCACAGGCCACCAGCATCGGGGTGTGACCTTTAGTCTTTAAGTGATGCGCCAGCTTTCCGGCAAGGGTGGTTTTACCAGCACCCTGCAGACCTGCGAGCATCACCACGGTTGGTGGGTTTTTAGCGAGGTTTAGCCTGCGGGTTTCGCCACCTAGGATGGTGGTTAACTCTTGGTCAACGATTTTAATGACCTGTTCGGCTGGATTGAGCGCTTTTGAGACTTCCACCCCCAATGAGCGCTCTTTGATGCGGGCGATAAAGCCGCGCACCACTGGCAGCGAGACGTCTGCTTCTAGTAGGGCCAGCCGGATCTCCCGGGAGACTGCATTAATATCAGCCTCTGTGACCTTGCCTTTGGAACGTAACCCCGTCAGGGCTTTTCCGAGGCGGTCAGATAGAGATTCGAACACGGTCTCATCACTCCTTGAACAGGTGGCGTCGACAAGCAAGCTAGCGGCGCACAGGTGGTATTAGTAACTTACCCATAGTAGCTGGTTGTTAGGACTTGGGTCATGTTGTGGTAGTCATCGCTTAATTTTTTTGCGTTACGACGCCACCACCAACGCGCCGCTATGGTGGCCGGTTTAGCCTAGCAGCGCGTCTATGAAACCTTCTACCTCGAAGGGGGCAAGGTCATCTGCGCCTTCGCCCAGGCCGACGAGTTTCACTGGTACGCCGAGGTCTTCTTGGACTTGGAAGACAATGCCGCCTTTGGCGGTGCCATCAAGTTTGGTTAAAACCACACCGGTGATCTGGACGACTTCACCAAACACCTTCGCTTGGGTCAGGCCGTTTTGTCCAGTGGTAGCGTCGAGCACCAGAAGGACTTCATCGACTTCGGTTTTCTTCTCTACCACTCGCTTGACTTTGCCGAGCTGATCCATGAGGTTGGCGGAGTTATGCAACCGACCTGCGGTATCTACCACTACGACGTCGGCGCCGGTGTCAATGCCTTTTGCTACAGCATCGAAAGCTACGGCTGCGGGGTCGGCGCCTTCGGCGCCGCGTACCACGTCAGCACCTACTCGTTTGCCCCATGCTTCCAGCTGGTCGGCTGCTGCGGCACGGAAGGTATCAGCGGCACCAAGGAGAACTTTATGCCCCATGGATACCAGCACTCGGGCTAGTTTACCGGTGGTGGTGGTTTTACCAGTGCCGTTGACCCCTACCATCAGCACTACGGCGGGTTTGCCTTCATAAGGCATGGCTTTGATTGAGCGATCCAACTCGGGTTTACATGCTTTAATCAAGCACTCGCGCAGCATTGCCCTCGCTTCTGCTTCGCTGGATACGCCTCGTTCGGCAATCATGTCGCGTAAGTCTTCGACCACGTTCATGGTGATTTTCACCCCGAGGTCTGCTTGGATCAGCTGGGCTTCGATGTCTTCCCATGCGTCTTCGTCAAGATCACCGGCGGTCAGCATGCCTAATACGGATTTGCCAAAGACGTTCTGCGACCTCGCTAGGCGACCACGCAGCCGACCGATCCTTCCCGCTGCGGGATCAATATCCGCTGCTGCTGTGGTTGTATCAGGTGCTGGTTCACTGCTTGGCTCAGGGGCTGCTACTTCTTCTAGAGCTTGTTCAGCAGCTTCTGCGATTGTGGCTGCGGCGGTGGCAGCTTCTAGCGCTTCCTCTGCTTCCTCGTTGTTGTTTGCAGGTTCTACCGGTTCAGGTGTCGGCTCAGGCTCTGGTTTTTCTGCACCTGGGGTAACCGGTTCGGGTTCTGGTTTCGGTGCCGGTGTTGTCTCAGATGCAGGTTTCGACTCATGCAGCGGCGTGGGCGCTGCTTTCGGGGTTTGCGTCACGGTTTCTGTGACTGTGATAGTGCCGGTGTCAGCATCGGTGTCTACTACTTCCACCACTGGCACATCAGGTTCACCGATTTCTTCGACTAGGACCGCATTGTCCTTATCGGCAGTTGCTGGCGCTGGCGTAGGTTCTGCTACTTCGGTGTGAATATCGGAAGCGGTGGTGGTCTCTGGCAGGTCTACAGTGGGTTGGGGCTTTAGTTCTTGGCCGGGTAGTACCTCGGCTTCTTTTTTCGCTGGGGCGAAATTGAACCCACCTTGCGCCTGATAGTTGCCGGATTTCTCTTGCTGCGTGAGTTGTTTCGGCTCGGCGGTCTTGTGCTCGAAACTCACGGTCTTCGCCTGCTTGCGCTTAAGGCCAATGACAATTAATGCAGCGATGACTAATACCGCAATGACGGCAATGGCAACAATGAGTGTGGTATTCATGCCTACCATCTTGGCAAAAAACCAATGATTCCTCACCTTAAGGGGGCAATGATAGCGGGTGTATTGCTGGGTAATTTCTGGCTTTTAAAGCGAGGTTCTAGGCCATGGGCGTGAAAAAGCAGGATGGTAGCACCTGCTTTTTACACCACGATAAGCCCCAGTTAACACCTGCTTATCCGCTGGCTATCTCTGCAGCTGTCGGCGGTTTGGACGCGCCTTTTGGCGGTAGCACTTTGGGGAAAGAAGTTGGCGCTACGGCGGCTGCACCGGTAGTGGTTTCTAGGGGCTCAGCGCTGGGGTCGACCGAGCGTTGATCAACGAAACGCTTTTGTACGAAAATAGCAATACCGAGGATGACCCCGTAGACCACCAACACCCCAATGACCCCGCCAGCAACGCCCAGCTTGGCCACCGATCCTACGGCTGTGCCAAACCAACCGAAATCGGCGTCACCAAACGTGGTATTCTGCCCGCTGAATTCCCCCAACACGCCTAATAACAGCGAGGGAAGGAAGGTAATCAGCAGACCATTAACAAATGCCCCGGCCATAGCACCCCTGCGACCGCCAAGTGCATTACCGTAGACCCCGGCTGCACCACCAGTGAAAAAGTGCGGTACCAAACCAGGCAGAATTAATGCCAACCCCAAGGCGGGACTGAGCCACGTTGACAACAGTAAAAGTCCAATGAGACCACCGGCAAATGAGGAGATGAACCCAATCAGCACAGCGTTTTGGGCGTACGGAAAGACGATGGGACAATCAAGCGCCGGAATGGCCCCTGGTACCACCTTTTTTGCTATGCCTTGGAAAGCTGGAACCAACTCCCCTAGCACCGTGCGCACACCAAAGAGAATGACCGCCACGGCCACACCAAATTGCAAACCTTGGGTGAATGACTGCACCAAGTAATTCCCGACGGAGGTTGCGCCATCTTCGAATGCTTTAAACGCTTCACTGGTGCCAGCCCTAAGCATAAAGATGATGGCTAAGACCATATACATCAAAGCCATGGACAAGGCGGTTGACACCATGGAATCCCGCAGGAACCGCAACCCCTCTGGAAGTTTCATATCTTCAGTGGACCTACTTCTGTTGCCCACCGCTTTTCCTACCGCGGCCGCTGCGATATAACCAGCGGTACCGAAATGCCCTATGGCGATGGAATCATCACCTGTGATTTTTCGGGTAAAGGGGTGCGCTAATGCCGGTAATGACACCATTAATATGGCAAGGCCCAGTGATCCCATGAGTACTGCTAGCCACGTATTCCATCCCGCAGTGGCGTAGATGATAGTGACCAAAGTCGCCATGAACAGCACATGGTGGCCAGTTAAAAAAACATAACGCAACCGCGAAAACCGAGCGAAGACTAGCGACAGGGCAAAACCTAAGATCATGATCCACGCTACTTGGGAACCATAGCGCTGCTGTGCAATACCAACAATTGCCTCATTGGTGGGCACCACACCTTGAGCGCCGGTCGCTCCGGTAATCATCTCCCCCAACGGTTCTAGCGATGCCACTACCAGATTCGCTCCCGATCCAATAAGCAAGAAACCTAGCGTGGCTTTGATGGCTCCGCCGATGACTTGCCCGGCGGATTTTTGCAATGCAGCAAGCCCCACAGCGGTTATGATACCGATCAAAAAGGCTGGTACGGAGAGAATTTCATTGACAATAAATGCGAGGATGCCACTGATAAGCTCCATGGCTATCTCCTATTCCGTTGTATAAATACTGCGTAGTGCAGCATCAATCTCAGTAGCAGAACTAAAATCATCAATCACATAGACGGGAACACCAACATCTCCTAGTGCTTGTGCTATGGCACTGGAAGTAAATAGTGCGTCCGCCTGTTTGGCTTTCCCCTTCGCCGATATGGTGTCCGTGGCTTCTACCGTGAGGTATGGTGCCCACCCCCACCGCATGAGGACATCGTCAAGAGTGTTTTTCAAAAACAAAGACGTGCCCAAACCATTGCCGCAAACTGTCAGTAACTTTCCGGTAGATGACACCGCTGTGGAATCAGAGTCAGTGACATCAGTGGTCATTGCGGTGCGGGTAGCCACAGCGTGGGGCGGTTGCAGTGCTGGGTCTGCGTCGAAAAGCTCCTGTATTTCGGTAACACTGGTTGCGTTCTCTAGCACCTGCCGCTTGCCCGGATCAGATATGATACGTGCTAATTGCTGCATGGCGACCAGATGGGCATCGGTGTCTGTTGCGGCTAGGGCGATAACCAAGGTGACTGGGTCATTGGTTTTATGCCCGAATTCGACTGGTTTCGCTAGCCGCACCAAGGACATAGACGTGCGTTTTACTGCGGGGCTTGGCCGAGCATGAGCGAAGGCAAAACCTGGGCTGAGCACGATATACGGTCCGTTACTTGCGACCGAATCGATCATTGCTTGGGTGTACTGCGCAGTGCTATGACCCTCCCGCTCCAGCAAATCTCCCGCATGGCGGATGGCTTCTTGCCAGGAAGTTGCTGGTACCGCGAGCGCGATTCGGGAAGGTGCCAGTAAGTGTTTTAATGAGTCCATAACCTTAAGCCTAATAATCAAGGCGCGACCACTGGGTGTAGCTGGGCGGGGTTTAACTTATTATTTTGTTAAGAAAATCTTCCTGGCTGTTTTTGGGTTCCTGCGCTCGGTGGTTACCCGGCCAGCCAACTTTTTTAACCGCCATGTCGGCCGCCTTTAGTAACCTCAAAAGTCAGTATTTTATATCCGCTTTTTTCCACTTTTATGGAGGTTGTACTCCAATCATGAACCGAGTTTTTCTCAATACCACAACCTTAGACGATTCCGGCCTCGATCTAGCGCTAGCGCCAGGTCTGGGGTTGGATGGCCTAGATAGTGCCCCTAGTTTCTTCCACGGTTTTGCCACCTATCCACAAGTAGTCGCTCGCGGGTTAGTGACGCTGGCCGATATTACTGCCACCCGTTATTTCAATTATGTCCCCACCCACGCACGCGATCCGATCCTCTCTGCCCATGGTGACCGCCTTAGGGCAGAGTGCTTTTCCGCCTGTAACGGTGTTTATGCCTGCCTGGAGATTTTAGAGTCAGGATTAGACGGCGGCGAGATCGGTCGAGGCACCACCAATGTGGATTTAAACCCAAACTCGCGAGCAGTGCTATCAGCCGTTCCGGCGCAAACACTATTACATCTCAATGTTGGCGCTGATGGTTTCACCGCTTCCACGCTCGATAGTTCCCTGACGGAACGCCCAGTGGAAATGCCACAACGGTGGATTCGTGCCTTAGGCAACGCCGTGAGTATGCACCGCGATTTCGTCGAGGTGTTCCAGGTACCGCAATCAGGAGCACGGGCTTTCCTAGCAAGCTTGCCACCTGCTACCAGTACTGGAAAGTCTGGGTGGCTTAGCGCACAACGCGGGTCGGTAAAGATGTCGGCTCGGCAACCGGCGCAAGGGGTATACATTGCAGGTCTGCATCGGCTCAGCGCCCTTAAGCGACTCCTCACCCATGTGCAGGGTATGAGTTTTTATGCCCCGATCAGCGATACCACGGCTGGTGCAATGGTCACCGTGGAGCTTCCCACCGCGCGGCTGACCTTGGGTCTGACGGAACAACAGTGGCGCGGCCACTCCGGCGAGGGGTCATTATTGGTGGATTTGGCCAAACCAGATGTTCGCGAGGATGCCGCTATCGTCTCGGCGCTTTTAAGCTTCGAGCCGATTATTGACATTCCACGCTTGTCCCACGAAGCCGCGTTACCGGTAGCACGAACCGAAGCCGCGCTGGCCGTGCTTGCGGCCTCAGGCAGAGTGGGGTGGGATATTCATGATAACGCCTATTTCCACCGCGAACTTCCCGACAATCCTGATGCCATTGATAAAGCCAATCCCCGCCTCGTTGCCGCCCGCGCGCTCGTGGCACATAATGCGTTGCGACGCCTTGCGGATTCGCCTCGCACTTGGCTGGTACGTTCCAACAAGGCGGAGTACCAAACTACTTTGGGGCCCGATCCTAAGCAACCAGAAGCAGGTGCTCGGTGTACCTGTTCGTGGTATCTCAAACATGCTGGAAATCGTGGTCCCTGCAAACACGTCCTAGCAGCCAGCATGATCGAAGCACAGCCCACCACCGAGGAGCTTGTTAAAACTTCCGATAACCAACCACCCCTGTCCCCCGACAGGCTTTAGCCAAGTCCCCAACTTTCCTACTGCAAGTGAGCTGAATAACCACGCTGAACCGGAAGCCGCGAAATCGATGCTAAATAAGCACAATACTAAACCCAGCTGCTGCGCTTAGTCTCCTATCCCCTTAAGGATGGAAACTTTGTCGCAGCTAGAGGTCATTTTCCATTGTCATATAAATACTATTTTAGCTAAACCGCGGACGAAACATAGCTAAGACTCTATGATTGTCAGTATGGAAGCAACTCCTGTACGGGATTTTATCCCAAATAAATTCCAAGAGGCACACCACGATTATAAAACCGCTTTTGGGATATTATCACCGGCTTCATCACTGCGACCACGCAGGTTACGTCCGCTTCTTGCCACCGTTGCAGGAAACCATGATGGAAGAATACTTCCCGTTAAAATCCGCCAGCCCACCAACAACACCCCGGTAGGTAGCAGCACACAACCAACCCAGTTGGCACAACTTCAGCTTTTGTACACCACATTAGCTATTAGCCGCTTCCCTGTTATCAGGGCACCCCAGAGATTTTCCCACCGGATTCTGGGGGCGATCGCACCTTTAGCAGCAGTTATTACCAACACCCCATCCTGCACCGTAACGACTGTAACTAATAAGCTACTTGCAGCAGGCGCGAAAGCACCTAAGATGTTTGCCGATACAACTGATGTTGCGGTTGCTACTACCAATCATGCTCAGCAAACCCCTTCATTGGGAATGGTGCTATCCCCTTACACAAAAACGGGGTAAGCACCACCAGTCGTGGCGCCGTAATATCCGGTAGTTTGACTACCAAAAATACAATTTCGTAACTATTAGCTATTTTCAAGGGCATACGTAAATGACACTGACTCCTAGGCACCGGCAAACACTTGCAATGTTCGAAGAGTTCGGATGGCATAAAGCGCCGATCGAAGCTGCGACCACCCTTCCGGTAGGTTCTTGGTCGCAGCGTGAAACGGGGAAAAAAGGTCTGACTTCCGGGAGTTTTGAGGTTTTCGACCGCAAGTACCACAAAATGCTTACCCTGTTCGCTATCCGGGTTGGGGTTCCGGCTACTCGACTCCGCAACCTCGGCATTGTGGAAGAATTAGAAATAATGGCCGATGTTATATTGACACGGGGCCCGGAATTCACACAACGATTTGTAGATCTCTCCTGCCGCCGCAGCATGCGCAAATTAGATGATGACCTTTCCAAATTCGGTGGTGTGGTGTTATGGCTAGTCTTGCGGGGTGATGTGCCAATGCCGCGCAATGAGGACTATTTCAATGACTGGGCGGTCGCTGCCTCAAGGATTGTGTTACATAGCGAGACGGAACTTCCCGCGGAACGGTACCTTCCTGGCACTGAGCTGATGGAGGCCAGCCTGCGTGACCATGTTTTAGAGGCAGTCCCCAGTGGGATTAAAATCAGTGGCCCGTTTCGTGATCTCATTGACCACGCTTATTTCACTAAAGTTATATCTAGATCTGAAGCAATCGCATTGGGTATTACTGGGATGTTGGGGGCAAAAAAATTCCAGTATCGGCAGGATTGGGTTGATTTCCTTGTTAGCACCTGTGACATATCCCCGGCGGAGATTCTTGATAATTATGATGCGGTGAAAACCGCCGCAACGGTGGACTACAGTCGGGTTCTTACCGATTTAGTTATCCCAATCATCCCCCTACTTACCGAGGCCCAGCTACTCGATCTCATACCGATAGCACTTGATGGCGCCTCTCGGGAAGCCGCCGCAGATATGTACCGCGCCCTGTTGCACAAAGTTTCACCCCAACCAGATCTTATTGCAGCCCTGTCGCCAATGCTGCATCTGCACGCCTCCCGACGCAACAACATCGCCGGTCACGTGGCAACTATCCTCATTGAAAAATGGAAAGTCCCCAAACAGGAAACCACCGCTGAAGCCGCGGATAAAGGCGATTTATGGAAACCAGCTCCGCCGTTGTGGACGATTCCCCGGTTTGATGTAGGCAAGCTGTCGTTAGAAAACCTCGAGACGCAACTGAAATTCATCGCCGCCCGGGAAACCGAAATCAACGATTTAGAAGCAGAACGTGCGCTGGCGTTATTAACCAAAGTTGCTAATTCGAAAACTAAAGGTGCGCAGCGTCTGGCTAAAACGTTGCCCGAATCCATGTGGGATTCGTTGCTGTATCGGTGGGGTGACAACGAATTTATCCCCTGGGGCACGCCGCTTTACGACGACGACCTGTTTGTCCAGCGTCGTAACGCAGTCTTGGCCAACCTAGGCCAGATACCGTGCTTGTTATCGGAACCAAGTTGCAACGATTTCACTATCACGGTGAGCAATTTCGTCTCACGGTTAAAAAAATACGCGGCCAATAAACGCGCAGTATTGCAGCCGGATTTGCTCATGGCGCTTTTCCGATTAGATCTGAAAGGTAATCTCGCTAATGCCGCCAAGAATATCCATGACCTTAATGTTGACATCCTTAGCGTCGGCTACACCCAACTTGATGCCACTGTTGGTGAAGTATTCGAAGCTTTCATCGCCGACCCAGTGGTAGATCCCGGGTTAAAGGAGCGGTTCTCCAAGGGGCGCACCGGGGCTGTCACCATCTGGGATCCAGTTCCGGTTAAACTACCAGCCTCGTTAACCAGCATTACTGGTTTAATTCCGGGCAAGTTGACTTTAATGCCCAGTGTGCAGCTATTCCCCAATTTCGGTGATAGTCGTGCGCGGCGGCTGGTGTGGGTTAAGGACAAAACCAGTGAAGAACTGCTCACCTATGTCCCACTGCTGGCCAATCATGCGAAGCCATTTAGCCCAGCGGTAGCGATGAATATGATGGCAATGCTGCGGCCTACGTTGAAGGGCCAAGCTCCGGAATGTAAAGAAGCCGTCAAATTAGCGTGGTCTCGGGGCTTATTACAACCAGGTGTTGCCGATATTCGCTATCTTGATTGGCACAGTGGCGTGTTGGGAACCAGTCGGTTAATGGAAGCCACCCGTGAACTGGCCGAAGAGGGCCTGTTAGCGCTGATGTGGGACATTTGGGTACAGCACCTAGAATATTCAGTCAATTCGACCCGCTTGCTTGCCAGCACCGAAACAATTGCAGCTAATTTGCGTGACTTTGCTCAGTATGTGCCGGAGGAAGAAGGAATCAAAGCGGTTCCTGCGGTGCGTGCGTTGGCCACCCGCAGAGGCCAATCTGAAGCTATTTACGCTGCCCGCAAAACCTTGGAGTTTTTGCCCAAGGTCAAAGACCGATCTCAAGCTAAAGCGCTCTCGGATGAGGATTTTGCCAAAATCTGGCCAGCTGATCTGGATAACCAACAACCAGCGGAAGAAGACCGCACGACGGTGACCTGCCGATGGGGCAATAAAGTGGCGAATCAGCGCATACTAGAGGTTTCCTTAGAGCTGCCGGAGTGGTCAGGGGTGCTGGTCTCGCCCGTTATTAATGTTGATGAGGGTGCTTGTTACGGAGTATTGACCTATAAGGACTTTGATAACCAAGATTCCACGTTTTATGCCCGGGTTTATTGGGATGGTCGGCAGCTCATTGGTGCACCGGCATCGGATCCTGACAACCCTTCAGCTAATGTCAGTATGATTCGGATTCCGCGAAAAATCCTCAGTACCTCCCTAGTGGCAGCCGCTATTGGCACTACTGCTACCGCACATCACCCGGAAGACACCCGCTGGATTTTGACCGCTTTGGTAAAAAGCAACCAAATCAGTATCGAAACAGCCAAGATTGCTATGCGCAAGTTATTGGAATCACCAGATTTTAGCCCAGCGCGGGCTGCATATGTCATAGAAAATGATGTGACGCATCTGCCGTATCTCTGGCCGATTATCACCGAAGGGATTAGTTTTGCCGCACAGCAGTCTTCCTATCCACGGTGGGTAAGTAAACTGCTCACGATCACCTATCATTATCGCCGCGAGATAGCAAAGGCCCTAGATCTTAAGCGGATGCCTTATGAAGAATGGGACGGGGTGGTTGCCATTGCCAATACCGATAGCCCCGACATTGCAGTGCGCAAGGCACAACAACTGGTTAGAGCACTTGGTTTGTAACGTACGTGGGAATTTAGCTGGGTTAGTACCCCCACCTTATAGGGGTACTAACCCAGTTTTTCCAGCGCTATTAGAAAATATATGCGATTTTATTCACCCCTGTCGGCCTCGCCCCATATCCTTATAATCCTATACTTGTAATTCTAAAAACACCGCAGAAAGTATCAGCTATGAATTTGCTGGCTATGGCTTGATTGGCCTTTTAATAGTGCCTGTAGAGACGCTTTTCACCTGCCACTTCCTGTGGGCTTTCCCTAAACCATCCCTTAAACCACCTTTCACTCGCCTTGAAGATGCCCCATGAAAACCAACCCACACCTGACCGACGCCCTCGCTATTTTTACTACCCTCGATTGGCACCACGCCACCGCAGAACAAGCGCTAACGCTCCCCTTAGGCAGCCCCGAGCAACAAGCAACCGCTCTTGCTGGGTTGCGTAGCGGTGATTGGGGGTCATTCGGAAAACTCGGACCACATCGGTATGGCTACAGAAGCATTGTCACCGTTGATGAAACGATGCTGTTACTGTTTGCCATACGCGTTGGCATCTCGGCGAAACGCACTATTGAACTAGCACGCCTTGGGGATAGCGAGGTGTTATTACCAGTGATCGAGTCTCGTGGTGAGCAGTTTATTAGCAGTTTTATCACGGAGAGCATTAAAAAGAACCATTGGGCAATGCAGTACTCCGTTGAACTCGTGCTCCGCAATAACCTTCCGGTACCCGACAGCACCTTTTACCTAGATAGCTGGGCAGCTGTTGCCGAGGTGAGCTTGAGTGATCATTCCGCTGCTGACCAGCCACCACCGATAGCCTCGTTAGTACGGCGCAGTTTCCGGGAACACCTGTTGTTAGCCAGTGCGCTTGCCACGGTTCCACTGACACCATTGGTGGCTTGTGGCTTGGCCCAGGAACTTATCAGCGAAGAAGAAGCTCGGGAAATAGCCTTTAGTCATATCATGTCCGCCCAGCGACCTAGTGATCGTAAAGCTTGGGCAACGTTCATTTTTACCGCGCTGCAGCCAACCGATCACCAGCTACTCTCAGCAGCCGATGCCTTCGCCCAACTCATCGCGACCGGTGAAGCCGCTATGGTGGAGGAATTTGCTATCCGATTAATTCCGCTGGCCACGGCTCAGCAGTTGGCGGATATTGCACTGAGTGGTTTGTATGCTAAAACCCAAAAAGCAATTAAGTCGGTGCTACGAGTGCTGCAAACCATTCCCGAGCCCACTTCAATAGTTTGTGATGCCCTAGGCCCCAGACTCGCAGAGCTTAGCACGTCTCATGATAAGCAAACCGCGCGATTGAGTACCTCGTTGTTGCGCAACTGGGATATTGCTGTTGCTACGCCAGTTGCCGTTTCGCCGCCACGTGACTTATGGCAACAGCCGCCTGCGGTCTGGCACCTGCCGGCTTTCGAATTAGGAGAAGTCACCACCGATACCGTCAGTGCGGCACTAGCCACCATTGCTCATCGTGATCTGGTCTGTGATCTTCAGTTAGAGAGGTTTTTAGCCTTGGCCTGTGAGTTCGCCCAACGCGACACGGTAGCGTGTGAACGAGTGTTGGGGGGATCGGCAAGAGTCTTTCAAGGAATGCTCGCCGATTGGGCCGATGGCTCCATCAAACCGTGGTCTAGCCTGGCAAGAAGAAACGAAAATCTGCATTGCGCTCGACTAAAGGCAATTATCACTCATTTGGGCACTATTCCCTGTTTACTTTCCCAGCCCTCCTATGCGGATTTGAGTATCACTGCTGAAGATTTCAATGCTCGCGTAGCGCGATACAGCGAAGAATCAGCCTACGTACTTGAGCCGGATTTGGTGTTAGCACTGGCTAGGATCAATCCAGCTGAATTGCCCCGGTTGCGGGGAGCAAATGTTCCCATCGAGCTTGACGACGGCACACTGCTTAACCGCAGTGTTACTAAAGTAGTGCAGGATTACCTTGCTTCCCCCTTTAAGGAGCCGCAGTGTGTCAACCATCGAGGCTTTATAAAACCAGAGCGGTTTAGCTATCCGCCATCACTGCGCGGATTCCCGCCTAGGCTTCGGGTTAGCACCTGGGAATCCGATGTGGATTTCACAGTATTCCCCCATTTCGGCAACGCCGCTTACCGCGGTTTGGCGTGGCACAAGTTTGTGAGCGACAGCACTGGTGCACTCGCGCTACAAGCTGCCTATTCGGCTAAACCATTACCGCCAGCTGCCGCTATGAATCTGCTAGCCTTGTTGCGTCCTAAAAATAAAGGAAATGAAGAATGCGCCGAGGCAGTCCGCCTCGCGTGGCGCAATGGCGTGCTGCGCCCTGGGATAGCTGATTATGCATTTGCCGATTGGCGGGAAGAACCCACATTCGTGGCTCAACTCGTCGCACAGCTTGTCGACGTCGCCAACGACGGTTTACTTGCTGTAGCCTGGCCGCTATTTGATGCCATTATCCAACGCTCAGTAACGGGCGGAAAACTAGTAGCAGGCACCGCTGAAGCGGCGCTGGCAATGAAGGAATTTGCTGCAGTTGTCGCAACTTCAGCACCTGATACGGCTTGGCAAACACCGGGGCTACGGGCATTGGCAGCTAGGAAAGGCGCGACCAAAGCTGTAACTATCGCCAAAGAAGCGGTGGCGCTACTGCCGGAAGTTCCCGCCGCTTTTGAAGAACCTGCAACCAGTGGTTCACAGAATGACGGCGCTAAAGATTTCGCCAAACTTTGGAAGCCCGCAACCGGAACCCAACCGGTAGCAGATACTGCCACTATTGCGGTGACCACCGCTGATAATGGCCAGAAGGCTACACAAATACAAATCACTGTGACTCTAGCGAACCAGCA
This sequence comes from uncultured Corynebacterium sp., assembly GCA_963520895.1. Classification (GTDB taxonomy): domain Bacteria; phylum Actinomycetota; class Actinomycetes; order Mycobacteriales; family Mycobacteriaceae; genus Corynebacterium. The sequence continues at coordinate 3,770 of CAUQSW010000003.1, read as the reverse complement.
GTTTACGGTATTTAAACAGCGTGGCTGGACCTACGATCTTGCTCATGAATACCAGTGTGAGGCCACCGATGCTCAGAACCGAGAGGTGTATTTGCATTTAGATGAGCCAGAACAGAAGGTAGTTAGTTCCCCGGTACGCAACTGGCGTGGTGGCACCACCGGCCCATTGGAAGGCAACAGAACCGCCCTGTGTCAACTGCTGGTCACCATTGTTATTGCCCATCTCAGCGATGGTAAATACGCAGCCAGTTACCGCGCGGTGGTGCAAGACTATAGCAGCCAGGGCGTTCTTACACCTGCGTCAGTGTCCACCGCCATGCGCCAGCTCTTGCCTTTTCCAGCCTTCAGCCCAGCAAAAGCGCTTTATGGTGTAGAAAAGAACCCCACAATGTTGCCGTGGTTATGGCCCATGCTCACAGAGAGCCTCGGCTACGCTGCTTTGCAGGTAAGCAGCGATCAGCCTATTCCCCGCTGGCTCAATAAGGTATTGGATGTTATCAAGCACCATGCCCCGCTACTGGTCAGCGCGACCGATCATGGGATTATCCCTCGACGATCCTGGGCAGGGTTAACGGTACTAAGCACCATGAAAAAGTCGGCAGCCACCGCCAAGGCGATGGAACTCGACAAGTTGTTTAACAGTTGAGGTTACTGCCGAGAATATCGCGCGAGTGAAGCTAAAAAGCAACTGAACGTCACCAGTCTCCACAGCGCTAAGCGCATGGCACCAGCACCACTCCCCTGTTTATTTAATATAGGCTATCCTTAATTAAATGAACTCCCCTCGTTCAACGTCGAGCGCTACTCACCAGTGCACCGTGATGCAATCAGACACCACGATCACACCAGGATCAACTGACCCTGCAAAACCTGCCACCTCAACCACCTACAAACTTGCTGGCTTGGCGGGAATGATCGCGCTATTACTACTATTGGTCGCAATCAGCGTGGTTACTGGCGCAAAAGTCACCACGGTAGGTGAAGTACTGCATGCGTGGCCGCTGGCCTGGCAGATGCTCTGGTCACAAACGGATACCGCATCTGCCCTGGCTGCTGGTTATAACCAGAACAGCACTGAAATAGCCGGAATCATTGCAACCATGCGTATCCCTCGCACAATACTAGCCCTACTCGTTGGAGCCGCTTTGGGTTTAGCTGGCACGGTAATCCAAGCCCTAACCCGCAATCCACTAGCCGACCCCGGCATGCTGGGGGTGTCTGCCGGTGCAGCGCTCGCGGTGGCCAGTGGCATCTATTTAGTTGGAATAACCTCCATGGTGGGATCATTGTGGCTGGCATTTGCCGGTGCCGGACTGAGTTCATTGTTGGTATTGGGCATCTCCAGTAGTGGCATAGGAAAAGGCGATACTTTAGGATTAGTGCTGGCAGGTGCGGCGCTATCAGCCACGTTAGGGGCCATAACCTCTGGCATTGTTTATATCGACCCCCAAGCATTAGATGCATTACGGTTTTGGCAAGCCGGTTCTGTTACTGGGCGGGGTTTTGATGTCATCACCCCAGTGATACCGCCTATCGCCATTGGGGCACTACTAGCACTAAGCCTAGGCCCCGCGCTTAACCTTCTCAGTTTAGGAGCCGAAACCGCCCAAAGTTTGGGAGCCAAAGTGGGGCGTATTTCGCTGTTGGGTTTCGCAGCGATCACTGTCCTCACCGGCGCGGCAACGGCTGCGGCTGGCCCGATTGGTTTTGTTGGTTTAATGGTCCCCCACATCGTTCGGATGTTTACCGGCCCTGATTATCGCTGGTTATTACCATATTCCGCACTCGGCGGAGCGACACTGTTACTACTGGCCGATGTAGCAGGACGAGTGATTTTAAGGCCAGGCGAAATGCAAGCTGGAGTGATCGTTGCGCTCATCGGTGCCCCGGCATTCATTTGGTTAGTTCGCCGCCGAAAGGTGGTAGCACTGTGAAAATATTCACACCTCGCACTAGGACGCTGCCCATGTCTTCGCTACGCGAGGTAAGCGTCGGCAAGCTATCGGTGCTGGTGCATTCACGCGCCCGCGTCATCACCATCGGTGCATTATTTCTCTGTTTGTTGGTGTGGCTCGCGAGTTTGGCCTTAGGCGACTACACCCTGACGCTGCCGCAAGTAATAGCAGTCTTATTTGGTGGCGGTGCAGGTATCGAACGAACTGTGGTTATTGATTGGCGTCTTGCTAGGTCGGTAGTAGCCCTGACAGTCGGCGCCGCATTGGGCATTTCGGGAGCCATTACGCAAATCATCGCGCGAAATGGCTTGGCCAGCCCAGACATTCTGGGCATCAGCAGAGGTGCCTCTACAGTTGCGGTCGCGCTCATGGTTTTTAGCGGCGGAGCCAGTTCGGTAGTGCTCAATTTCATTGGACTGCCGGTTGCCGCCATGATCGGTGGCTTGCTGACCGCAGCTATGATTTGGCTGCTCGCCCACCGCGCTGGCTTAGAAATTTTCCGCCTAGTGCTGGTGGGCATTGGCGTCAATGCCGCCTTACAGGCGCTGATTATCTACATGATGGCAACCACCGACCTCAATACCGCAGCAGCAGCAAAAGTATGGATGATCGGAACTATAAATGGCCGCAGTTTCGAGCAGCTGTGGCCGACGTTGGTCATATTGATCGTCTCGTTGATCCTGTTGCTACGACTAAGTATTTATTTTCCTGCGCTTGCCTTAGGCCCTGAAGCTGCTCAAGGCTTAGGGGTCCCGCTGAAAAAGGTCACTATTACCTTGTTGATTATCTCGGTGGCGTTAGCTTCGGTAACCGTTTCCGCCGTTGGTCCTATTGGTTTTGTTGCCTTCGTTGCCCCGCAGCTGGCAGCGGCAAGTGCGCGGGTAGGCTCGCCACCGATGCTGTTATCTGCCGTCATAGGCGCCGGGTTACTGTCAGCTGCAGATCTAGCCGCCCGGATGGCTTTTCCGTGGGAAGTTCCAGTAGGCATTGTCACCGCAGCCATTGGTGGGCCATTTTTGATCTGGCTGCTGCTCAAAACTAACCGCGGAAAAACCACCTAAACCACCCAACTATTGACATACCGGTATTTAAATAGGTTAGGCTAAGTTATATGAGCATTTTCCCTTCGTTTCCTTCAGGCCACACCATCTCCAGACGGAATTTCCTTGGCCTAGGGTTCGCCGTCAGCGCAGCGACACTCGCCGCCTGCAGCACCAACTCTAGCGATTCCACCACCGCAGCCACTGCGAGTGATAGCAACTCAAGCTCAGGCAATGACACCTCACGAGTAGTAGTCCTTAACACCGGCCAACTAGACAATATGCTCCTCCTAGGCATCCTGCCCGTGGGATCCGCCAAAGCCAAAGGCGCAGACTTGATCCCCACCTTCATAGCCGATCGGTTCGGCAAGGAATTCGATTTGGATTCCATCAAAGACTGCGGCGTGCGCACCAATCCCGATATGGAAACAATCGCCGCACTAAAACCCACCCTCATCTGCGCAAATGACCGCACAGATAAAGCGATACTAGACCAACTACGCAAAATTGCCCCAGTAGTCACCGGATCCGGCGGCGGCGAAAACTGGAAGGAAGACTTTATCACCATCGCCGATGCTGTGGGCAAAAAAGCAGAAGCCGAAAACTACCTGAAAGAATTCGAACAATCCTGCCGCACCTGGGGAGAATCTTTGAAAAACACCCCACCCACCGTGTCCTTCCTGCGCACCAAAGACGACGCCTTCCAAATGTTCGGTGTCGAATCCATGGCAGGCACCGGCGCCGCCGACGGCGTCCGCACACGCCCCACACGCCA
>CAUQSW010000002.1:0-122637 GCA_963520895.1 uncultured Corynebacterium sp. | reverse complement strand
AAAACACCTTTTCATCATCCCCTAACCCCACACACACGAAAAATCCGGGCTAGCGGTGATATTCTTAACCTTCCATCTGGTTGACCTGGTAAGAAACCCCCGCAACCCCAACAAACAACACCTCGCCGAATGGCAAAAGCCAGGCAACATCATCCTCACCTACGGATCCAGCCTCGACCCCCACCCACTGGAACCCACAACGTCTACTCCGTACACACCCCACCGGAACCCTCATCGACCGCATCACCGGTGATGGCATCGAACGCCAATACGCACTCCCCACCCACGGCGACACATACCTGCGCTTTCCAAAGCAAGTGCGGCAAATTGGCAGCTTACACAGCACCGATCCGCAACCAATCGGATACCCAACAGGCCAAAGCGATTATTCCCCAAGCGGAGATTTTGGTGTAGCAGTGTCACATACGTGGTCTGGAAATGGTTGCGGATATAAAGCATCGATACTTAAAGCAGACGGCACCATTGCCTCTGGTGAGCTGAATCTCGATCCATCTTCCATGGCTGTGAGCGAAACCTACACACTGGTTATTGGCTCATGCAAAGACAAAGTAACGCTAGTATCGGTTGATCTATCTGGCGCGGTCAAGGAGCTGCCGCTTCCCTCTGATCTAGCCACGCTATCTGTTGCCGATTACCACTACCCTTACCTCAACTACTTAGGTAATGACCGTTTTGATCTGGTTAAACAGGAAAAATCAGAAGATGCTAAGGGCAATACGGTCATTAATTCCACTTCCTATGAATTCCTCTACGGTAAGAACCACAATGATTCCGCCACGCCCATTAATGTGTCCTCGTTTAGCCACACCATCCCAGCCGAGGCAGCAGCAGACAAGAGGATGTCTGATGGTGGGCATGGCTATATCCTGCCCACCGGTGACGTGTATGTTCTGCACCGGAAAGAAAACACCGCCAAACGTACTAGCACCGTTGGCTACATCGGGGAAATCGGTAAGTCCGGTGAGTATCTCAACAATGAACTGATCTACGTCTACTCCCCTAATACTGAATCACTATTTGGCTTACGACAAGGCAGAACTATCACCATCCGCAAGTGGTCGCAGCCGGAACAAGTCATGGCCACGTTATCCTTTGACGAACACGCCAAAGCCTGTGGCCCCAACCTATGCCGCATCAGAGAAATTGATGTCATCCCCTAACGAGCTTTACGACGTCGACAAGCAGTGCTGTCAGTTAGGTGTACAGATTGCGCCAGTATTTTCGGATGAAGCAACATCTCTGGGTGGGGCGGACGCGGCGGCGGCGACAACCGTTACTCAAACGGCGCAGCCGCGCACTTTCATGCGCAAAGCTCTTCCCGAGCAACAAAGACAACATGAATGGCATCATAGTAACGAACAAGTGAAGCTTGGGGAACCACTTGAGAATCCTCCGGTTTTAACCCATTCCAGGGGTGAAAACTGTACAAGAAAATCCCCTCACGGCGGCAAAAACTGCCATCCACAAGGGGAATCTTATATAAAACTATTTGCTACTTCTTGGTGGCGAACAGTTCGCGAACCTTAGCACCAAGATCAGCATCAACCTGTTCCCAGTACCAGTAGCAGCGCTGCTCAGTCTCTTCGGAAACGCCTACCATGGCATTGGTGATGTTATGCGCTAGGCGTGCCTTCTCCTCGGCATCCATGACCTCGCGGTACAAGATGCCAGCTTGAACGAAGTCGCCATCCTCAGGATGCTGCACATAGGCAGCACGCACCAAGTCGGTGCCGTGTGGATCAGGGTTAACAAACAACTCCGATGCCTGGCCGTAGGTCACGCCAGAGGAGGAAGAAACACCATCATCGAGGTAGCCAGCACCCTTATTGAACCGGTTCGGGCTGTATACCGGTGCATCAGCAGGGTTGAACTGGTATTCCATTGGCCCCTGGTGGGCATAGGTATTAACCGGGTAGACGGGCTGGTTTACTGGCAGCTGACGGTAGTTCGGGCCAATCCGGTAGCGGTGCGCATCGGCATAAGCAAAGGCGCGGGCCATCAACATCCGGTCAGGAGACAGGCCAACGCCTGGCACCAAGTTAGCTGGATCCAATGCCAACTGCTCGATCTGAGCGAAGAAGTTCACCGGGTTGCGGTTGAGCTCGAAGTAGCCGACGTCGATAAGCGGGTAATCCTTCTGCGACCAAGTCTTGGTTAGGTCGAAGGGGTTGAACCGGTAGCTTTCTGCCTCGTCGAACGGCATGATCTGTACCTTAACGTCCCAGACTGGGAAATCGCCGCGCTCGATAGCGTCGAAAAGGTCCTGGCGGTGGTAGTCAGCGTTCTTGCCAGCCATTTCTTGGGCTTCTTCATCGGTGAAGCAATCCCAGCCCTGGCGGGTCTTGAAGTGATACTTGATCCAGAAAGCGTCGCCGTCCTCGTTGATCCACTGGAAGGTGTGAGAACCGAAGCCGTCCTGGTTTCGGGAGGTCTTCGGAGTTCCGCGGTCACCCATCAGATAAGTAACCTGGTGGGAAGATTCTGGGGTGCGGGTCCAGAAATCCCACTGGGCATCTGCATCACGTAGGCCGGTCTGCCCCATGCGCTTCTGGGAGTGAATGAAGTCAGGGAACTTCATACCATCCCGCAGGAAGAAGGTGGGGGTGTTATTGCCAACGATGTCGTAGTTGCCTTCTTCGGTGTAGAAACGCACGGCAAAGCCGTGTACGTCGCGCCAAGTATCCGGGGAACCTTGCTCACCAGCAACGGTGGAGAAACGTAGCACCAACGGCGTTACGGTGCCGGGCTGGAACAGCTTAGCCTTGGTGTATTTCGATACATCATTGGTAATGTGCAGCTCACCAAAAGCGCCATGACCTTTGGCGTGAGGGTTACGCTCTGGCACCCGCTCACGGTTGAAATGAGCCAGTTTCTCAATCAGGTGAATGTCGTTGAGAACATTGGCACCCTGAGCACCTGCGGTAATGGAAATATTCTCGGAAGGAACTGGGCGACCGCCGTGTTGATGAGTTGGTCCGGTCAACGGCGGGCGCATTCCGTTTTCGACGATGTCATTGGTGTCCATGACATTCCTTTCAAATTTTGTTGGGGCTGAAATTCACTATGGATTAGGAGTCTGATCAGAAGCTTACAGACAAAGGTAAAACTTTTCAAAAGAAATCAACTAAAAGGCATAATATATCAATCAAAAGTACGAATATTAGACTATTAGGAAAAATAAAAGGGTGCTGAAATGCTAAAACATTTGGTTAGCCTAAATTGGTCGCTATTCAAGACAAAAAAGTAAGCATTAAAATTAACTAAGTTATATAAGAAACATACAAATCTACTACCTCTTTGTTGACCGCCTTCCAGTCACCTGTAGTGACCTTAATACACAAACTCAGCCCCGCCCCCCCACAAGACTGCAATCCGCCGACAACCGCCCCGCATCACGTCACTACACTATAAGAACTACACCAACGCAAAAAGCCACCGGCATATCACCAGTGGCTCCTGCTATCGGTTATTTATACTAGAAGTTCTGCAATCTGAACCGTGTTGAGCGCAGCGCCCTTACGCAGGTTATCACCCGAAACCACCAGCACAAGGCCCTTATTATCATCAACCGTGGAATCTTGGCGGATCCGTCCCACCAAAGAATCATCCCCACCGGCTGCGGCAAGCGGAGTCGGGACATCGACCAATGTCACGCCAGGGGCGTCACTCAGCAACTCCCGCGCTTGATCCGGCGTAATGCTTCGATCAAACTCGGCATGGATAGTCATGGTGTGGCCGGTGAAAACCGGAACACGGACACAAGTGCCTGAAACCTTCAAATCTGGCAGATTCAGTATCTTGCGGGATTCATTACGTAGCTTTTGCTCCTCATCAGTTTCCTCAGTGCCGTCATCCACCAACGCACCAGCAAATGGGAGCACATTATAAGCAATAGGTGCGACGTAGGGGCCGAGGTCGCCAACCGAAACTGCACTGCCGTCAAAGGTGAGTTCCGTGGCCTGATCGCCAACGGCAGCAACCTGGTTTGCTAGAGTTTCCACCCCTGCTAAACCTGATCCAGAAACTGCTTGGTAGGAGCTAACATGCATTTTCAGCAAGTCAGCAGCATTATCCAGCACCTTCATTACCGGTATTAATGCCATGGTGGTGCAGTTCGGGTTGGCGATGATTCCCTTGGGCGTATTCTTAGCAGTTTCGCGGTTAGCTTCCACAACGATCAGTGGCACCTCTGGATCCTTACGCCACGCAGAGGAATTGTCCACCACGGTTGCGCCAGCTGCTGCAAACAGCGGAGCATATTGCTTGGAGGTAGCACCGCCAGCAGAAAACAAAGCAATGTCGATACCCTGTAAGGATTCTTCGGTAGCTTCGGCTACGTCTTCCACCACAATGTCTTGTCCCCGAAATGACAGGGTTGACCCCGCTGACCGCGCAGAAGCAAAGAACCGATAAGTGTCTGCTGGAAAATTGCGCTCTTCTAGAATTTTACGCATTTCGCGACCTACTTGGCCGGTAGCTCCAACAACTGCAACAGTAGTCATATTTTTCAACCCCTTATTAGGCGGGTGTAGTGTTTCGTCATTATCTGCCAGTTCATAGTACCCCTTGCTGAAACTAAAGAAAATACCGATTGCCCATAACTTCGCTGACAACCGCATCCACAGCATTGAACGCAGAAGAAAAGCTACCAGTTATTGACACCCAGAAGTGAGGGGGCTGCGGCCAAAGATCGCTGCCCGTTTTCCTCCCCTTACCTTGCCACTGACTGGCGTATCCGTGCTAGGCCGATGCTGTTGTTACGCTGCCGGTTGCGCGCCCTTAAAGCTTTCTCAGGGGGCGAGCAGCTACCCCCTACAGGCGCCGTTCCCCTTTGGGCAGGCCGAGGGTGTAAAAAGCAGAAAGCCACGAAGCAACCGATAGTTGGTTAACTTCGTGGCTTTCATTAAGCCAAGCCGCCGCTACGTGCAGCTATTTATTCGGACTTAGTTTTCAGTGCGTCCGCGACGAACGAGGTAGACACCCAATGCCACTAGCAACATAGCTGCTACTAGGATTCCTAGGACGGAAGCACCGGTTTGGGCCAGAGCTTTTGCTCCCTTGGCTTTAGCAACGCCCTTCTCGTTGGCTTTGTTCGCCGGAGTGGGTTCACCACTCTTTTGAATCCCCTTCTGACCCGGCGTGCTAGGCGCTGGAGTCTGGGAAGTCGCCGGAGCTGGTGGCTTTGGCACGAACTGCTTGTAGATCTCGACAATAGCAACCGGAATAAACGGCACGAGGATCCACCACCATGGGATACTTGCAGAGTTGGTAATGGTCACCTTGGTCGGGGTAGCAAAGCTGTCAGGCATGACCGTCACAGTTGCCGTACCATCGCCATTATCCTTGACTGCGCCAGGAACATCAGAGCTGTAGCTTGGGGTATTCCAAGTGGTTAGTGCCCCATTATTAGGCATGATCTCTTTCAGGGTAATCACAGTGCCCACCGGCAATACCGGAAGTTCGACGTTCTTACCTGCAGAAACCTTCAACTTCTCAGTCTTGGTTTCACCGGTTTCTGTCATCCAGCTAGCCTCGACGTCATAGTCTCGGGTTTCGTTATCCGAAGAACCTGCAGCCGAACCAGTAACCTCTTTGGTCACCACAACCTTGCCCAATTCGGTGAAGTCATTACGCAACGTTGCTGGAACGCGGGAGTCCTTTGCACCAACCGTAACGGTGGTGGTCACCTCAGACTTATCGGCATTGAACTTGGTGCCTTCTGGTGCTACAACAGCGTCTGTTTTTTCGGTGAACTCACATTTCGCACCGGAACGCAGCCCGGTAATTTCCGTTGGTTTACCTGCTGTTACCTTAACAGTTCCGTTCTTAACATCCGTGCCTAAGGTACAGGTGTAATCAACATCGAATTCCAAAGCCTTGACGGCTGCGACGACTTTAGCAGAACCAGTCAGTTCCTTATTCAGATCAACGTTTCCGCGCCAAGCTGCGTAATCATTGGTCACAGTGACCTGTTCATCCGCGTTTTCCACCACGGTAATGTCAGTAATCCCTGAGGTGGTCAGGTCGGCGCCTGCCACGTCAGCGTTCTTTTCTGCCACCTTACAGATCGAACCTGCTGGAATATCGGTGATTCGCTTTTGTTCACCGGCACCGAGCGTAAAGGTGCCTGCGGCCTCAGCGCCACTGAGTGCCACCTGGTCATTGGTACAGGTGTATTCAAACTCGAATGTTTTACCTGCTGCTACACCATCGTTATCTACCAATTTCTTAACGACGGTAAATGCACCGACCTGCTTGGTGTAGACATTGCTAACATCAACGACGTTTTCAGCCACTGCCTGGGTGAACTTGCCACCATTAACGGCAGCAATCAAATTGTAACCAGTGATCTTGGCTGCGTCGACGTCTTCGGTCACCACACACTCAGCACCAATAGGAATATCGCTAACAACTACTTCGCCAGCACCAGTAACCGTAACGTTCTTGTCTACCACTTCTCGGTTTTCTTTGGTACAAACCACATGGAAGGTAAAGACCTGGTTCGTTGCCGCAGCTGGAGCCTCAGCATTGAGGTGCTTGACAATCTTAAACTGGCTGTTTGCCTTGGAATAGGTGTTGGTCACCGCAATATTAGCAACAGCACCCTTGGTGATGGTGACTGGGTCGCCATGAGCAACAACCAAAGTGGCATTGTCGACGCCTTCTTTAGCCTTGGCCTCATTTTCGACGACGGCACAGGAGTACCCTACCGGAATATTATTAATCTCGGTGGCACCGTTGGCCCCTGCCGTGGCAATGACGGTATCAGTAATGTCTGGGGAGCCTGCTTTGGTACAGGTGAAGGTGAATTCATATTCCTTAGCAGGGTCAACAACTACGCCATCACGAGCATCAACAGTCTTGGTGATGGTGAACCCACCAACATCACGCGAATAGGTGTTGGTAACAGTTGCAATATTATTGTCACCTTGCGCAATGGTCACTGCTTCATTAAGGCCGGTTGCAGTAGCGCTGTAACCTGCCACTGCTTCACCTGTTTCAGATACGACCTTACAGTCAGTTCCGATGGGGAACTGTCCCACCTCAACGGCGGTGCCGTCCGTGGGAACTTCCTTGGTTCCCTCTTCGGTTCCACACTGGTAGGACAAGGTGACCTTATCAGGTGCGGTAAAAGTAGCGTCACCAGCTGGTTTTTGCACAACCTTCTTCACTTTAAAGGTGCCAGCTCCTACCAGGGCATAGTTAGCCACCTGGATTTCAGAGATCTGCTGGTTACCAATAGTCGCTGTCGCAGGGGTGAACGCAATTTTGTCTTGGTCGAAGGTAACGCCTGGAATGGTAGGTACTTCTTCGCCAAAGGTGAAGGTGGTTCCCAGTGGGAAGAGGTAATTGTAGTTAGTCCAGCTACCAACGGGAATTTGGGCTGTGACAGTGCCGGTATTTTGCCCGTCTGCCACCGCAGGATCTTTACCGTTGCTCCAGTCCGGGTAATCGGCAGGTGTCTTACCACCAGGAAGCGTGTAGTTCAGTTTGATGGTGAACTGAGAATTCGTGGGTACCTGCGCAGCAGCTGGGCCCTTCACGGATTTCACCAGACGAATGCCACCGTAACCAGCTTTCATTTGAATAGTGACTTTTGCACCATTAATGAAGTTACGGCTAGCGGTCACTTTTTCCTGGGTGCCCACTAGTTCAGCCTCATTGGTGTAATCAAGACCAGAGACTGCCCCGGAAGCTAAGTTTGAGGGCACACCCAGACGATAGTTGGTGTCAGCCTTAAAAGGACCGGTAACAGTAATCATCCGCTCGTCACCGCTGCCAGTAATTGTCATCGAAAAGCGGGGGTCAGTACTTGCGGTACTGTCAGCTATTTTAACTGCGTTTGCCCCAGGGTTTTTGGCGCTATTACTCTCGATCAGTGACCAAGGACTAGTCTCCAACTTATCTAAGTTATAGCCAGCACCAACCGTATCTTTTATCTGAATGGTGATATTGGTATTACCATCTGGCGCTGCAAACTGATCAGGGTAACTGGTATTTAACACCGTAGGATTAAAATCAATCAGCCACGGAATAAATTCCTGCCCTTCAGCAATAGGGGTGGAGTACTTAGAAAATTTAGCGGGAACGTAGGTTCGCTGCCCAGCTGCCGCAATACCCGTTGGGATTTGACCGGTAACAGTCTCTCCATTGAGAGTGAAATCAATAGTCGTATCGGTATAAGCATCAGTAAAAGCGTTTGCGGCAACCACATCCAGTTCGGCAGCGCCTTTAACATCCACTTTATCCGCAAACTCAGTAATGCCGTCGTCAAAGGTACAGGAGATTTTATCCGCACCAAACACACACCTACCTACGTCTTTACCAGCGTAGGTAATAGGCTTTGTGGTCCGAGAGTTGCCGGCTATCTCTAGTCGTTTAGGTAATTGCAACTCAAAACCTTCACCAGCCATTGGGGCACGTCCCAGCGCCTCAGCCGACCAGTCGAAGGTCATCTTGGAATTCGCGTTACGAGTCTGACCATGAACCAGAATATTAGAGACTGTAAATCCTGTCGTTTGCACTGCTTGAGCAGTCCTAGGAATCGTGAGAGACACAGCTATAACGGAAATGATCGCCACGAAAATAGCGATAATCACCGCCCCGCTGTGCCGCGTAGTGGTTCTCGACATAGTTCTCCTATGATCATCAATGTGTAAAAATCTAAGATTCCCAATAAAACACGACCAGTATCTAAGCTTTAGATAAGCCAGTTATTATTAGTATCAAAGTAGCTCATCAAGCCTACCGGAGTAGCGCAGAAACCGAAACTAGTGGCAGTCCCTATGCCACGCCATCACCCCCGCCTATTATCGAATTAAAATAACCCCATTGCAGCACGGATAAATAATCAATATATTATCTGATACTTATACTGCTACAGAGCAGCACATATGCGTGAATCGGCATTGCTAAAACAGAGAATTACATGAGAATATTATAAAAAACAGCTTGTTTTATGCCTTATTTGAAGTGCTTTTGCTTTACCCCCGTGCTGCGCAACAAACTGCGTAAGAAGACTACTACGCCCTAGATGAAAACCCCCGCCCTTGAACCGGCCCCTGAAACTTCCCTCAGCCCCTCCCACCACGATCAACTAAAAACAAAAAGATGAACCCAATCCCACAGCAGATAGGGTTCATCTTAGTTTCACGCTGGCTACCGGCCAGTACCTGCATACACGGTTGCTTCGGTATCGCCACCAAGTTCAAAGGAATCATGAAGCGCCTTGACAGAGGCCGCCACGTCGGATTCGCGGATCAATACCGAAATGCGGATTTCCGAGGTAGAAATCAGTTCAATATTCACCCCAGCATCCCGCAACGCCTCACAGAAGGTAGCTGTTACACCAGGGTGCGATTTCATACCCGCACCGACGAGGGAAACTTTGCCGATCTGATCGTCGTAAAGCACGTTTTTTAAGGTGCCATTGCCCTGGAGTTTTTTCAGCAGTTCGACCGCGCGGGGGCCGTCGGCACGCGGGCAGGTGAAGGTGATGTCCGTGCGTCCATCTTCAAGGGAGGAGATGTTTTGAATTACCATGTCGATGTTGATTTCCGCATCGGCTAGCACTCGGAATACCTTCGCTGCCTCACCGGGCGAATCCGGAATCCCCAGCACGGATACTTTTGCCTCAGAGCTATCAGTTGCTACGCCTACTAGTACTGCTTCTTCCACAGGAATATCCTCCATTGAACCGGCTACGAGAGTGCCGGGGTCATTGCTATACGATGAACGCACCCGAAGGGGGACGTTAAATGCACGTGCGTACTCCACACTGCGCAGGACAAGAATTTTGGAGCCGGAAGCCGCCAGCTCCAGCATTTCTTCGAAACTAATTTGGTCGAGCTTTTGGGCGTTCGACACCAACCGTGGATCGGCGGTGTAGACCCCATCGACATCAGAATAAATCTCACACACATCAGCGCCCAGTGCTGCGGCAAGTGCCACCGCAGTGGTATCTGAACCGCCACGGCCCAAGGTGGTGACATCGCGGGTGTCCTTATTCACACCCTGAAAGCCCGCTACCAGACAAATTTTCCCCTCATCGAGGGCTTCACGCACGCGACCGGGGGTGACGTCGACAATACGAGCATTCCCATGCCGCTCGGTGGTGAGCACTCCGGCTTGCGAGCCGGTAAACGACTGGGCTTCAGCCCCAAATGAAGCAATTGCCATGGCCACCAGTGCGTTTGAAATGCGCTCTCCGGCGGTCAGCAGCATATCCATTTCACGAGCAGGAGGCACAGGATTAACTTGGGCAGCGAGGTCGAGAAGTTCATCGGTAGTGTCCCCCATCGCAGAGCACACGACCACAACATCGTGCCCCTGCTTTTTGGTTGCGACAATCCGTTCAGCTACTCGACGAATGCGTTCCGCGCTTTCCAGCGAAGAACCTCCATATTTTTGTACGACAAGTGCCACGGGCTACGCCCTTCCTCGAAGCCTAGTAAAGGCGAGGCTTCGTCAATTTTCCAAATATTTTCCGAGAAACCAGCATACTATTCCACGGAGGGGAAATACCTATTCGATGCAGTTTTGGGGCTAGTCTAACTATGTGGAAAATAAACTCTTCGCCGTGCTGTTTGCGTTAGCCTCGGCACTCACCATTGCCTGGGGCACCGTGGTACGGCACCGCATCGCCGAAAAAGCCCCAGCCGATGGTACGTGGAGTGGTTCCCCCGTCATTACCGCTATTCGACGCCCCTTATGGTGGTTTGCCACTTCGACCGCGCTGCTTGGCTATTTCTTTCAGGTGTTAGCGCTTGGGTATGGGACGCTGCTTACCGTCCAACCGATTTTGGCGCTATCTTTGCTGTTCACCATGCCCATGTCGGCGATCTACGACAAACGACGCCTGCTTGCCGACGAGCTGATCTGGGGCGCGATTCTTAGCTTCGCGGTGGCAACGGTGATTATTTTAGGGAAGCCCACCGGCGGGCACAGCCAACCATCATTGATGATGTGGCTGGTGTCCCTCACGGTGGGCACGGTTATTATGGCGGCGCTGTTTGCTATCTCCTACCGGTTTTCCCGCGATACTCGCGGGTTGTTATTAGGTGTCGCTGTCGGCATCAATTATGGTTTCGTCGCAGTACTTTCCAAAGCTGTAGTGGATATTTACCGCGACCTCGGTCTTATCGGATTGCTCATTTCCTGGGACTTGTATCTGTTAATTGGCGGCGCGATCATCGGAACGATTCTGCAGCAATATGCCTTCAACGCTGGAGCCTTACATCGCTCGCTGCCAGCCATGACTTCGGTAGAACCCTTAGTGGCCTTTGGCCTAGGGTATTTAATTCTCGGGGAGAAATTTGATGTGCATGGCTACAACTGGTTCATCATGTGTATTGCCCTCGTAGCTATGGTGTTATCCACCTTTGCGTTATCCACGAGGGGAAACCACTAGACCTGTTGCCGCCGCTTACCCGCTGGCGCCGTCGCTGGAGCGGCAAGCGCTTGTGCAGCCAGTAGATCATTAAACATATTCTGCACGTAGTCGATGGTGTCCGGTTCGATGGTGAACCTCGCCCACTTCCCTAGCTTGGTGCGCTTGACTAGTCCAGCTTTTACCAACCGCTTTAAGTGGTAGGACATTGTTGGTTGCGTGATGCCGAACACTTTAGGCATGTGGCAGGTGCAGACAGAACCACCGGGATTAGCGGCAATGAAGTGATAGATCCGTAGCCGCACGGGATCGGAAAGCGCCTTAAAGATTTTTGCCAGTTCTTCGGCATTATGGTCAGGTAGTCTATTCCAGCCTGCGAGGCAGCCGCAGTCAGCTGACATCGTGGCCAATTTATTTGATACTTCGTAAGTCACACTAAAATCATACCTGAAGTTAAGTTGATACATAAACTACGGTTGGCAATATGTTTAACATATTTATGGGGGTTTATTTTATAGATTTCTATGCATTTTCCAATAAAAGCAGAAGCGAACTGGCACTTTTAGCAGATTCCTCCACAATTATCGGCCAATTTAGTGTGGCCTATATCACCACATATTTCTTAAATTTTTCTAAGCTGAAGCTGAAAAAATCAGATAGCCCACTCAAAAATCGCCAACATATAAGCAGAAAACCACGCGCCAAAGGCCACATACCCTGCAGCAACTGCAATCTGAGTCCACTTCGGCGCTTTTATCAGCGCAGCAACCACCGGAAGCAGTAGAATAATAGCCGGTAACAACAGCCTAGGGCGGGAATGCATGATGCCATCAGATAACACCACATTGGCAACTATGGCAGAGCCGAATACCCACAACGCCCATGGGAGGCGTCGAAAAGCTAGTGCAACCGCTATAAGCGCGCCGAAAATAGAAAGCATGGACAGCTCATACCCCAGATAGGTAAATTCAGTCAGCTGGACATACACCCACTTGGCCGTAGCCGCGCCGAAGTCAAAGGCTGAGTTCCAACCTTTTTTCTGTAACCCAAAATAGCCTCCGATGTCTTTAGTGAAGGAAGAAGCATAAAACAGATAAGCGATAACCGAGGTGGCCGACAACGCCACAGAAACCCATGCCACCCAATTTTTACGGGCATAAATAGCCACCACCACCGCGAACGCAAAAACCAAGTCGATGGCGGTCAGCCTGAAGATTCCAGCTAAAAACACCAGGATGCCGGTGAGCACCCAGCGCCGATCCAGCATTGCCACCAGTGCCCACAAGCTCAAGCCAATAAAAGGGGCTTCGGTATAGATCATGTTGAAAGTCACCGCCATGGGCGCACCTAGTAGCAGCAATACCGCAAGAATTTGCCCACCGCGACTGAAGTCTAGTCGCTGCGCCAATCGGATCATGCCCACGGTCATGAAAACACCAAAACCGAAGGTCAGTAACCAACCAGCGGTATGAACCTCCATACCGGTAACCGTGTGCAACAACCACATTAATCCCGGCAAACCGGGGAAAAATGCCAACCGCTTCTCATAAACATCGACGGTCGGTACGCTATAAGAATCCTGTCGGAAATATCCGTAACGGGCAATATCGACGTAATGCGCAACGTCCCATTGCGTCAGCGCTTCGGAAAGCGTAAAGCCCGATGGCAGCATTCTGACTAGGAACAAAATATGAACTACAGCCATCGCCACAAACAAAGCGGTAGCCCAACACCAGTCGAGGGCACGGACCAATCTAGTATTCTCGATGCTTACAGTCACCTCTAACACACTACAGCCAAACCACCCCCAAGTTTTCCCCACAACCTATAAATGTGTGTATGCTGTATCACATGCAGCGTGTGAGTTTCCTCCTCCTTCTTCGCCGCGGCGGGTTTTAGACTGTACAACACGGTCGGCACCCCGTCGCGGGGTTCGTTGACGCAACAAGTTAACTAGCCGGCCGTAGTTTGAAAACTCTTCTAATCAAGGAAACCACCTCACCATGGTCATCAACGAAACCTTCGTCTCTGCTCCTGCCGATATCACCACCCCAGCTGGCCCCCGCGCTGAAGGACAAGCTGCGTGGAATAAACAACGTAATTCCACCATGCCGATTGATCGCTATCAGTCCTTCGCCGAGGAAGTAGAAGACATCAGCCTGCCAGATCGCACCTGGCCAGACAAGAAAATCACCGTAGCTCCGCAATGGTGTGCAGTGGATCTGCGTGACGGAAACCAAGCCCTGATCGACCCCATGAGCCCCGAGCGGAAACGCCGGATGTTCCAGCTGCTGGTACGCATGGGATACAAAGAAATCGAAGTAGGTTTCCCTTCCGCCTCCCAAACCGATTTTGATTTTGTGCGTGAGATCATTGAAAACGACATGATCCCCGAAGATGTCACCATTCAGGTGCTGGTACAGGCCCGCGAACACCTGATCCGCCGGACTTTCGAGGCCTGCGCTGGTGCCAAGAATGTGATCGTACACTTCTACAATTCCACCTCTATCCTGCAGCGGAAAGTAGTATTCCGCAAGGACAAAGAAGCAATTAAAAAACTGGCCACCGACGCGGCAGAGTTGATTAAAACCTTGGCCAAGGAGTACCCAGACACCAATTGGCGGTGGGAATATTCCCCCGAGTCCTTTACTGGTACCGAGGTTGCTTATGCCAAGGAAGTCTGCGACGCCGTGGTTGAGGTCATGGATCCCACTCCTGAAAATCCGATTATCTTAAACCTGCCTGCCACGGTGGAAATGATCACCCCCAATGTTTATGCCGACTCGATTGAATGGATGCATCGCAACTTAAACCGCCGCGATTCCATCATTTTGTCGCTGCACCCCCATAATGACCGGGGAACCGGGGTCGCTGCCGCCGAGCTGGGCTACCTGGCAGGTGCCGACCGCATCGAGGGGTGCCTGTTTGGCAATGGTGAACGCACCGGCAATGTCTGCTTGGTTACCTTAGGGCTGAACATGCTGACCCAAGGCGTAGATCCCCAGATTGACTTCTCCGATATTGAGCAAATTCGCCGCACGGTGGAGTACTGCAACCAGCTGCGCGTTCCCGAGCGGCACCCCTACGGTGGCGATCTGGTGTTCACCGCGTTTTCTGGTTCCCACCAAGACGCCATTAATAAAGGCCTGGATGCACTGGCAGCACAGGTTAAACCAAATGCCACTCACACCGATGTGCGTTGGGAAGACCTACGTGGCGAAGAATGGGAAGTCCCCTACCTGCCCATCGACCCCAAAGATGTTGGCCGCAACTACGAAGCCGTGATCCGGGTGAATTCCCAATCCGGCAAGGGCGGCGTGGCTTACATCATGAAAACCGACCATGGTATGGCGCTACCACGCCCGATGCAGGTGGAATTCTCCTCGGTGGTTCAAGGCGTTACCGACGAATTTGGTGGCGAAGTCGAATCCAAACCCATGTGGGATATTTTCACCCAGGAGTACTTGGATAAAACCACTCCCATCGAGCAAATCCTCATGCGTGTCGACGCCGCCCAGACCGAAGACGACAGCGTACAAATCTCCGCGAATCTAGTGTTCCGCGGCGAAGAAGTCACAGTCGAAGGTCAAGGTAACGGTCCTATTGCTGCCTACGCCAATGCACTGGAGCAACTCAATATTGATGTAGAGGTACAAGATTACGTGCAGCACGCTCGTACCTCGGGTGACGACGCCGAATCCGCCGCTTATATCTACGCCGATGTCAATGGCCAAAAAGTATGGGGCGTTGGGATTGCCAGCTCTATTACCTATGCATCACTGAAGGCGATTACCTCTGCGGTGAACCGCGCATTGGGAAGCTAAGGTACTTAAAGGTTGAGCTTGGGCAGGTGGTTGGGGTGTCTACCCCAAACTTGATTGCCTTGGTTTTAAGCTCAACTGGCCTTATCGGGCAGCAGTGATGCCCAAAATTCAGCGGGCATGAGGTCTTATGCTTAAGGCCTTATCACTGCTGTATCTCTTGGGTGGTTTCCCCTCATCAATTCTTGTGACGCCTGACACTATTCGGATATTTGGCTGCAGACTCCATGAAACCGCAGGGAAACACATAGATAGCTATCAAATATCCGAATAGTGTCAGGCGTTACAGTTAATTTCAAGCGTCAACCTACCGGTCGTGCCGATTAATGCACCGAGATTTTCGAGCTTCTTTGCAGCGCGAAATATTGAATAAAAAATCCGAGAACCATAACCACCAAAACCAAAGCGAAACCTACCAGCTGAAGCGACGTTATCTCGCGGGGCACGGTGGCAATGGCAGCCAAGATCCCCATGATGATTACGCTGACGCATATCAGCGCTACAGAGGTTTTTAAGCTATAGTCTCGGCCGCCGTAATTATGTCCTAAATTGCGGAGCACCGCACCACCCATTACCAAGGCAAAAACCAGCGTTAGCAGTAATAATACTATCGCGGCAATAGTCGGCACGGTATTCGATGCGAGCAATAAACCAAAACCAAATAGCATCGGAGCAACCACCGCAGCAAGAATATCCGCTACAGGTTTGGGTACCGGCAGATAATCTAGTATCGCTTTCTGTACCGCATCTATTTTCCTTAAATTTCTGCTGCCAGAATAGATAAACATCCCACCAATAATCAGCCGCGCAATCTGATCAATCGTTTCCAATAAGGGCGTCATTTTTTTTGCTCCCATCAGATTGGTTTTCTTGGCAATAATTATACTTACAAACCAGTATGGACAGGGGAAATGATAGCTACGCTAGTTTCAAGTACAGCTGATAGCGGTGAATTTATTGAAGGTTGAGTCGCTGGCTCATATCCCCTCAGTCCCTATCAGTGCAGCACACCCCATTGAGCGCTTTTCGAACTGCCGTGCAGTCAGTCCACACCAACACCTCGTCTGACCACCAGCTAACCGGACTAGCACCGGCCATTATTGCTGAAATACCGACCCGAAAGAATTTTTCTACCGCCACCCCGCTTAACCTGACAGGTCTCAGCTTGATAACAAGATAGAATTAGCCACCATGACCGAAGAGACCACATCTGATTCAGCTGCAACCTCCGTGGTTTCTCGGCGCTCTACCCGTAGACGTCGCCGCCGCGCCGCGCGCCCAACCGCACCAGCCAAACCGGTGGAGCCTAATACTTCTGAACCCTATGTGGTACTAACTATTCAGACCACCGGCATTCACCCCACAACTGGAAAAATCGTCAGCATTGACGCGATAGTTTATGACTCCACGTTCCAACCAGTCGAAGAATTCCACACAGTCATCGACCCTAAAACCGATCCGGGCCCAAAGCATCTACACGGTTTGACCAAGGAAGATTTCGCCGAAGCGAAGCGTTTTAATCAAGTGCTTAAAACCTTGGATCGCTTGATTGATGGGCGGACACTGATTGTCCACGATGCCCCCTTTACTTGGGGTTTCATCCATCACGAGGCACGGCAAGCCATGGCTAGTGCCGCCAAGGCGAACCGTAATCGGAATCGGAACCGGCAGCGTCGTCGGCAAAAAGTTGGCCATATCCCCCGCCCGATCGCCATTGCCGATACTTTGGCGGGGGCGCGTCGACAAGCGGTGTTTTTGCCCGACACTCGGATTCGCACGGTGGCACGTGCTGTGGGTATTGACACTGAGCCGGCAACCGCTACTGTGGCGCGCGCGGCACTTGACGAGGCTACGGTCAGCCGCGCTGAAACCTTGTTGGTTAAAGAAATGTACTCTAGCGACACCCCCCGCATCTCCCCCGATGCTTTATCTTCGGATAAATTTGGGTTGCGCCGTTCCACCGTCCGCGTCGATGCCGAAAAAACACCTCGCCGCTTTGAAAATCCAGGGGTTTACGACCCCAAACACGGCCTGGTAGAAGGTATGGAGGTAGTTGTCGCCCCCGAAATTGACATGGATCCCGACATTATTATTGAGGCCATTGTCGCTGCTAATTTGGCCTATAGCGAGAAAGTGACCCGGCAGACCTCGGTGGTGGTGTGTAATGCGGGCGTCGATAAGCTGCGGGGTAAGGCGATGCATGCGCATCGCAAGAAGGTTCCGTTGGTGCCTGATAAGGAATTTCTCAAAATTGTTACCACAGTGAAACCTGGAACAACTGCAACAGCGCGCTAAAACTAGGGTGTTGGGACTACACTCTTTCTTCATGAACTTTCCTCGCCCAAGCACCGCAGCGTTGTCGAAACTACGTACAACAGCTGCGATTGGTGTAGCAAACCTTGCAACATTTGCCTCCCGGGCTACTGGCCGGGGTTCTGGCGGTATGATCGGCGGTCTGATTGCAGAAAAAATCGACCCCAATATCATGCACAATCTCGGCGGCGGCCGTCCCGTCGCGGTGGTTACCGGCACCAACGGCAAATCTACCACCACCCGCATGCTAGCAACCGCCCTGCGCAGCACCTACGCTGTAGCTACCAATGATGGCGGCGATAATATGGATGCTGGCATTATTTCCGCACTCATGGCTGGCCGCAAAGCCACCCACGTCGTGCTGGAATGCGATGAACTGCATGTTCCAGCGGTGGTCGATCGCCTACAACCTACCTGCCTAGTGCTGCTGAATCTGTCTAGGGATCAGCTCGACCGAGTGGGGGAAATCAATAAAATCGAACGTGCACTGCGTGATTGTGTCGCGAGCCACCCCGAACTAACAGTGATCGCCAATTGCGATGACGTGCTGGTGACCTCGATTGCGATGGAAGCGAAAAACGTGGTGTGGGTCTCGGCTGGTGGCGGCTGGTTGGGCGATTCCATTTCCTGCCCCCGTACCGACGGCGCCATTATTCACCGCGACGGCCATTGGGCTGCCGCCAAACCGCTTGCCGACGGCACCACCTTCCAACGCCCCACCCCAGACTGGACAGTCACCGATGAAGCGTTGGAAACCCCCACTGGCTCGGAAAAGCTATCCCTACGACTCCCCGGCCGGGCGAATCGTG
Source organism: uncultured Corynebacterium sp. (assembly GCA_963520895.1). Classification (GTDB taxonomy): domain Bacteria; phylum Actinomycetota; class Actinomycetes; order Mycobacteriales; family Mycobacteriaceae; genus Corynebacterium. The sequence goes on along the minus strand of CAUQSW010000002.1, from coordinate 104,284 downwards.
GCAATGCTGCCCAGGCTATTGCCGCCGCGGTGGAATGCTTTAATATTCCCCTTGACCGTGCCATTGCAGCAACCGAAACTGTCGATGATGTTGCAGGCCGCTATTCCACCATTACCCTTGGCCCTCGTGAAATCCATTTGCTGCTAGCTAAAAACCCAGCGGGCTGGCAAGAAGCCATGTCCATGGTCGATCGCACCGCCGATGGCCTAGTCATCGCAGTTAATGGCCAAGTTGCTGACGGCGAAGACCTCTCATGGCTGTGGGACGTGCGTTTCGAAGACTTCGGTGACCTCGCAGTCAAAGCCGCAGGCGAACGAGGAACCGATCTCGCGGTACGACTAACCTACGCAGAGATTGATCATGAACTGATCCACGACATGGTGGCGGCCATTGAAGCCTGCCCGCAGGGCCGCATCGAGGTACTAGCAAATTACACTGCTTTCCGCGATCTCAAACGTGCCCTAGAACGCCGACTAGAAAAGGAGAATGCTTAAACATGTCACTCACAATCGGACTAGTTCTCCCCGATGTTTTAGGCACCTATGGTGACGATGGCAATGCCCTAGTGCTACGCCAACGCGCCCGCATGCGCGGCATTGAAGCCGAAATCCACAAGATTCACCTTGGCGACCCAGTACCCACCGGACTTGATGTCTACACCATCGGCGGAGGCGAAGACACCGCCCAAATCCTCGCTGCAGAGCACCTCCTAGAAGACGGCGGACTCGCTAAAGCTGCGGCAGCTGGGCGTCCCATCCTCGCTATCTGCGCAGGTTTACAAGTACTAGGTACAACCTTCCACGCCGGCGGCAAAGAGGTCACAGGCCTTGAGCTTATCGACGTCACCACCACTTCCCTGAAAGCTCGGACCATTGGGGAAGTACAATCCACCCCTCTACTGACTGGCCTTACCGAACCGCTCACTGGGTTTGCTAACCACATGGGTGCCACCGCCCTAGGTGCCGATGCCAAACCACTCGGTACCGTCACCTCCGGCAAAGGCAACACCGATGAAGGCCAAACCAGCTACGAAGGTGCCTACCAAGGCAGTGTTATCTGCACCTATATGCATGGACCGGCACTTGCCCGCAACCCCCAGCTAGCTGACCTTCTATTGGCCAGGGCGATGGGTGTTGATCCCAGCGAATTGGCGCCACTAGATATTGAAGCTATTTCCCAGCTACGAAAAGAACGCCTGCGGCGGTAGTTTTTGGTGGTAATTTAAAGCTATCAGGACGCCGGTCCCGCGATAAACAAGGTAACAAGTTAATCGTTTCATCACAGAAAGGGCTTGATACCCCATGAAACCTATGACTATAGCGACTCTAATAAGCTGGGGTGCTGTTGCCTTTTTCCTTGCGCTTGCCGGAATCCTGCTTGCACTTGATTCCGGCGAAACCGGCATGAATTTCGGCTATGCCTTTGCATTAATGACAGCGGGCATAGTCGGACTAGTAGCGGTATGCCTGAGCATAATCAATATTGTGTGGTGGCTGGTTGTTAGGCGAAAATAACCACGGAAAACATCAAGGAATGCCTGTAACTCACAGTGAGTAGTCGCATAACACCACTAGATGTGAGGCTAAACTACTCACCCTCGTCTGTAACCACCAGAGTTAAGCCCATTCGTGATGGTTCCAATGCTTCCACGGCATGCCGCTCATCCGGGGCAAGATAAATAACATCACCTGCGACCACCTCATGATCGACACCTGCGACAGTGAATTTAAAGCGACCCTCTAGAATGTTCACGATCACGGCCCTCGGTGAAGAATGATCCGTAAGCACCTGACCTTCGTCCATAGCGAACATGACATGTCGTAGTAATTCGTTATTAACCAGTACCCGCGAGGTAGTTGCTTTTTTAGATATGGGCAGATCAGCAAAAGTCTGGGTAAATACTCCAGATTCGGAAACGGGGGTTGTAGTCATCATCGCTCCTTAACGTCTTTACAACAGTGTCCTTACAACCAAAAGCACTGCGCTTTCTAGTTAAAACCCACAATACTCCCACTGGTACGGTCGAGGCTTGGTCGCAGGTCCGGGGCTTGGCGTGACTCATAACACCGCTTCCCTTATAGCTGCAGCCGCCCGCTGAGTGCGCGGGACAAGGTGAGTTCGTCGACAAATTCTAAGTCCCCGCCCAGCGGCATTCCAGAGGCTAACCTAGAAACCACTAAATCGGGGAAATCCTTCAGCAATCGAACCAAATAGCTGGAGGTTGCCTCCCCTTCGGTATTGGGATCAGTTGCGATAATGACTTCCTTGATTTCAGGTGCTGAATCATAGATCGGCACCTCAGGGGTAGAATCAGCCAATTCCCGATCGGGCATTACCCCACCGATACGTTGCAATAACTGGGAAATATTCAGCTCACGCGGCCCGATATTATTAAGCGGATCCAGCGCACCACCTAACACATGGTAGCGACCATTAAATTCACCAGTTCGCTCCAATACTTGGATGTCTTTCGGTTCTTCTACCACGCAAATGGTGCCACGGTCACGGCCGGAGTCGGCACAGATGCGGCAGACTTCATCACGGGAAATATTGCAGCAGATACGGCAGAAACTTACTCCGTCGCGAACTGCGCCTAAGGCTTCCTGCAGTCTGGTGATGTCAGTGGGTTCGACGTGCAGCAGGTGAAACGCGATCCGTTGTGCACTTTTCGGTCCCACACCAGGAAGCCTGGAAAGTTCATCAATAAGATCCTGCAGGGGTCCTTCAAACACCTTCGGGGTTTTCCTTTCGTTGTGGTTTTAGCCCCATGATTGTCCCATAAAAACAACAAATCCCTCTACCAACTGGCAGAGGGATGTTGTGGTGCTTAGATTAGTTACATCAAGGATCCCATGTCGAAACCCTCCAGCCCCTGCGACAAGGGCCCCATCTTCTCTTCTGCGATCCTAGCGATCTGGTCTTGGGCGTCGTTAAATGCGCCAACGACTAGATCTTGAAGAGTCTCCGCATCCTCTGGGTCAATGACCTTAGGATCAATATTTACTGCGGTAACTTTGCCTGATCCTTCCATGGACACGGACACCAAACCATTACCAGCTTGGCCGATGACAATGGCTGCGAGAATCTCTTCCTGCGCTGCCCGCATCTGCTCCTGCATCTGCTGTGCGTGTGCCATAAGTTGAGATATATCGGGCTGACCCATAAAAGTACCTTTCGTTGTGGTTTTGGTTAGTCGTTAAGATTCTACCGATAACTAGAGCGGTCGCGCACCCAACTCTTGAGATAGCATATCCATTGCCACCGTCATGGCATCACGATGATCAGCGGTTCCGACTTCGCTAGAAGCCTGCTCCCACATGTCATCTTCCTGCGCGGATTGTTCTTCCGGTGGTGGCGGCGCATCCCAGCTATCCGGCTCGGGCGGCGGCGGGATTTCCTCCGCTAGCGCCGCTGCTTTCGCCGTCGCGGCTTTGCCCCGCTCCATCCAGGTAGGCCGAGCGGGTTTTTCTTGCTTTTCGACGCCACCCGCTTCCGCCACTTGCGGCGCTGCCGGGGTCGGTGGTTGCACCGGCTCTGGTTCCGGTTCACCACCTAATTGTGCAGGAGATCCCCAAGGATCGGCGGGCTCAGGTGCTGGTTCCGGTTCTGGAACCGGCTCAGGTTCTGGCTCTTGAACCACCTGGGCTTGCGGTGCTGGTTCGGGTTCCGGCGCTGGCTGAGGTTGTATGTCTGCGATCGTGGTATCTACAACCTCCGCTACCGGTGTCGGTGCTTCTATCGCTTCCGGCGCTTGCGGTGCTGGTTCCGGCTCTGGGGTTGGCTCGGGTTCTGGCTCTGAGGTCGTCTGAGCGTGCACCTCTGGATTCCAGACAGGTGGCGGCTCAGAGACGTCAAAGCCGTGGGCTTTTGGGTCGGTACCAATTTCGCATTTCACATCGACATCAAGATCAGTGGTTTCTTTGATGGCCGCTACCAGCACTTTGCGGTGTTCTGGTGAATTAATCCGAGATGCCAAAGCACCGGTATTATGCCCCAACACAATAGTGTTATCGGTCATCCCCAGCGGGCGTGCCTCGGTAACCAAAATTGCGGTTACTTGATTCGCCCGCGCTACCGCGCTGCGCACATCACTCCATGCCGCTTGGATTTTTCCAAATGGATCAGCTGCCGCAGGCTTATCTGAGGTAGGTTCTGCAGGTGGACTAGGGGCAGCCGCTGGTGGCTGAGTAGTTGTCGACGGCTGACTAGAGGGTGTCTCTTGTTGTGGAACAGGCTGTTCGACTTGGGAAGGTCGTTGGTAGGTGGCTGGAGCTGGCTCTTCCACCGGCGCAGGTTGAGGCTCAGATTGTTGAACCGCCTGTTGCGAAGGCCGCTGGTAGGCCGGTGTGCTAGCTTTTGGCGCCGCAGTCTCCGGCTTCAGTTGTTCTGCGCGCATCTGGGATGGACGCTGGTAAGCGGGAGGAGACGCAGGCTTATCAGGTGCCACTCCCCCGCTAGTTGCAGGTGGCATGAGTACTTGGGGAGTACTGTCGATGAGCATTTTGGCGCATAGGATTTCCAGCAGCAGTCTCGGGCTGGTTGCGCCTTTGAGGCTGGTGAGGCCGTCGTTAAGCGTGGCGGCGATATGCGGCAATCGTGCTGGTTGGAAGGTTTGAGCTTGGTGGCTTAAAACCTCCGCACGATCCGTCGGGGCATCTACCAATCCCATAGTGATTGCATCGGGAACTGCTTGCAGCAGCATAAGATCACGAAGCCGGTCGAGTAAGTCTTCGGAGAACTTTCGTGGCGATAATCCCGCCTCAATCACATTATCGACAGCAACAAATAATCCCGCTTTGTCGTCTGCAGCTAGCGCGGTGATAGCGGAGTCTATAAGAGCATCATCGGTAGCGCCTAACAGCATACGAGCATGGTCGTAGGTTAATCCTTCAGGACCAGTGCCAGCAAGCAACTGATCTAACACCGAAAGCGTATCGCGAGGCGAGCCCCCACCAGCCCGAATCACCATTGGGTAAACCGAATCCTCGACCCGCATCCCTTCTGCAGCAACAGTGCGCTCTAATAAACCGCGCATAGCTTGCGGAGTAAGCAAGCGGAATGGGTAGTGGTGAGTACGTGATCGGATAGTACCGATCACTTTTTCCGGTTCCGTGGTGGCGAAAATAAAAATCAAATGAGCTGGGGGCTCTTCCACGATTTTCAACAAAGCATTGGAGCCTTGATTGGTAATCATGTGAGCTTCGTCAATGATAAAAATCCGATAGCGGGACTCCGCAGGAGCATACATCGCCCGATCCCGCAGTTCACGCATATCATCCACACCATTGTGGCTAGCAGCATCTAGCTCGGTGACATCTAAATTACCTGGCCCGTTCGGGGCCAGCGCAATACAGGAATTACACATTCCACACGGCGTGGAGGTGGGGCCTTGTACGCAATTAAGCGAACGCGCCATAATCCGCGCCGAGGAGGTTTTTCCGCAGCCTCGTGGGCCGGAAAACAGGTAAGCGTGATTAATTCGGTTATTATCCAGAGCAGCCGAAAGCGGAACTGCCACCTGCTCTTGGCCAACGAGTTCACCAAAAGAACCCGGACGATACTTGCGATACAAAGCCACGATTTAACCCTACCGTGACCAGTCGGTAACGTCGATCTCCATTCGCTTAATTTCGTCAAATAAGTCCGGCACTCCGTAGGTGATCCCGTAATTAAACTCATCCTCTGTGAGCAGAACCAGCTGCAACAGTAATGTCCACCGGTCTTCCTCCACCAGTTGAGGCACGCTACCATCCCACAGCTGCGGTGCAATAAACACCCCATGCCGCACGGTGATCTCCGCTGGCAACGCGGTGGTAATTCCAACCCCCGGCAGCAACGTCCACGGTTGCGCCTGCATGGTGGCGTCGGCACGCTCTAACATCTGCGCCACAGCGTCGACCACCGGCAGCGTTACGCTTTTCGACGCATTCGACACCGTGAAAATTTCACACCGCACATCTATGCCGCCGGATTCCAGCCCAGTGTCAACCTCAGCAAAACCGGCCGTAACACAAATATTTTCCGAACCGGTTTCATATGTGGCCAGCACCAAAGCATCGGTATCTGTAGGTTGATGCAATTCCGGCTCGCCCGGAAAAATACCAGCTAACCAGGCGAGAGTTTCAGGAATCCCCATATTACTTGCTGAGTTTCTCCGCAACCGCCAACAAAACGCAGGTTGCTACCCCATCCATGGCCACTTCCAATTCTTCTACTGGTGGCAAGGATGGTGCGAGGCGAATATTGCGATCATTAGGGTCATTTTTCAGCGGGAACGAAGAACCAGCAGCCGTGAGTGCAATACCGGCTTCTTTAGCCAACTCCACCACCCGTGAAGCCGTGCCATCAACCACATCTAAAGAAATGAAATAGCCGCCTTCTGGTTCAGTCCAGGTAGCCACATCATAATCACTGAGACGAGTGTCGAGAATCTCAAGCACCCGCGCGAATTTAGGGGCCAAGGAACCAGCATGCTTACGCATCAAAATACGTACCCCCTCGGCGTCCTTAAAGAACTCAGCATGGGCCAGTTGGTTGATCTTATTAGGGCCAATACCGCGCACGTTAGCTATGGAGTTATACCAGTCCAAGTTTTCCTTTGATGAGGAGAAGAAGGAAACACCCGATCCCGCGTGCGTGATCTTAGAGGTAGAAGAAAAACACCAGAACCGATTCGGATTACCAGCCTCGGCAGCAAAGGCAATGACATCGTGAACCACTGGGAATTCCTCAGTCAACGTATGCACCGCATAAGCGTTGTCCCACATGACTCGGAAATCAGGAGCAGCGGTCTCCATCTCGGCCAGTTGCCTACACACCGGCTCAGAGAAGGTCACACCAGTAGGATTGCTATAAATCGGTACCGTCCAAATACCTTTCACCTGTGGATCTTGCACCAATTCCCGAACCAATTCCATATCCGGACCATCTGGGTTAATTGGCACAGGAATCATTTCAAAACCGAAATGCTCAGTGATAGTAAAATGCCGATCGTAGCCGGGAACTGGGCACAGCCACTTAATCTTCTCTTCCTGGCACCAAGGACGAGGTGAATCATTATTCCCCAGGGCATAGGACCAAGAAATCACATCAAATTCAATATTGAGGCTGGATGCATCTGCACAAATGAGGTTATCCAGCGGAATGCCAGTTGCTTCTGACCAAATCTCCCGAATTTCTTGGATACCGGTGAGTCCACCGTAGTTACGACAATCAGTACCATCGGCAGCTTTAAAATTATCGCCGGGCAAGTGTAGAACTTCATTGGAAAAATCCAACTGCTCTGCCGAAGGCTTGCCGCGAGTCAGATCAAGCTTTAAGTTTCGGCTTTTCAGCTCTTCATATTTTTTAGAAATGTCGTCTTTAAAAGCAGCCAACTGATCGGCGTCGTAATCAAGCAAAGTCACTATCGGTGTACCTTTCTTTCAGGCATAAATGATAAAAATGGTGGTCATGAAGTTCAGGGCAAGCAATAAACCCTCTGTCCAAAACTCTAGCCCGAAAATGTGTATCTGCCTACCCCCAAAAAAGGGACTTCACACACCCGCCAGAGCCCGCTGACCCTTGCTGCATTCCTGCCCTGGGGGAGTTCACGGGATAAACGCCATGCGAAGTCCTGACCAAGACTCTAGTCCACTTCATGCCAAAACCCAAGTTATAGGTAATTCAGAGCTTAAGTTCAAGGAAATTTGGTGGAAATATTGCCCTTTGTGTAAAGTGTCCGAGGTACACAAGAGTAATTCTTGTTCACGCTGGAGGATTCGACTAGCGGCCTATGTCACACGCCTGGAACGCGTGCGGGGCGGAAGCCCCTCGTGGGTTCAAATCCCACATCCTCCGCCACTTACCCCTGACATGATTGAAATTATGTGAGGGGTTTACCTTTTAGGTTAAGCAAGAAATTCCAAAAAGAGGATCGGATTCTTTTTGGATATGTGGCCATCTGTCACTGTTTCCATGCACTTCACGCAGCCACCCCGTTTCATAACTTTTGTCGCATGAATGACAAATTTTCACTACAGTTAAAAGTGGCTCTGACCCTCGTTTTTAGAGGGAAAGACTTCCTCGTCGTTGCACGTGCCTTAAGGTCCGACAACCCTCAGCAAAGTACCAGTTTGTTGGGGGTTGCTTTTAGTCCAGAAAAACTGGAACTGCCCCACCATAACACAAAATCCTCAATTAAGCACCCACCTTCACACCGCAGGAAGCCGGCCAATACCTCGCCGCACCAGTACTGCAACCATTGGGGTAACGAGGATTGCCCAGATCAATGAAGCTACAACATCCGTTGGATAGTGCACGCCAATTATCAATACGGTGGCGCTAATGGCAATAACCGCTGCGACACTGGCGATCCGCGCCCAGATATTTTTAATAAAGATAAACACAGCCATCATGAAGGCTGTAACAAAGGCAGTATGCCCCGAAGGAAAAGACCAGTCAGCTGCGATGATACCGCTGGGGTTGGGTAGCAAATCAGCCCCCATTCGTGGTCTGGCAAATAGCACTTTGAAATACACAACCGGCAACCAGCTGAGAGCAACTGTTAGTCCAAATGCAAGACCAATGCGGTAGTCGTGGCGTCGTAACGCAAGGGCGACAGTCATAGCAAGAACGTAGATTGTGGCAAATGCTGGCTGCAGAGCACCGTATAATGCGGTGGTCAGCTCACCGAACGTACCCGCACACAGTGAGTTAGCGGAAATGGTGAGCTGTGCTTCACCGGGAATATATTCCATCATGGTCGAATTAAAAAGAGCGTTAAGGGCATTAAATAATGTTATGGCAATAGTGTTACCACTACACCGTACCGTAAAACCTAGAGGCAAAAATACTGCAGTACCTTAAACAAGCTAGCCATGACCAATGCGCCCAAAGCTTATGAGCTGCAGCCTTAAAATCGTTGAATTTTAGCTCAGCTTCTGTGGCTAGGTGGTAAGGTTCTCGACTGTACTAACCTTAACCGATCTCAACGTCGCTATCGTCGGCATGCTGCACATTTATATGGCGTTGAACTGCTTAAATACAACAAAAACATATGACAAAAACTATACCAACATACAGCAAGAACGATTTTGGCGATTTCTTTCGCTTTGGATTTATTGGCGGCCTAGGAACGCTGGTGAATACTTTTGTTTTCATCTGTCTTGTGAGAATTTCCACAGGATTAGGCATTGACAATAATCAGGTGTTAATGGCTTTACCGATTGACAATTTTAATTTACGCACTGTCCACCTCTACATAATATTTGCGTTTTTAGTTGCCAATTTTTTTAATTATGCTTTAAATTCTCGGTTTAACTTTTCAAGCGAGAATAAATTATCCACCCAGGGCGCAATTAAATTCCTTATCATTGGCGTGGCCGCCTGCTTTATCCAGATTTACTTATTTTCAAAACTTTCCCAACCAGGCCTGGTACAACTACCAACAGGAATTTTTGACAATTCTTCTGGACTACGAAATATCCAATATTGGTCACATATTATCTCTATTATGTTAGTCTTTCCAATTAACTTTATTGGTAATAAAATCTGGACATTTCGATCCTAGACCCTAACATTTCAATCCAAAACTGTGGATAAAAGCAGCTACGCCCCCATTACTCTCTACGCCTATCAAAGATTTCCCACACATCAATGTTTTTCGTTATTATGGGCGAAACTGTCCTTTAACTACTCAGGCGTTTTAACTACTAAAAGGAAAAGGAACTTATCATGCGCGTTTTTCCACGCATTGCAGTTGGCGTAACCGCGATGGCGCTTAGTTTAAGCTTGGCTGCACCTGCCCAAGCGCAGCCGCACACCGGCAGTCTTGCCGCACATAGCATAGAGCACACAATTCTGCCGATTGTCTCGCTTGTTGCAGCACCACTGTCGCTGTTATCTTCCCTGATTATTCACAGCGGGAACTGATATTCTCCACGACCTAGCTACCGTCGTCCAGTCTGCATTGCAAACAGCGCTACATATCCATTTTTCGCCAGTCATGCTGTTGCAACTCTGGCGTTTGGGCAAACCACTGCGTAGCTAGTTCGTAAACTTGCTGAGTGTTATTAATGTACATGCCGTAATGGTGGTGGCGGTCGCCGTCACGGTATTCCACTCGCCAGAGTGCATCAGCGGGAGTCGGTTTTGTTATCCAATCTGGCATTTCTGTTGTCGCGTTCTGCAGTGTCCGTGCTTTGTTGGCAGCGAACTCAGGAGCGTACATGAACTGCAGGTAGCATTCATCTTCAGCTTTCAATCCCACAATCAAATACCTGTCATTAACCACGGAAGTTCGCAACCAGTCTAGGCTTGGACCAATCCCAGCTGGCCCTGCTACATTAAGCTTCCACCAGGGTGTTTCTATAAAATGCTTGGGGTCTTCATCGCCGTAGCACCAAACGAAATCATTTGAAGCAGCTAACCCTAGGTTGTGTCGCGTTGCGACGTCGACAAGCAAGTGCAGCATTTGATCTTTACTGCCATAGCTAGCAGGTATAGCCACGGCTCGATTCCTATCCGTTTCGGCTTCTTCATAGTGGCTACCTAGCTGTTCTTTTGCTGTGATCTGTGCATTGATCCGAGCCGCAATTTGTTCTAATTGCGCGGTGGCCGTTCCACTTTCGGGTTCCAGCCGCTTCAATAATCCTGGGTTTTGAGACAATATGCGACTATAGGGTGCGATATTACCGTGGTCATCGCGGTCTGGTTCAAAAAGATAGAAATCATAACTCATGCCTTCACTCTACTTACCGCTACCGACATGAGTGCTAGGCAAAGCATCATCCCCCGCTGCAAATCAAGCATCGTCCTTTGTAGCGGGGGATATTTTGCCTTGTCAAGGTGCAACAATTGGACCGTAAGCATCTGGCCTGCGGTCTCGGTAGAACTGCCAGTCATAGCGGGTGCGGCGGATTTCGTCGAGATCAATCTCGCAGATAATCAGTTCTTCTCCCTTTGTGCTGGCGGGGCCTGCCACATAGTTGCCTTTGGGATCGACAATATAGGAGGAACCATAGAACTCCACAGCTTCGTCGCCAAACTCGTCTACCTCAGCGCCTACTCGGTTGGGCACAGCTACGAAATAGCCATTGGCTGCAGCTGCGGCTGGTTGTTCCAGTTCCCACAGCCGGTTGGAAAGTCCTGGTTTAGAGGCATTGGGATTGAAAACAATTTCCGCCCCACCAAGCCCAAGTACTCGCCAACCTTCCGGGAAATGGCGATCATAGCAAATGGTCACGCCCACTTTCCCCACCGCAGTATCAAACACTGGCCAGCCCAAGTTGCCTGGCCGGAAGTAGAATTTTTCCCAGAACCGATCCACGTGGGGGATGTGGTTCTTACGGTATTTACCCAAGTAAGTACCGTCGGCATCGATGACTGCGGCCGTGTTATACAACACGCCGGTGTGTTCTTCTTCATAGATTGGTAGCACAATCACCATGCCTAGTTCGCGGGCGAGGTTTTGGAATCGTTCGGTGGTCGGCCCCGGTACGGATTCTGCGTAGTCGTAGTACTTGGAGTCCTGAACAATGCCAAAATACGGCCCATAGAACAGCTCTTGGTAGCAGATTATATTTGCACCTTTTTCTGCTGCCTCACGGGTGAGCTTTTCGTGTTTCGCGATCATGGATTCCTTGTCGCCAGTCCAAGTACACTGCGTCAGTGCGATAGTGGTTTGTGACATGTTGTTCTCCAATCTTGGTTGCAGAAAATATCAAAAATACGGTGAAGTGCTGCCGGTTAAGAAGCTGCAGCGATAGCTTCGGGGGACTCGTGTGCCTCTGAGGTCGAGGCTACCGTAAAGGGAACAGTTCGATGCCGCTGGCGTTTGGGCAGTTCATTAAGGTTAAGCAGCAGGTAAACAGCCATCCCCACGACGAAACTCACTACCCAGTTGAAGTCGTAAGCAACCTGCAGGAATGGGATAAACCCAGATTCTGGGAATGAGCCAGTTTTCGCCCCATCAACAACTGGGGAATACGCCCCACCAACGGCGAAGAAAGCTCCAACGATGAAAGCAGCAAGCGCTTTAAGATTAATACCAGCGTTGTAGGTGTATTGGCCGTTGTAGTTAAATAAGTCCGGTACATTCAGGTTAGTTTTCTTCAGCACCCAATAGTCAATCACCATGATTCCGCCAATGGCACCAGTGATACCGCCGTAGAACCCTAGCCATACAAACACATAGGCTTCTGGGGTGGCCAACAGCCGCCACGGCAACATGAGCGAGCCGATGGCCATAACAATAATGACACCTTTGCGAAAATTCAGCCAACTGGGAAACGCATTGCTGAAGTCCAAGGCAGGCCCGACCATATTAGCGGCAACATTGGTGGAGAAATTAGCGAGGACAATAATAAAGGAACCAATGATGACCATTAGCGGAGTCCCCAGCGCAGATACTAATGCATCTGGGCTCCACAGACTGCTGGGCTCCACGTTATAAACCGCAGCTGCGGTGGACGTTACTAAAACCGCAGCTAGAGAAAACGCAAACATCGACACTGGGGTGGATTCTAGTGGTTGTGGAAACACCTGATGTGTTAGGTGGTGATTGTTGTGGGTTCTTTGTGGGATCCGGAACAAGTTGTTGTTGATCGTTTGTGTGAGTTGGTGCGTGCTGGTTGTTCTGTGCGGGCGGCGGCGGGTGAGCTGGGGCTTTCGTTGTCGGTGGCGTATCGGTTGGCTCATGAGTATGCTTTGCCGCTGCAAAAGGAAAACACCAGTACCGTTGTCGGTTCGCGAGGATATTAAGCGGTTGTGGTGTGATGGTCTACAGCCGATGGATATTGCACGCTGTGTTCAGGTTGGTTCTTCGGTGGTGTATCGCATCGGTATGGAGTTGGGTTTATGGAAGCGTCATCCTCATGGGCGTCGTGCTGGTGCGACTTCTCGTCGGTGTGAGTATTTATACCTGCGGGTCAACAACGCTGTAGGACGCAAAGATGCAGCCACAGCCTGTGGGATACACCGTCGTGATGCTTTAGACATCGACAAAGGCCTGATTAAAAGTGGTCGGACACGTATCCCGTTTATACCTGATGGGCCGGATGCAGCCCTGTATAACAGGCTTATGCAGCTTTTACCGTATGTTCATGGTCGTACCACTATACCGGTGCAGGTGATTCCGCAGGAACGGATCGATCAACATATCAGTGATCGTTACTTGTCCATCAAGGAACGTGAAATCATCTATGACCTGCTCAATAAAGGTGAAGGGGTACGTGCGATCGCTAGGCATTTAGGGCGTTCACCTGGAACAATTAGTCAAGAACTCAAACGCAATAAAGATGACTTCGGGTTGTATCTTCCTACCTGTGCGCATCGTCAATCGGTTTTGCGTCGTTTCCGGCCGAAGCAACGAAAAATTGATGCCAATCCACACCTGCACAGCGTGGTCATAGACATGCTGAGAAACAAATATTCACCAGAACAGATCGCTGGGAGATTGAAAAAAGACTACCCCGACGACGACACTATGAGAATGTGTACCGAAACGATCTACCAGTCTTTGTTCTTCCAAGCAAAAGGTGAGTTGAAAAAAGAAATCGCAGCATGCCTACGCCAAGGCCGAACACAACGAAAACCACGCGGTACACACATACCACGACAACGATTCATAGATGAGATGATTATGATCGCAAACCGCCCAGCAGAGGCCGAAGACCGAGCCGTACCAGGACATTGGGAAGGTGACTTAATCCTTGGCAAAGCAAACAAATCCGCTATCGGCACCCTCGTCGAACGCAGCACCAGATACGTCATGCTGCTGCACCTGCCCAACGGGCATAGTGCAATTGAAGTACGAAACGCACTAGTGACAGCAATAGACACTCTGCCACAACACCTCAAAGCATCCCTCACCTGGGATCAAGGCAGCGAAATGGCAGGACACAAATCCTTTTCCATCGCCACCGACTGCCCAGTGTATTTCTGTAACCCAGGATCACCCTGGCAACGAGGAACCAACGAAAACACCAACAGACTACTACGCCAATACTTCCCCAAAGGCACCGACCTTAGCATACACACCGCCGAAAACCTCGAATACGTAGCACTGCAACTTAACAACAGACCACGCAAAACCCTCAACTTCGACACACCCGCAGAACGCATGACACAACTGCTAGGATTAACCCAAAACTAAAAAGCGTTTCCACAACCACCAGAACTTAACGGTCTTCATCGCCATAGCAAATAACCAGATCACCATCTGAGGCAAGCCCCAGCCCATGTGCGATAGCCACTTCCCGCAGCCACGGTTCTATGTGTGTTTCTTTGCCATAGACAACTGGCACCACGACCGTCCGATCATAGTTGGTATTCACGTCTGAAATCTTTTCTCGGATCACCTCGGTAGCCTGCTCTATGGCATCAGTGGTAGCCGCGGACTCCCGCTGAAAACGTGCCACTAGTGTGGGGTTTCCAGAGAGACGGCGGTTGTAGTGGACAATGGCTCCGGTATCATCACGGTCTGGTTCAAAAAGATAGAAATCATAAGTCATGCCTTTCACCGTAGCCGAGAGTGCGGCTACGCGCCGAACATTATCACCGATCCGGCTTTTGCCATACATATGCTTGCATGGGCACCGTGGCCGGATCAAAGGAAGCCAGCAATTCTGATGCAGTATTTGCGTTGATGTTTAATGACCGAGCTACCTGCGGAAAAACATCCGTCATTTCCCGGAAGGTCACCGCACCGTCACGCTTTGCTAACCGCTGCCCTTGCGCATTAAGCACCAATGGTACGTGTACGTATTCCGGTACTTCGTAGCCTAATAAGCTAGCCAAATACCCCTGCCTGGGCGCGGAACTTAACAAATCGTCGCCACGCACTACTTGGTCGATACCCTGGGCGGCATCATCTACCACTACCGCGAGGTTATAGGCCCAGTCGGGTTGCTGCCCACCACGCCTTAGAATCATGTCATCTACTTCGCCGGTGACCTTACCGGCGTAAAAATCCCGCACTGTGAACGTCGAAACGCCAGCACGCAGCCGCAACGCTGGGACGCGGTTTTCTGCAGCTAATTGCGCTTTACGACGCTCCCGCTCGCCCTTATCCAAGTTACGGCAGGTGCCTGGGTACTGTCCGGGAATGGTATGCGGGGCGCGCGAGGCCTCTTGAATGTCACGGCGCGAGCAATAGCATTCGTAATAGGGTAATTGTTGTAATGCTTGTTCATACAACTGCGTGCGGGTGGACTGGTAGATCACTTCCCCATCCCAGTCCAAACCCAGCGCGGCGAGGTCTTCCAACTGGCGGATTGCCGCTGTTTCAGAAGAGCGTTGTGTATCAATGTCTTCCACCCTAAGGTAAAATGAGCGATCAGTGCTACGTGCAAAGGCCCATGCGAGAACCGCGGTGCGTAAATTGCCGAAGTGGAGGTCGCCGCTGGGGCTTGGCGCGTAGCGTCCCGCCCCCAAATGAGCATTTTTCATATCATTCATCGTAAAATCCTTGTCATGACAAATTATATTCCGATCCCCAAAAGTGCCTATCCCGTCTTGCTCACGATCTTTGTAGCAGTATTCATTATTTCGAATATCACGTCTACCAAAGGTGTAATGATCGGCCCACTGATTACCGATGGTGCATTCTTCTTATTCCCCATCGCTTATGTCATAGGGGATGTAATAGCGGAATGTTATGGCTTTAAAGCTGCTAGGCAAGCCGTGTGGACTGGATTTTTTACTACCATCATTGCGGTTTTAGCGTTTTATGTCGCCATTGCGCTCCCTGCAGCAGATTTCTATGAAGGCCAAGAAGCTTTCCGCGCCACCTTAGGATTAGTTCCACAGATTGTTATAGCGTCATTATGTGGCTACGCAGTCGGCCAGCTGCTCAATGCGTGGCTGCTCACTTGGATGAAGGATCGTCAAGGGGACAAATCACTATGGATGCGACTGATTAGTTCCACCATCGTGGGTGAATTTGGCGATACCTTAATTTTCTGCCTGATAGCGGCACCAGTCATCGGTATCACCACCATTAGTGACACCATTAATTTCGTGGTGGTTGGGTTTATCTGGAAAACTCTCGTGGAAGCACTCGTCATGCCGATAACCTATGCGGTAATCGCTTGGGTGAAAAAACGAGAACTCACCGATCACACCAGTGTTAGCGCAACATAAGCGCCAGCGTAACTGGCGAAAATCAGTAAGATACCCATCGCATCAGGAATAATCGTCGGCTACACTGCCGTCGCCGTACTATGCACTGGGGCACTGTGGTCACTAATAATGCCTTTGGTGCGGGCCAAACCCAGCGCGCATACCGCAGCCACCCCAAGGGCGATACTATGTGCTGATACTTGGCCAAGCAGGGCGAAACATATTATCGCTCCCCCGAGCGGTAGCAGTCTAAAGAAAAATGCTACGCCGGTGAGCTGTGACAAGAAATTACCAGGTTCATCATCCGTGTGCAGGTACATGAGGTTGCAGATCAAACCCAGCGCAATGCCTAGGGGTATAACCGTGATAGATAGCTGTTCGGTACTCCGAAATGCTAGTAGCTGCACTACGATGATGCCCATCAGTGGGTAGGAAATAAACGGCATGATGATCCGCCGCTGCCACCGAGCACGCCGCCGATGCCAGTTAAAAACCAGGTATTGCCCAAACTTGGTTTTCGCTGCGGGCAGTGGCCTGTGGATTAGCTGCGTTGGGTGCGTTTTACCTACGTAGTTAACGTGACTAAAACCCCAGCATACGATTGCACTGGTAATTACCATTGCTAATGCAATAAGGATGTTGAGCTGTATTACTGCGATTATTACTCCCGCCACCATAGGTGCGGAAATCAAAGAAGAAATAAACAACGTTTTCGCAAGGTGGCTACGTTTAACTGCTAATGGTGGTACCGCAAAAACTCGCCATGTTTGTTTGCCCATCGCGTAGCAAAATATCGCCATCATGACAATGGCTGTAACCACGGTAACTGGCGGTGGTGCTGCAGCAGCAAGAATTAAAAAATACACCGCCGCGATAAACTCCATAAACCGATCAATAGTTTTAGCATTTCTGCCGTACCGAATTTTCCACATCAGCCGCAGCATTACTTATACCCAATCTAAAGCCACGGGAGTCAGTGCGCGGGAAGAATACTGCAAGAGACGTTCAAAGGGATTGCTGCCTAGAATTTCTTCCGGCCCCGCCTGACGCCACCACTTGCAGCGCTGAAAACACTTGCACTTCATCGCAGGCCATGGCGATTTCTAAATCCTGGGTGGAAATGAAAATCTTGGTGCCCCGGCCAGCCAGCTGCTTTAAGATCACCATTATTTGATGCCGTGAAATGGCATCGACGGTTTCCAGCGGTTCATCTAAATATAGGGTTGGTTTTGGCTGCACTAATAGGGTAACCAGTGCGGTTTTCTTGTAGTTGCCCGCAGAATATACTTCGATGGGGCGGTCGTGGCCGCCGTCGATAAGCAAGGTTTCCACCAAAATGTGGGCACGGGATTGTGCCTGAGCTGTACTTACGCCATACAGCTTGCCGACGTGAAACAGCAGCTCATAGGCGGTCACCTCGATCGGAATGACTGGCGAATCTGGCAAAAACGCAGCCTGTTGCACGTCTGCTTGATACCAATGCTTCAGTTGAGTGGTTTTTCCCGCACCATTAATTCCGATCAGTCCAATGAGCATGTTTTGGAATATACATTGTTGCCAGGATTAACGGCATCACTGCTAGCCACACATTAACTACCCACCAAGACCAATCCCAAGTGCCCCACAGTGCAAAGAAGCTAATGGCCATGAGGCCAGCGGCGTGTGTAAGGGCTAAAGCTGCAATGAACAGCGGCACTGACCAGCGGTGATCCCTGGGCAGCGCCGACCACAGCAAACCCGCCGCGATGGCCAAGGCGTCTAGTGGTACGAATGACCAGTTCCATGCCAGTAACAATGGGTCCTTGCCCACGGAAATCAAACCGATAGCGGTCAAAATCCAGTAGCACAATAAGCCAATATCTGTGGTGGCTAGCAATAGTTTCGGTGTGTGGTTTAAGGCAAACATAACCCTACTATACCGTTCGTCCGGTATAGTCATCTGCATGACAGAATCTGCCCGCGACCGTATCCTCAATGCAACAGCCCATCTTTTAGTCACCCAAGGTGGCGACGCAGTGACCATTGCTGCCGTTGCCCAGACCGCAAAAATCAGCAAAGGCGGGTTGTTTTATCACTTCGCCTCTAAAGAACTACTGATCGAAGGACTGGTTCAGCGCTACATCGCCGCCTTCGATCAACTTATCCACACCGCTGGCACCGAACCTGGCGCAGCCACTAGGGCTTATGTCACCTCCGCCAAGAACAACAGTGGCCCAGCCGCACAGGCAGTACTGGCATTATTCGCCGCTGCCGTGGTCAGCCCTAAAGCCATGGAATCACTACGAGATCATTACCGCCAGTGGCAGGATCGTCTAAATAATGATCAGTTACCACCGCAGGTCAGCTGGACCATTAGGCTTACAGTGGATGGTTTATGGCTGGCCGACACTTTCAGCCTGGCACAGCCTAGTCCCACAGCGCGGCGTGCCATATTAGACGGATTAGAGGCCATGATCGACGCTGCACTTATCACATAATCAGGGGTATTAATATTGACTGTTCTATATCATGGAGGAAAGAAATCCGCCTCACAAAGGAATAGCGATGAGACGCATAATCACCGCCGTGGTAGCAATATTGGGATTACTGTTGGCGAGCCAGCCTATAGCCACCGCAACAACCAAACAACCTGCGGCAACCTGTAAAAACTACAACCTAGACCTCATGGAAACCTCACTGGGATTGTGGTTACAAGGCCTAAGTGTTCGAATAAAAGGGTCGGAGAAAGACTACTTCAAAATAGACAAGGTAGTACTGAACAAATTCGACCCCTGCGCAGAATTAAGCTGGGTGATATTACGCGGATCCGAAGTCGTCCTGAGCAATACTTACGATCCACCACAGGACGAAGATTTAATGCACACCATTGTCTTCTTCAACAAAGATAAGTTGATTACAAAAGCGAAATTTCTCGGTGCGAAAGAGATCAAAGAGGTAAAGCAAAAACAACACTAAAGCCACCGTGACCTACTCAGTACAGTCTGGCAACAAGCGCTCAACAAAAGATGTCAACTACTATTTCGATGATGGCAATATATCTACAGAAGCAGGAATCAGCAACGATCTAACGTCACTGGATCTTGATTTTGGGCGTGGCACTTTACCTATCGATGCTAAGCCTATCCCGTTGGGAAATGCCAATTACCACCCGGCAGACCAAGAATTTGATGAGGATACCAGTGCAAATATCTATATCGGCGATACTATGTTGTTATGCTCCTTTTTCATCACTCGGCGCAATGATGACGCTAGTTGTGTGAAAATTGGCGATCCCAGCTGGCCGCTAATTAAAAGTAAATACACCCCCAATGAGGATGCACAAGTTGGGCCCAATGGCAAAACCAACACGGTGAAGATTTCTTTTGGGTCCCCTAGTATTGTTAACACAACCTACTATCTACCAGGTCGGGCAATTTATGCTCCGGAAAAATTCCCCGACAATTCCATCACTCGCATCGGACGATATTTCGTTTCCGCCCATGGCGATACCGTGAAAATCTCGGATAACTATTTTACAGTCACTTTGTCTGAAGGTAATGTGACAACGAAAAATGAGCCATTAATAAAGTTGGATACCTCTAGGTATCCAACTGTGAAAAATTAGTGTTACCCTGGTGCAGCTTCGCAAGCTGCTGGGTCGATCCCCTTGATAAAGAAAGATTCACTGTGGGTTGCAGACCACGCCGATGACAAAGGGAAATCTTCAATAATGATAGGCAGGAGTGAGCGAGTAACAGTGATACTCACATTTATATCGCCTGTTCCTGTTTCTACGCCGCTAACGCCAACTTCGCGGCCATTATTACGTACAGTTTCTGTTCCGGAATTACCGGTAGTTTTGTTCTCCCACTTTATGGTCGATGAATTGAAGGGAAAGAAGCTATGCAAACTAAAAATATTGCCGTTGCTAGGCGCATCTAGGTCATATGCATTTGCCGAAATGGTTTGCCGCACTGGCTCATTGCCTTTACCACTTGGCCAAGAGCAGATACTTGCGGTGGCAAATCGCACTTTGTGCTCCCCACCCAACGGATACCCCATCATAACGTCTTTTTCAGCATGCCCTGTTGTCGGCTCTGCGAGAGCAACTGGCTGAATACCGATTGTCAATGCGACAGCTGTCAGGGCGCAAGCAATGCGCTTTTTTCTTAAAATCATTATGAATTCTCACTTCCAGTTCTTCAGCTGATCACTACTGTAACACTTACCGCTATTTCATTCACAATGACTGCTCAACAGAAAATGCTTATGCGACTCGTATTTTTCTAGTTTCAGCCGCAGTAGAAAACCACCACAAATGCAGGTGACTAACCACATACTCAAGCTTAGTCACCTGTATGTTGCACTACTTCATTAAAGTTGCTAACCGTGAAATACTAGCTTTATGCTGGTCCTGCCTCACATCTTTGTGCATCAATAGCATTAAGAGTGAAAGTCTCGGTGTGACTTGCAGACCACGCTGATGACAACGGGAAACCTTCTATGATGATCGGTAACAACGAACGAGTAACCGTGAGCGTTGCTTCTACTTCACCAATTCCAGTTTCGATATCACCCACTGAACCTTTATAACCCGTGCTCCGATCAGTTTTGGAACCTGTATCACCTGTGCTTTTATTTGTCCATTTTACGGTTACTTAGTTGAACGGAAAGAATAATTTTGAAAACTGGAAACCGTTTGGGTACCCATCCCAATCATGAAACTCAGCTACCACACTTTGGCGCACTGGCTCATTGCCTTTGCCACTTGGTCACCAACAACCAGTACTCATCTCGAAGAACATTCGATGCTCTCCGCCTAGAGGGTAGGGCATTTTTGCTTCTTTTTCTACACGATGTGAGCTTTGCCATGTCACATCAAGGGCAGCAGCGGTTGGTTGCCCGCCAAATGCAATACCACCTGTTACTGCAGCAGAGACTACGGCAGAGGCAACACGTTTCTTTACCGAAATCATCTTTACTTTCCTTCCGACTACTTTACTTATTAGTTCGATAGTTGAAATACTTGTGTTACAAATGGCAACGGAAAGACTTTGTTGGGTTAGTACGCACAGGTGGCTGCGTCGACAAGTGCAAATATCATTAATCAACTGCCGTAGTATCGTCCCAAGAACTCTGCCTTGTAATCCGCATAATATCCGCCAGCAATTGCAGCTCGGATATTATCAACCAACCGCACCATGAAGGTCACGTTATGCATGGTACACAGGGTTCCGGCTAAAAATTCTTTGGCCTTGAGCAAATGGTGGATATACGCCCGAGAATAGTTCTCGCTGACGTAACCACCGAATTCCTCATCAATACCAGTGAAATCTCGTTTAAATCGAGCATTAGTCAGATTTAGCCGCCCATCCAGCGTGTATACCCCGCCGCGCCGCCCCAGCCGAGTTGGAGCCACGCAGTCAAAGGTGTCAGCGCCGTTTTCGATGGCTACGAATAAGTCATCCGGTTCGGAAATCCCCAGTAAATGTCGTGGTTTTTCAGTTGGCAGCTCATCGCAGACCCAGCCCACAATGGTTCCCAAGTTTTCTTTCTCTAATGCTCCACCGATGCCGAACCCGCCGAAACCTCGTTTGCCTGCGGCCTCGGCTTGCTTGGACAGTTCCAGCAGCCCGCGTGTCGCTTTACGACGCAAGTCTTCGTACTGCGCTCCCTGCACCACGCCCCACAAAGATTGCAGTGGTTTTCCTACACGCTCATGAGTCAACCGGTCGTGTTCATCAAGACAGCGTTTAGCCCAGCGGTGGGTGCGTTCCACAGATTGTTCTTGGTATAACCGGGTATCCACTAACGTGGTTAACTCGTCGAAAGCGAAAATAATGTCCGCACCTAGTTGATGTTGGATCTGCATGGACACTTCTGGGGTAAACCGGTGCCTGGAACCATCAATGACGCTACGGAAATCCACGCCGTCTTCGTCCACCTTGGCGTAACGGTCTTTCTTATTAGCCCGAATATCGCCTTCTGTTAGCCCGGCGGTGTCCATAGCGAGCACTTTTTTAAACCCTACCCCTAAGCTCATTACTTGAAAGCCCCCAGAATCGGTGTAGGTCGGCCCCTGCCAGTTTTCGAATTTAGCAACACCACCAGCTTCATCCACCACATCAGGACCCGGCTGTAAATACAGGTGATAGGCGTTGGATAGCACCGCCTGCGCCCCAGTTTCGCGAACCTGCTCCGGGGTTAAGGTCTTAACCGTTGCCTTGGTACCAACTGGGATAAACGCCGGAGTGTGAATGTCCCCGTGGGGGGTGTGAATGATCCCAGTACGTCCCGGGCCGTTATCTAGTTCGGTATCAAGGCTAAAGGTTGTATCCATGCCGGATAGTGTACGTTATTTCGGCTCCACTGAAATAACTGGCTTTTGAGTGATTTCAGGATGTGCCGCCTCAAATTCTTTCTCCAGCGCAGCACCTTCAATATCAAGATGCGGCAGGATTCGATCCAACCAGTGTGGCATCCACCAGGTTGCTTTACCCACCAGGAACATAGCTGCGGGTACGAAGGTCATGCGGATGAAGAATGCGTCGAAAAGCACGCCAGCGCCGAGGGCAAAGCCGAAAATCCGAATGAACGGGATCGGTTGGCCGATGAACGCTGCGAAAACCGCAATCATGATGAGCGCGGCGGCGGTTACCACCCGAGCGCCTTTGGTAAAACCGTCAATGATGGATAGCTCTGTGCCGTTGTACCTGCCGTCACCTTCGCCGTTATGGTGGGTAAAATACTCACGCATCGCCGAGACTAAGAACACTTGGTAGTCCATGGCTAAGCCGAAGCACACACCAATGAGGAAGATCGGCATAAAGGCAATAATTGGTCCTGGTGTACCGATCACCCCCCACAGACCCTGCTGCCAGAACAACACCGTTACGCCGAAAGCTGCGCCAACGCTGAGCAAGAAGCCCACACCTGCAATGACTGGCACCAGCACACTGCGGAAAATAACTAGCAACAACACGATAGCCAGCCCAACGACAATGCTTAGGTACAACGGCATCGCGCCACTGAGACGGTTAACCACATCCTGCTGCATGGGCACCAAACCAGTAATGCCGATTTCAATATCTGTTCCTGCTACGATTTCTTTTTCTTGCAAGCGCAGGGAAGAAATCAGTTGGTTGGTTGCCGGATCAATATTGGCTTTAGCCGAGGTTAACACCAGCTGCGCGGCATACTTGTCTTCCGAAAGGCCGATCAGCTGTACGTGCTTAACATCTTGGGTGACTGAGAATTTTTGCAACACGTACATATACGACGCCAATGCGGCGGCGTTTTTACGATCAAAGTCCTCTTGTCCTTGGTCAAGCGCATTAACCAGCGGAGCTAATACTTCAGAATCTGGGTTGACATCGTGCGCATCAACAACGATGAGGAACTGGGCGTCCGCACCGGGGCCGAAACCTTCGTATAGGATTTCTGCGTGTTTGCGCTGGGTGGTTTCCATGGGCGACTGCCCGTCAGAAGGAAGCGACAGGTGCAAATCCATAGCCGGAATGGTCAGCGCACCGAGGCTGAAAATCACAAAAGCAAGAACCAAGCCTGGAATCCGGTGTACGAGTTTCACCCAGCGCATGCCCAAGGGGTTCATGCGGCTCCGGTGCGTAACGGCTTTGACCTCGCCTTTGAAAATACGATGTCCTAGCACACCAAGGATTGCTGGTAACAGGGTGAGCGAAACCAGCACGGACATGAACACAGTAAAAGCCGCTGCAAACCCCATGTAGGTTAAGAATTGAATATCTGCGACAATCAGGGCCACCAGTGCCACGATTACTGTAATGCCCGCAAAGACCACCGCCGAACCAGCGGTACCAACCGCCATGCCGACTGCTTCTTCCCTGCCCATGCGAGAAAGTTCTTGCCGGTACCGGAACAGAATAAACAGCGCGTAGTCAATACCTACAGCCAACCCCAGCATGACAGCTAAGACGGGTGTGATATTGTTCAATGGCACTAAAGCAGTAGCTAAGGTGATGGCAAAAGAGCCAATGCCTACAGATGTAATGGCAATGATGAGCGGCAAGCCCGCTGCCACAAGGGATCCGAAGGTTAATACCAAAATCACAGCGGCGATACCGACACCGATGATTTCAGAGGTTTCTTCCACCACAATGGGGTCACCATAGGCTGCACCACCGGCTTCTACCTGTAGGCCTTCGGCACGACCAAGGTCCATGGCGTCTGCGATAGTTTTGCGCATGTCTTCCGTGACGTCAGCCGGTATCGGCACATCAATATCAAAGGTGGTGAAACCAATAGTGCCATCTGGGCTAATCAGGCTTAAATTTTCAGCGTCACGAATCGCGTTGGCTTCTGGTAGCCCGTTGTTGATGGAGGTTTCAATGATGAGTTTTTGTAGTTCGGGATTGACCTTAACTGGGTTGCCAAAACGTTGATTGGTTATCAGTTCTGGCAGATTTTGCTCAATATGGGTGATAACTTTGTCAATCGCCGCGCTGTTGTGAGGGTCTTCTAGTTTTTCGCCATCAGGCGCTTTAAAGGCGATGGTGACACCGGTTGCTTCGACGGGGTTTTTCTGTTCTGGAAAATTCTCCAACAGCAACCGAGTTGCTTGCCCAGCTTGGGTACCTTTGATGGTGAATACATCGTTGTAGCCGCCTTGGAAGGCCAGAGCCGAGCCCGCGATCGCCCCGAAAATGATCATCCAGGCAACGATCACGATCCACTTCGCGCGGTAACACCAACGTCCCAGACGGTACAACAGCCTCGCCACGTTTTAGCAGCCCCTTCCATGGGAGTTTTTAAAATACTCCCCCATGCTAGTCGCCTAATGTATAAGACGCGAACGAGGATATGCTGAAAGAATCTCAAGACTTCGCTAAAAATATGATCCGAGCGCGGATTTTCGCGGTGAGAAATGAGATAATCCCCCGATAGGAGAACCGAGGGATGTTGGCGGTGGCGGCGGGATTTGAACCCGCGGTTGGGGATTACCCAACACTCGCTTTCGAGGCGAGCACCTTCGGCCGCTCGGACACGCCACCGAAAGGACATCCTATGTCACTTTGCGCAGGGAATCAAAAAACTCAGATAGCAGATCAGCGCAGTCTGAAGCTAGCACTCCCCCGATAACCTCAGCGCGGTGCAGCACCCCAGGAGCGCGCACCACGTCAAATACCGAGCCGCAGGCACCGGTTTTAGGTTCATAAGCTCCGAAAATAATGCTTCCGATGCGTGCCCCAACCAGTGCTCCGGCACACATGGCGCACGGTTCTAAGGTCACTGCGATGGTGCAGTTGGTTAACCGCCAGGCGTCGTCAAGCTGAGCGATGGCCTCCCGGATCGCCAGCATTTCAGCATGCGCCAGTGGGTCGCGGTCAGCTTCACGACGATTAACGCCGGTACCCACGACGTTACCGTCGTTATCGAAAATCACTGCCCCTACCGGAACATCACCTTCGGGAGTGGTACGCGCCACGGAAAGGGCGTGGCGCATTTTTTCCTCCGCAGCTACCAAAAACTGCGGGCGTGGCAATGGGTTAGTTGTCAAGGTGCGCTGCTTTGTTAAATTCTTGTTCAAAGCCGAGCTCTTCTGCTAAACGTTGCAGCTGCTCGGAGGCCCACCATTCGGTTTCATCAGCGATGACGCACAGAACCTGCTCACTAATGCCAAGATCAGCCAGAATGTCGAAATCGCCCTCCGGCCACCCCTCGGTGTTTTCGAATTCATCTTCGTCAATATCTGGGATTTCAATATCCAGCTCCTCCAAAATCGCCGCAGCAAAGTCGTCAATAGCGGCCATGGAGGCGTCGGAAAGCATGAGTTTAACCCCGCTCGGGGTGGGACGAACAATAACGAAATATTCGTCTTCCACACACAACAAAGCAAACGCAGCTGATTCACTGCGTAAGCTACGCACGGCTTTTACAGAGGTGTCAATGTTCTTGAAGGCGTCCTTGAAGGCGCGCACCTCCCAGGACGAATCTGCACGGGTTACGGTGACTGCAAAATTTCGCTCCATACCGAATAACCGTAGTCGTTCTATGTAACACTTGTCAGGTGAGTATTAATGAAATTTCCCGTCCGGTGTGTGTTCTTGGTCTAGGCCTCATTGGTGGCTCGCTACTTCGCGCCCTTGTGCGGGAAGGTGTGAATACCTATGGTTTCAACCGCTCCCCCTCTGCAGCTAAAGCTGCCACCGTTGACGGATACGATGTCAGCTCGAATCTGGTGGAAACCTTAAAGCGCGCCGAATTAGATAATGCTCTGATAGTGCTGGCCACCCCCATGCCCGCCATTGATTCCTTGCTTTCTGCACTACAGGAACACGCCCCCAACTGCGGTTTTACCGACGTAGTAAGCGTAAAAGGCGAGGTCTATGAACTAGTAAAGGAACACGGAATGCAGCAGCGTTACGTGGGCGGGCACCCCATGGCGGGCACTGCAAACTCCGGCTGGGAAGCCTCCGACCCTGATTTATTCCAGCGCGCAGTATGGGTAATTAGCTTCGACTATGCAGTGGACTCCCCCGCTGGCCCTGCGGAAGAATGGATCTCCCTGTGGGTTGATGTAGCCCATATGGCCACCGCTGTTGGCGCGGAAGTAATCCCCGCTAGGGCGCACCAACACGATGCAGCAGTGGCCCGCGTGAGCCACCTACCGCATATCCTCGCGGAAACCTTAGCCATTGTTGGTGACAACGGCGGCGCGTTATCCTTATCCCTTGCCGCTGGCAGCTTCCGCGATGGCACGAGGGTTGCCGGTTCTGCACCGTCCCTAGTGCGCGCTATGTGCGAAACCAATCACACCGCACTACTAGAAGCACTCGATGAAGCACTGAGTTTGCTTAACGACGCCCGCGCCCACCTGTGCGAACCCAAACCCAACCTAGAAGAACTCATTGATAATGGCTACCGGTCGCGGATTAGGTTTGAAGCACGTTCGGGACTTAACGCTTCCCAGTCAGTCAGTCCTACCCCCGTATCCAACCGCCCAGTGTTCCGGTTACATCCAGGAGTTAATGGCTGGATCAATCAGCTCATCCAAGCAGAATCGGTAGGCGCACGGATTGAAGTACTGTAGGGTTTAAGGGCCTGCAGCGGCACGGCCTTCCTGTACTACGACATATATGATAGCCTGGCACTAAGGCCTAAGCCGTTGACCCTCCACATATCAGGAGTGTGCCGATGACTTGGGTTTTTATCATAACTCGAGGATTCCATGACCCGATATAAATCAAATAATCACTCACAATTTCAGGTCAGGCCGGTTTATTTAGCCTGATACGCTATTAGATAGCTATGTCAGGTGGCCATGTAAGGTGATTACATATGACTAATACTGCCAAAAAATACGGGGAGGTTTTTACACGCCGCTGGGTAGTGGAAGCTATCCTTGACCTTGTCGGATACACTACAGACAAAGATCTAACAACCCTACGTGTTATAGAGCCCTCCGTGGGTAGTGGAACTTTCCTTGAGCCAATGGTGCAACGACTTATTACCTCAGCGCAGGATAGAGGTGTGCCCCTTACACAATTACGTGGCCTTATTCGTGGTTGGGATTTACAAAACGAACACGTGCTTACCTCGCGTGGTGTTGTGGGTGAAGTATTGAAAACACATGGTGTAGCCCCACATATTGCTCAAGAACTCGCAGAATCATGGATCCAGTGTGGCGATTTCCTTTTAGAATTTCATACTGAACAAGCTGACGTTATTGTAGGTAATCCTCCCTATATTAGATCTGAGGATCTTGACGACACTGTAGAGCGTCAGTACCGCACGCTGTGGAAAACAATGTCGGGCAGAGCTGATATCTACGTAGGCTTTTACGAGTGCGCCTTGTCGCTTTTGGCAGATGGAGGAAAACTAGGATTTATCTGCGCAGACCGTTGGATGCGCAACACTTATGGCAAGCATCTCCGACACCTGATAGCTAATTCCTACTCGGTCGAATCAGTCTGGACAATGCATGATGTTGATGCATTTGAGGCTGCAGTCTCTGCTTACCCTGCAATCACGGTGCTTGGAACTGCCAAAGGGACTGCTCCGACTATAATCAACGCCCAAGCCAAGTTTGATACCAACTCCGCTCGCGAAGCCTTAGCTTTTATACATTCCGGGCATCCGGAAGGCAAAGGTACGCACTGGGATGGTGCTCGATTAGAACAATGGTTTAGCACTGATGATTTTTGGCCCTCTGCTTCACCAAGCACCATCCTTCATCTGGAACATTTGCAGCGAACCTTCCCAGCCCTAGAAGACGACGGAACTACTCGCGTGGGTATTGGCGTAGCGACGGGTGCGGACAAAGCCTTTATCCTTAAATCCACCGACGTAGGCGACATTGAACCTGATCGTTTACTACCGTTGGTCATGGCAGATGATATCCGTTCTGGCTATCTAAAAGAGCCAGGGAAAGTAATGCTCAACCCGTGGGACGCACAGGGTAACCTCATTGATCCTGCCAAGTACCCTCATTTCATTCAAGCACTCGAGTCCCAGGAAGCGGTAAAGAAGCGATTCATCGCACGCAAAAACACAGACCACTGGTTCCGAACCATTGACAAAGTACGCCCCGGCTTGACTAAGAAACCGAAACTGTTGCTCCAAGACATGAAAGCGAAAATAACTCCAGTCTTAGAGCCGGGAGGATACTACCCACATCACAACTTGTACTACATCATTTCTGATTCTTGGGACATGGAGGTACTTGGGGGGTTATTGCTTTCTCGTGTTGCCGAGGCCTTCATCCAAGCATACGGAGTGAAGATGCGTGGCGGCACCTTGAGGTTCCAGGCGCAGTATCTACGCAAAATTGTTGTCCCTTCTCCAAACAGCATTAGCGAACCTGATGCGAAGACACTTCGCGAAGCTTTCCGGAAAAAAGACCGTGAGGCTGCAACTCGCGTCGCGGAAAGAGTTTATGGGATTCCGCCAGGTTGTTTTAAGTAGAGTGGACCTATGAGCAGCAACACCTTTACGCCTAGGAAAACCTGGGAAACCGCAGTTCAAAGGTACTGGGATGGGTTAAATATCCAACAGGCCAAGCAAGGCAGTACAACAGGCATAAAAGACACTGGTAACCGCGCCGCAGTAACCGGCGGACAACAAATGAATGCTCTCCAAGATGTGTTCGCGAAAATTTGGAGCAGCGATCCGAGTGTTAGCTTAGAGGTGCATGCAGCAGGGCACAACCATCTCCCAGCATATTTCCGGCCTACTAAGAATTGGGATCTCATTGTACTGTATCGAGGCGCACTTGTTGCTGCGATGGAGTTCAAATCTCAACGAGGACCATCGTTCGGAAACAACTTCAACAACCGGACCGAGGAAGCTCTTGGCTTATCAGCAGATTCACAAACAGCAGTTGAACACGGGCTTTTTGGACACTTGAAACCATGGTTTGGTTTCGTAATGCTCGTTGAACGCACCCCAAAATCTCTTGATCCAGTCAAACTTCCCGCATCCATGCCTTTTGCAGCAGACCCCGTTTTCGTCGAAACATCGTATATCGACAGGTATGTAATCTTCTTTGAACGCATGGTTGCAGAACGGAATTACGATGCTGCGGCATTACTTACTGCCGAAAGCGGACAAGGAGAGTTCATTGAGCCCTCCATAGCACTTTCACTTGTCAATCTTGAAGCCTCCATCCGCGCCCGCATTGAATACATTAAAGGTCTGCCAGACGACGTATTTGATGCCTTGGTTAAATGAATAACAGACAGCAGTAGAAAACTCATTAGTTACAAGCACACCACCTCTGCCCGAAAAGCATGTGGACAGTCGCCGCCTCCTACGAAAACAACACATTCGGGCAGGAATTTTGTCTTTTTACTCACATTTTTACCCTCAACCGGGCACTTTTTATTTGCTTTTCCCTAAACTCGACTGTATTGCTGTTTTCCTCTCTCAAAGGAAGTTGTTTTATGTCCGATTCACATGAGGCTGAAGCTTCTACTCGGGATTTTTCCAGTTTTAATAGCACGGGTCGCGAGTTCGCCGAGCTTACTGATGCGGAAGTTTTCAACGCCCACCTTGGTGGCAAAATCGCCACCACTTCAAAGCTTAATTTGGATTCTGTGCGTGATTTGTCCATTGCATACACGCCAGGCGTGGCGCGGGTGTGCGAGGCGATCCACGAAGACCCTTCGCTAGTTCACGACTACACTTGGACCGGCCGCAATGTGGCTATCATTTCTGACGGCACGGCAGTGCTCGGCCTTGGGGATATTGGCCCGCAGGCAGCACTTCCCGTAATGGAGGGAAAGGCCCAGTTGTTCCAGCGTTTTGTGGGGCTCAATGGTGTGCCCATTGTGCTGGATACCACCAATGTTGATGAGCTTTTCGATACCATCTGCCACATTGCTCCCTCGTTTGGCGCCATTAATCTAGAGGATATTTCCGCTCCGCGTTGTTTCGAACTGGAGCGGCGGCTAATTGATCACCTCAACATTCCGGTAATGCATGATGACCAGCACGGTACTGCTATTGTCACCACAGCAGCGCTGCGGAACGCTTGCACACTGCTAGGGCGTCACCTAAAAAGCTTGAAGGTGGTCATTTCTGGTGCTGGTGCCGCCGGGGTGGCCTGTGCCAAAATGTTGATTGCAGCGGGCGTAAAAGATGTTATCGTGCTAGACTCACGCGGCATTATCCACCCCGAGCGCAAGCCACTGAACAATATCAAGTCAGAGCTCGCCCAGATCACCAATCCCCGCCGGATTACTGGCCGTATTTCTGAGGCACTGGAAGGTGCCGACACTTTCATCGGCCTATCACGCGGGCATGTGCACGAACGAGATTTGCAACGCATGGCAGATCAGCCGATTTTGTTCTCATTAGCCAATCCCGATCCAGAAATTCGACCTGAACTTGCCTATAAGTACGGCGCTGTGGTGGCTACTGGCCGTTCAGACATGCCCAATCAGATCAATAACGTTTTGGCTTATCCTGGTGTTTTCCATGGTGCATTGGCAGCTAATGCGCCGAAAATCACCTCCGCCATGAAGCTTGCTGCATCTCGCGCCATTGCCGATATTGTTGGCGAGGACCTCGATGCCGAACACATTGTTCCCTCACCATTCGACCCACGGGTTGCTCCTGCGGTCAGCGAAGCGGTTAAAGCCGCAGCCGTCGCCGGGAAATAGCTTTACGACGCCCTCCGCCGCAGCTTATGACAGGGCGTTTAGCTTTATCGATACGATTGTGCACAATACACTTTAGTTGCGCCACTCTCGATGCCCCTATTTTTTGGGGCACTATAATTGGGGGCGCATATTCCCTGTTCAGAGGCATAATTGACTGTTAGACTCGGTACTGAAACAAGCCAAAACTACCGTGCTTCTGTATCGGCACACCGAACTTTTAAGTGATATTTCCGTTTTGGTTACCCGCATTGTTGCGACCATGGAGGAGAACTCATGATGCCTAGGTCATATGAGTTAAAGAGGGAAATGTCTGCTAGGTGTGCATCTCCTACCACCGAATGCCGACCACCAGAACAGGTCAGTAAAGCAGCTATGATCACTGGTCAGATTTGCGATTGTTCGCTTCCTAAAACTGCAGCAAAAGTCGTCGAACTGGCGCACATATTCCCAACCGAAGATGTTCTTAGAATGACCACGACCATCCGAATCTGGTCACAGTGGATGGATGCACAATTAGCATCAGATGCAGCTGCTTTACTGCTGTTTCCCAAACCAGAACCTCCCACCCCACAAGAAAGCACAGTACTGATTACAGCTGCTCAAGCCATTTTAAAAAAGGCAGCGATAACGTAGCCAGCGCACGATGGCTGACTGATATTACCCGTCGCCTCACCGAAACCCATCCAGCACCCGCAGCAGAGCTGGCAGAATTAGGCCACTTATTGCTCTCAGCTGGATTCGGCACGGCAGGGATTCAACTGCTTAACCGGTTACTTCACGACCACCCAGTTGATTATCGACAGGTTTTCACAGAAGACGCCTCCTACTGGGGTACAGCTAACAGCTACTTTTAAAAACACCGACTCAGATGGTTTTTTAACAGCCATCCTAGATTGTCTTTCTGAAGGAATACCTGTCGAAACGTTACCCAGCGTCTTTGTGATACTCCGGCTTGTAGCGCAACCCCAGTTAAAAAACTATCCTGTCATCAGGCATAATCGCGACCTGTTGGCGGATTATTTGCTCAATCATCCCCCGTCTTTAGCAAATTTACCGCGCATGTTGGACTATGTATCGCTGCGAAAAACCACCCGGCAGAAATTATCTGGCCGATTAGCTGCGGATCATCCAGGTACGTTATTACATGTTCAGTAAGGAGATTATGACATAATCCGAGGTACAGTCGGTCCTGGTATGGATATAGCTGATGCCGCTATTGCACTATATTCTGCCCGCAGGCAGGGAGACAGTAATGAAGCAAAAATAAATCAAATTATTAAATACGCCCCTGAACCGTCATGGCGTTTTATCACCACCTGCCCAGATCGTATCATCGACCCAGAAATGCTCCACCGGTGGATTTCAGTACGCACCGATACCATCGACATTTCGGCCAAACATGCCCATCGCATTCTTCATGCCATAAGGGTTGACAGTTTTGCTCGTCAGATTCTCAGCATTTTATCCAGTTCAGCGGCAGTGATTAAAAATAAGGAACTGATGAAGAAAGTGGCGAATTTTCAGGCAACTGAAAACCGGCTGCGGGAAATCACTAATTATGGGAAGATCCAAAACCCACTCCCTCGGGCCACTAAGCGAGCGTTTTCCATTCATCTTCCTGCACTGATTGCGATGTGCTGGGGCAACGCGGATCGACAACAAGACAGACAACGAGAAACCTTATTATGCACCATCAGTACGACTTTAGATAATGATGCAATCATCAGCACTGAGCTCCTGCAATCCGCCAGGGAACGCGAGGTGGTTTTTATCAACATGTTGGAATTCAGCTACAGCCAAGCAAGCCCCCTAGCCATGCATTTTTCCCTAACCGCCATCAAGTAACTAGGCACGCAGCAGCTCCAACAACTTGCCCAACGGTTCGGTAGAAACGGCCACCGAGCGTGGCGGGCCTATATCAACAACCAGAACAACAATGCGATAGTGGCGTCAATATCACAAGAAACTTAAAAATATTTATTTCATATAAATATTGCAGAAACATGATATAAAAATATCTAAGATGAATTAACTGCCAAACGTGTGTATCGGGGGAGGTGTGATCCAATGACCCAAACTAAACTCGTTGCACAAACCAGAAATTCTTCTATTGAACATGGCGTCCTCATCGCCGCAGCATTAGCTATCGGATGCTCATGGCCTCCGTGGATATTCGCAAGGTTAGCTGCCGATTATCCGCATGGAGCTTGGCGAGATCACTGGCTTCCCCTAGTTACAGCTTTGCTGTTTGCCACGGCAAGTGGCTGCATGTTGCTAGTGTGCGTTTTAAAAAAAGACTCGCTTATCATCCTAGCAAGTAGGTTTACCGCAGCGACTATTCCGCTGGCCTTATTACTTCTTGTTTTTGCCGTAGTACACACTGACCTTAAGCCGGAAGTTCAGCATTTCTGGTTTGTCGGCTTTTCTGGCATTCCGGCTGTTAGCCTCGCATTGACTGTGGGAAAGAAAATCGCATTTCCGTGTTTCTTCCTCACCGTTGGCTGCTCGATATCGGGCAAAATGTGGGCGGTTGGTTGGAATCCTTGGTACGAGATCATAGGTGAACTTGGTTTTGCCCTGATCTACTCTTTTCCTTTTATAGTGTTCAGCAACACGGCGTTATCCATTGCTCGCATATTGGATCAAGCAGAAGCTCAAACCCGTAAAAAACCTCACGATTGCCGCCAAGTTACGCACTAGGGCGGAGGAGAAAACCAGATTTTCAGCGCTCATTCACGACAGAGTGCTAGCAGATCTTTCCGCTATTTCTCGGGGGATCACCCCATCGGGGACTCTCGCCCAGCTTCTGGGCGGCCATCTTTATTTCAACAAAGGATCCGAAACTGCCGAACAGTCACTACAAGACGTTCTGCATGACGTTATTTACCAGCTAGATCCCAACTGCATAGTAGTTCTGCATGATGATGCCGAGCTACCGGCACAGCGCTTTCCTGAAGAGGCAATTGGTGCCGTAGTGCCAGCCTTAACTGAAGCTTTGCGCAACTCCCTCAAACATGCGGGTGAACAGGCAACAAGGCACTGCGAAATCTGGATAGCCCAGCAGGAACAAAAAATTATTCTTCGCGATAACGGCCACGGTTTCGACGTCGAAAAGGTGCCGCCGTTTAGAGCGAGCATCCAAGTGTCCATCCTGGGTAGAATACACAGCGTTAAAGGATGCACTGCTGCTGTGGAATCCCAGCCTAGTCTGGGCACTACAGTGACATTAAGTTGGGCCAGTACTGACGAAGAAGATTCGCAGACCCCTGACGTTTTAGAAGATTCACCCCAGCATAATATTTACAACCTACTGGGCACGAAGATCGTGTTTTCCTGGTGGTTCGGTATCATCATATTTTGCATTTTTGCCGACATCACCTTGCTGGCAAGCCCAAAATTAGGCATCGTAGATGTGATTATCACCTTGGTGTTTTTACTGGGAATGATGCTTATTATCCCGGGACGGTACGAAAAACTCCCACTGCAGAAAACCTACGCTCTAGTGGTGTTATTAATCGCCTTGGCATTACTAGCAATCCACCAACCAATCATGCAACAACCTGAAGCCTGGAATAGCTTCACTACTTTTAATGGCTTCGTCTTATTAACAGCTCTGTTAGCCATCCGCGGACGGCCGCTTGCAAGCTGGATCATCATATTTACTTCAGCTTTACTGATTGAAATCCTCTTCTGGGTTGGGCTCAATCCGGCTTCTTATGTGCGGTTCTGGGTTGTGCTCGCTGTCGCACTGTTGGTAATCCCATCCACTCTCGTTCATTTCGGTTTGCGGTATTTTTTCCTACGCTTCCCCCAAACCCGCCAAGCACAACTCAAGCCGAACGCACCGCAGCTTCCACCGCTGAGCTGGAAGCAAGACGGAAAAGCAACCTTAACTGGCTAGAACAAGAAGTCTTCCCGGTCTTTGCTACCGCCCAATTACTAGACGAACCCACCCCGCAATTAAAAAGCGCCCACCTGACGGAATTAAAAGTACGCGACACCTTACGCTCCCCCTTTCTGGATCGCCCCACCTTAAATGCTTCCGTGTGGGATGCACGCGCCCGCGGTGTCACCGTGCGGCTTATCGACGACTACTCCAACTACGAGCCTCCCGCACACAACCCAGACCCCAAACTCCCCCACTATCTAGAGCAACTGCTTAGACGGGCGATTCCCACGTTGGATCTAGCAGCAGAAAACACCGAAATTACCATCCGGCTCTTCCCACCCAACCGCCCTACCTTCGCCACCATTGTCAGTGAATCTGGAATCGAACGCATAACAAAAACTGACAACTAGCCTGCAAGAAAGGATTCCCAACGATGCCCACAACCTATAAAGTCATAGCGATCGATGACCACGAGGTTTCACTCTGGGGCTTAGCAGGCATGATTGAAAGTGCCGATGACATCGAGCTTCTAGGGGTGTTCGCTAACATGGCAGCGGTGCTAGAAAGCGTGAAACAGCACGATGAAATTGATTTAGCAATACTCGACCTGCGCTTCCCCGATGGCACCAAACCGGAGGAAAATGTTAAAGCGCTACAGCAAATCACCCCGAATGTGCTGGTGTTTTCCTCTTTAGAAAGCCCTTACCTCGTGCGCAGGGCACTCCAAGCAGACGTACTAGGAATTATTAGCAAAACCGACAACGCCGAGAATATTATAGGCGCTATCCGGAAGGCAGCAGCTGGTGCTACTGTCGCCACAGCCGAATGGGCATCTTTTATTGATTCCGACCCGAACCTTGACCATGTGGAACTTTCCGAACGCCAACGCGATGTATTAGAACTATATGCATCCGGCGAACCCGCCAAACGAGTTGCCCGCTTAACCGGCTTATCCCAAGAAACAGTCAACGATTACTTAGGGAGAATCCGATTGAAATACGCCAACGCAGGCAGACCAGCACAAACAAAAGTTGATTTGTACCGGCGCGCCCAAGAAGACGGATTTTTACCCGGTCCCGGAGACCCGAATTGAGTGGTGGAGGTTGGGGTGGAGGACATTGTTTCGTGACGTTTTCGCAAGTGTACGATTCTTCATCACAATTTTGGCCATTTTGTCAAACAACAAACAGTTTGTACTTAATGGCTACTCGAAATCTGCGCAAGTGCCATTTCAGTAGACAAAACTACACCGCACCTTTTAGCTACCCAACGCATCATATTAGCGTGTTCTTCTGCCGAAAAATCACCGATAGCATCTCCAACAATAAACGGTTGAATGTCCTTCATAAAGGCATCTACTGCAGTGACCATGCACCCCATATGCCCATACACACCTGTTATTAGCAATTGGTCCCGTTTGGCAAAACGCAGCGCATGTTCTAGATCTGTTCGCTCAAATGCAGAGTAACGCCATTTAGTAATGGACACATGATGAGGTTTTGGTTTCAGTTGACAAATAATCTCAGCGTCCTTACTGGTAGCCATACCTTCGCCCCACATGTCTCCCAACAACCCACGCCGAACACGATGCTGTCCAGGCGGCTGAGCAGAATAGAAGACTGGAACCCGTAGTTCATCTGCCAGTAGCAC
The DNA here is from genome assembly GCA_963520895.1 of uncultured Corynebacterium sp. Taxonomy (GTDB): domain Bacteria; phylum Actinomycetota; class Actinomycetes; order Mycobacteriales; family Mycobacteriaceae; genus Corynebacterium. The sequence continues at coordinate 67,525 of CAUQSW010000002.1, read as the reverse complement.
CAAACGTCGAATATGCTCAATTACATGATTAATCGGTTCAGCCTCTTTATCATAAGCATCAACAAAGTACTTCTGCATATCATGAATCAACAGAGCAGCACGAGAGGTTTCGAGAGCCCAATCGACACTTGCAATTTCGGGTAGTTCTGGCACTAGATACGGAGATATTTGGGGAATTGACATTGTTTTCACCATTTCATTTATCAAAAGTGGCGCCACCATCGACGCGAAGATCATGCATAGTTATATGACTTGCAGCCGAAGAAGACAAAAAGACACATGCATTTGCAACGTCTTCAGCTGTTGCCAATTTTCCTAGGGGGATACCCAAACGATACGTACCTAAATTTCCAGAAATCACATCGAATGTTCTATCCTCCCCTGTGGGCCACATATCTCGTAACATAGATGTATCCGTCGAACCTGGTGATACTACATTGCAACGCACTCCGAACGGCGCGCACTCCAAAGCGAGTGTCCTAGCCCAAGCAGATGCAGCTGCCTTAGAAGCACCATAACTTGCCATTCCCATCCGTGGCGTTGTACCAGCGTTCGACGAGACCACAACAATTGAACCAGTCTTACGGACACACATATTTTTGGCCACCACAGAACACACATTCACCAGCCCGCTAAAGTTCACAGCAAAGTTGGCATCGATCCCATGAGGGTCTAACGCAGAATCTTCAATCATTACCCCAGAGCAATATATTAATATCGATATGTCACCTATGGAATTAATCGTGGCCTTTATATCATTTCGGTCAGTGACATCTGCATGCGGCAAATCCAAAGCCACTGTCTGGACTCCTGCGAGTTGAAGCTTTTCGACGCAAGCAGCTCCAATTCCCCCCTGTGCTCCGACAACAACGGCTGGTGATCCAATTTCAAGTGCGGCAGACATTCTTTACGTTTTCCTTTCTCATTTTTGTACTACTCATTAACAGCCAAAAAGCGCAATAATTCCTCTGGTTAATGCCCCCTCCCATGAGACCATTTCGTGTGTTGAATTTGTCACCTCAAAACTCACATCAATACCACCAAATCGCAGCGCTTCCACTACTGCTTGAGAATGGGAAACCATTCCCCCTTCGGATGTGCCCACAGAAAAATGGAAACTAACCTGCTCCTGTCTGACCTGCTCCAAAAGCGTAGTATTTTGAAGTTTATGCACTGTAGCGCCGCCATCACCGGTTCCCCACTCTGGATACCAAAAGGAACCAGAATTAGCGATCACCGCACTAATAGCTGCTGGATAATCTAAAGCAATATCAACAGCAGCAAGCCCGCCAAGGCTCTGCCCAGCAATAACAAGTTTCTGGGCCTGTGATTGTCGAAAAGCGACACTAATATTTTCGACAATAAACCGGCGAAATTCCGGATTACAACTCAATAGTTCAGCTCGATCGACACTGGTGTCCACTGCAACAACTGAAATCTTTGGAACCACATTATTGCGGTTTAACCGCTGCAATGTAGGTATCAAAGTTGTCGAAGCCCATTTTTGACCATCACACACCATCAGCAATACTTCCGCATCGAGTTCAGTGTGGTACCAAATCTTTGTTCCGCCTATAACCTCAGTCCGCCAAGAAGGGAGTTCACTGTCATTCCAGCCAAGTCGTGGTGGCGCATCAGGAGAGAAAATTCGCCCCTCCTCCACTATATATTCCTCTAAAGCCAACCAGCGTGTTCGCGCATCAAAGTTTTCGCCTTCAAATGTCGTTATAAAATCTTGTGGGACAGCGGCAATGATATAACCGGAACATAAATCGCGAGGAGCTGCTATTTCAGCTCGCCATCGGTCACCAGTGTCATCACCATCGGCAATCAGGTTCATGGTTGCTAGATCTTTATGGTGATGATCGTGAACACCAGCTACATGAATATTCACGCGCGCCGCTGGGCGATCTTGGCGCCATTCAAAAATGTGCTGTATCACTGCTGAATCATTATTTATACTATTCACCGGTTTCTCCGTAGAAAATATAAGCACCTAGCACCAAAGAGTTTGCTAATAGCGGGAACTGATAACCCCGAAGCCGAAACCGCTAGTATCACTATCCCTAGCGATGCACCCCATATTTTTCCTATCCAACCTGCACCAAATGAACCGACTGATTCGGCCGAGATTTCTTGAGCCAGCCATACCCCACTCACTCTTCCACGAAGACAATCGGGCGTTTCCTGCTGCAAGATTGCAAACTGTAATACATCCGCCCAACTACTTAGGCAGCCAAAGCACACAAGAAACCCTAGCCCCAACCAAGTCCACGAGAAGGAAAAATAACAAGTTAAACCGAATAAGCCGAGGAAAAAGAAACTAAATACAGCCATCACGATCAAGGCTTCTTGACTTCGTTTGAGCTTGCCCATCCATCCGCTAAAAATAGCCGCCACCAGCGCCCCAGCTGGTACTGCTGAAAACATCAGCCCTACTAACTGTGCCTGTCCGTGAAACTGTTCGTCCACTAAAGCTGGAAAAAGCACCCGCACCCCACCAACTAGACTGGAACCTACTGCAATCAACATAACTAACAACAGCAGTTTATTATTTACTATAAACTGCACCCCATACCAGATTGATGGATCTTCAATTAAGCGACCTTCACCACGTTCCACTTGTGCAGGTTTCAACGACGGCAGACCGATCAGCACCATAATTGTGATCGCTGTTAACAGTAACCCAATAACGTAGCACCATACTATAGACGACTGTGCGATGATAAACCCTGCCACCAACGGAGCAAATATTGTCCCGATTCGAATCGTCGCAATGTTTAGCATCCCAGCTGACGCCATTTTTTCTTTGGGAAGCAGTACTCCTGTAATCGCCACTAGGGCAGCCGCAGCGAAGGAGCCTGCAAAACCGTCAGTAATGGCGACAGTTGTAATTATTCCTAATTTGATTGTGGTTCCTGTCGCATCAACCAGCGCATTAATGCTCAAAATAGCAAAGCATAGTAAACCCACCATCCTCGAATATATAATAACAAGCCGCCGGTCATACCGATCAATAACCCCGCCCCCTAACAACATTCCTGAAAATGCTGCGAGACCTTCTAATCCAGCGACCACGCCAACAAACACCGGCGAACCAGTTAATTGTTGAATCTGAACCGGAATGGCAACCATCACCATACCTAACCCAAAGATAGAAATGGTTCGAGCCATTAAAACTCGCCTATAGCTAGTAACTTGTAAAGGACTGAGATCTATCGTTATCCAGTTCATATAGATTCCACCGACTTTGACAACGACGATAGAAATGCATTTGCGACTACTGGCTCTACAAAGTGTTTTTGAGCTGGATCTAGCACATCTACATGTGAACAAGACATCTGGTGAATTCTGACATTTGAAACACCAACACTGGGCCACGCATTTTCAACATTGAACTCAGCAGGAACAGTAAGTTCCGCGACAAAGAGATCAACCTCACCTTGATACGGTGAACTTGCAGCCTGGGACATCAACCGGAATGCTTCGTCATAATTGGATATGATTCTCTCGGAAATTTCGTAATCCTGCAGATATCTACTCAACTCCTGCCGCTCTAGCTCTACTTCCTCTGGAGTTAAGTCGGTTTCCCAGTTTTGTAGTTCCGGAGGATAAGTATCAAGGAGCCCACAAAATTCCACCTTTTCTCCCCTTTCTTCCAGCAGCGCAGCAAGCTCGATAGCAATTATTCCTCCTAATGAATATCCCATCAGTCGGAATGGACCATTAATGTCCGCTTCTTGTAATAATCGAGCATAATGATTGACTACCTGTCGCAGATCTGCGCAGGTCGCTAAAGCACCTTGTCCATCTGGTGATTGAAGTGCGAGCACGCCACCTGAAAAGCCCTCAGAGATTCGCCGCGCGATTGGCGCATATTGCCACGAGAAACCACTGGCGGGGTGGATACAAATTAGCGGCCCCAGAGATTGTTCTCTTGGCTCCACAAGCCACAATAACTCGCCAGTTCCGTTATTGATAATCAAATCTTGAGAAGAATGTAGCATCTGATCGATAACTTCGGCAATATTGGTGACCGTTGCATTCTCCATAACCAAACCAACAGGCAACTCCACGTTAAACCGGTTCCGTAACTGTGAAACTAGGCGAATGGCCAATAACGAATGCCCCCCAATCTCAAAGAAATCGGCATCAGCATCAATAGTTTTCGACTTGTCATAGCCCAAGAGATCAAGCATGATGCTGGCAACTCCACATTCAATCTCACCAGATGGCACCTTTTGGGTTTCAGCCGACTTACGAATATGCGAAGGGACGGGCAACGCATGTCTATCTAGTTTTCCGGTCAGACTTTTAGGGAAACTTTCTACCATCGCCCATAAACTTGGAATCATATATTTTGGAAGTTTGTCATGAAGCCACACTGCCACCGTTTCTATTGCCTCAGTCGAATCGGTAACTGACTTAGCGAATTGTATCCATGCTGCTAGGTGGGCTTTGTCAATGACACCAACATAGCTATGCAATACGTTCGGGTGTGCATTTAAAAGTGCAGCTATTTCACCAGGCTCTATCCGTTGACCACGGATTTTCACCTGATCATCTACTCTACTGACGTAAACCAGATCACCATCGGAATTAGAATAGACCAGATCACCCGTACGATACATTCGAGAGCCATCGCCATCATATGGGTTTGCGATGAATCGTTCAGCTGTCAAGTCAGGTCTTCCCAGGTAACCTAGCGCTAACTGTACCCCACCAATATAAAGTTCACCGACTACACCTGGCGGACAAGGACGCAACCATGAGTCCAATACATACAATGTGGTATTAAAAACAGGCTTTCCTATTGGAACAAAGCTATCCTTATTCTCCTGATGATATGCGTAGTATGATACATCAATCGCTGCCTCGGTTGGCCCATACAGGTTATGTACCTCCGTAGTAGCCTGCGATGCCATCTCTTGGGCTAAAATTGATGGTAACGCCTCCCCGCTGCAGAAAACGTATCGTAGACTATTTAGAGCTAACGTAGGATTCTGGTGCTCAAAAGCTAAAAATTCCTGCATCATCGACGGCACAAAATGCAATGTTGTCACTTGTGCCTGTTCCACCACAGCAATGATCTCTGCTGGGTCTTTATGCACTTCTGGAGGTAGGATTTCGGTCCTTGCCCCTACTACGAATCCCAAGGTTAACTCCCATAGCGAAACATCGAAGCTCATAGGCGTCTTATGCAGTATTACATCATCGCTGCTCAGGGAGTATTCACTCTGCATCCACAAAATTCGATTGAGTAACGCTTCATGTGATACTACCACTCCTTTAGGACGCCCAGTAGAACCGGAAGTGTGAAGAATGTAAGCCGCGTCAGTTGGCAACACAACCTTGCCGGCAACTTTAGTATCACTATGCGTTGAATTAAGCCGCAATTGCTTTGGTGATAAAATCACTATCTGCGCTTGAGAATCTTCTAGCAATAATTCGACTCGGCTGTGAGGTAACGTCGGATCTAGAGGCTGATAAACACCACCAGCCCGCCAGATAGCATGTAGAGCTATCAAGAACTCCATGCTCCTAGGCAAGTTTATTGCCACTACTTGGCCTGGCTCCATTCCGAGAGCCAGAACAGCTTCGTTCACACGGTTGTCAAACTCGCCGTAAGTCATTTTTTGTTCACCAAACGATAACGCAACAGCATCAGGCGTCATTTGGCACTGTCTAGCCACCAGCTCTGGCAGCATTGGAGCAGATCTAAGGTCAATGTCCTCACCTCGATCTACTGAGACCGTCGGCAGAACAGAGTGAGCTAGCTTAACCTTGAAAAATCCTCGCAGATAGTACTGCATTCGTTCCAAAAACTGATGACCATCCAGAAAATCTGGATTATATTCAGCGATCAATCGAACTTTATCTCGACTGGGCAACACTAAGACAGTAAGACCATAATGGGTAAAGCCTTTATTCCTCACTGAAACTGGAAAGTCGCTAGGCTGGTTTTCTATAACCAATAATGCAGGAATCTCTCCAACAGCCTCAATTTTGCCAAGCGGAACTCGAGTTGCTGAACTTCGCAGTTTCGACTGGTTCATTTGAAAACCATTCGCTTGCTCAGCAAGAGTCAAGCTTGGTTGCAACCGTGGCCGAACCGGATAAGTATTGGTAAAAAGACCGATGAGATTGTCGCCTACAAACTCACGGCCTGAATCGGTGGATCCGTGCACAACGTCCACCCTGCCCAAGATTTCGGTTAACACGGCATTAAATGCAAGATTGACAGCAGTAGCAAGAGTGACGCCTAGGTTTTGAAGATCTTCCATCAACCTAAAATATGGATTACCCTTAAGATCCTTCGATACCACTAAAACCTCGGTAGGAGATAACCTGCGGCTAGACTTGACCATAGGTTCATAGCCTTCAAGTTCATCACACCATACTGCCTGCGCTTCCGGCTTTGCATTACTTTTCAGAATCCCTTGGCGATATCGCTCTATAACTCCGCTACTGTCTTCTGGTCCGACTTCGCTTTCAGACAGCAGATCTAGTAAATCAGTAACAAGAAGTGCAGTTGACCACCCATCAATAATGAGGTGGTGCATGGTTAATAAAATGGTAGAACTAGCATTTAATCTCTGCACCAAATGTGCATGAAATGAAAGATCATGCCCAACGTCAAAGTTAAAAGCAACCTCTTGGTTTTCGAGTTGCTCCAACAGGTTAGTTTCTTCTTCACTCTCTACCACGAGGGTAACTTTTGGCTGCCCAATGTCTCTCGGAATCACCTGAATAGGGTTTTCTGTGATCCCCATAACAAACCGAGCTGCTAATTGCGGGTGCCTTTGAACCAACTGTTTCAATGCGACGCTAAGTTTCGTTACTCCAACCTGGTAATCAAGTTCAATTGTTGTGATCGAGGCATACCCGCCTGATGTTTCGGTTTCATAAAGTAACCCCTCATGAAGTGGCCCTAACGGTAAAATAGCTTGTACCGGGAAAAAGTCTTCCTCCAAACGATCAATTTGGTCGAAGGTGATTTCCACTCCACCACATTCTGCAGGCACCAGAGGTGTGTGGGGCGGCAAAGTACTTGCAAGCTTCTTCTGAATAAAGTCATTTGCTTTATATATGTCATTAATATCAAAAACTTTGCTATCCCAGGTCCATTCAATCCAAAGACTATCTACCGTAGCATCATCACTGCTAACCGCAATGAAGGAGTTTACCTCCAAAGGAGCAGACATAAACATCTGTGAATCTATGTCCACATGGAAGCCTTCGCCAACGTTTCCTAAGTGATTAAAAAGTAAATCAGGTATACCCCCAAAATGGGCACATGCGTTAACCTTAGCTTTTAGCATGACCTCACGTGCACCCCGAAACCACCCGCCTTTATAAGTTGATTGCAACCAACAGTGATTTTCAATAGTTAGCCACCCAACGGTATCGTGTGCTGCCAACCGTTCACCTCTACCTCTTCCATGAGTTTCAACTACCACTTCTAAACAAGTTTTACGGCCCGCTATGGCTTCCGCAGTCGCAGCTAGAATTTGCTCATCAGAAACCGTAGTATCGACCGCTACCTCCAACAATAGCCGTGAGGCCCTAGCATAAGTACAGTCATACAGCTGCGGCTCCCCATCCTCTTCTCCAACATATTCTGCCCAGCTTTTTAATGATGTCTCCTCTGGCAACAAAGCCTGTCCGCTCAAAGCCATATAAAGCTGCGACTCAATGATGGACCAGCTTACGGCATCTATCACAAGATGATGAATACACAACACTAATGCTTGTTCTGACTCAACAAAGACTGCAGCAAGCATTTTTCCAATATCAGGATCAATGAGGTACTGTGCTGCGTTAATTGCGTAATCAATAGAATCGCCAGACTCAACTTGACATTCAAAAAATTCAATGTCCCTGATATATAACTGGCCTTTTTTCCAGTCAGCACGCAACGCAGGATGTACAGTAATTAATGACATAAGAGCCAATCTAACCTTGTTGATGTCCGTTGTTCGAACGTCAAAAACACAGGTATGGGAAAACCTAGGCGTTCTTCCAAGAAGCTCACATTGTTTGAGAAAGCTACGATGGATAGGCAGCAGCGGAATTACACCAGTATCGTTTTTATTCGTAGTCTCTACGCGCTTTACCGTAGGTTTAAGGTAATGTGCGAGTTCATTGGGCTGTGGATACTCGAAAATCTCAAACGGGCGCAGCGAGTACCCTGACCGACGAAGCTCGGCACATACTTTCATAGCTGATATAGAGTCTCCACCGTTGCGGAAAAAGTTGGCATCGACAGCAAAATCTGACATTCCTAACACTTTTGCAAATGTTGCACTCAAGAGTATTTCTAGTTCAGTTTTCGGCTTCTGCCCAGGAACAAATAAAGCTGGTTCTGGCAACTTCGAAGTATCCAGTTTCCCGTTGACAGTCATCGGAAGGGTGTCCACAGCAATAATATGCTGCGGGGATAGGTAACTTGATTCACAAGCTAGCTCTTCTTTAATTTCGCTAATTCTGACTACACTGGGTAATCCTGTGACATACCCAACAAGTAAGCTAGTTGATCCGTGAGATATCGCCCTCACTGCGCAACTCACTCCTGCTACTTTTTCGAGCAGGTTTTTTGCTTCATTTAATTCGACACGGAAACCACGAATTTGAACTTGATCGTCATTTCTTCCCCGAAAATCCAATACTGCACCAGTGCCACTTGGCAGCCAGCGAACAACATCGCCAGTCCGATACATTCGAGCCCCCGGTGGACCAAAAGGATCAGCAACAAAGCGCTCCGCGGTCAACGCAGGTTGCCCCAGATACCCCAATGCTACAGACGGCCCAGAAATATATAACTCACCATCTACTCCCAATGGGCAGCGCTTCAGATTACGGTCAAGTACTCGCACACTAACACCAGCTATGGGCTTGCCAATAACTGGACTACTCCAGCGAGAAACCTCCATAACAGTAGCATCTACAGTGCACTCTGTTGGGCCGTAGTAATTGAAAGCACGAAGTTCAGGAGTGCCCCGTAAGGCATTCCAAAGTAGCGTACTAGCTGACTCTCCACCAAAAGTCAATGCTTTTAAGCTAGTGCCACATGCGTATAACCCATTATCAACAAGCTGCTCAGCTAGCGTGGGAGTCACATCTGTAATGGTGATTGCATGCTTATGAATATAGTCAATAATCTCCTCTGGATCGCGTCGTAATGTGTCTGATCCAAGGTACACTGTTCCGCCAAACCATAACCACGATAAAATATCCCAAGAACTATCAAAAGCGAAAGAACTTAAATGAAGCGCTCTCACCTGTTCGCCACGTTCTTTAGCCTCTTTCGCCACCTGACCAAGTGGCCCGGCCCAATTTGATCGAAGAAGGTTAAGCACCCCACGTCGAGAACAGGCAACTGCTTTAGGTGTACCGGTTGATCCCGAAGTATGTATCAAGTAGGCAGCTCCATCAAGCGAAAGCTCAGCGGTTGCAGTAACTACTTCTTCAACGAATACTTGCGCTTTAACTCGGAAAGAATCATCTCGGATCACTAACTTTGGCTTGCAATCATCTATTACATACGCAATACGTTCTGGTGCAGCGTCTAAATCTATTGGCTGCAAGATGGCTCCAATCTTGATCACAGCCAATGCTGCTATCGGCCAAGAAACTTGGCGCGGCAGTTGCACAGCAACAATATCACCAGGCAAAATTCCTTCCTGCAGCAAATATCTAGCGCATCTATTTATCTCACCTGCGAATTCTAAAAATGTAAGCTGTTCATTATCATCAACTAGTGCAAGTTGTCGAGGAATAATGTTTGCTAACCGATCTACTCCGTTAACAAGAACATCTTCTGGAAGCGCTTCAAATGGATCGGTGGCTGAATACAGTTGAGAAAACTGGTTATTGTTCTCGCAACTCGCAATTTCTTCTTCCTCGTTTTGCGCAAGGCGTTGATGCCAACTAAGCGGCAGTGAAACATCAGCCAATACACTTTTCAGCCATTGCTGCAATCGATTTGCGGTGCGTAAAAGAGTTTCCCCATCCATTAGTTTGGGGTTAGCTTGTAGTTCTATAAATAATGCCTCCTTTCCAGATCGATAGACACTATACTCCATGCCTTCCACTGGCCCGCTTGCAATGTCAAATGATCGACCTATCACATTATTGCCAAAGCGTATTTCCTCGTCATATGCCTTGACATTAATAACATTCTGGTACAGCGCATATCCTTTTTCGCTAGCAAGTCGATGAAGTTGTTCTTGCGGAAAAACACCGTGCCTACGCGCTTGTTTTCCACAAATGGATGCATTGCGCGCTACATCACAAGGCGTATCGCTTGGATTCACTGAAAAATGAATTGGTAAAACTGTAACGAGCGGTCCTGTCACTCGTGCCTCAACTGATGTCCGGCGTGCCATCCACGGTAAACCCAACACACACGAAATAGTATTAGAATTAATACACACCCAACTTCCCAGTAATCCAACGATACTATCGACCCAAGTAACCCCAGACTGTTTCGCAAGTTTATCTAAGGTATCCACATCCCAGTTCGACAAACGAATTTTTTCACGGTGAACATGTTCTGTCGCTACCAGCAATGACTCAGATTGGACTTCTACATCAAGGTTTTCTAAGAAAGAAACCCAATACTGACGATCTTGTACACATGTTTGACTAACTTCGTATTCCTGATCTCGTTCTACAATGGCACTGAAACTCATATTAAGTGGATTTGAAGCTGCGTCTACACCTTTTAGCAGCATGTTGTAATGTTGTGCGACCCTTGAAGCAATCGCTTGAATGCTCCAACCGTCAACAAGCAAGTGGTGATACCGCTGAATCCACACCCAGTTCTCGGGCGTTTGCACAAGAATCATTCGCCAAAGTGGCTCTTCACCGGTGAGATCCACTGGGTTACTGCGATCACTTTTTGCGATCTGCACTGCTTCTTCCATGCTGTCTGCTTTAATGAAATCAACGCCTTTAGTCGGATGGTAGCCCAGGATCTGTCCACCTATTCCATCACCCAAATCAATAAATCGCGCTCGGACAGTATCTGTTTCTCTAATTGTTGTAGCAACTGCTTGATCAAATAGTTGTCGGTTGAGTTCTCCTTCGATAATCGTTGCTCGTGCAACATTAAATCGAGAACAGGTTTCGCCTTCTAGGCGTGATGCCCACCAAATGCCAGGCTGAGCACCGCCTAGAGGTATTATTGACTTGTCCATCTCACTCTCCATATCCATGCCTAACCGATAGCGGTAATGTCCGGCCAATTCTGATCTAAAAACTGGCGACAAACCTCTCGTGTCGCAGGTCCAAGAATGCTATCCCACCCCTGCGGAATTTCTACGAATTCCGGCCAAAGGCTAAACTGACCAAGAGAATTTTTCAGAATTAAAAAATGAGCTTGCTCATCGTCAAACGGATTAGGTGCCGAGAAGGTATTCGTCATTGCCTCTCAGCCTCCTGTCCCGAAACTGTGCCAAGTACCCTCTCGATTCCACTGAAAGTAAGATTGTCCATCAAATCCGCAACAGTTACCTCGAAACCAGCTTGTCGAGCGCGTGACACCAATTCCATAAGTCGCACTGAATCTAAACCCCAAGCTTCTAATTCATCCTCTTGCTCATTTAAATCGCTTAGATCCTCTACCAGAAGGTCTTCAAGTTCTTCCCTCAAGTTGAAACTATTGGACACGGACATTTCATTCATCTCCTTAATTAGATTTGGGCACCTATCTGAGCGCCTATTACAACAAAAGTGCAGTCATTCTGTATGCGCTATATCGGCAAGAAGCTTCCTAACTTCTATTCGGTTGATCTTTCCAACCTTTGTGACCGGGAATCTATCCACTACCCTAACCACGTCCGGTATTTTAAACCGTGCCACCCCATTGGACTTGAGATATCTATACAGGTCGGGTCGTCGAAAAGTAGTATCTTTGATTGATGTTGCATCTTTATTAAGAACTACCACCGCACATACACGTTCCCCCAAATACCGATCAGGAATACCAACTACAACCACGTCATAGATTGCCGGATGAGACAGTATCAGGTCTTCAACTTCTTCTGCGCTGACTTTTTCGCCAGCCCTGTTGATATGATCTTTTTCTCTTCCTTTCACTACCAAATGTCCAGATGGAAGCTGACACGCGATATCACCTGTAATGTAATATCCATCATCAGTAAAGGATCGCCGATTTACAGTAGGTGCATTCCAATAACCACGAATCGTATAAGGGCCACGCACTTGGAGCATTCCACTCCGACCAACAGAAACAACTTCGCCAGAAATTGGATCAACAATCCTGCATTCGTCGTATTCACTCATCGGCACACCCTGAGTATTAAGTACTTGATCTAAGTTATCATCCATCCGCGTGTAACAAACGAGGCCCTCTGCCATCCCAAAAACCTGCTGAACCTGCCAGCTTCCTGCTTCGTATAACTTCCTAGCAGCTTCGGGGACTAACTTTGCTCCGCCAACTTGAATTGTCTGAATACTTGTTAGATCATGTTTTGTCGTTTTAGCCGCTTCAGCCCAACTTTTTGCTAACGCTGGCACCAAAGGAACATGAGTTATCTGATGTTCCTCGATAAGAGAAAAGGCCGTCTCTGAATCAGCCTTTTCACTGAGCACTACAGTTCCACCAGCATACAGTGCTCCCATATAACCAGGAGAACTTGTAGGAAAATTATGGGTAGCAGGTAACACAATAAGTAAGCATGTTTGATCATTATAGCCACATACTTCTACAGACCTTCGAATGGAATATGCATAATCATCATGCGTACGAGGGATGAGCTTTGGTTTCCCTGTCGTACCACCCGAAAGCTGAAGAAACGCCAAATCTTGTGGCTTTACGTTATTTGAGCGTACTCCTTTAGCCATGTTAGTCACTCCCTTAGCCTGATGACGTAACTGCGCTATATCTAAGCATTTTCTAAAACCATAACTTTGGCTAGTAGTTTCCTCTAGCCACGGTTGTACTGACATATACACGCTAGCTTTGGCATCCTTAGCCACCGACTTAACATCAGCTAAGCCATGCGAAGAGAGAAGATAAATCGGAATCGCGCCAAGCCGAAGGAGAGCGAGCGACCCAATAATCACGGAAACAGTATTGGGCAGATGAACCAACACGTGTTCCCTTGACTTGACCCCAGCTTGCGCCATGGCTGCAGCTACACCGGAGACTTCCTGTTCCAGCTCATAGTAAGTCAATTTTTCAGATGCATCTATCAATGCAATTGCTTCTGGACTGCTGTGTACCGTGTGCATCTGATCAAGTTTTTGCCCAACCCATAAACCTAATTGCCTGTAATGTCCAGTCACATCTGAAGGAAAGAGGGCAGATTTATCATCGGAGACTGCCGATAAAAAGGTTTTTAACTTAGATTCAGTTTCACAATATTCTCGGTAGGGGTCTGAGCCTGGTACGATTCCCGCGCCTGCCCACGCCGTAACTACGGCCCCGCTTAGAGTAGCACATCGTATAGCAACATACCACTCTCCATCACCATTCTCATCGCAATATCCAACAGTTCCTGCATACAGTCCCCTAGAAACCGGTTCCAACTGCTGAATCAGTTTTTGCGCTGCTCCAGTTGGTGTACCAGCAACAGCAGGAGTCGGATGCAATAATCGTGCAAGATCCAGCGCGCTAAAAGCATCTGGTTCTTTTAGCTCAGCTTCAATTTTAGTTCCAATATGCCACATTAAATCAGTAGAAACTATCTCTGCAGAACCTATCTTTAGCTTGTGGCACAATGGTCTCAACTTTTCTTCAATCATACTGACAACGTAGGAGTGCTCGATACGGTCTTTATGTGAAAGAAGTAAATCTTGTGCAATTTGCTTATCGGCTTCCGGATCAACAAGATCCCTAGCAGCCGATCCTGCCAGGGGGTGACACGAAATCATAGAACCAGTTTTTGCCACCAATTGTTCCGGACTCGCTCCTAGAAAACAGCTTTCTTCATCCACTGGCACTGAAAATACGCAGGCCTCGGGATTGGCCAGCTTCAATTTCGACAAAATACTAGGCTGTAGTGGTAAATAATTTGCCTCAGCAGATTTCGATCGTGCCAATACAACTTTTCGAAGTTGTTTGGGCATGACCTTAAGCGCTTGCTCCACAGCATCTATATATTTTTCTTTCGTCAGACCGGGACCATCGCAAAATTCTAACGCATGAAGCTCGTCACAATCCCACTTGAACCGCTCACAATCAGAAGCTTCCTCCGATCGCGAGCCGTGCGGTCCACCACATACTTGGTAGAGCCTATCGTCTTGCCTATCGGAAAATGCTAAAGCACCAACTACTCGCGTACCTTTTTTCCATTCTTTTACTGGCTTTAAATTTTCCGAATATATATTAATTTTTCTACTTTTAGTTGAATAACAAAAATCATCATATCGAGTCATCCGTTTACTTCCTTACCCGCCATGTTCCAATAACATCGCCTAAATCCGTCATCAGACTAGGTTGCTACTTCTTTTTCGGTCACTCGACCAACAAAACACCGACACAAACAATATTTCTGTTGCAAACGTTCTATTTTTTCTAGATAACCACCACCAGATAGGAGCCAAATAGTACAGCAATCCTTCTGCCATAGATGGTACCCTAACTTTGCTAAAGTTAGTCAACCCTAATTTAAATTAGTACCCCCAAAAGTTGGCAAATCCCCTCGGCATGCTAACCTCTTCCCCGAGTACAAATCACACCCCGAACAGCCCCTGAAGTCGCACAGTATAAAAATCAAACTGCACTTCTATGGCTGGCAACCTGTACATCAGCCAACGCCTGAGCTTGGCGACGTTTCAAATGCATACAAAGGTGAAGATCGCCCCTTCAATATCAACCAGTTCCACACCCGCCAATACAGGAAGAGCCGTAAAGATAAAACATAAACTTTGACAATCTAAACTAGATTAAGGATAGCCTTTCCTTGATTAGTTTGATAATATCGCCAATCAGAAAGAAAATTTCTGTACAATTTTTGATAGGTTTTCAACCCGAAGGATCGAGGATAGATGCAAAAAGTAACCAAGAAAATCAGCGCAGTGATTTTGGGTATCGTCATCGCGACCACATCAATTAGCTGCACAGAATCTTCATCTAATTCCAAAACTAATCAATCAACCACTGACACAGGCGCACAGGGCGAATCTGTAGATCAAGGAACATGGCCTAGGACAGTCAAGCACGAACTAGGAGAAACCACAGTCAAATCGCAGCCAAAACGGATTGCCAATACCGCTGTTTCGGCAACCGGAACCCTGTTAGCGATTGATGCCCCTGTCGTAGCATCAGCAGCAACAGAACCGTCGGAAATCACTGATAGCCAAGGTTTCTTCAGCCAGTGGTCAGATGTAGCCAAAGAGAAAGGAGTGGAAGTACTCTATCCCAACCTTGAGTTCGATATGGAGTCACTGATCGCCCAAGACCCAGATCTTGTTATTGTATCAGTAAGTGGAGCAGACTCAGTAAGCAATCAATATGACCAGATCAGCGCGCAATTTCCAACGATCGCTATTGATTATTCGAAGCAATCTTGGCAAAGCTTAGCCAAAGAGCTTGGCGCAGCAATTGGCCTTGAAGAAAATGCCGAAAAAACTATATCAGAATTCAATTCCTATGTTGCAGACGCTAAAAGTAACATTACCGCTCCTTCTGGAGGAATTTCTATAGTTTCTTATAATGGTCCAGGTGCCGAACAAGGTGTCGCCAAAAAGAAAGGTTCCCATGGAATTTTATTAGAGGCTTTAGGTTTCACCGTTATTGAAGCGTCCGAAGATTTAGATACTTCCTCAAGGCCGCGGGAAGATTTCTCCTTTGTTTCTCTGGAAAATCTACCTAAAGTCTTAGATAACAGCGATGCCGTATTCTTGCTCAGCAGTGACGAAACCAACGTGTCCAAGTTTGAAAAAGAAGCGGTTCTTGCCAACCTAAAATCTACTAAGAATAAAGCTGTTTATCCGCTAGGTCTAACATCGTTCCGGATTGATCCATATTCCGGTCGAGATATTGTTGATGCCGTGTCTGCTGCTTACGGCAAGTGATGGAGAACCGATGGAGTACAACGCCTCGTAATGGACTAGTACTCCTCTGCATGTTAGTGTCGCTGATACCACTTATGGGAATAAGCCTGTTCATTGGTTCCAACCCGCTTGCACCTGAAGTCGTATGGCATGCGATTACTCATTATGATGCCACAGACACTAACCATCTCATTGTGTATGAGCTACGCATTCCCCGAACTTTGATCGCAGTATTTGCCGGTGCAAGTCTCGGTTTGGCTGGAACGCTAATGCAATCTTTAACTCGAAACACTCTGGCCGAACCAGGCACGTTGGGTGTCAATGCTGGCGCTGCTGCCGGTGTGGTGTTGGGGTTGCTTTTCGTACCAACCACCACCATTACTGTCTATATTTGGTTTGCTTTCATCGGAGCTGGAGTCACAGCCATCATCGTCCATAGACTTGGTAGAGCTGGAGACACTGGAGTTAATTCGGTTCGCTTAGTGCTAGCAGGTGCTGGGTTGTCCATCATGGTTGGTTCCTTAACGACGATTGTCGTGCTTTCCAATGCCAACCAAGTGTTTAATTCCATGCGAGCGTGGGTAACTGGCTCATTAGACGGTCGAGGGTGGGCATTTGTACCGGTTGTATTAATCAGCTTCGGTTGTGGCTTGATTATTTGTTGTTTTCTTGCACAGTCGCTTAATGCGGTAGCTTTAGGCACTAGCCTCGGCAAAGCCCTCGGCGTCAATATACGAACTACCAGGAACTTTACCAATGCAGCAATCATAATTCTTACTGGAGGAACCACGGCAGCCATTGGTCCCATTGGGTTTATAGGTTTAGCGGCACCGCATATTGCCCGAATAATAGTCGGCCCAGATCATCGCTGGGTCCTCCCCTACTCCGCCATAATAGCTAGTTTACTGCTACTTGTAGCTGATATCGTTGGCCGAGTTATCCTTAGCCCAAACGAAATCGGGGTAGGAATCATGACCGCTTTCATTGGCGCACCCTTTTTCATCTGGTTAGTACGAAAGGGAAAGGTAAGCGGCTTATGACAACCATACAACCTGACACCACTCGCCTACGGTTAAAGCTGGGGAAAATTCATCTCCAGATCGAGAAACGAACGATTGCGCTCGTCATAATTCTGACAGTTATCATTGTCCTACTATCACTATTGAGCTTATCGACGGGAACAATACAGTTTTCCACACAGCAGGTGTTTGCTGCGTTGTTAAGAAACTCAGATAATCGAACCGAGTTAGTTATCTGGGGTATTCGCCTCCCCCGGGTAGTAGCAGCCCTAATTGTTGGATCTGCACTTGGAGCAGCTGGCGGTGTTTTCCAGTCGGTTTCTAGGAATGCGCTAGGCTCACCGGATGTTATTGGTTTTACTACTGGCGCTGCCACTGGTGCCGTGATAGAAATAGTATTTTTTAATCTAGGCCCTATAGCGACATCACTTGCAGCCATTTGCTCAGGATTACTTACCGCAGTGATCGTCTATCTTCTCGCCAGAAACCATGGCCGAAGTGGCGGCTACCGCCTTGTGCTCATCGGAATTGGCATTTCCGCCATGCTATCGGCTGCTAATAGTTTGATCTTGGCCAAAGGAAATATTGACTTAGCTATCAAAGCACAGCTGTGGCTAAGCGGCTCGCTAAATGCCCGAGAATGGATAGATGTTTATCCAGCACTCATTGGGATGTTTATGTTTCTTCCATTACTTGTTTTTGCAGCGCGAAAACTCGATATTTTAGAAATGGGTGATGAACAGGCACAACAACTAGGTATCCGAATAGAGGCCCAACGTTTTACTGTGATGTTCTCGGGAGTAGCACTTACTGCTGTTTCCGTAGCAACTGCTGGACCGATTGCGTTTATTGCCTTAGCCGGGCCACAAATCACAAGGCGTCTGACTAGAAGTGGACGAGTGCAAGTATTGTCATCAGCGCTCTTTGGTGCTTCATTATTACTTTCTGCTGATGTACTTTCCCAGAATATCCCCGTAGGTTTTGCCCTTCCTGTAGGATTAACCACTGGGCTAATTGGTGGAATGTACCTTCTTTGGATTTTGACGAAAGAAAATGTCTAATGGCTACCAATCCTCATTCGCCGCTACGCACAGTCAGTACTACCCTCGGTTATAAAGATGTTGCAATTGTTGAAAACCTCAACTTCAACATCACGGATGGCTCTTTTACCGTAATTGTCGGCCCCAATGCATGTGGAAAATCTACCCTTCTACGGTCATTAGCTCGGCTTTTAGAACCACTCAGTGGAGAAATCTTGCTTGATGGCAAAGATATTTCTCGCCTACCGACAAAATTAGTAGCCAAGCGGTTAGGACTGTTGCCGCAGGCAAGTATCAGTCCTGAGGGGATCACGGTTCGTGACTTAGTGGCAAGAGGAAGGTTTCCCCATCAACGAATGCTGCGACAGTGGTCAGCTGAAGACGACGCCGCAATCGAACAAGCACTTTCGGCCACCGGTGTATCAGAGCTTGCTCATCGTCAGATGGATACTTTGTCCGGCGGTCAGCAGCAACGGGTTTGGATTTCCCTAGTCTTGGCACAGCAGACGTCGTTACTCTTACTTGATGAACCAACAACATTTCTTGACATTACTCATCAACTAGAGGTGCTCAATCTTTGTAAAAGACTGCACAGTTCTGGCAACTACACGCTTATTGCCGTGTTGCACGATCTCAATCTAGCCTTCCGTTATGCAACACATTTGATAGTAATGAAAGAAGGGGGAATTGTTGCGGAAGGCACTCCAGAAACGATCGTAACAGCCGAGTTAATCAAAAACGTGTATGGCATCGAGTGCTTGATAGTTCCTGATCCACTTACCGACCGGCCAATGGTTGTTCCAAAGCCGTAGTTGTCCTACCGTATACCGCGTTTTATCGTCGTGCCTTTGAGTTTTAACATGTTCCGGGGGTTACCTGTGTGGCAGTGTTTTAGCTGTTCCAGGCCATTCACTGTGCGCACGAGGAGCCATTGGTGTGAACTTGGAAATATTGTTGCTGATACTATTTGTCACCCCGCCAAACTAGGCAGTTAACCACAGGTACGGCTTTCACGTCCTACGATCATCCTAATTTCTCGGCGGGGTTCTATCTTCCTCATAATAACCACCGACCACACCCAGTGTCACATTAGAGGTATGGATTTCTCCATGCCTGAGGTATGGAGAAATCCATACCTCTTAACTAAGCTCTAAGCTCATGAGCGATTATCTTCCCCGAATAGTGGATGAGGAATTACAACGTGGCTTGCGAACCAGCGGGGCTGTTTATGTCCGTGGGCCGCGCGCATGTGGAAAAACAGCGACGTCACAGCGGGCATGTTCTTCTGAAATTCGCCTTGACGAGTCAACTCCTGAAACTTTCGCCGCCCTTACTGACCCCCGCTTAGCGCTTGCTGGCGCAACTCCGCGCCTGATCGATGAGTGGCAAGCAATACCGGAGATTTGGAATGCAGTGCGCCATGCCATTGATGATCGCAAATCTCGAGGTCAATTCATTCTCACCGGTTCAGCAACCCCAGAGCTAGAATCGCGCCGACATTCCGGCGCTGGCCGAATCCGAGCGCTGACCATGCGTACCATGTCACTCATGGAGCGCTTTGATGATACACAGAGCGAGGCAGCGTCGTTAAGTAAACTTTTCGACGGCACCCTGCAACCTAACAGTGGTACAGATGCGTCAGTCGAAGATTATGCTCAATGGATGACTTCCGGTGGCTGGCCTGGACTACAGGATCTGGATGTAACAGATGCTTCTGATGAAGTGGCCTCCTATCTAGCGATGATGAGTGAGCATGATTATCCCCTGATCGGTGGCTCCCGGCGCGATCCTCGGCGGTTCTATGCGTTTTTGGAGGCATACGCTGGAGTTATTGCGCAACCTGCGTCCTTTAAAGCTATTGGCCGCCGCATGGGAGAGATCACAGGAACTACT
This sequence comes from uncultured Corynebacterium sp., assembly GCA_963520895.1. Taxonomy (GTDB): domain Bacteria; phylum Actinomycetota; class Actinomycetes; order Mycobacteriales; family Mycobacteriaceae; genus Corynebacterium. The sequence goes on along the minus strand of CAUQSW010000002.1, from coordinate 47,547 downwards.
CCAGCGGAGGCCTTAGTTCCACAGCTGCATGATTTTGCTTCGCGACTTTTTCTTATTGAAGATCAGCCAGCTTGGTCGACAAAATTGCGTTCCCGCACGACGCTTATTCAAACGCCCAAACGGCATCTCGCGGATGTTTCTCTTGCTCTTTCATTACTGAGGGCAAGTCCGAAAAGGCTACTTAGCGATCTGGAAACGTTGGGAATAATTTTCGAATCCCTTGCAGTCCATGATCTTCGCGTCTACGCACAGGCACTGCGCTCTCGTGGCGTATATCATCTTCGTGATGTCAAAGGCCGACTGGAAATCGATGCGATTGTCGAAAACGCCGATGGCGATTGGATTGGATGTGAAATGAAGTTATCACATCATGGGGTAGACAAGGCTGCCAAGCAGTTGCTGCATGTTGCTGCTCATATCGAATCACCACCAGCCGCGTTGGTGGTGATTATTCCCACCGGTCCGGTAGTGCAACGACCAGATGGCGTATGGGTTATTCCTTTAGCTAGCCTGTGCCCCTGATTATTGAAGTTACGCGACAGCAACACCCACCCAGCGCCTTCTCATTTCCTGCGCTAGTTAAAGGCACCGGTGACTCCGCAGTTAGAAAACCTGCGCCTGACAAGCTTCAACTTTTCCGAAGCCGTTACGCTGCCTCACAATTTGAACCTGTAATTTGAACCTGGGAACACAATATAGAAAACTCCAGTACATGCGCGATCTCCACGACCTCAAACGCACGCTAGCTAGCCTCGATGGCCAAAACTACGGCTCCTACAAACGCTTAAAGGGAAACTATGACCTCGGATCATGCGAGCTGGTGATCGATCGAGTACAGACTGATCCCTTCGCACCTCCGTCGCTCATGCGAGTAATCTTCTACCAAGAAGATGCCGCTATACCGGAAGATTTGATTTCCGATAAGCTGGGCAGGGTTGCGGTCAGTGACTTTTTAACGAGGCAGTTTGCCAAGATCGCCAAACACACCCTCAACCGCTCATCGGGTGGTGGCCGGGATCATGGGAATAATCGCGGTAGCGGCAATAGTGGCTCGATAAGTATTGGGCATCCTGGCCAAGCGGTGCTGGAACGCTCAAGTGTGGTTTTTACCGATGATGAGCTGGAGGCACGGATCCTTGTTGGCCTGCCCGCTGCTGGGCGACGGATCCGAGGGTTTCAGGCCGAGCGTCTGCTGACTGAAGACCTCATTGACATTGCTGAACAGGCATTACTTTATGAAAATCTTGATGCCGAACAGTTGCGCGCACATGTCACGTTATTCCGCGACCAAGAGTTTCTGCGGAGTCAGTTACAACCAAATGACCTCATCGCCTTCGTGGGCGATGGTGCTATTTTGCCGCGTCGCGCTGGGGATTCCGACCTGCCGCTGCTTAACGGTTCCGTGCCGTTCGAAAGCCCAGAGTCGCTGCGGGTTTCCTTTGAGCTGCCCAGCGGCCGTACGGTTTCTGGTATGGGGATTCCCACCGGGGTTTCGGTGATTGTGGGCGGTGGCTACCACGGGAAATCAACCTTATTGCGTGCAATTGAACGCGGGGTGTATTCCCATATTGGTGGCGATGGCCGGGAATGGGCAATTACCCGCGCTAATGCCATGGCGATTCGCGCTGAAGACGGCCGTTCGGTCACTGATGTGGATATTTCTCCATTTATTTCCAACCTGCCCTCGGGCGCTAATACCCAGCACTTTTTCACCACCAATGCTTCGGGTTCTACCTCACAGGCAGCAAACCTCGTGGAAGCCGTTGAATCGGGCAGCTGCGCACTGCTCATTGATGAAGACACCTCCGCCACGAACTTCATGATTCGCGATGAGCAGATGCGCAAGCTGATTCCCAGCAGCCGAGAGCCCATTACCCCCTTCGTTGACCGAGTTCGTCCGCTTTTCGAGGAAAAAGGCATCTCCACTATCCTCGTTGCTGGTGGCTCCGGCGCGTTTTTCAGCGTTGCTGATCATGTCATTGCCTTAGATTCCTACCGGGTAGAAGATGTTACCGAGCAAGCCCATGCCATTGCGCTACCCTATCACCCAAGCTCGGGCTCTGTGTTTGATCATATGCCACCCCGGATACCTACCGCGCGTGGTCTTTCGGATCCCCATAAGACCAAACCCGCCCGAGCACACGGTCTACACGAAATTCGCTATGGGAAGGAAACCATTGCGCTTTCCGCAGTACTGCAGCTTATCGACGCCACACAAACCGTAGCCATCGCCCACGCCCTCGATCGCCTCGCGGAACGCACCACCGGAAAGCACAGCCTCACGCAGCTCATTGACGAGCTGTGCCATGAAATCGATGCCCAAGGTGTCGACGTCTTATCACCACACAGCGGACATCCCGGATTACTTGCGCGTCCCCGCAAACAGGAAATCTTTGCCGCCGTCAATCGCTACCGGAGACTCAGGCTCACAGATTAGTGGCACCACAATGCTTTACGACGAACCTGTCTGCTCGTCGTAAAGCACAATGGCCGCTCAACAGAAGCTGAGTGGCCATCGGAATTGGCGCGTTACTCGTATTTCAGAGTCGCCACCGTGTGTCATGCTGCACAAGGTTTAAATTTTTTATTTTCTTGGCAAGCCCCATTGATTTAACTTTGAAGCGCTCGCTACATTATGAGGTGTAGGGATTGCGAACGTACGCAACTCCACATTGCCGAAACCCCGTCCTGCGGGGTTTTCGTGCTTCATACACCATACCCCCAGCTCACACCTACCGTGAACTGGGGATTTATCTGGTGCGCCCGGAGGGATTCGAACCCCCAACCTTCTGATCCGTAGTCAGATGCTCTATCCGTTGAGCTACGGGCGCAGGTTGCGTTAGCAACGGAAAAGACTTTACACCGCGCCGTCGCAACGCACAAACACGCTGGTTATTATGCACTTACAGGATGATATTAAATACCGGAACTGCAAGGAAATAGGTGGTCAGCGTAACCAGCACCACGCCAATGATGTTGAGCCACACGCCGCCTCTGATCATGTCGCCAATTTTGACGTAGCCGGAGCCAAAGGCAATGGCGTTTGGTGGTGTAGCAACGGGCAGCATAAAGGCACACGTTGCGGCTAGGGCTACTGGGATGGTGAGCAGGAGGATATTTTGATTTCCGTTGGCACTGAGTCCAATACCGATGGCCACGCCCGCCATGATGGGCAGGAAGGTAGCTGCGGTGGCGGTGTTGGACGTAAATTCCGTCAAAATCAGCACCAGTGCGGCAAAGATGGCAATCAGCAGTATAAGCGGCAGCGATCCTAGTCCCTTTGCCAGTTCGCCGATCCAGATGGATAACCCAGAATCTGAGAACATTTTCGATAGCGCCAATCCGCCGCCGAAAAGCAGTAGGACGTCCCAGGGCAGTTCGTTTGCAGTTTTCCAGTCCATCAACCGAATCCCGGTTTTCCTATCGGCTGGGATCATAAACATTGCAAGCGCGGCGGTCAGACCAATGGTGGCGTCGGCAATTTCGATGTCGACCCCAAGTTGTTTGATAATGACCGGAATAAATACCCAGCAAAATACGGCCAGCGAAAAAATTATCATGGTAGCTTTTTCGCCGAATCCCATCTTTCCCATCTTGTTGAGTTCGGTTCGGATAAGTTCTTGGCCGCCAGGGATTGAGTCTACTTCTGGTTTGAAGATGGTCACCAGAGCGAACCACGCGATGACCATGTACAGGGTAGCCAGTGGCACTCCGACGATCATCCACTGCCCGAAGCCAATATGCACATCGTGGGTGTTTTCCATATAGGCCGCCATGAGGGCATTCGGTGGTGTACCAATGATAGTACCTAGTGATCCAATGGATGCAGCATAGGCAATGGCGAGCATCAGACCGGTGGCAAAGCGTTTTTGATTCTTCATGCCTCCTACGGTTTCAGCGGTAAGCTGTAGCACTGACACGCCAATGGGCAGCATCACTACTGCGGTAGCGGTGTTGGATACCCACATGGACAGCACACCGGTAGCTAACATGAAACCCGCAATGAGTTGCTTTGGTTTGGTCCCCACGATTAGCACTACTCGCAACGCTAATCGCCGATGTAAGTTCCACCGCTGCATACCCAGCGCTAGGATAAATCCACCCATGAACAGGTAGATTGTGGGGTCGGCATACGGCGCGGCGATTTCTTTGAGTGGGATCACCTGCAACAGCGGGAAGACAATCATGGGCAATAACGCGGTGGCTGCCAATGGGATCGCTTCGGTCATCCACCACACCCCCATCAAAACTGCCACCGCGGCAGTGATTCGCAGCATGCTGTCGGTGGTTTCTAGTTCGGGGTCGGCTTGGTTAACCATGGTGACGGCTGAATCGGGGAAAACGGCATAGACCAGCAGCGCAAGCATCACGCCTGCAATCATGCCGATCAGTTGCCTGCGCCATTCCTTGGGATCGCGTACTTCGGCATCTTCCACAAGTGCGTGGGAGGAAGATTCATGGGTTATAGGCGTACTCATCGCCTGCCTCCTATATTAAAAATAGGTTCGGTTCCAAGAGTTTCTCCCAAAGTAACTATAAAACGACTATAGCGAAGCCACTTTTTCCGAATTTAAAACTAGGCTACCCCCAGAAAGGGTTAATGAATAAAAAATCCCGATGCTCAAAATGTTTGCATCGGGATTTGTTATTTTATGGCGGAGACGAGAGGATTTGAACCTCCGGTCCTTCGTTAAAAAGACAACTCATTAGCAGTGAGCCCCATTCGGCCGCTCTGGCACGTCTCCAGCCTGACTAATATAACTCACCGCGGCGCAGATTTTCAAATGTCGATAAACTATGCCTCATGATGATTCGTGCAGACCTTGCCAACATCCCGTCATATGTCCCCGGAAAGTGGAGCCCCAGCGCCTTAAAACTTTCCAGTAATGAAGTCACTCACCCACCACTTCCTGCTGCCGTTGCGGCCATGAGCCAAGCAGCGGCGGGAGCTAATCGCTACCCAGATATGAGCGTCGGCAAGCTAAAACAAGCTCTAGCCGAGCATCTAGATTTCACCCCGGAGCAACTATCCATTGGCTGCGGTTCTTCTGCCTTGTGCCAGCAGGTGGTGCAGATAACTGCCGGACCCGGCGATGAAGTCATTTTTCCGTGGCGTAGTTTTGAGGCCTATCCAATTTTCACGCAGGTAACTGGCGCTACCCCCGTACCGGTTCCCTTAGATGACCAACACCGGATTGATTTACCCGCCATGGCCGAAGCTGTGACAGAGAAGACCCGGCTGATTTTCATCTGCAACCCCAATAATCCGACTGGAACCAGCATTACGGAGCGGGATTTTATAGATTTTATGGCTGCAATCCCCACCGATGTCTTGGTAGCACTGGATGAGGCTTATTTTGAATATCTGCGCGCACCTAACGCACTGGTGGCTACCGAATTAGTGGGCCGACACGAAAACCTTATTGGGCTGCGCACCTTTTCCAAAGCATACGGGCTGGCTGGGGCACGGATCGGCTATGCATTCGGCAACCCCAGTGTCATTGAGGCTTTAGACAAAGTGGCGCTTCCTTTCGCTGTTAGTTCTATGGCTCAGGCAGGTGCGTTGGCCAGCCTTGATGCGGTAGACGAATTATTAAGTCGCACCGAAGAGGTGGTGGAGCAGCGTAAACGAGCCGCTGATGCGATTGGTACCGCCTATTCAGAGGCAAATTTCATCTGGCTCCCCACGGTGAAATCAAATCTGATTGCTTCGTTATTTGCCGAACGTGACATTATTGTGCGCGCTTTCCCCGACGGGGTGCGCATCACGATTACCAACGAAGAAGAAACCACCCGACTGCTTGGTGTCTGGGAGACCCTAGTCAAACCCTAAGGCGGGTAGCAGGGATTGGCCTTCCTGTTTATCAACCACGTCGCGTTTGAAGTACCACCAGAAATAACCGCCAACGAATCGGTCGCCCAATTTCTGCCGCAATTCGGTGTACATCCCGTAATACCGGTGGGCAATGGCTTGTTTTTGTTCCAGGCTCGGGTCTGCGGCTAAGCCGTCTTCCACCCCTTGGGCGCCGATTTCGCCGATTCCTAAATTGGCATCGGGAAATATTTTCCCTAACGCAGCCAATGTGTGTCCTAACTCCCCGGTAGTGGGATATTGGGGCGGTGAACAGGCGGTTTCATAAACTGACAAGAAGATATAATCTACGCTTTTTAGTTCATCCGGCATACTGCGGGCGTAGTCAAGTGTGGCTTCCCACGGCTGCGCGTAGCAGTCAGGGCTCGACCAGTAATTTAACGTAAGCGCTGTTTGCCCACCATTAGCGGTTATCACCTGGTGGGCAGCCACTACTTTTGCATTGATTTCCGCAGGTGATTTACCCACCCAGTCCCCGTTGAGCTCATTACCAATTTCCCAAATATCAACATGGTCACCGAACAGTTTAACCGCTTCGGTAGCACGCTGCGCATACTGCGTCGTGCTCAGCTGCCCTAGCTGTTCGGAATCCGCTAACTGCACCATCACAGAGGCCACGGAGCTTAAATCCGCTACCTCATCTTGGTATTCACGTAAATCACGTTCCACGTCCATGACTAGGCGCACCGTCAGCGGTTGCTCACTATCTGCAATGATCTGATGCGAGGTGGGAAAATCCTCAATGGATTCTAGGGTAATACCATGTAGTGGCTCAGTCGAAGTGTTCTCAGCGGCAGGCTGCCGCCCAGAGGACGCAGTAAACGACGGCTGCGCAGACTCAGTGGCAGGCTGGGTGGCGAAACAGGCAGTAAGCAGAAAACTCCCTAGGAACAGCATTGGTAACCTAAGGAGTTTCATACAGCGGAAGTGGAGGGATTTGAACCCCCGGATAGTTTCCTATCGCTGGTTTTCAAGACCAGTGCATTCGGCCGCTCTGCCACACTTCCATGGGACGGGAAAAGATTACCACAGCTTTTCTAGTAGCCTTTAATCATGAAGGCAATCACCGTTACAGAAGATAAGAAGCTCGAACTCACGACCGCCCCCATCCCTACGGTGAAACCGGGGGAAGTGTTGGTCAAAGTCCATGCCGCTGGCGTTAATCGCGCGGACCTACTCCAGGCCGCTGGACACTACCCCCCGCCTACTGGCGAATCTGAAATCATTGGTCTGGAATGCGCTGGCGTGATCGAGGACGCTGGTACTACCAATCGCACAGTGGGTGAGAAAGTGGGCTGTTTGCTCGCTGGTGGTGGCTATGCCGAATATGTGGCGGTGCCTGAAGGTCAACTGTTGCCCATCCCCGATGGCTACTCCTTTGAACAAACCGCGGCCATCATCGAGGTCGCTGCAACCGTATGGTCCAATATCGGCATGCTCACCGGGTTAGAAGCCGGTCAGACCTTTCTGATCCATGGCGGCGGCAGTGGTATTGGTACATTTGCCATTCAACTGGCCAAGCATCTTGGCGCCACAGTGGCAGTGACAGCTGGCAGTGCGGAGAAACTCGCAGTATGCCAGGAACTGGGCGCAGATATTTTGATTAATTACCGGGAGGAAAACTTCGCAGAGGTGCTAAAAAACCGCTGCGACCGGATCCTCGACATCATTGGTGCTAAATATTTGGATCAGAATGTCACCGCCCTAGCCCCAGATGGACATATGGTCACCATTGGAATGCAAGGCGGCGTGAAAGGTGAGCTGAATATTGGCAAGCTGCTGAGCAAGCGGGGCACGATTTCGGCAACGTCACTACGCGGACGCACCAAGGAAGACAAGGCGCGTATTACCGCAGCCACTGTCGCAGCAATTTGGCCGCTGCTTGCCGACGGCACCATCAAGCACCAACTCCACGCAGTCCTGCCGCTTGCCGACGCCCAGCGCGCCCACGACATGCTCGCCGCAGGCGAGGTCACCGGTAAGTTGGTACTCAAGGTTTAACAGGTGAGCAGCTGGTCGACCATCCACCAGAACGGAAGCCGTAGAAATACCTCGCGGGTCAAATGCCCTCATGGTTGTGGCCTCCGCAGTGCTGGTGGCACGTAGTCAATTATGGCAAGCTCATAACCAAGCACCCCAAGTACAGCCTGCAGTTTATCCAACCGCAGGCTGGGTTTATTATGCTCCACCTCACGCACGAAACGCTCAGAAACTTGTGCAAGTTCGGCGAGCTCCAGCTGGCTTAGATACCCTGCTTTACGACGCTCTCGCACGCTTGCCCCAAAATCCATCGCTTCATCCCTGTGGTGATTTCGAATTTTACTATCGGCACAATCGTGCCGCTCGAAAACGAAACCACCACCGAAGCACAGCCATCCACTCAAGCGATCCACCATGTAGCAGCGGCTCAACAGCAACAAGCCCGGCGCGGTTGGGCGTCGTCAAGCTCAGCAGCCCTGCAGCCAGCAAGACGGCTGTGGCGCCCGATACTATTCGGATATTCGATTTTTATCTATACGTTTTGCTGGGATTTCATGGGGTTTGCAGCCAAATGACCGAATAGTGTCAGACATCACAAAGAATGAGCCGGCAGAAGCGACATAGCGAAGACACCCACCGCCCTTAGCCAACCAAGCAGCGCTTGTTAACTTACGCCAGTGAGGCCAAGACCCTAATGAGCTGGTCAACATCATAGGTAGTGTTATAGGGCCCTAGCGAGACGGTGATAGCTCCATCGGATTCCGAAAGCCCCATGGCATTAAGCAATGGGTCGGTTGGGGCAATCTTGGTTACCAGCCGATTATCTAAGAGCCGGTCATAGATCGTCTGCGCGGGAACACCTGGGATACAGAAGGTTACTCGTGGAATACGAGTGGCATTCGATCCGACGGCCAGCTCACCAGTCACTCCGAAAACCTGCAGCCGGAACATGCTATTGAGGGAATCAGCTAGGTACTCTGCGAGTGATTTCAGGTAGTGGCCGACTTCGTCCAGGCTTTTTTCTAGGCGCTGCCGCCGTGAGCCGCGTTCTTGTTCCACCAGATCCGCCAGATGATCCACAGCCGCTGGCACTCCAGCAGCCAGCCCCGGCGCGGCATCGTTAACAAAGGCGCCCATGTCCATGCGGGGAAACATGGAAACATCCCGAAAAGCCACGGCTGAAATCTGCGGCCCTCCGAAATCCGCGCAGTCTAAGGCCACAATGTCTACGCCGAGATCATCTACGGCGATAGAACTAAACCCAGCCAGCCCGGAGGCATCCACGAGGACCCAAGCGCGGGTGTGACGGCGGATGATCTCTGAGATCCGCGCTACGTCGTTAATTGTGCCGACTTGTGGGTGCACCGCCGATAAGGTGGCAAGCCGGGTGGCTCCGGTGGCTAGGGACTCGTATTGCCATGCGGGTACTTCCCCGGTGCCTAGGTCCGCCTCGGCGAAGCTGACATCGGTGTGGTAGATCTGGCGGACGTCGGCACGCGAGGCGAGCAGACTGCCTCGGCGCAGCACCGGTTGCAGGGCTTGGTTGAGTCTGGCGTATAACACATCCAGGCTCGGCCCCAGCACGACCGCCTCGGGCGAGGTGCCGGTCAGATCCGAAATTGCCAATCGGGCAGAATCAAGTAAATCCTCGGCCCCTAACCGCCCACCTTTGGGGGTAGTCATCACCGTTGCAAGACGAAAGCCACGCGCCACCGCAGACGATACTCGCTCCGGCACTTGTGGCTGTGAGAGATAGGTCCAACCATCACCTAACGACGTATAAAGACCTCGGACACGCGCTAAGTCGTAGACCACCTTTAGGCTCCTTCCATATAACCAATGCCTTAATAATATGCCCACCTGAAGCGTTTAGCGCACTAAGCTTGAAATCTGTGCACGATGAAAATGACAACGAAGCTCTTGATGCTACCTTAAGAAAGAAGTTTTCTGGGCAGCTGGACCGCATCATCGCGGTGGGCGAATCGGATCCTGAGCCGTCAGATTCCAAGACGGTCAAAGCCGCTTGGCGAGACCTCGTCAAGGGCTTCAACCAGCATGAACTCTGGCTGCAGCTCGGGTGGCAGGACATTAAGCAACGGTATCGTCGCTCGGTACTGGGACCACTGTGGATCACCATCGCCACTGGCGTGATGGCACTAGCTTTAGGTCTATTGTATTCGGTTTTGTTTAAAATACCCGTGGCGGAGTTCCTCCCCCACGTAACAGTGGGTCTGGTCATGTGGACGTTTATTTCCGGATGCATCAAAGAAGGATCGCAAGTTTTCATAGAAAACGAAGGTTTGATTAAGCAACTTCCTTCCGCGCTTTCAGTTCATGTGTACCGACTAGTGTGGAAGCAAACCCTCTTCCTTGCGCATAATCTGGTCATCTGGGTGATCCTCATGCTGATTTTCCCGAGACATTTGGGCTGGGATATTCTGCTGGCCATCCCCGCTATGGCGCTGCTGATTGCTAATGGTGTGTGGGTTTCTATGTTCTTTGGCATTATTGCTACCCGTTACCGGGATGTTGCTCCACTTCTAGAAGCAGGAACACAGCTATTGTTCTATGTCACCCCCATTGTGTGGATGACTCAGACGCTGAACGATCAAGGTGGTGCGATTTCTGAGCGGGCGAAACTGGCCCAGCTCAATCCCCTGTATCACTATATGGAAGTGGTGCGGGCACCGTTGATCGGCGCAGAACTGCCGGTGTATCACTGGTGGGTGGTTTTGGCTTGCACGGTACTTGGGCTGTTCTTAGCTATGCTTGCCATGCGACAATGGCGGTTCCGCGTTAGCTACTGGGTTTAAGGATGTTTCATGGTTTCTATTGATACGTACAATGCCTGCGTGGACTTTCCCATTTTCGATGCAAAGTCCCGCTCCATGAAAAAAGCTTTCTTAGGCGCAGCTGGCGGCGCAATCGGCCGCAACCAAGACAACACTGTGGTTGTTGAGGCGCTGCGGGATGTGAACCTGCATCTGCAGGAAGGCGACCGAGTGGGACTGGTTGGCCATAACGGAGCCGGGAAATCCACGCTGCTGCGGCTGCTGTCTGGCATTTATGAGCCCACCCGTGGTTCCGCTCATGTACGCGGCCGCGTCGCCCCAGTTTTCGATCTAGGCGTGGGCATGGATCCGGAAATTTCCGGCTACGAGAACATCATTATTCGCGGCCTGTTCCTTGGGCAGACCCGCAAGCAAATGAAGCAAAAAATGGATGAGATCGCGGAGTTCTCGGAACTGGGTGAATACCTGGCTATGCCGCTGCGCACATATTCCACTGGTATGCGCATTCGGCTAGCACTGGGCGTGGTTACGTCCATCGAACCGGAAATTTTGCTTCTCGACGAAGGCATCGGCGCCGTTGACGCAGCATTCATGGCCAAAGCCCGAGCAAGGCTCCAAGAGCTCGTCAAACGCTCTGGCATCTTGGTGTTTGCTTCCCACTCCAATGATTTTCTAGCCCAACTCTGCGACACTGCCCTATGGGTAGACCACGGCGAAATCCGCCAAGCCGGACCGATTCCAGAAATCATTGAGGCTTACGAGGGCAAAGGGGCAGCCGACCATGTCCGCCGGATCATTAAGCGGCTTGATGAAGAGACTGAGGATTCCAAAGAACCGGAAGCAGCTGCAAAGGATCAGCGCGTCGAAAAGCGCGATGTAGAAGACTAGTTGGTGCTAAACCAACATTCTCATTACTTCTTTGGTGTGACCAGACACTTCAATGGGAATGGTAGGAGTGAAATCCTGTGTCCGCAGCTCGGCGCGCACCCCTGCTTGTAGTTTGCCGTGCGGCCCGCCAATACACCGAATCTTTTTAACCACCTGATAGCCCAGCTTCTCCGAAACTCGCTGGGAGGCGAGGTTGCTAAGCTGCCAGCCGGATGTCATCACGGTAGTGCCGAGATAGGCGAAACCATAATGGCAAATTGCCTGCCTGATCTGCGTGCCGAGTCCCTGCCGTTGGAACTTATGCAGCACATACGAGCTGGTCTCGATGCTGCGGGTTTTAGCGAAATTCCGCCCTCGTAAATCCGCGCTGCCTACCAGGTCACCGGTTGGGTTTAGCACGGCGAAATTCAGCGACCAGTCTTTGGGAGTTAATGTTGCCCTGCGACCCCACCGAAACTTTGCTATGTCCTGCGCGGAAGAATGAAATGCCCAGCTAAAAGCGTACCCAGGGGCAGCTGCGGGATCACTAACGCCATAAATTTCTGTTAGACCTATCTGACTAAACCGGACAATATCCTCATCCCGTTCCACCCGCAGCACTAGGTCAGGAGTGGTAATAAGCAAACCAAATAACGGCCAACAAGCAACAAGATTCTGTTCTACGTAATCTGGGTCCATATCCCTGACTGTATGCGCGATTACCGCTCATGCGCCGAGAGGTGCTTGCTTTTCGACACCACTCTTTACTCGTTTCTTAACTAGGATTGGCGGGAAAACTTGGGCGGCACTAGCGTCCCCCAACAAGACAGCACAGTATTGGTGGAGCTATGACAACAAAGACAGTAGTTGGTGTTATTACCAGCATTGAAGTGTACTTATGGTCGATTCTCTACGAACAACCTTGGCGGGTAGATGATGATCTAAGCCATCCTGATGCTCAAAAGCCTGACCCTAGAGACCTCGAAATGGGCATCTACAATGCCCCCATCCCGTTGTTAAGAGCGCTTACTAATCTCCTTTCCATCAATTTAGGAGCGGCTTTTAAATACGATGCTATTGCGGTCGGGGTTCAAGCCATGCTTTGCGATGAAGCTCCGCCCCTTGCAGAATTTTCCGATGTTGAGCACTGGTCAGAAGTCTCTGTACAGTTTGAAAAGCACAAAGATGCCGACGAATGGGAGGGCACTTTAGGCGGAGATATGGGTGATGAACCTTCTGATAGGTACCCCGAGTTACGGGAGTTTAAAATCCCACCGGGCACCTGGCGCGTTCGGGCCGAAGCAACCGAAGCTCCCGGAGGAACTGGTGAATTTCTCGGCATGCACATTAACCACATCACCCCTGGAGAATTTGCAGATGGCAAAGGAACCTGGGACACCCTGCCCTTCCAACTGAAACTATGGTTCTGGCCAGAAACAGAACTCCGCCCCGCCACCCATTCACCTGCAGAGCAAGAATATGCCGACAAGTACGAATTAGCCGAACGCGCCTACATGAAAAAATGGAACTACGAACGAGGCATCAACTAACGAGGTCACCCAACCAGCAACCGCTGAAAATAAATATACTTCCCTGTTCACCTTCGACTCTATGATGCAAGTCAGCAACACTATAGAGTCAGCCAATTTTTATCTTTTAATTAGACTTTTACGATACTGACTACATTAAGCACAACGCCACAATCGTCCTGAACAGCTAAAAATACCTTTAGCACACCACGGAACGACTGACGTTACCCCAATCCGAGGAGTAGAAAGATAAATATTAAATAGTTTTAACATAATAACCATTTACGTGAAACTTCTTAGCACTTATCATATAGACAAGCTTAAGCAATGGTTTTTAAGCCAAAACTGTAGCAAATCCATCTAACAAAGGAGTGGTCATGCGTTTTGCCAAAACCATAACCACAGTAGTTACTTTGACCATGCTGGCTTTTACGACCAGCGAAAGTTCTTGGGCAGCTGAGATACACATGCTTCCCGAAGATACTCAAGTAACTACTGAATCAATACCAAAAAACCCCGATCCCAACCTTGAGGTTCCCACCGAAAACAATCCCGAGCAAGATCCCCAGATCGAACCTGATACAAATCCAGAATCTGCACCAGTGCCCCCCCCACTGAACCAGAAGCTGGGGAGCAGTTGACCCTAGAGGAATATTTATCACCCGAAGTCGAGGTAACGCACGAAATCGAATCTATCGACAACCCAGCAGAGATAGAACAACTGGAGGCTGAGTTAGCTCAAGAAGCCGAGGATTCCCCAGGGCCTGATGTTCGCCCTCTTCCTGATTGCGATAGAAATAATCGTTTTAGAGCATGCTCAGTTTTTCGGGTGAAGCAAATAGGTTCATGCCCGAAACAATGCCCGGGAGAACGACCAGTGAGTTGGGAAAGAGAAATCATTTTCCGGTTTGACCACTACATGGAATCAAACAGAACAACAACGATTACCCGAGGATATGCTTACATTAGCGAATCAAAGGGAAAACCTCCTAATGCATTTGAGGAAATAGCTTTTCAGTTGATACACCCCGACGGGCATGAGTTATTTAATCTACGCACACTGAAAATATCAGAACTGATTGGACCTATAGGATTCGTGACGATCAGCGAAGACATACTCAATATTCCCCAAACTCTCAATGGTGACCCGGCTAAAGAGATTCATTTTCGATTTGATTCCAATATGGATCATGTCAGCATGGTAAATACGAGCAGCCCAGTAAAAGTTCGGTGTGGGCAGGCGTGGAGTCGTGCAACTAGGAACTGCGTAAATCCAGATATAGCTGCCAGTTACGTTGTTTCACTCACGGACTACCCCGAAGTAGCAGCTCATATTGATTACGCAATCAATCACCGAAAGAAACCAAGCACTTTGACCAAAAACACTCCCGGAGATGACGGCAACCGGAATGTCGCTTGTAGTCCGATGAACCAAAGGAGACTTGAAGCAGAGGAGCCAGCGCCAGATAATATGGATTCGCCTTCATGCGATGAATACCCATTCAACTCTGCGCTGGAAGGTGGTGCTGGAGCAAGTATTCGGTGGGTCAGCCTAAAAGGAAACCGAGAGCAGGGGTATCACTTGAGACAATTCTATAGCAACCAGCAAGTGCAGCAAGGCGATAAATACACAGTAACGGTGGTACCATGACAACAAAGACAGTAGTGGGTGCTATTGGGTGCGACGATACATCTTCCTGGGCTATTTTTTACCGACCCCTATGGTTGATGGACGATGACTGGGATCACCCCAACGCCAAATACCCACAAGCCCAAGAACTAGAAGACGGGATTTCCTATACTTCTATTCCCCTATTGCGTTCGCTAGATAATTTTCTCGCTATCAATTTAGGCAATGCGATTCCCTTCGTCGCTGTCACAATTGGCACGCAAGTCACAGTGAGCGATGAACACCCGGATCCTGCGGACTTTTCCGATGTTGAGCACTGGTCAGAAGTTTCCGTCTCCTTTGAAAAGCACAAAGATGCCGACCAATGGGAAGGTACCTTAGGCGGCGGTATGGGAGACGAACCTTCTGATAGGTACCCTGAGTTACGGGAGCTTAAAATCCCACCTGGTACATGGCGTGTTCGGGCAGAAGTTACTACCGCTCCTGGGGGCTTAAACGAGTTCCGCAACATGCATATCAACCAGATCACCCCTGGAGAATTTGCAGCTGGCAAAGGAACCTGGGACACCTTGCCCTTCCAGCTGAAACTATGGTTCTGGCCAGAAACAGAACTCCGCCCCGCCACCCATTCACCTGCAGAGCAAAAACTCGCAGATGCCTACAAAATAGCCGAAAAGGACTACATCAAAAAATGGCGCCAAGAAAAGGGACTAGAATAACCCATCACCCAACCAGCAACCGCTGTAACTCAGCGGTATGACCGGTGACGGTGACCTGAGGATCGCGTCGATAAGTAGCGGGGGTTAAGGTGGCGGCGTCGCAGAGCATGCCACCGGGTCCGCGGGTCTCGCCGGTGATCTCGTAACCGAGTTTGCGCGACACCGCGCCTGAGGCTGGATTGGTTTTAGCCCAGGCCGTGGTTAATTCGGTAGCCCCGAGGTAGTCAAACGCATACACCGCCACCGCATGCCTCATCAGTGTGCCGATCCCGTGACCTTGGTGCTGGTAGAACACAAAGGAACCAGTTTCTACACTGCGGGTGTCTGCAAAATTAGTGGCTCTAAGGTCAATGGCACCCACTATCTCGTCACCTCGCAGCGCCACTAAATCCAGTGCCCACTGCATAGGCGACATACTTACCCGGTTCGCCCAACGGAACTTCGCTGATTCCAAGGGAGTACCTTCAAGCCAAATAAACGCATGGTCGGGTTTCTCCGGCCCATAGAAGTCCTCATAGGTTACGGCGGACAAGGCTTGGATATGGCTGTCATCAACTGCGATAAGCTCTAGATCCACCACTTGGATGTGCAGGCTAAACGGCGGCCATAATACTGGCCGATAATCTGACATATTTCTACCTTCCCACCGGGGTTTTACACACTTGGCACTTTACACGAGGTCAGTACCCCGAATGAGGGAATTAACTATGATGAAATCACCGGACTTCATGGGCAACAGACAATCAAATGCCAGTGTTGTGTGTACCCATTTGTTTATTGTGCTCATTTCTTAATTAACAGCCAAGAGCTAGTTAAACCAGATAAAGCCTAATTAATACGCCGCCACCAACTCACCTAACCCCTGAGCCAGCCTTGTCACCCACAGGTACACCTAACTTCAAGCCATAATAGGGTAATGAATTCTATTCGGGATCGTCTCCTTAGCGCACTAGTGGAAGAAAAACTTCTCACCGACAACAGTATTCTTGCACACGCTCCCGATGATCCTGGTGAAATCCTCACATTCGTTCGTCCCTATCTCACCGTTTCTGCCACCAATTTTGACCGCACTTTGGCAGAACTAACCGATAGCGTTGCAGGTCTTAAGCGCGCCCGTGCCGGAGTGGCACGGCGCTATCGAAACCGCACCACACTGGGGAATATGGAGCAGTTAATTTGGGAAGGTCACCCCAAACATCCCTGCGCCAAAACCACCCTTGGGCTAGGACCTGATGGCTATAAGTACCTACCAGAGCAATCAGAAACTATCCCACTGAAATTTGTGGCGGTGCCCGAACACCTCACCACCCAAACCGGCCAACCGGTTCTTAGCGTGCTCCCAGAACCTGTGCGCACGCAACTAAAAGAAGAACTACCACAAGGTTGTGCAGTCATTCCTGTTCATCCGTGGCAATTAGAACACGGGGTGACACTTGATAATGACATTCGACTCCTTAGCACCACCATCAACGTAGAACCATTAATGAGCGTTCGAACACTGCGGTATCAAGATATTGATATTAAAACCAGTGTAAATTTCCAGCTCACCGGCGCGATCCGAGGGATTTCTGATACCGCTATTGCCGGGCCGATTATTGCCAAGGAAGCCACCAAACTCTTAGCCCGTACAGCCATTGCACCTTATACCGTAGATGACACACCGGCGTTTAAGGTCGCACAAGATTTAGCGGGTATCAAATTAAAAAATAGTAGCCAACTGGGTGCCATCATTCGCCAAGCCCCCACGGGGATTCCCGTGGCAGCATTAACCGCCACTAATCCGCTCACCGGCGAGTTGTTTATCCGGCACTACGCCAAACAACCAGTGCAGTGGCTCAATCGATTAGCCGAAATTCTAGTACTACCCTGTTTGCGGTTATTAGACTACGGATTCGCCTTAGAACCACATCCCCAAAATACGGTGCTGGAACTCAAAGACGGCTGGCCGTATGCCGTAACAGTTCGAGATTACGGCGGGTGCCGAATTGTACCCGGCTCACAATTTCACCAGCAGCGAGATTGGAGCTTTTTAGCCGGAACCGCACTGCTACAAGGTGACGCTCGGGACAAGCTACTCTACCCCATGATTACTAATTTGCTCCTAGGGTTGTGTGCAGCGGCCAATGTTGATCCCACCGAGCTGGAACCCCTACCGCTGCCTCAATTGCTGCCACAAAAACGGGTATTTGCCATGCGGCTATCCGGTGCAGTAACCGAACAAGATTACGTGCACATCCCCAACCCCATTCCCCAAACTACTTCTGAACAACCCGATACCCTATGGGCAAAAGAACACGTCCGGCAGCGGATCGCAGCATCAGAGGAGTTTCAAGCAACTGGAATCACACCTAAGCAAGCCGACATTGATAATGCGGTGGAACATCTAGCGCAGGTTAAGCAGAGCGTCGATAAGCGATACAAGCACTACCACGCCTTAGGCTACGAAACCCCACAAGCAGCCGCTCCGCCGAGTTTGCACGGAGTTTTGGCGGATTCACTGGCGGTAACCGGGCATAATGTGCACCCATTGGCGAAATTGCGTAAAGGCTTCAACCTCGCGGATTCCGCAGCCTACGGGCCAGAGAATTTCCGCCCAGTGGATCTGAAACTCATTGGGTTTCCACCCGGGGTGATCGAAGAGACCGGCGATTTCGATGCACTACTCAAACAGGAATTTCCGGTGCCGGATACCTCCTTGCAGGTGGTGCCGGTACATCCGTGGCAATGGGAGCATGTGATCGCGCCGGGTTATCCCGAGGCGGTGGATTTGGGTGCTACGTTGCCGGTTATTCCCACACTTTCTATGCGCACGGGTTTAAGTTATCACCCAGGTAGCAGCGGCAATCGGTGGCATATCAAAACCGCCATTGGGGTGGTGCTCACTTCTACTAAACGTGATATGTCGCGGGATTCCGCCCTGAATACGCCCACCATTGCGGCCGAGGTGGCAAAGCTGGTGCCAGCTGTGAAAGAGGTGGCCGGTTGCGCGCACGTTCGCACCCGGGATTTAAGCACCTTGTTGCGGGAGCATCAGGCGGATGCCATCACGGCCGCCGCAATTGCGGAATCAGGTATGCCATTTGATTTCGCAAGCTACGCCCGTGAGCTATTAGGTTATGTGCTTCCTACTATGTGGCAGCATGGCATCGCCATCGAAGCACACCGGCAAAACACCTTGATTACCCCAGATGGTATTAAATTTCGGGATTTCTCCGGGCTGCGCATCTACAGTAAGCGCTGTGACCTCGGCCGCGGCATTGTGCGCACCGATGATCACGCAACCTTTAGCAACAAAGGCATTTACGCTACGTTTCTGGGCAATCTCGCGGGCATGCCTGGGCTGGATTGGCAGTTGGTGCGCTCGCTTGTCGACGAACTGATCGCCACACATCAACCACCGCCCGAAGATAGAGCGGCATTATTGGCACCTCGGTGGAAACAAAAGGCGTTTATTGCCATGTCCCTTGACCCTCATCAAGGGGACAAATACTTCGACGTTGCCAACCCATTAGTGCGATAATGGCTGACATGCCCCTTTCTGTTAGCGATAAAGTCGCAGCTGTCATTGTCACTCATAACCGCGCTGCCTTACTCCAGCAATCCCTTGCCGTGGTTGCGAACCAAAATCGCCCAGTATCCTGGGTGATCGTGGTGGATAATGGCTGCGAGCCAGAAGTCGAAGCCATGGTTACCGCCTTAGATAACGGGGTGTATCTACCCAGCGCCCGCAACCTAGGCGGCGCCGGCGGATTCGCTTTGGGGTTTTTAACCGCATTATCCCTAGGTGCTGATGCCGTGTGGTGTGCTGACGATGATGGTCGCCCAGAAAACACCTCAGTGCTGGCCACATTGCAGGACTGCGCCGTGAAATACCAACTCGAAGAAGTATCCCCCGTCGTGGTGAATCTAGATGATCCCGACCGCTTGGCTTTCCCACTGCGACGTGGTCTAGAGTGGCGCAGACTGCGCAGTGAATTAGAACCAGCCGGTGAGTTCTTAGCTGGTATTGCCTCGTTATTTAATGGCGCATTGATTTCCGCCCATGCCTTAGAAGTTATTGGGGTGCCAGATTTTCGGTTGTTTATCCGGGGTGACGAGGTGGAGTATCACCGCCGGTTGGTGCGTTCCGGCCTGCCGTTTGGCACCTGTTTAAAAACCGCCTACTTACATCCAGATGGCTCGGATGAGTTCAAGCCCATCTTGGGTGGGAAAATGCACACCCAGTATCCCGATAATGCCGGGAAACGATTTTTCACGTACCGCAACCGCGGTTACCTCATGAATCAGCCCGGCATGCGGCGGTTATTGCCGCAGGAATACGCCCGGTTTGGTTGGTTTTTCTTGGTGCAGCAAAAAGACCCCAAAGGTTTTATGGAGTGGTTTAAGCTGCACCGGTTGGGGCGTAAAGAACAGTTCTATCGGCCTTAGGCGGTTGTGAACCTTAAGCGGCTTTGAAAATAACTACCCGTTGGATAATGAAATTCGTTATGGTTGCCACGCCTTGAGCAATAACGAAGGAAATAATATCCACGGGTTTTTCTGGTAGTCCGATAGCTTCCAGTGGGGTTTCCATCGCCCAGTACAAGACATTTTGCACGGCAAAGGTGGAAAGGTACAGCACCGCGACAGCGATTGTGGATTTTGCTGAGGTGGTGGAATTAAACGTCCATTTGGAGTTCAAAATATAGGCAGTAATGGTGCCAGCTACCCAGCCTAGGGCTTTCGCCCAAGCCCTAGGGACACCAAGGAAATAATCCAAGATGAGGGTTAACCCCAGGTCAATGATTGCCGAGACCACGCCCACAGCAATAAATCGTCCTAATTGGGTTTTGAGGGAAGTTTGAGCCATAGGTTAAAAACTTACAGGCGCAGTAGCTCCCGGTAAATATCTAGCCGATCCACGGGGCTACCAAGACCACCAATCCGATCAAGCTGCTTTAAGGACTGTGCGCATAGTTCTCGCACTTCACCCGCGTTCTCTTCCCAGCCAATGGCATGGGTCACGCTTTCAATTATATGGTCGGTGAGTTCCGAGTCACACATACAACTTAACGACAACACCGTGGCCCAAAAGGCATCCCGTTTTTTCGGATCCTCCTCCACCGGCAACACCGCACAAATCATGGCCGCGTCGGATTCCAATTCCGAATGGCGCGAGAAATCAATAGCTTGCAGCAGCGGAATAAAATCTAAAATCCCAGAACGCTTGATTATCGACGACACCTCCGGTTTGACCGTGGTCATGAGCTGTTCAATAGCTTCATCGCCGGTCAATTGAGCATTAATGGCGGTCATGTCGAACGCGCCATGGAGCTGCCCGTAACCACCAATGCACAGAGCATGCGGGGTGCCTTGATCTCGCATGATGGCCTCTATTAACTCTACCTCGATGCACCATAGCCCGACGAAGTGGCTGATCTGATCGCCGGTTTTACGTAGGTGATCTGCCAACAGGTCATGGTCGTCGATGACCTCCTGTTGTTTCTGAGAATAGTTCAACACGCCGTCGGAGAAATCAAAGCAAACGTTGAGAATCCTGTGAAACTCCTCAAAGCTTAATGCGTTATTAACGCCGATCTGCCTAACAATTTCCCGATCAGCTGAAACGATATGAGCACGGAGGATAAGGGTGCTCTCCGCTGTTTTAACTCGCATCGAAGTGGTCATAGCCCCCAGCGTAGCGAGGAATGGCGAAAATTGCAGACCGAACTTAAGAAAAACCCTAAGAACATGAGATTTCCACAACCACATAACCCCACCGGCACCACTACACTGTATCCCGCTGTTCCGCCTCAAGGCGGAAAACGGCTTCCTTAACCAGCATCTCAGATTTCTCCATTTACCAAGTCTAGGCATATATTTGCCGCTTCATATACGCATTACCAATAAACCCAGAACCAAAGGCCGCGCACTAGCTCGCCACCGAAAAGCGCCACCCGTGACCGCAGTTTTCTATGCCCAAAATCTCGGAAAGAAATTTTTGTGAAATCGGCAACAGTATCTCCAAAAACCCGATATTCGGGAACTCGGTGGCCAAAAACCGATCATGGAAACTAAAAATCCAGCAACCTTAAGCATAAGCGCAGGTAAAAGCGGCTTTAGCGGTGGGCGTCGTCAAGCAAGCACGTGCTAGGATCGGGGGCATGTTTGGGATTTTCAAAAAGAAGCCAGCTGCAGGCTATATCGCCGCACAGCACACCAATCTCCCGCTTAATGAGCACATGACAAGGCTCATCGCAGAAGAGCTACCTTTATTGGATTCGGCCTCTAGGGTGCGAATATACGAAATCCTCAATAATTACGACGGCGAGATTATTACCAGCCAAGAGGAGCTTCCTGAGGAAATTCGTGAGCTCATGGACCTTTGAGCAAAAATGAGACCAGAATCGCTATACCGCTTGCCAAAAGGTCGGTAGGGTTGAGTCGATAGTGTTTTTCGTTGAAAAGGCAATACATCTATGACTCAACACTCCCCACTCGTCACCAGTACACAGCAGCTTACCGGTTGGGGCCGAACGGCACCGACCACTGCGCATGTTCTATCCACTCCCGACGTGGAAGAGATCGTCCGTGCTGTGCAACTGGTTGCCGAGGACAATGCCGACAAACCGGACTACCTCAAGCGTGGCGTGATCGCCCGCGGCATGGCGAGGTCCTACGGCGATCCAACTCAAAATGCTGGTGGCCTTGTCATCGACATGCAACCGGTGAACAAAATTCACTCCATTGACCCCGAGTCCGCAATTGTGGATGTCGATGGTGGTGTCACCCTCGATCAGCTCATGAAGGCTGCGCTGCCTTATGGTCTCTGGGTGCCAGTACTGCCTGGTACTCGGCAAGTAACCATCGGTGGTGCCATTGGCCCAGATATTCACGGAAAAAACCACCACTCCGCTGGCTCCTTTGGCGACCACGTGGTATCCATGGATCTGCTGGTAGCTGATGGCAGGATTTTGCACTTGGCACCGGAAGGAACCCCCGATGACCCAGAAGGCGAACTATTCTGGGCAACCGTTGGCGGCATGGGACTAACCGGCATCATTCTGCGGGCAAAAATCAAGATGACCAAAACCGAGACCGCCTACTTCATTGCAGACGGTGATCTCACGGCCAACTTAGATGAAACCGTGGCCTTCCACTCCGATGGCTCCGAACACAACTTCACCTATTCTTCAGCATGGTTTGATGCCATTTCCCCAGAACCAAAACTGGGTCGTGCGGCTATTTCCCGAGGCTCCTTAGCCACCTTGGCGCAGCTAGAAGAGCTGGCACCAAAGCTGGCCAAAGATCCCCTGAAATTCAATGCCCCGCAGTTGGTAACTGTTCCAGACATCTTCCCTTCGTTCACCATGAACAAGCTATCCATGATGGCCATCGGTGAGCTGTGGTGGCTCAAATCCGGAACCTACCGCAATAAGGTGCAAAACCTCACCCAGTTCTACCAGCCGCTCGATTTGATCGGCGAGTGGAACCGTGGCTACGGCTCCAAGGGCTTTTTGCAGTATCAGTTCGTAGTTCCCACCGAAGCCGTTGACCCGTTCAAAGACATCATTCGTGATATTCAGCGTTCTGGTCACTATTCCGCGTTGAATGTGTTCAAACTGTTCGGCCCCGGCAATAAGGCACCGCTGAGCTACCCCATGCCCGGCTGGAACGTCTGCGTAGACTTCCCCATTCGTCCGGGTCTAGGCAAGTTCTTGGATGATCTTGACCGTCGAGTCATGGAATTTGGGGGCCGGTTGTATCTGGCCAAGGAATCCCGTACCACCGCCGAGAATTTCCACAAGATGTATCCCGGCATGGCAGGGTGGCTCAAAACCCGCAACCAGATCGACCCCACCGGAGTGTTTGCCTCCGACATGTCCCGCCGCCTTGAGCTGCACTAAAAGAAAGGCAACGAATAAATGCTGAACGCTGTGGGCCAAGCCCAAAACATTCTTCTGATCGGTGGCACCTCCGAGATCGGCCTTGCCATTGTCAAGGAATTTCTAACCAAGGGGCCAGCCAAGGTGATCCTCGCTGCCCGTACCTCCTCACCGCGTATCGACGCCGCCGTCGCCGAAGTAGAGGCCGCTGGTGCCAGCGCAGTCGAGGTCATTGATTTCGACGCCACCGATTTTTCCTCCCACCGGGAAACCCTCGACCTCGCATTTGCCGACGGCGATGTGGACATTTCCATCGTGGCCTTTGGCACCTTAGGTGACCAAGAAGCCCTATGGCAGGATCAAAACCTTGCCGTGGAATCCGCCGAAACCAACTTCACCGCCCCCGTATCCGTTGGCGTGTTGCTGGCAGAAAAACTAAAACTCCAGGGACACGGCACCATCATTGCTTTAAGCTCCGTGGCTGGTCAGCGGGTGCGCCGCTCCAACTTCGTCTATGGCGCAGCCAAGGCAGGCATGGACGGCTTCTACGTCAATTTAGGGGAGGCGCTTCGGGAATTCGGCATCAATGTACTAGTGGTCCGCCCCGGCCAGGTGCGCACCAAGATGTCCGCCGCTGCTGGCGAAGCCCCACTGACTGTCAACCGGGAAGACGTGGCCAAATCGGTAGTATCTGCGGTACTGGACCGGAAAGAAAGCATTTTTGTCCACCCCCTGTTTAAGCCAGTTTCCTTGGTTTTTAAACTTATTCCGCAAGCAGTCTTTAGAAAACTACCCTTCTAATACCCGAAGCTGGTACCCAATGTGGGAAACTAGTGGGTATGACTCAGGCTATTGATACTTCCCGATTGGAAGAATACGGCCCCGACATGCTGAGTATGAGAAAAACTCTCCTCAGTCTCTGCGGGGCTTTATTCGGTGGTGGGGCGTTCAGTCTCATCTGCTGGTACCTGCTAAAAACCACTAGTCTGCCAGCCTTCGGGCCCTCGATGGTCACCCGTGCCATTTCCACCCTAGGCTCGGTGATCGTCTTAGCCGTCGTGGCCTTCCTAGTCATTGCTTGGGTGATGGACGAGAAACGTAAACAACCCCACCCCCGATGGCGGGTATGGCTGACCTACCTCACGTGTTACCTAGCACCCGCTGGCTTAGTAGTGACCACCATCGCGGTACCACTATCAGCAACTCGACTCTACCTCGACGGCATCACCGTCGATCAGGGCTTTAGAACCCAGTTTTTCACCCGGCTGACCGATTCTGCGCAATTAAGCGACATGAATTACATCGACATGCCCACCTTCTACCCTGGGTTCTGGTTCTGGTTCGGGGGACGTTTTTCCAACTTGCTAGGAATGCCCGGGTGGGAGGGCTTCCAACCATGGGCCATCGTGTCTCTGAGTATGTCCGCCAGCTTACTGGTGCCACTCTGGCAACGACTCTGTGGCAGCCTGCCGGTAGCCACTGGCATTGCCCTAGCCAGCACGTGCGTGGCGTTGGTGATGAGTGCAGAAGAACCCTATGCCGCTGTGATTGCTTTAGGAGTACCAGCAGCAAGCATCCTTACCTACCGCGCGTTGGTGGGCAGCCGATTTTCCATGGTAGGAATGATTATCTACCTGGGCATATCTGCCTCCTCCTACACCCTATACACCGCGCTGGTAGCACTGAGTGTTATTTTCATCGCTGCATTGGTCTCCGCGGTCTTACTGAAATCCTTTAAACCCATCATCCGGCTGACCATCATGGGTGTGTGCTCGCTTGCTTTTGCCGCCATCTGGTGGGCACCGTATTTCAGTGCCGTGATCCGCGGCGGTCACACATCAGGTGCTACCGCTTCGCACTATTTGCCCTTAGAGGGAGCCCAGATCCCATTACCGATGCTTTCGCCTAGTATCGTGGGCCTCCTGTGCCTGATTGGCTTGATCTACTTGATAGTTCGCGTGCAAGACCTCGATGTCCGGATGCTAGGTATTGGCCTGCTGGTGGTTTATGCCTGGGTGGGACTATCCATGGCGTTTACGTTGATCGGCACAACCCTGCTAGGGTTCCGGCTCGATGTGGTGATTGCGCTGCAGTTAGTCACCGCCGGTGTATTGGGCTTGGCAGAATTGCGGATTTACAGTATTCACAAGCTGTTCCCCGATACCTTCGACGTTAAAACCTCCAGAACTATTAACTTTGCGTTCATGGCGGTGCTCATTGCTGGCGGCATCAGTTACGCCCAATCAATCCCTAGCAGTTTGAGCACGTCTTTTGAGCATGCCTATTCCGACACCGATGGTTATGGTGAGCGTGCCGATCGGTATCCGCCAAATTCCACACAGTATTACCAAGCCATGTCAGACTACATTCAGCAACAAACCGGCAAGGCACCACGCGATACCGTGGTGATGACCGACGAACAAGACTTCATGTCGTTGCACCCCTACCGAGGTTTCCAGGCCTTTACCAGCCACTACGCCAATCCGTTGGGAGAATTCGACCTGCGTAACGAAGCCATTACCCAATGGGCACTCGATAGCTGGAGTGATGCGAAAACGCCGACGAAGTTCGTCGAAAAGCTAGAGCAAGAGCCCTGGAAATCACCCGAAGTATTCATCTTCCGTGGTTCGTTGTCCGAAGCTAAAGACGACCTGGAAAATAACCGTCCGCACACCGGTTGGGTCTATGATTTGGCCGAAGACATTTATCCCAATAACCCCAATGTCCGTTTCAGGGGTGTTCGATTCAACTCGGAGGTTTTCATGGGCGCACCATGGACAACCAAACAATTCGGTCCCTTTGTGGTGGTGACACGTTCGTGAGCGATACAACAACGGCTCCAACAGCCGATACCAAACTAAAAATGATCGCCGCCATCAGCGGTATCGTGGGCTTTTTATTTTTCCTGCTCACACCCCTGATGCCGGTTAATCAAATCCAGTCATCGCTGCATTGGCCGCAGGGCTCGCTTAATAGTGTCAACGCGCCGCTGGAATCCTACGCCCCAGAACGTATCGACATCCAGGTACCGGTCTCTGCCATTGATTCCCTGCGCGAAGACGAATCGCTGCTGATCGGAACCCTACCGCTGGACTCCGAGCAAGCCACCTCCCGCGGCATGTTTGTCCGCTCCTTCGACGGCGCCTTAGACGTGGTTGTTCGCGATACCGTCTACTTCCAATTAGATGCCGAAGAAGTTGCCGCGCTCCCCAAAGACTCGCTGCTGCTGATTAGCTCCACCAAAACCGAAACCTCGGTATCGCTCGCCGGAGAAGTACAAGTTACCAGCGAAGAAGAGGAAGACAAGCGCCCCCAAATCACCGGTATCTACACCGAGTTACAAGGCGACGCGCAATCGCTTATCGACGCCGGCCTCAACGTTGACGTCGAAATCAACTCGCGCTACACCTCCTACCCCACCCTGCTGAAATGGTTCACCATGATCGGTGGAACGGTACTACTGATCATCGCGCTGATCTGCTTGTACCGTATGGACGGCCCAGCGCCAACAAAGCTCCTAACCGCCGGAATGTTCCGCCCGCGGCTTCTCGACGGTCTAGTCTTAGGCATCCTGCTCATCTGGTATGTCTTCGGCGCTAACACCTCCGATGATGGTTTTATCCTCACCATGGCCAGAGCCTCGCTGGAATCAGGCTACATGGCCAACTACTACCGGTGGTTCGGTGTACCTGAATCCCCCTTCGGCGCGCCATATTACGACTTCCTCGCCTTAATGACCACGGTATCGACCTCTTCAATGTGGATGCGGCTACCGGCATTAATCTCTGGGATCGTCATCTGGCTGCTGTTATCCAGAGGAGTGCTGCCCAGGCTAGGTGCGGGTATTAATGCTCGCAAAGCTGCCCACTGGACCGCGGCTTTAATGTTCCTAGCCTTCTGGTTGCCCTATAACAACGGTCTACGCCCTGAACCCATCATTGCCATGGGAACACTGCTGTCCTGGGTATGCTTCGAACGCGCCATCGCGCAAAAACGACTCTTCCCCGCAGCCATCGGCACCTCACTCGCTGCGTTCACCTTAGCCTGCGGCCCTACCGGACTCATGGCTTTTTCCGCGCTGTTAGTCAGCCTATCGAGCCTCATCCGAATCATGGCCCGGCGGGCAAAAACCCGCCTCGACTGGGCAGCCCTGCTGGGTCCCTTCTTCGCCGCAGGCACCGCCGTCTTCCTCGCGGTATTTGGCGACCAAACCCTCATGACAGTACTGGAATCCATCCACGTACGCGGCGACAAAGGCCCCAGCCTAAAGTGGTACCAAGAATGGGTGCGCTACGAAGTGCTATTCCAGCAAACTGTCGACGGCTCCTTCTCTAGGCGCATCGCCGTCATGTTTGCCTTCGTTTCCGTGGTTTTAGTCTTCGCATCTATGCTGCGCAACGGCAAAGTACCCGGCTCCAACAAAGGCTCCTCCCTCAGGCTGCTCATGGTGTTCATGGGCACCCTGTTCTTCATGAGCTTCACCCCCACGAAATGGACCCACCACTTCGGTGTCTGGGCAGGCATTGCCGCAGCCCTCGGCGGACTAGCCGCGATTGCTCTGAGTGAATTCGCCACCAGGTCTCGGCATTCCAGGACGCTAGTCATGGGCGGCCTGCTGTTCATTTTCGCCTTCTCGCTATCGGGAACCAACGGGTTCTGGTACGTCTCCAGTTATGGCATACCGTGGTGGGATAAGTCAGTACAATTCAAAACGATAGAATTCGCTACCGTATTAATGATCATCGCACTCATCATTTTGATAGTGGGTGTGGTGCAATCCTTCCGCAGTGGGTTGGCAACAGAGCTCAACGGCGATTCAGACTATAAAGATAAAGACCAAAAACCGAGCCGTTTTAGTAATCTTTTCGCCGCCCCTATCGCAGTCTTCTGTGCTTTAGCCGTGCTGTTTACTATGACTTCCTTCGCTAAAGCTTTCACCGACCAGTACCCAGCCTATTCGGTGGGCCTAGGAAACCTACGTAATCTCGCCGGGCGCACCTGCGGGCTCGCAGATTATGTTCTGATGGAAACCAACACCAACGATGCCTTCTTAAAACCCGTCACTGGTTCCTTAGGTGACTCCTTAGAAACCGACGAACTACGCGGCTTCAAACCCAATGGCATTCCCCCGCTAGGAACCACCCAACTGCCCTACCTGGTTAGCTCCGCTGAATTACTCAACGTGGATAATGGCCGCCGCGACACCAAGGGCATTAATGGTTCACAAATGATCCTGCCCTTTAACTTGGACCCCATGAAAGTGCCCGTGCTGGGTTCCTATTCGGCCGGCAAACAGGTGTACGGCGAAGCCACCACCCAATGGTACGAAGTGCCGCAATCCACCGACGAAGCACCCCTGATCGTGGTTTCGGCAGCGGGCATTATTGAAGGTGTCGACGCTGATGGCGTGAAACAAGAAGGCCGGAAACTCGTACTGCAATACGGCAACAAGGACGCCTCAGGAAAAATCACCGAACTAGGTGAAACCCAAATGCTCGACATTGGCCCCAAAAAGCGGTGGCGCAATCTGCGACTCCCCATCGAGGATTTGCCTGCCGACGCCAACGTGATCCGCATCCACGCCGTCGATTCTTCCCTCGACCCAGAAGAATGGTTAGTGTTCACCCCGCCCAGGGTGCCCAACCTAGACACCCTCAATAATGTTGTTGGTTCGGAAAACCCCGGGCTATTGGACTGGTCCGTTCCGCTGCAATTTAGTTGCCAACGCCCCTTCAGCCATTACGCTGGAGTGGCCGAAATCCCGCAGTACCGCATACTGCCTGACTACAAAGGCAAACGCTCCGGAACCAGCTTCCAGGATTATCACGGTGGCGGTGTCCTAGGAACCGCTGAGGCAGTGAACTTCTCCTACGAAGTCCCCGCCTACGCCAAAGACGACTGGCTGAGGGACTGGGGCGCTATTGAAAAATACGAAATGCGCCCGAATTCTGTTGGGGAGGTTCCGGACTTGGCGGCCATTGAACTGGAAACTGTAAGGCGTTCTGGTTTGTGGAACCCCGGCCACCAGAATATTGATACTGATAAGAAGGAATACGACTAACCGTCGAGATGGGCTGATCCATGGTGATCGGCCCATTATCAATTTTGGCTTGTTTATGGCAGTACCACCAACAAGCAATAAACATCGGGTACAACACCGCTGCCACGCCAAACATCCAAACTGCTTGCACTAAGGTGTTGTCGCTGACCATGGTGTTCCAGGAAAAATGGACGAAGAAGGCTGCGGCGAAACCCGCGAAGGCATAAAACCAGCGGGGGTATTTGGCGTCGGCAAGGAAAACGGCGCAGCCTAAACCGAAGCCGGCGAGGGCAGAAATACAGACATGCAGACCCGGCCCGGCAACGCTTCGCATCCCCCACATGCCGAGCGCCCCCAAAAAATCGCTTTGCATATGAAGCACACTGCCAATGGCTCCGTAGGAGAAATTCTCTAGCACTTCGAAACCCAAGCCCACCATGGCACCCGTAACAAAACCATGCCAGGGTCGGTTGAGTTCTGGGAACTGAAACAAAATAATGGCAATGATGGTGGTTTTGATGATCTCCTCAGGGTAAGCGCCCGCTAGGGAAGCGCTGAACGCCGCCCAGCCTAGTTTCTGGGTAATCTCAACTAACGGCAATGCCGCAATGGTTATCATCACCATGCTGAAACCAGCACCCCACGCCCAGCAGCTCAATAACCACTGCCAACCAAGCCGTGGCCACATCGGGGAGAACCTGAACAACGCCACCCCCGCCACTAGGTAGACTGCCACCCCTAATATGCCTACCAGCCCAGCAACCGGCGCTAAAAATAGATTAAGAGCAGCGAAAATCAAGGCGACCACAGCGCTTAAACTACTCATAACGATAAAGACGGTCCGGTTCATTTCAGACTTCCTTTCACCAGTTCCAACACCTGATCGTGATCAGTAGCCACAAATAAGACGAAGATGGACTCCCCTTCGTTGTCACCAACGCCATCAAAGGTCACGGCGGAATACCCTTCGAAAGTTAAGCTATACACGCGGCCGTCGATAGCAATATCGGCGTCTTCGGGGTACACGTTGGCTGGTGAGAACGCCCGGTAGGCACGGCGAAGCGTTAGTTTAGGGCTGTCCCCGTTATTAACCACCGTGGTTTCGATCAGAAAATCAGAACAATCCCACTGTTTGGAAATATCCACCTCCGAGATTCGAACGCATTCCATCGGCTGTTGATTTTCATCCACCAGTGGTAGCTCCCACCCAGACGCACCCAGCATAACGGGGGTTTTCTCGCTATAGATCTGCGGTAGCAGCAAATTGATCAAAGCTGGGAGTAATAAAAGCACCACTATCGCGCCGGTGACAATCGTTTTCTGCCACGGCGTCAATCTGGGTTTGTGCCGATAAAATGCCATGTCACCAAATTACCGTTTATTGTGGTGGGTATGACACAAACGATGACGGATCTTTTCCATTTTGTTAATGGCCCTTGGCTTGACACTCACACCATTCCCGCCGACCGCGCCACGGATGGAACGTTCTACCAGTTGCGGGACCAAGCCGAAGCTGATGTGCACGCCCTAGTTAAAGAAGCTAAAGATTCCCGGGCTGGGCGGCTTTACGCATCTTTCATGGATACCGCCAGCATTAACAAA
The DNA here is from genome assembly GCA_963520895.1 of uncultured Corynebacterium sp. Lineage (GTDB taxonomy): Bacteria > Actinomycetota > Actinomycetes > Mycobacteriales > Mycobacteriaceae > Corynebacterium. The sequence continues at coordinate 16,651 of CAUQSW010000002.1, read as the reverse complement.
GCAGGCATCGAGCCGATCACCCCAGAACTGTCACTCATCGATACCACTACCATTGAAGATTTCGCTACCGCCTTAGGGAAACTGGAACGCATAGGAATTCCGGGAGTCCTGGCCGGTTATGTTGCTAAAGATTCTGGCAGTGAGAACGCCATTGCTTACCTTTACCAAGACGGTCTCGGATTGCCCGATGAAGCCTACTACCGCGATCAACAGCATGCCGAGGTACTTTCTGCCTATAAGGAGCACGTTGCAAAAATGCTCTCGTATGTGGGTTTGGAGGGTGCGGATAAAGTAGTCGCCTTGGAAAAGGAGATCGCGGCTGGCCATTGGGATGTGGTGGCTAGTAGGGATTCCTTAAAAACCTACAACCCCGCCGATTTCGAGAAGCTACCGCCGGTGATTCAACGGATCCTTCGTGCCGCTGGCTACCCTGAGCAGCAAGTGGTGGTTATGATGCCTTCCTACGTTGAGCACGTCGCAAAGCTACTGACCGACGAGCGGCTTGACGATTGGAAACTTTGGGCAGCCTGGCACATCATTCACAATCGCGCTCCGGTACTGACCGAAGAGATCGCCAAAGCCCGTTTCGATTTCTATGGCACCGTGCTTACTGGCGCCACTGAGCAAAAGGAACGGTGGAAACGCGCGCTGGCCACCGCTGATGACTACATTGGGCACGAAATCGGCCAACTGTTTGTGGCTAAGCATTTCCCGGCCTCTTCTAAACAGGAAATGCTCACCCTGGTGGATTATTTGCTGCGCGCATATCGCGAGCGGATTTCCAACCTGGAGTGGATGACCCCGCAGACGCGGGAAAAGGCTCTGGCCAAGCTAGAGAAATTCCAAGCCAAAATCGGATACCCGGACACGTGGCGCGACTACGGAACACTGGATTTCTCAGCCGACGGCGCCCAGTTGGTTAGCAATGTGCGAGCAGGTGAGGAATTCGCCCACGACTACGAGCTAGCCAAGATCGGCAACCCCGTGGATCGTTCCGAATGGTTTAGCACGCCCCAAACCGTTAACGCTTTCTATAACCCGACGGTCAACGACATCACCTTCCCTGCCGCCATCTTGCGTCCGCCGTTTTTCTCCCCCGCCGCCGACGCCGCGGAAAACTTCGGTGCTATTGGCGCTGTCATTGGCCACGAAATTGGCCACGGCTTCGACGACCAAGGCTCGCTTTACGACGGCGAAGGCAACCTCGAATCCTGGTGGACCGAAGAAGACCGCGCCGCCTTTACCAAACTGACCGCCAAGTTGGTAGAACAATTCCAAGGCCTAGTTCCAGAAGTTTTGCAGCAAGCTGGAGTAGAAACCACTGGCGTTAATGGCGAGTTCACCCTCGGTGAAAATATCGGCGACCTTGGTGGCCTAGGAATCGCAGTAATCGCTTACCAGATGTACTTGGCCGATCATGGTGCTTCCGAATCACGGCCGTTTGTAGCCGAGGACTGCAGCCCGGAACTCGAAGGGGAAGATTTCGACGGCTTGCAGCGGCTGTTCCTGGCGTGGTCACATGTGTGGCGAACGAAAACCCGCCCAGAGATGGCAGCCCAACTGCTCGCTATCGACCCGCATTCGCCAGCAGAGTTTCGTTGTAACGTGATCGCAGCAAATGTCGCGGAATTCTACGAAGCTTTTGATGTTGTTAAAGACTCCAAGGTCTATATCAAGCCAGAAGACCGCGTAACCATTTGGTAGGCATGGCTAGGGGCCGAGGTGCTACGAGCGCCTCGGCTGATACCGGCTGATACCTTAGGGTTTAGGTTTTAAAGCCGTTATACTCTTAGCGGCTACCGGCTCGTTGTTGAAGATCAAGGGCTGCTCTGGGTAGCGTCTGAATCCAGGGCGCCCAGTGTGCGGGTCGCGTTCTATACGCCCGTTGCAGTTCTGGTGCGGGTTGTCGTCGTTTTCGCCATTGTGCTGTTTGCACAGCGCTGTGAGGTTCAACCCGGTGGTCAATCCGCCGTGTTGGTAGGCGGTGATGTGGTGGATTTGGCATTTTGTCCCCGCCACATCGCAGCCAGGCCATGCGCAGACGAGTGTCTCCAGGATTGCCGCAAGCCGCTGGGGTGGTGAGGCCAACCGGCGGTGTACTTTCACAAATGCCCCGACAAGTGGGATGACGGGAGAATCGTCGCTGGTTCCGGTAACGGCGGCCCAGCCAGTGGGGGCTATTTTTTCATCGACCACGTCACGAATGTCGACTAAAGCTCCGTCCGTGGTGCTGATTTTGCCATCAGCATGGAAATGGCAGTCGGTGGCGATCATGAACATTGGGCCGAAAAGTTCTTGTTGCCCGCCACCTGCGTCGGTGCTGGTGAGTTTGTGGGCTAGAGCTTTCGCGTAGGCCTGGTCGTATTGTAATTGGGGCTCGTCTTGTCTGATTTTCTCGGCTAGCCGGTGCAGGATGGTATCTATTCTTGCCGCTAGTGGGGCGCTGAATGCTGCGGTGAGTCGGCGTTTGCCGTCTTTGCCAACTCGTTTATGCATGTAGGCGACGTCTAACTGCCGGGTGGCGTCTTCTAGCCAGGCGGTAATGGTTTCGGTTATGAGGGCGGTGGCTTCGTCGACACCTAAGCCTTGCACTAATTCACAGAGTTGCACTAATAATCCGACTCGGTTTTTGTGGTACCGCAGCCGGAAGTTGGCTTTAGTGCCCAATACCACCACTACCGGTAAGGATAGTTGGGCCCTAGCAGCAGCCCGTTGAATATAGGGGTGTTTTAACGCTTGCCATACCCGTTGGTATTTCTTTAGTTCGGCGACTGATTCTTTTACTAATAGCGCGGTTTCTTGGAGGGATCGCGTCTCTGTTAAGGCGTGGTATTCCCCTATAAGCTCTAGGCCTTTAGTGGCTCGGTACTCGATCATTTCCTTAAATAAGTTCATAATTCGAACGGTAGCCAGTGCCAGAAGCCCAGGTCAATGGTTTAAAGAAAAAATTCCCAAATGTGAATAACTTATTTACTACCGTTTTTGATCCATGGTGCACAACTTGAGCAAAACGCTAGAACAGGCACAATAATAGCTGCCGCAAAAGAGTTATCCACAGGGGAAAGAGCTTTCGAAAATGGGCTTTGGGGCGTCGAAAAGCAACTAAGACGGCAAAAGTACCCCCGTTATAGGAAATATGTTCGGGAAAAGGCCTCCTTGCGTCCGTATGCTGGGCTATCTTATATCCGTGAATAAAATTCAAAGGAATTGGATTGCTGGTGAGGGGTATTCTTTTGCTCTTGATGGCGACACCATCATTGCCCGGAATGCCAAAGGGCGCGAGCTTAAGACCGTACCAGCGAAAGCGAAAAAGCTGCCGGAGTTTGAGCAGCTGGATAATCTGCGGGTTTTCTTGGCTCAGCATAAAAAGCACTGCCGCAGTGAGGTTACTGGCTGGTTTTTGAAGGGTCTGCCGGTTCCGTTGACGGTTGTTGCCGCGGTGTGGCCGGATGCGATGTGGCGTTCGTACTTAAAAGACCTGGTGGTCACGGTGCAGCCCGATGGCCCAGTTGGATTGCTGCGGGAGGTGAATGATCAGCACGTGCGCATCGTTGACTTGGACGGAGAAACGCTCACACTGCCACTTCATGAGGACACCACCATGGTGATTAATCATCCTGCCGTCTTAGCGGACATCGAAGAGTGGCGGGAGTTTGCAGTGGAATTGGGCATTGTGCAGGGCATTGATCAGCTGTTTCGCGATTTGTACATCAAACCCAGCGATGAACAAAGCTACCATAAGGCGATTTCTGCTTATAGCGATGGCACATACGACAAGGCTGCGGTGTTATTAGGACGCAGCCGTAGCGGCGGTTTTGCCACCAGCTTGCAGGAGGTTTCGGTTGTGGTGGTGGAAGACGGGGAAGAAACCACTGCCAGCTTAGATATTAATGCCTGGGATCCTTTGGAGGATGCGCATATTGGCCATGTGCATTTTTATCGCGAAGGAAAACCTTTAGCACTGGCCGATATTGGCCCTATTGCCTGGTCGGAAGGCATCCGTATGGCTGCATTTGTTTACGCCGGGCGCAGCGTTGACGTAGCAAAGGACAACTCATGAATCCTACACAGGTAGTAAATCTCGGCGGCGTAATCCCGCTTTCCGCCAAAGCACCAACCGCGGTTCCTATGGTGGCCTTATCGGGTGAATATCACGGAACCACCGTGGTGCGGTTGGTCCCAGAGACGCTCACACAAGCTGAAACGCTCACGTTGGAGCACCTGGGCATGACTGTTTCCGAACAGCATTCGCAGGTGGGCAAGAGTCGCCCGCAGGCTATTGGTTTTCCGGCGTGGCCGATTATTAATGATCCAGCTAATGCGCAGCATGCGTTGAACCTGGTGGCGGATGTGGAGTGGGCGCGGAAGATGGCGCGCTCGCAAACCCGCAAGGTGTGGGATCGCTTCGATACGCTTACTGTCACGTTGAATAATTCCGCTCCTCATTTTGTCCCCACGTTATTAGAGGAGTTAGCGCGGGCGTTTGATGATGCGGGCGCTACCAAGTTCGCCACCCGGGCGTTTAGTAAAGCTAGAGAGGTGGAGCGGTCTTATAATCTCACCATTGATAATGACCGGCATCGCCAGATGTTTTTGGAGTTTGCCCGGCGCGGGGTGATCTCCGCTAAGGAACTCACTGCGGAGGCCGCCTCGTGTATCCGTCGTTTCGATGACCCTTCTAAGGCTTACGCTTATTTCCTCCAGCTCAATATTGATCGTATTCGTGCTGGTGCTGCCCCTTATGCAGGTCTTCCTCGGGATTTGCTGAAAATAGGAAAGCTTGCGGGCAAAACCCCTTGCGATGTGGGCGAGGATTTGTTGGAAGAAATCGGCACGCTACTAGGCATGCGGCATGCTCCAACTACGTTTTTAACTGCGCTGAGCAAGCAACTCAAGTCAATATTTGCCCAGCGTCCCGAACTGTTGGTCAACCTGTTCTCCACCCCTAAAGTACACAATGACTACTGGTGGAGCGAGAAAAGTGAATTAGAGAAATGGACCGCTGCGTTTATCTCGGCGCAAGGAACGCAAATTCTTAAAGAACACCCAGAGCAATTCCGCAGGTGGGTAACCTTAGCACTTGCCGAGCTACGCGGGAAAAACACCTATAGCCGTAGCTTCACTGATATTCTTTATGCGCATAACGACTTGCTGGCAGGAATGCAGCTAGATGAAACCTTCGCTACCCTGCCATTGGAAATCCTCGAAGCGCTGTGCGCGGCTGGGGTGCACTGGGATTTTGCCACGGCTCCGGGCACCACGACCACGCAGTTAGCGGATTACCTGAACCGAGCTGGCCATACCACCAGCGCTTCCCACCGGAATCTCAAGCATATCGCCGCCAACGATGAACTACTTCAGCACATTATGTACGGCTGGACACTCGATGATCTGCTTAAAACCGACTACAAGCTGCTGATTGCCTCCAAGGGTGGTGCGCTTTTCGACGCCCTCATCCGCGCGGAAGCCGATAACCTAGAAAATGCGGCGTTGCCCGCGATCCACAAGATTATCCATGCGCTCAACATTGCCGCCAAGGCGAAAATCTCACCTGAGGTTTTGGAATACGTCATGAGCAAAGCGAATCTCAAGCTGGAAAACATTCTGGCTGCGAATCTGCGCTATGGTTTGTTCACAGAATTGACCTGGCCGGAATTAGAGCGGCAGGTACAAAGTTTCGAGCCGACCACCAACATGACGCGGCATTTACATCCTAAGATCGAGTTCTGGGACTCCTATCCGCAGGTGGTGGTGTCGCAGCACAATCACGTTCGGGTGGTCTCTGGCGATAAAACGGTATTCAGCGGCGAAGTGAATGCGCCCACCCGCTTGTTCGACATGATTGCCTGCACGGATCACGCCACTGGGAAAACTCGGGTGTTAGCCCTGCACGGCGGCAATGTTAGCAGGATAGCTGGCATGTGGGAGGATGGGAGCACTGTGGTAGTGACCGGCCCCGATCCCAAGACTTATTGGGGAAGCTGGACAACCCATATTCGCTCCTCGTCCTTAGAGCTTCCCACAGGCAGGCTGGTGGGCAATGGGGTAATTTCGCCTGGCCAGAAAGAAGTTTCAGTTATTGAAGGCGAGGTTTTAGGCGACGCTCAAGGCAACCGGTGGCAAGTGCAAGAAGATCTCAATTCTTATTATGCCCAGCCCACCATAACCGAGGTAAACCCAGAATCCGGCGAGGGAATTGCCCATGTTCAACCTGGCACGCTTTTTGAATCTGCCACCCCAGCTGGGGTTACTGTGGATTTTAGATCCACCATCTGGTTGCCCTTGCCAGAAGATATAAATGAAGCAGATTGCGTGGTGCCGGTGGCTAAAGGTGAGTATCGGTGTATTACGGGCACGGTTGATCATCGCGAACATGTTCACATTACTGCTGATGGCACTGTCTACCGCAGCAATACTCCGATAGATGGTGTGTTAAAACTTCCGGGTTCATTGCTGTTAATGTGCGGTAACCAGCTGTGTATTCCCACGGCTAATCCCGCCTTGAGCACTCTGGCAATTACTCGGGATGCGCGTGGCGAAGCGCACTGGTTGTATCAGTTACCGCAGAGCGCTTGGGTTAATCTGCGGGTTCGTGATGCACAGGCAAGTAGCCGGTTGCGTTCGGCCACCCCCAAGCAAGCAGAGTTAATACTTGCGGCGTTGCAACGGGAATACCAGCCAGCGATACCTGGGGTGGATACCAAAGAGCGGCGTCGTAAGTTGGGTTCGTCACGGATGCGGATGTATCCAGCGGTGTTTGATAATTGCCACCCTGATGCCCCAGCGATGAAAGCGACAGCGCAGTTTTTAGGAACTGATGATCCTCAGCTGTGCGCCAGTGTGGTGCAGTTGGCACTTTCGGTACAGAGCTTGGAGTCGAAGCTGCGCAAAATTCAGCTCACTATTAACCGCGAGTTAAAACGGGAAGCGGAAGTAGCTGCCGTAAGAGAACAACGAGTTGTTAACGTCGCCACCATTCGGTTGCAGCAGCAGGAACAACCGAAACCAGTTGTGCACAAGCGTACTGCCAGCGGGAAAATCATCTCAGCTTCTGGTCCCCAAGTTGATCAGCTAGCAAAGGCTATCTCTGGTGGGCACTCCGGTAAAAATAAAAACTGGAGCTGGGTCTATTCAGTTGGCATGGAAAAGGCCTTGGTCGCGTGGGCTTCGGCTCCGCTGACTTCGGCGGCCGCACGAGTGGAGGCCATTGCTTTCTTGCAGACGTTGGCGCAGGTGGGCGTCGATAAGCAAACGTGGCAGCAGGTGTGGGTGGATTGGTCAAAGGCCGGGAAAGGCGTAGGTAAATCTCGGGCCGGCGTGCGTTTTCCGTTAAGCGACCAAGACGATAGCCCCCTCGGGGTGGTCTTGGGAACCGTTCGTTGTGATAACGCCAAGGGTGGTCGCCACCGAGTGCTGGTGCAGGGAGCGACAATCCCCACAGAGGTTCGGGGTTCGGCGATTTTTGGACCAACCAAACTGGCTCATGAGCTGGGTATGGAGCCTGGGCTTACCGCCGCAGAGATGTTGGATTGGGCTAAGCGGCTAGAAGCAATCGAAGAGGTCGATCCGGTAGCTTGGAAGGCTGAGATGCAGCAGCTTATCGACGCCCTCACCGAAAACAGCATCCTCACCGAGACTGCGGCAATAATGCTGCTAGCTGGTGGCATGAGTTTAACTACCGGTGATGTTCCTGTCATGGCAGCTACTCCTAATATGAGTCATTGGCAGCTGCAGAATGAAGAAGAGACTCGCATGACGCCTATTAGGCGCGCTTTGAAAATCACCAATGCTTCATTCTCGGTGGCCCTTGAGCTGTTAAGGAAAATTCCGCGTGCCACCCAAGAGCTCATCATGGTAGCGGCCTTTGAACGCAATATTGATGCGTTAAAGAAAGCTACGGCGGGACTGCCACAACTTGGGTATGATCTTAGCAATGCTGAGGTGGAGAAATACCTCAAAGAATTCACCTCAGGCCCGTGGTTCATGTGGGAAAACAAGACAAATTTGTTGATCCGGACTACCAAACCCTTAGGCCACAACCCGCAATTGGCTAGTGGTGAGGGTTATGGGCGAGCACTCGGCATCCTGCTAGATCAAGCAACCAGCATGTCGCTGACTGATCCGCGGCGAGAATTTCTGGCTAGGCAGCTAGAAGCTTTAAAGACAGCCGAGCACGATAACTTGCGGGGAAACAAAACCGAGTTGCCATTGACAGGCGATCTCAGCGAGATTCCTGGTTTAAGAGAGCTACCCTGGTACTGCCAAGATGCTGATGCCATCCGGGCCTTACAGGAAGGCTATTTTGATCAGGTTATCGAAGGGTTGCAGGAGCCTAGCACTGATAAACCTTCAGGTTGTGTGTTTGATCCTCGGGTAGTGGCAAAAGAAACGGTGGCGGCAGTGCAGCAGGAATTGCAGTTATCGGAAGATGCTGCCAGCTATTTCCTGCAGTTATTAACGCTTCTGCAACCGACGGATGCGAATATTAAATCGTGGAATGGTTGGAAGAAAAAGCAGTTAGATGCTGCCCGCGCAGAATTAGTTGTACACAATTTAGTTGCGGAAGGAAAGCGCGCTCGTACTGGCCGAAGCGCCTTCCTACCGGGCATATGGTGGGAAGCCTCTGCGCCGAATATCCCGGTAGAAGCCTGGAAGAGCAACTTCTATCTGATTCGGTACCTTAACAAAGCCACCACCGTGGTGCCGTGGTGTCCACCTACCATGTTGTATGACCGGTTATTCCCGCAGGTCTGGAACCGGTGGCTGACAGGTGATCGTCCCAGCTTTGACCAGCTCGCCACCAAGAAATATCGGAAATAAGTTCTAGCCCACAATCGGGAAACAGACCTCAGTAATCCAACTACTGGGGTCTGGGTTCTGGGCAGGGCTTACCTGATAGATATTAAACATCGGACCAGTACGCAGCTCGTGTTCTGCTATATGCGCCCCGATCGCCTTAGTCACCGCATGCATTTGGGAATAATCGCCACGCAGGGTTGCGGTAACCACCTCTTGTTGCGGAATTTCCTTACACTGCAATGCACCTGCTGGGCTGACGGCTTCCGCAACTTGTACCCACACTTCTACGTCCACGTCCTGATCCCGATACTCAGGATCGTAGTAGGTTGCCCCTAGCAAGCCACCAGTAGGAAAACTGATCTGTGCTTGTTTAAGCAGTAGCGTGATGGTACCCCACAGCGTCCATTCGTCCTGGAAGGTGGGAATGACTTGCCGCACACTAGCGACGGTCATGGCGGGTAATTGTTTCCTGGTCACTTCAGTCATGACTGGGTATCCCTTCAATGTGATACTGACATTAGCAAGTGCTACCGACTGCTTATGCAGTGCTTTTCGACGCCTACCAAGCGCTAACCGCTGCGCATTCAACGCCTGATCAACCCGCTGGGGGTCATCTCGATGTGCTAATACCTCAGCAATGCCATCGACGGAAAAACCTGCATCCCGCAGTTGAACCACTATATGAGCTTGATCCAATTGCTCTGGGCTATACAAGCGGTAGCCGCTAAAGGGATCTACCTTCATCGGGATTAAGATTCCATGCTCCTGATAATGCCGCAGCATGCGCACGCTGATGTGCGATAGCAGGGAAAATATCCCAATCTGTAATAACCCGTCTTTTTCGCCCATATCTTCATCACACACTCTCTCATTGTGTCAGAGTCAACTGGCTTATATCAGGCATTAAAATAACGCTGCATACAACGAAAACTCAGCAGATAGGAAGGCGATGAGAACGTTAGCGACAGGCATCTTATGCTGGGCATTACTTCTAGCAGGCTGCACCAACCCCAGGGAAGCCACCCCTAGTGAACCAACACCACCAGCTGCCGCCGAAGGACCGCATTCCCCCACCGATCGAAAACCAACCCCGTTATCAGTGCGCACCAGTGCAGATGGCAGCGCCGAAATTGCCGAGGTTGATTTAGGTAATACCAGCATTGCTAGTTTTTCCACCCCCATACGGGGATTAATCGTTGCCCCCACGCAACTGTCTTCCAGCCGACCTGCCCCAGTGGTCATTCTTAGTCATTTACGGGCACCTAATTGTTCAGATATTTCCTTTGCGTTCCCCTGCCCAGCTGAAACTGAGGAGCTGCGGTTCGATCATGGCTGGGAATACCTCGCCACCGCCCTCGCTCACGAAGGTTACATCTCGGTGATTCCTGATCTCGGGCCGGCCTATGTCGGTGCGAAACTAACCCAACCGTATTCCCAAAAAGACTTGTGGTCCCAGACAGTTTCTAGCCTGTTAACCGCAGTAGGTAGCGACCACGCAGGCAGCAATGAACTGGGCTTAAACCTGAAAGGTGCTGTGGATTTATCAACGATTGCACTTGTTGCCCACTCGCGTTCAGCGGTGCTAGTCGACGCCGCTATTTCCGCAGTAGCACCGCATACCTTAGGCAGCATTGTTACTTATGGCGGGAGTTACGACACATTCGACCCCGCAGCTCTATCGCCGCCGCCGCCAGATATTCCCTACCTGGGGATCGAAGGTGAACTGGATAATGATGTCGAACATGCTCCGTCACAGTGGCTAGGTAATTACCTCGATATAAAACGCTCACAACCTGCGGCAATCGTCCAGTTGCCTGGTTTTGGCCACATGGGAATCAATACCACAGCAATCACAGCAGGCCTAGATGACCGCACCGGCTGTGACATTACTGACTGCGCATCCGATACCGATCAGCAACGCATCTTCACTGAAGTAGTCACCGACTGGTTAGCCGCAACAATACTCAACCGTGATTCGCAGCTGCCCATACAACCGGATTCTCCGCTACCTAGTGAATTGGCGGGACTGCCGGTGCGTTGGCTGGCACATACCCCCAAAGCACTGCTACAGCTTGATCCCCACAGCTTCCAAGCTATAACCAATCAACAAGCCGAAATCTGCCGCCACGGTGACTTAATGAATCCCGCTGCCACTGGCAACAACTGCCCCGAACCCCACCAAGGCGTAATCGACACTGTGGCTGAAGTATTACTTACCACCGGCGCACGGGCGAAAGTGCCAGAACTGACCGCCACTACCATTGCTGTACACCTAGCACCGTTTGGTGGTTCTGGCTCCCATCCAGATGTGACGTTGGAACTGGAACTAGCCAATAACACCACCGTTGCGGTGGTCATCCCCGGCACTGATCCCGTAGTAGCAGATCGCTCCAGCGAACATGGTAACGGCATCTATGGATTAAGCACTTGGCGGGCCCAGCTACCAGAGGCCGCCCAATCCTCCCCTATTGTCGCGGTAACGCTCCACAGTGAATCTCGGCCGGTGGAGCTGCGCGGAGTGGATCTTTATTAGTGGCTGGATTATGGGAACAGGCTGGGTTTTCTGTTTGAAAGCGGTGCACCAGCCTGCGTCATAGCTTCGAGGTGAGTTCGGGATATATGGACTACGTAGTAATACGAAGAACATCTCCTGGTGCCAATTCTGGAACTGGCACTGCTTCAGCAATATTTATGGCGCCGGGAAGGTGTGGTTTTATCGCGCCATTGAATACCAAGGTGACGTGTCCCAAATTGGTAAGGTTTTGCTGCGCAACCTCGCCAACGGCAGTGATTTGATACGCAGTGTCATTGATAAGCAAGGTGCATCCCGGAACAATATCGCCTGCTACCGGGTTAACATCAATGAAATAGCAAAATTCCTTTAACATGTCGGGGGCGTTTTCCCCGAATAGCACGAGCATATTCTGGTCAGCGAAAGTGGCGGCTTCCGGACCAGCTCCCAGCACTGAGGTTTGGTAGATGGTGGTCATGAGAGTTCCTTTCTTTGTGATTTTACGTGCAGGGTGGTTTTAAGTGCAGTGCGTCTTAAGCCTGGTTATGGCAAAATCCACCCACATGGGGTGGCATGCCATTTTCATTAGCTCTGATACAGCCCAAAGCTAGCTAACCAGGCCACTGCTACGCGGGGAACACCGTTAGCGAAACGAGAATAGAGAACTGATGGCACTCCCACCTGCACTGTTTCTGGTTCAGCTTCAGCAAGACCCAACCCAACGGGGATAAAATCCGCTGCATTTTGAGTGTTGATGGCGAATAACGCCGGTAGCGACATCGAAGGGGCAATATTGCCTTTACCGATTTCCACACCAATGAGGGTGCCAATGATGGAACCAATAACACCGCCGGGCCCAAGCAGCGGCGAAAGGAAAGGCAACGAGCAGATAAATCCGAGTGCAAATAGCCCCCAAATACTTCCCGCCAATGGTGCTAAGAGGTTAGAGAACCACGAGCCAAAACCAGAGGCATTAATCACGCCGATCAGCATGGCAACAAAAGCCATGAAGGGAATTACCGTGGTGAGCATTGTTTGCACGGCATCTCGGCCAGCCTGATAGAAAATACTCACTACCCGTCCTGCCCCGAGACCAATGACTTCCAGGAGGGACTTCTTGCGTTTCTGCGCGATATGCTCAGAAATCTTCATGTCGGTTGACCATTGAGCAGATTCCTCTTGGTTATCAGCTTCTTGTGCTGCAGGTTCTGCGCCACTGTGAGATTCAGCGCTATGGGATTCGGCGCCGTGAGCAATTGCCGCAACTGTTTCGTCGTCAGCTGGTTGCACTTGGTCTACCCCGACTGCGGAGACATAAATGCCTTCAGTGATGTACTGGGCTAGCGGGCCAGCCTTACCGGTGGCCATAACATTGATGGTGGGCACCCCTGCTTTCGGATACAACCCGCACCTTAACGTTCCACCGCAGTCGATCACTGCAACTGCTACCTCATCATTGGGAATGGTGGTTTCGAAACCATTAACTGCCTCGGCACCGGTTAGTTCGGCAATCTTATCTACCACTTCTGGGCGCATCCCACCGCCAACAATATAGAGAATCTTATTCCGTTGCTCGGTTGGGGTGATGGTCAGCGGTCCACCAAATCCGCCGCCGCCGCGTGTGATGGTGACTGAACGATAAGTAGTCATTTTCCAATTCTCCTTATGCCTTCACAGCTGCCGTGGTGCTTAACGTGACGCCCTGCTGCTTGCTAACCATCTTGGTAGTGAAATCGGTAACCCATCCGCCTACGAAGTTCATGACTAGGCCTACCAATAGGTAGCGGATAGCGAGATCACCAGTATTTAGCCCTAATTGTTCGATACCAGCGGCAATGCCTAGCCAGATGAACAGCTCGCCAGGATTAATATGCGGGAAAACGCCGTTGCTGGTGTGGCAGAACTGTGCTGCGCTGGCAAAATCGCTGGGCTTATAGCGTTCGGGCAAGAATCGACCCAAGGAATGAACCATGGGATTGCCCAGCATAAATGCCCCGATAAACGGCAATAGCATATACCTGGATACTGGGTTATTTCCGGTTTTAGCGGCAAAAGTGTTGACCTTATCTTCGCCGATTAATTGGATCAGGGAATTCATGGCCACGAGCAAGATCAAAACCAATGGCACGATGGATCCCATCCAGTCAATGAATGTCTCTGCACCAGCTTCAAATAGTCCAATGAACCATTCGGCTGCACCTACGAGATAATTCATGTGCAATATCCTTTCTCTATTTCCTCTTTACTGCCGCTGCGGTTAACGCGCAGCAGCGGGATGTTTGATCAATTTGGCATAGATGCGCAGCACCGAACCTAGTGGGTCTTGTGGTAGGCGTCCCGCGCTAAATTCGTTGTAGTTCCGCTGGGCATTTTCTATTGCCCTGCGCACCGCCTTGGGCAGCCGCTGATTCGCTGCATAGTCGGCAACTTCTTGTAGCTGCACCCCATTAAACTGCGGGAATGGTTTACAGCGGGCAAATACTGTCACCCCAGCAAGTAGTCGTCCGTCGTGAATGACTCCCGCACTGTCTATGCGGAACATTATTAACGCTCCCCACGAAAATAAGTTTTGGTGTTTACCTACTACAACCAATCCTTGTTTTCGCAGCTCCACAAAGGATTGGGAAAAGTTCCGCATTTGCCTCAGGCTCAGCACCATGTGAACTAAATAGAACACTGCGAAGAATATGGCGACATGCCAGTAATTCATAGCGGTTTTCCTTTCAAAAAATGCAGTTGATATTCATGAATATTTGTTGACATGCTCAGCTGGCTTAAAAAGTCTCGATTGCCCGCTAGCCGCAGGATTTCGTCGTAAAGCTGCACAATGAGCCCGACGTACCGTTCCGAATCGTTATCCTCAGGAAGCAGCAATAGATACACCACCCGAACTCCCGGTTCGGATTCTTTGCGTGGCACCACCCCGACGGCAAATTGCAGCTCGGTAATCTCCGGTGAGCTCAGATGGGGGAATGCCAGATAATCGCTTAGCTGCATAGTTCGCGATTCTTCGCGCTTTTCGACGTCCCGTTGAACGCTTTCGCTCAGCACGCCAGTTCGCACCATCGCCTGCAACAAGAGCATTTGCTGTTGTTGGTATTGATCAACAGGTTCTAGAACGAAAAACAACTCTGGGCTGGGTAAAGCTGCTACCAGCGAATCTAAGCCGGTTAATCGTGCTCCCCATCGTGAATATGCGCGCGCCCGATGCAGCCAGTTTCCAAATTCCTGTTTATCAAAATCTGGCCGAAGCCGTAACACCGGCAATCTAGTAGTTTGGACGGCAGTATTAGGTGAGGCAATCAGCATGTCAAAGTGCTCTTCGTCAATCGGCTGTTCCAGATCGATGACTCGCACCTGCTCTCCTGCAGGCAACAACTCATTGAGCTGTTCTTTCAGCAGCATGGTGTAGACCGTGCCCTGCCTGCCAAGAATGCCAATGCGAGTAGCACCAACAGTTAATTTCCGTTGTTCCCTTAAGAACACCTCAAAATACGCAGCGATATAGTCAAGCTCAGCATCGTTAACGACGCCACTACGGGAATGCTCAATCACAGACTTTGCGAGTAACGCCATGCGAAACGCCACTGGATAGCTGTCTCGAATGGCCGAAACCCGCGGGACTTTTACCTTGATGTTATAGCGCATCCGATTCACAAGTAGTGCTATATGCTGCACAAATTTCTCTAAAGAACTGAAATCTTGAACATTGAGGGCAAGATCCATTTCATTTCGAATTTCCATCATGATGGACTGCACCAAATTCTGATCAGCGCTACTGAGTTCAATCCGAGAAAACTCCTCTTCCACTACCGGATTGCGCAGCAATGCTAAGGGCAATGCCAGAAATAACGCCTCTGCGTCTGGGATAACCATGGGCAAAAATGACTTGGTTTCTGCCAGTAATCTTGTGGCGCAGCTATGAGCAGCAGTACCTATGAGCTGCTCAAAGGAGGCAGGTAACTCTACTAATGGGTGTTTGTTTTGTATCCGGTCAATCGCCACGGTATGCCACCGTGCTAATCGCTCTGCCGTTTCACCATCAAGGGAATAGGCAGCTGCTACTCGATCGACAATGTCCTACTGCCAGGTAGAGACTGTGCCGTAATAAATATCATCGAAAAACACATCGAGGATAACTTGCCGAATTGCCAGTTCTGGCCCTTCTAACCAGTAGCCAACATGGGTGCGGGATTTTAGTTCCACGCCAAATTCAGAGACAATAGCTCGCACCTTAGCCACATCTTTCATGGCAGTAGAGCGGCTTACTTTCATATCAGCCACCAGCGAATCCACCACGACTGGTGCCTCTGCAACCAGCAGAGATTCAAAAATGAAGGCATGACGATAGCTATCATCGTTAAAGGTTGCAGCAGCAGGATGAGTGCTGAGCTGCACGTGTTTATATCCTTCCGGATCAAGCACTACTAACCGGTATCGACCAGTTTGTTCCAACACAATGTGTGCGGTGGGAGCCAGCAACCGGTTAAGCGCACGAATGTCATTTTCAACAGATCGCGTACCGACGCCGGTTGCTTTGGAAAGATCCTCCCGGGAAACGGTGAGTGCCGTTTCCAAATACTCCAAGAGTCTACTGAGCCTACTCATCGCACTGCCTCGCCTAAGGGTTTTAGCCGCGAGATTTCCCACCAGTAATCGCAATGGTGACCCCAGTGATGTACGAAGCCCGGGGAGAAAGTAAATAAGATACTAGATCGGCGATTTCTTCCAACTTACCGGGACGACCCAACGGGATCACCTTGGCGTAATCAGGTGATAGCTGCTCAGGAGTCGTACCGCGGGTATAAGCAAGTGCCTCATTATAGGTTGGCGAGGTAAGCCCGGTGGGTTCGTTAATGCCAGGGGCTACGCCTACCACTCGAATATTATGCGGTGCCATTTCCTTAGCCCAGGAACGGGTAAACCCATTGACAGCACTCTTAGTAGCGGAATAAGCACTCTGCCCCAGCGAGCCTTCGAGTCCAGCTTCTGAAGAAATATTGACGATGACTCCCCCACCAGCATCAATCATATGACGAGCCGCTGCTTGCGCCCCAAACATTACGCCTTTGACATTGACGTTAAACATCAGGTCAAAGGAAGCATCATTAAGTTCATATTCGGGGTGTTTCCCCGCGGCATCTACCAGTAATCGGGGAAGATTAATTCCGGCGTTATTCACCAGACCGTCAATGCGTCCGGTACGTTGCACAATTGCATCAATAGCGGCGGTAACAGCTGCCAAATCAGTAACGTCGGTGGTAATATTTGCCTGCGCCAAGTCCCCTAGCCCGGATTTTTCATTGGTGGGGTTTGTTGTTGGTTGTTGGGTTGGGTTTG
>CAUQSW010000001.1:0-164985 GCA_963520895.1 uncultured Corynebacterium sp. | reverse complement strand
GCGGTTTTGCGATGTGTTCGTCGCGGTTTTGCGATGTGTTCGTCGCGGTTTTGCGATGTGTTCGTCGCGGTTTTGCGGTGCTACCGGCGGCAGGAGAATCGCAGTTTTCGGCAGCGATGCTCGGTGGGGATTGTTTCTTTATTTAGGAGGTTAAACCACTATTGCGCACCACGGACGAGACTGCCATCAGCATTGCGTTCTTTGACTGGGTAACCACTCAAAATAGAAATCCGGTTGAAGGCATTAATGGCAGTAGCTACCCACTCGGCTGCACCGAAGAGATCGTCGCCAAGGATCTGCTGAGCCGTTTCTAGATCAGCGATGCTCTGCTCGGTTAATGGCAGCCGAGTCGCCGCCTCAGCCACGCGCAGCACTGCACGTTCGCGATCGGTATAGATGTTTTCTTCACGCCAAGCCGGTAGCAAATCTAGGCGTTGTTGCGGAATCCCTATTTTTCGGGCCTCGCGGGCATGCAGGTCGAGACACAACGCACATCCATTGAGCTGCGAAACCCGAACCTTAATCAGCTCAGATTCCTTAGCAGTTAACCCAGCAGCCGTTGCCTCTTTGGTCAACGCTGTTTCTCCACTGCAGCGGCATATGAATTTGGGAAGGTCTTATTGATAAACGGGCGAGACATGGGCACATCTTTAGACTTTAGGAACTATGGGGTCTGATACAAGCAAAGCAGATCACTGTTGATGCTAGCGCAAGGGTTGGTGAGGGGCTTGTTAGGTTCCCCGTCTTGAGTCATCTTATTTGCGGTCACAGCATCACTCATAGTTTAATGCAGAGCATCAGGACACTTTCTAGGCTTTAGAAATAAAAGAAACAACTATCCAGCAATGTAGTTACAAATTAACGAGAAGCTGGGGTTTAGGTTTGGCATTTTAGCGAATCCACCTGCAGCATCGCAAATAAAATAAGGTAATAATATTTTTATTTAACATCACCTTACTATGGTGTATACTGATCCAAAGTTCTACAACTTTTCTACTAGGCATATCCCAAGGAGAAGGAATGCGTAAACTTCAGCTATTAGGAGCGGGTGTCCTTGCTGCACTCACACTTTCGGCTTGTACTACCACATCTGATTCCGGTTCTGGCACGGCGGATGCGTCGAAAAGCGACGCAGCGGCAATTACCATAACAGACGTCAAAGACCGCACTGTCACCTTTGATTCGCCACCAGAACGGATCATCTTGGGAGAAGGCCGGGCGCTCTTTGCCACTTCGATCCTCAACAAGGAAAATCCGATTGACAAGGTAGTGGCTCTCGGCTCTGATCTCACCACCGCTGCGCCATCTTTTAAAGAAAAACTAGTGGAAAAACTCCCTGCGGTTGCGGAGCTTCCTGAGATCGGCGGCATTGCTAAAGGCGACGTGACAGTTGAGAATTTGATCGCACATAATCCCGACGCTTTGGTCATGACTGCCGACCACTATGATGCCGCAAAAACCACTGGCATGCTGGATAAAATAGACGCAGCTGGTATCAAATATATTGTCACTGACTTCCGGCAGCATCCCATGACGAACACCACCACCTCCATCACAGCGCTCGGTGAACTATTTGGAAAAACCGAAGAAGCCAAAAACTTTAACAAGGACTGGCAAGAAACTGTCGATCGAATTACTGAACGCACCAAAAAACTCAGTGACAAGGAACGCCCCAAGACTTTCTTATGGCGTGCCGCTGGCTTCGTAGATTGCTGCGCTACTGTGAATAAAGCTAATCTGGGTGAGTTCGTTAATGCGGCTGGTGGTAACAATATCGGTGACCATATCCTTGATACCGAAATGGGTGAAGTCACTGCCGAAAAAGTCATCGCTGAAAACCCTGACGTAATTATTGCTACTGGTGGTTCGTGGGATCCTGAAAAAGCCGGGTCGAAAAAAGAAGATAAGAAACAAGCTATCCCTCACGTGGAGTTGGGATATTTTGCTACCAAAGACCGTGCCGCTGAAACACTACGTGGAGTGGTAGCAACCAAGGGCTTCAATCAATTGGATGCACCCAAGGAAGATAAACTATACGGCGTATGGCACCAGTTCTATGACTCCCCTATGAACTACCTAGCATTAGAACAATTCGCTGTTTGGCTGCATCCAGAACTGTTCTCCGATATTGATGTCAACGCTCACTGGCAAAAAGCTCATAACGAGTACCAGGCATTCCCAGCCAGCGGTGTCTTCTTCACTGGAATGGAACCCTAAATTAAACCCAAGGATTGCTGTATTTTTTGCCCAACACACCTTCTTTGCTAAGGAAAATAGTGACCACCTCCCCACGTCCTACCGTTGATATGGCTTCAGCAACTGCTGGCCCAGCATCACCGGTCGACACCAACACAGAACAAGCATCAGCGCAACTTGTTGCCACCCACCGCCGCACCACCCGCAAACGGTGGATGATTATCTTCGCCCTCACCGTTGTAGCACTAGCGACTTTTATTGTTGCAACTGTGGTTGGCCCCATCCAACTGGGTTTTGCTGATGTGGTGCGGGGGCTTATTCAACCAGCATCGCTCAGCGAACAAGAATACACCGTGCTCTATATGCTGCGGTTACCCATGTCAGTGATGGCGCTTTTGGTTGGTATCGCTCTTTCTTTAGCAGGGGCACAAATGCAAACCATCCTATCGAACCCACTTGCTGAGCCCTATACTTTAGGAATCTCCGCCTCGGCTGCTTTCGGTGGTGCTGCCACCATCGTGTTGGGTTGGACAGCAATTGACCAACCACAATTTAACCTAGCGGTGGTGGCTTGGCTTTCCTCCATGATCGCCACCGCTGTTATTGTTGGCGCCTCGATCTGGCGCGGGGCTAGTGCTGAAACAATGATCCTATTGGGCATTGGGCTGGTATTCCTCTTTCAAGCGCTGCTTGCATTAATCCAATATCGTGCTACTACCGAAACCCTGCAACAAATAGTGTTTTGGTCCATGGGTTCGATGACCCGCGCCACTTGGGCGGGAAATCTAGTACTAGTAATAACCTTGGTTATTATTATCCCCATTTTCGGCATTCTCTCGTGGCGGCTCACCGCCCTTAAGCTTGGCGACGCCCGCGCACAAGCCATGGGAGTTAATGTTGCCCAGCTAAGGGTTATCGTACTCATTCTCTGTTCCCTTCTTGCGGCAACCGCTGTGGCCTTCTCTGGAATCATCGGCTTTGTTGGCCTAGTGGGACCTCATATTGCCCGCATGCTCGTAGGGGAAGACCAACGCTATTTCATACCTACGGCGGCTGTCTCCGGCGCCGTGATGCTTAGCGCATCCCATGCTTTAAGCTTGATTATTATCCCTGGTGTAGCCATTCCCATAGGTATTATCACCGCACTCGTTGGGGTGCCATTCTTTATAGGTCTTATTATCACCAAGAAGCGCAACTTATGGTAAACGAACTCAACATCAACAACATTTCGGTTGGCTACGGTAAACGTTCCGTGATTTCCAACTTTACTGCCGCACCACTTGCAGGTGGCACAGTAACCGCCTTATTGGGACCCAACGCTGCTGGTAAATCAACCCTCATCAAAGCCATCGCTGGGATACTCCGCCACACAGGGACAATCAACTTTCACCGAGAATCAGAAACTTTTACTGGTCGCGCTCTACGTCAATATATTGGCTATGTACCACAGGATCTCCCCAGTTCAGCCGCGCTCCATGCCTATGAAACTGTTCTCATTGCCGCTCGGCGAGCCACAAAAAATCCTGAATGGTGCGCAGCAGAAACCATGACATCTCTAGGTATTGATGACCTCGCCCACAGGTACCTGGGTGAATTATCCGGCGGCCAACGCCAGCTAGTGGGCGTAGCCCAAGCCTTAGTAACTTCTCCGTCAATTGTGTTACTAGACGAACCCACCAGTGCATTAGATCTACGACGGCAATTATTCCTCCTAGACTATGTGCGCACCTGGGTTGCAGAAACCAATGCCATTGGACTTATCGCCATCCACGACATCAATCTAGCCGCACGATTTGCCGACACGGTGCTTGTGATGAAGAAGGGACAGCCCGTCGCCCAAGGCTCCCCCACTGAGGTACTCACTCCGAAAATAATCAAAGAAGTATATGGAGTTAATGTCGACGTCTTTTCCCATAATGACATGCATCTGGTCGCCCCAATTTCGGTTGCTTAAAGTAATGGAGATGGCCAAAATATAGCTACTGGACCTAGCTCCTGCTTTAATAGGCATAAAAGTGGGTTCGGGATCAAATGCGAAAATGCGCTGTTTTGGTATTGAGGGGAATACCCCTGATACAACTCCCAAGTTGGGCTGTGAGCTTTACGACGAAATAGGGGTATGGCGGAGGAGATGCTAGTTACATGTACACCCCATTTAACGGAAATGACTAAGTGATGATAAACAAACAGCCAACGCCATAATAAAAAACCACACTAGTAGTGCTACACCTCAAGTACAAAAACTCTGGCGAGAAAACTCAGTAGATGCGTGGTTGCAGTGAAGGTTTGTTGCAGTTGGCGATCAACAAAAGAAACGCTGAAATCTGGGGCCGGATAAGAGGATTTTCCTGGAAAAATTTCATTTACCCGTTGCAGTAGCTATTGCGTTGGAGGTACCTTAAACGCAATAGCTACATAGAACGAATTTAGGAGAATGTGGTAATGACACATCAGGTAGATACTGATCGGCCGCGGTTTCGACGTCCCTTCGTTGTGCCGGATTCATTGGATGATCTTAAAGGGCCAGCAACTGGAATGGTTACGATTCCTCATTCGGTTTTTTGGGCTAAACCAGAACCAGTGGTCATTAATGTGGAAGATGATCAGGTGTTATGGCCGATGTACCGAGAGGTACTAGGTAGCGCAGTCATATTAGAAGATTTAGTCACCGTAGTGAATAAAGACCACTTAATTCGGCTATGGCCACGGCTGATTTGGGACAAAGTAGTACGCCAAGCTTGGGAAGACCGGTTCCCCGAACTCAGAGGACGAAGTGAATTCAATAATTAACCTCACGCGGATACAACGTGAGATTACTTCTAAAGTATTAGCGGTTTGTGCTGATAAAGGTTTTGTGTTAGCAGGTGGAGGGGCTTTACGGGAACACGGACTTACTGCGCGGCCAACCGAAGATATTGATTTGTTTACAAACTCGCTTGATGTTGAAAACTTCCAGCTTGCTCGGAATGCAGTGGTTGAACGGTTGCAAGAAAGTGGTTGGACAGTAATCATAGGGCGCAGCGCTGATACATTTGCCACGCTGCTTGTTGAAGATGAGACCGGTTTAAAAACTGAAATTGATATGGGAGTGGACTGGCGAGCACATCCAGCGCCAGTGTTAGAGGTAGGACCGGTTTTGCATCAAAACGATGTTGTCGCTACTAAAACCCTCGCAGTTTTTGGCCGTGGTTATATACGCGATCTCCTCGACTTAGATGCCATCCTTTCCTCAAGAAAATACAGCATAGAAGATTTAATGAAACTTGCTGCTGAATACGATCCAGGGTTTGAACCACGATACTTTCACAGCTCGATTATGAAAGGGATAACTTATGATCCTCAAACAGCTGAGCCATACGGGGTTAGTGCTCACGAATGGGATAACATCAAACACCGTTTATTAGTAGCGGCCAACGAGGTCGTTATGTATATTGCAGCTAACAGCAATCCTGAGGGTTTAAGCGATGAGGATAGAACGATTATTGATGCGTTTGGTGATCGGTCCACGTTAACTGATAATTAGCAGTTAATTCAATCAATTCGAGGTGTGACTGATAGTCGGCTTGACTATAAAGAGCGCAGTTCGGGCCATTCAAGCGGGGTGAGAAATGAGTTATGGCGTAGATTGATTATGTTAAAACGCTAGGTGCTCAACTTTAGGCTAGGGCGTGGCCAGCCAGCGAGAGCAATTACGTTCTTTAGGAGTAAAGGGCGTTAATATGATTGTTGATAATGAGTATTCTACTGTGGCTTGAAACCATCTAAGGCTAGAAAGTGTTCTAGATAAGGCATGGGGGCAGCATGTGCTAGTAGTGACTAAAGTAGATTGGTTAGCAAGTTCTCTAACGGGCACACGTGCAATCGCTCGTTGCCATCGCCTGCTCCTATCTTGATGGTGAGTAATTGGGCGTACTCTATAAATAAGGCTATTCTGCTGTCAGGGGAAGAATAACCTTACTACCAAGTTTATTCTTTTGTACACTTGTCGTCCGGCTTTCTCGCAACAGACCTGCCCTCTATTTGGTAGACAACCCCACCATAGCTTGCAGAAAAGCTTGGTTCTTCACAGATTCCGTGGCTAGAGCAACAATTATCCCACCCTAGTGACATCTTTAGCTGCAGCCGAGGAACTGTCATTCGCCGATATCCACACCGAACTGAAAGTTTCTGATTCCGCACTTTGCAGAAGAATCACCGAACTGGAAAAGGACGGATTCATGCTAGCGAAAAAGACTTTGTGGGTAAACGCCCTCGCACTAATTTGAAACCCACAGCTGATGGCTTAAAACATTGGCGGGCACACCTGCGAGCACTACAAGAAATCGCCAAAAATAGCACCCTAGGTGGAAGCTCAATTGAGGAGGCTAACGGGGGTGAGGTTTGGATTCAACCCAAAGATTTCAGCGGAGGGTAGAAATCACCAAACGAACTCAAATCATTATTTTAGCTAAGTCTAGGCATCGCTGCCAGCAAGTACTAACCATCACGACCACAAATTGAAATGTAATCGCTATATCAGTTTTTATGCTGCGCTTGGGTTGCAAGCCGGACACGCTGCAACGCCTCTAAGTTATCACCACGCAGCCCAACAGGTTGAATAGGTCTGCAAATGTCGAAAATCTTTGAATGAACTAGATCATCTATAGACCGCTGATAGAAGTGGAGTTTTGATTCATAAGTAAAAGCACGTTTGGTTACCTTTTCCAGCGCTTGATGTTCAGCAATCCAATGATAACGAGAGCAGTCCACCAGCTGATGATCAATTGCCCTAGCGATCAGCGCAGCAACCCAGTCAGCGAATTGAATATTTGAAGAAAGTTTGCTGTCGATGTGCATTGGAGGCTCCACTATCCGGCGCATATCTTCATGTTCTGTAGCTCGACCTAGAATATGGGCATACATTTTAGGTAATCGCTGCACCCTGGACTTTTCATTGATTTGATCCATCATCACAAGAATTGGAAGACTGTTATAGTCAGCATGTCGAGCTAGACGGTTAAGTGATTCCCGCATAGCCACAGTTTCTCGCTGTTCAAAATCCTCAGGTCCGGTATTTGTCTGTCTTCGAGTACCAACCGGCTTCTCATCCGCATAATAAAATAGACTACCTCCAAGCTCCTTCAACTCTGCGATCAATGAACAAAGGACTCGAAGATTTTGTGGACGTTCCTTTAGCACTTTGGCATACAATAACTCATTTCCCTTTATTTCCCACCTACCTTTATGTCCAGCTTCGGCAACTGTAGATGGATAAAGCTCTGTCTTCTTTTTAGTGAAAATAGCCCCAAATTGACGAGCATGCTGTCCTGGGATAACAAAACCTGCATACCCAAAAGCAGGCATGCCTGAAGTTCTGGGGTCACCAGTAGGCTTGTAAGGCCCAGGATCCCCGATTTCGTCGATATATGCAAGCAACATCTTTAATTCCTATTTAAGCTAAATAGACGCGAAGCTCGTGCATGCACGAGCTTCGGAGTTGGGGCCCGGGATATTCTTGCACATTGGCTCAATCCTGGCTGCCAGATGTCAGCCTACCAGCAAGATAACAAGATAACAAGATAACAAGATAACAAGATAACAAGACAGCAAGGATAATCAACCAGTTGATACTAAAGTATCAACTCTCGCCATTGGCTTACCGGTTCTAAGCAGTTGCCTATCAAATATGCATCCACTTAGCACATTCACTGGCGGGCGTATCCCGCAAGTACTAGGCTTCACACTGCCAGCAGCCGCGCAGCCACACCAACCCCTACCCCACCTCATTCACCTGTTCAATCCGTGCCCGCAAGTCCAGCACAACCGCCATATTGCCGTCAAAAACATCCACAACACTGCCAAGTTCGTTAAAAGGTTCTTCGAAAAGCTGCTCCATGGTCAGCGAACCAGTTTTGCTTAAAACTCGAATGATCCGGCGTAAAAATTCCATTTGCACCGAGTTCAGACTTGAGTGTTCCAGCAGGTCAGCAAAGGCTTCTTCCACTGCGGATTCGTCCAAACCAATGAGGCCACGCACGAATCCCACTACGGACTGCCCGCTGATTTTTTCGCGAAGTTCATCAACGGATTCCACGCCGGCTTCGGCAATGATTTCTTCTAAAGATTCCAGATCAACAGTTGTTAGGGGTTTGAGTTTACGGACTCGCTGAATCGCTATGTCATCGAGGTGGCGCTCTAAAACATCTCGGATACGATCTTCAACACTGCTGCGCAAACCACCCGTATCCGGCAACAGATCAACTTCTTTAGGTTCAACCAGTTCGTCTTTTATGTCCATGACCACGGTATTACGCGAACCACGATCCATGAACTGAACCAGAGTACGCAGCTCACGTCGCACGGTTTCCAGCTCGGCCACAGTAATGCCTTCCCACCATAGCTCAGTGCTGTAGTGTTCGAGGGTTTCGGCGGCCTCTGCTACCCGAGGCACATTGGTTTTGCCTAACAGATGGCCTGAAATCGCAGTTAATCGGTCGCGGTTTCGTTCCGTTAATGCATCACCACGCGCTACATCCAATTGCAAACTCAGCAACAGGTAGTCAAAGCGTTTGGCATATTCTTCATCCTCGGGTTCGTCAGCAAAGGGTAGATAGGCCAATTCACCTAAGGCCTTAACATCAATAGTGTCCCAGGCTTCCGCCGTACAATGCCGTTCCAAACCCTCGCGGTTTTCGGGACGAATAAGCACGCTGCGTTTCGGCACCGATTCCAGCTGACTACGTAGCTTTTCCACCACGCCAGCTCGCACGTCGTCCTCGGCAGGGAGGAGCTCCACCAGCTCTAGGCGTCGTAAGAAAGTGCGCTCTGATAAGGAGCGCTGCAGGCTGCCTTCGGTTGGCGGGATACCATCGGTGCCGTTGAAGCGTGGCAAGTTGTCGCAGTAATCGAAGATGAAAAACTCGGTCTTATCTAGCCCCTTACCGAAGAGGTTTTCTGAAAGCCTTGTGCCGCGGCCAATCATCTGCCAGAACTTCACATTGGAATAGACTGGTCGGAAAAATACCAGGTTAACCACATCGGGCACGTCCACCCCAGTATCAAGCATGTCCACGCTAACGGCTATATCAATGGCATCTTTCGCCGTAGATTTGAACCGATCAATCAAACCAAGACTGCTATAAGCATCATGGGTGATAACGGCGGCGCGGATTTGCGGGTCCGTCTCGCAAATGATATCAAACACCAGATCAGCGTGCCTTTTATTGCGGGTGAAGAAAATGGTCTTTCCAATACGATCCGCACCAGCAACTTTAATACCATGCTTAAGCACCTGGCCAACCACCTGCCTGATGGTGTCTTTGTTATACAGCTTGGCATTGATCTCCGCAGGATTTGCCTCCTTAGGCATCTCAATGGGTTCGCCGTTTTCGTCTATGCCCCAGTTTTGGTTTTCCCATTCTTGCTGCTCTTCAGGGCTAAGATCCTTGTAGGCCACACCTTGGCGAAGAATCACCGACTCGCACTGAAAAGCCCTAAACGGCACCAAATAGTTGTCTTCCACCGCAGCGTTCAATGGATAATCCGCCGTGGGGTTACCGTCCTCTAGGTGGAACATGGCATAAGTATTGTGATCCACCTCTTGCCGAGGCGTCGCCGTCAGCCCCAGCAACAGCGAATCAAAATAGTCAAAAATCCGACTGTAGCGGCGATAAATGGTTCGGTGCGCCTCGTCAACAATAATCAGGTCGAAATGATACGGGCTAAAACTCCGCGTCTTTCCTTGCTCCCCGCCGAGCATATTAATCATGGTTTGATACGTCGAACAGAACACCTGCCCCTCACCTTGAGGATTATTCAACAAATCCACAACAGGGATATTCTCCAAGTGTTCGTTAAAGGCATCCGCAGCCTGCTTGACCAGGGATTTCCGATCCGCCAAAAACAGCACATTCTTCACCCACCCGGCCTGCGCGAGCTTCTTCACCAACGCAATCGCCGTCCGAGTCTTCCCAGTCCCCGTCGCCATGACCAACAGCGCCCGCCGGTGCCCAGCACCAAACCGCTCCGCCACGGCTTGCAGCATGATCGTCTGATACGGCCTTCCCGCAATTCGCTTATCGACACCCACCGCTTCCAAACTCTGCCGCTGACTCCGCCGCCGAATCATTGCGTACAATTCATCTTTAGTGGCATACCCCTCCACCGCACGCGGCGGATAACCACCCACCCCAGGAAGATTCGCAGCATCATCCCACAGCCTGATCTCATAGCCATTGGTGTAGTAGATAATCGGACGCATGCCAAACTGTTTTTCCAGCTCACCGGCATAGAATTCTGCTTGCTGACGCCCAGCATCAATAGACGTACTAGTCTTTTTCGCCTCCACAATGGCATAGGGCTTGCCGCCGTCGCCGAGCAGAACATAATCCACCCGGCCACCATTGACTGGAAACTCAACCAGTAGATTTCCCTTTTCCGCACTGAAGCCCGCTTCAGCGAGTGCAGGATCAATCAGGTCGCGGCGCGTTTCTGCCTCACTAATAGCAAAGTTTGCGCTGGTATCGACCTGCTGCCGGGCAGCAATCTCCTCCCGCATCTTGGCAAGCTCAGCCTCAAACAGCGCCCGCTCGTTTTCCAGTCGCTGTTCAAGCTCATCTTTTTCACCCTGGAAAGCCGCGATCTGTTCCAGATGCTGCTCGCGTTCCTTACGCCACGACTCCTCCTGCTCACTGAGCAACATTTTTGTGGTTTCCGCAGCCTCTACCGCAAGGCGTAGCTGGCGATGAAGCTTCGCAATCTCCGCCTGGCTCTGGGCACGCTGCTTGGGCGCATTAACCACAATGTCGCGATTGAACGTCGGCAACTGAGCACGATCTATCGGCTTATTAGAAACGTTAACCACAGCCCAGCAGAGGACGTCGAAAAGCTGGCCAGTAGCACGAACCGCGCGCTCAGGATCAATATGATCGGTGCCGTGAGCAGCGTCATTACCGAAACGCCGCAGCACATTCATTTTGCTGTGGATCATCGGATTAACCCGATCTTTGAAGGAACGATGATTGAGTTTGTCGTTCAGTGTCCAACCACCGATGGATCTTAAGCCATAGGCTTCACTGATGTGGTCCACGAGGCGCTCTAGCGTGAAGCGCGCCTCAACCCCTGCGGCGCGCGGATTACTCACCGCAGACTGCTCCACATTCCGACAATGAATCAGCAACTCCGGCCATACCCGGCCGACAAATGCAAAGTTCGTAGGCTGCGGCGCAGTCATGAGCAATCCTTCCTCAAGTAGTAATAAGAACTACCTTAACAAGCCACCCCGACACTCACAGCTGACCTGCGAACGCACGTGCGGACAGGGAACGCTGTAGCTCCTGGAGGAGAGTGAGTTTTTGGTGGTAGAGATTTAATAGATCATCTACCTTGACTAGCGCATCATCAACTACTTTAAGATCAGCTTTTTTCAGTACTGGAACCTTCAGCCCTTCTATGTACCAAGCAGGGATTCGTCGATGCCCAGAGCTACCACGCATGAAATTTTCTGCTGGCTTCAAAAAAGAACGTTCTTTGATAATAGCCGCGACTAGTGGAACTGAGATTCTATAATCCACCGTGCCTAGGATTTTAGGGTGAAGAACATGAAACTCAGTCGAACCATGCCCAAAACGTGTTGGCAGTTTCGCTATCGCTGATTTTCCGTTTTCGAAACAAGGCGTGATTTTAGCCAGCAGGACATCTCCATTTTCAAAGAAGGTATAGCCTTTCTTATGCTCGGAGAAAGTACTTGGAATTGGGGAAACTCCAAACGTCTCATCCACATTTGACATTGGAATAAACGATGTTGGCTCGTGGTCATCAATGTTTCGAGGTTGTTTACAGTTAAGATCAAAATACTCAACAATCGGCCGCTGCTCAATCGCTAAAGTATTAGCAAAGCTAACCAAAGAGCTTCGTAAAGTTTTAGCTTGACGAAGCTGTTCATCTACAGATTTAGCGGCATCAGCCACGCCACCCAGAATCTCCGCGATCCGTTTTTGTTCGTCGAGGGGTGGGAGGGGGATTTTCAAATCAGCGACAGCAGCGGGTCGCGCTCGATTCAGCGAACCACCCACACCAGCTACAGTAGTCAATAATTGCCGATGAAATACATCAGACTTCAGATACTCAGCTACGAAAATCGGATCGAATCTCGTATCATTAAATACTATCCACTCTGAACTTCCGATGCGATTGTCCCCTCTCGGAATCACCCAAGTTCGACGGATATGAGGAACGATCTTTGATAAAACGACGTCAGAATCTTGCAAGATAGTCTTTGAAGAGCCAACTTCTTTACCTCTGATTAACTCTGGATAACCATTATCATACGCAGGAATGCTAAAAAGCTGAAATAAAATTTCTGGACTTTTTCGAGGATCGATACTTTTAGTTTTTCGCATTAACTCCCCCAACTTCACCATCGGCCATCCGCTCACTTGGCACCTCCAATCAGACCACGCACATTGGCGAGTGCTTCGGCGATTTCGCTATCAAGCGCTGCAATCTCTTCGAGGATTTCTTGTGGGTCGCGGGTTTCTTCGTCTTCAAAGACGATTTCTTTGTAGCGGTTCATCGACAGTTCGTAGTCGGTGGCGCGGATGTCGTCGATAGTAACTGTGAAACTTTGGTCGGTGCGAGCTCGTTCACGTTCGCTTGTGTTGCGGTCATGGAACCTAGCGAGCAGGTCAGGCAGATTGTTTTTCTCTAGTTGTTCTGTGGTTAGTTGAACTGGGACTGGATCGGCAAACTGGTTTTCTTCTGTGACCACCTCGTGTGGTGCTGGGCCAAGGAGGTTCTCGGGAAGAAGTGGGGTGCGTTTGTCGTCGAGGCTGCGGCCGTCGGCAAGCATGTCATAGAACCAGACTTCGTCGGTGCCGCCGGAGTTGGTTTTAGTGAAGCATAAGACGGCGGTTGATACTCCAGAATATGGTTTAAATACACCCGAAGGGAGTTTGATAACTGCATCGAGTTTCTGGTTTTCTACCAGCTCTTTGCGCAGTGCTTTATGCGCTTTAGTGGAACCGAAAAGCACACCTTCGGGGACGATTACTGCCGCGCGTCCACCGACTTTCAGCAACGTGAGGAAGCGCGCGAGAAACAGCAGTTCGGTCTTTTTCGTGTTGGTGATTTTGCGGATGGCTGGGTCTACTCGTTCGGCATCGAGGCTGCCAGCGAAGGGAGGGTTGGCGAGGATGACGTCGTAAAGCTCTTGCTCATGGGTGGGGAGTTCGCCGAGGGAGTCGCGGTAGGTGATGTTAGGCTCGTCGAAGCCGTGCATGTAGCTGTTCATGGCGGCGATGCGGATCATGGCGCGGTCGAAGTCGTAGCCGGTGAAGGTGTTGCGGTAGAACTGCTCGCGTGCTGCAGGTTTGTAGAGTTCTTCTTTATGTGTGCGTTTCATCCATTCTGCAGCGTTGATGAGGAAACCGGCGGTGCCGCAGGCGGGGTCAACGATTTTCTCCCCGAGTTGCGGAGCCATAAGTTCTACCAGCAGATCAATGATGTGCTGTGGGGTGCGGAACTGTCCATTCGTGCCGGAAGTGGCCAGCTTGGAGAGCATATACTCGTACAGGTCGCCGGTGATGTCACGGTTTTTAATGTCGAGATCGTTAATCAGCTCCATTGCTTTACGTAGCGTAGAGGGGCTATTGATTCCGAAAGTGGCGTCCTGGAAAAGTGCGGAAAGCGTACCGGTGCCGATGGTTTTCAGAAACGGGAAAACCTGAGTTGCGACAGTGCTATGTAGTTGATCTGGGTCGCCAATCTGCATGAGATTTTTCCAGCGTAGGTCCTCCTGCTGGTCGGAGAAAATGTTTTCCTCATCGTGGACTTTGATGCCAATGAGTTTCTTTTGATCGATTTCGTTCTGGCGCTCATCCAACTGACGGATAAAAAGCAGGTAGGTGAACTGCTCGATTACATCCATCGGGTTGGAGATTCCGCCTGACCAGAAAGTGTCCCAGACTCGGTCTACTTGGTTCTTAAGAGAACCTGTAATCATTGGCGTTTTCCTTTTTGTGAGGTGGGGGTGGGGTTTTATGGTTGGAAGGATGGTTCGAGGAATTACAGGAACCACTAAAGATTTTAAGCATTCTCCCATATTTATGCAGCGATGGGGGGACGAAAGGGGTTTTGATAGTGGAGAAGACCTCTGGAATGAACGGTGCGTTGGGAAGCTAGGGATCCAGTTACCATGCAACATTTACTTTGAGCCAGTGCCTAGTTTTCAATTGATGTAGCATGATATCAACACCCCTGAGAGCAAACCACTTGCTGCCATTCCCTTCCTATCTGTAGTCCAATCCACTGTCACACACAGAAAGATCACACTTCTCAATAATGAAATATCCAGTTGATAATCCAATCATCAAAGAAGAAGACGATCTGCTCGGTCGAAAAAATCTGGCAGAACTATTCGTAAAGACCCTTCGATCTATTGATGCCACCAAAGGTGCAGTTGTAAGTGTGATGGGCGCTTGGGGTTCAGGAAAGACCTCTTTCATCAATCTGGTGAAACAAGAACTTGAAGAGACCTCCACAATCCCTGTTATCGAATTCAACCCGTGGATGTTCTCAGGGTCAGAACAACTTCCAGAGATATTCTTTCATGAGATTGCAGTTGAGCTTAAGCTCATGAACAACTCAAAATTCGACAAAGTCTCAGACGCAATCTCCGAATATAGTGATGCACTTAGTATTCTGGCCTACGTTCCGTATGTTGGCAAATGGTTGGATCGGTCTATACGAACATACAAATCACTTCACAAACTAAAAAAAGAGAAAGGAGCAAAGCAGCTACGAAAAAAGTTGCGAATAGCCTTGAAAAGCTTGAACATCCAATTCTAATAGTTCTAGATGACATCGACCGACTTTCCTCTGAAGAAATCAGAGACATATTTAAGCTAGTACGCCTTACTGCTAGCTTTCCAAATGTAGTTTACCTGCTTGCCTTTGATCGATTAAGAGTAGAGGCAGCCCTCAGTGAGACTAATGTGTCTGGTCGCGCTTACCTCGAAAAAATTATTCAATTTGCATTTGATCTACCACTAATACCGCAAAAGATACTACAGGAGGAAACCTTCAAAGCACTTGGACAGGTTTTAGAAGATAAGGAAGATCTTCGATTTAATGAAAATATCTGGCCCACCATCTTCTTTGATACTATTCAGCCATACATCAATAATCTTCGAGATATTCACAGACTCACCCTTGCGATGCGCCCAACCTTGATTGCCCTCAGTTCCGAAATTGAAACGGTCGATTTGATAGCGCTAGAAACCCTAAGAGTGTTTCAGCCTGAGATATTTTCACAATTGAAGCCCCTCCAGTTTGCGCTTACTCAATACAAGCATGAGAAGGACGAAAACGAAACATACCAAAGTATGCTTGAGAACTTCATTGCCAAAGCTGGAGCTAGAGAGAACGAAGTACGCAGTCTCATTTACCACTTGTTTCCCGCTGCATGTCGATATATTGAGTCATATAATCCAGTTGGAGAAAATATTCTACTAAAAAGAAAATGTGAACACCGCGTAAGTGATATCGATTTCCTTAATCGATATCTTGAGCACTTTTCTTCGCACAGATTGCACTCATTCTTTCAAGCTGAAGCATTATTTCAGGTCTTGAGTAATCGAAACGAGTTAGAAACCCATATCAGATCGCTGGAAGATGACGATTTAGAAAATACGCTCAGCGAGCTCTTGTCTTTTGAGTCTCAGTTTCCAGCCGAAGCCGCAATTCCAGCATCAATTGTCTTCCTGAATCTAATTCCAAAAATTCCCCATAAACAACCTAGTAGTATACTTGACGTCTTTGGGTCCGAAATAACCATCGAGCAGTTGATTTACCGTTTATTAAGACGTCTGGATTCCGTTTCTGAATGTGAAAAAACAGTATCTGAAATTATTCCTGAACTCCAAACCTACTCCTCACAATTATATTTAATAAATCTTGTCAGATACAAAGAACACGTGGGTTTAAAACTTGTTAGCGAACAATTTTCCGAGAGAATAAAAACAGAGTTTTATGAGCGCGTTAAGGGTACACACTCCCCCTTCCCAGACAAAGAATGGGATTTACTACGAGTCTTAATTACTCTTCAAGAATGGGATCAGCGAGAGAAAGAACCGGATCCATTCTTTTTTGATAGCATAGATGAAATTAGGTCCCTTTTTAGCTCGGCAAGGACAACCAGACGCTTTCAACGTGGAAACGGAGTAAAAATCCATGTCGAGGAGCGGCTTCAATGGGATGATCTAGTTTCTGTTTTCAATGGTGACGAAAAAGCACTGGAAACCGCACGCAATCGTTTACACAAAGTCGATGGTGACTCACCTCTTATTGGTTTAATAGATAAATATCTGTCTGGTTGGCGACCAGGAGAATCTTAAGCCTATTTTGTTCGGCTATTAACTGCTGTAGATTTGAGATTCGCTTTGCGGAAGGCGTACTAGCCAGCACAATCTGCAGCTAAACTAATTATCTACCTTTTAGAAGACCAGTACCAACCACTCAAGCACACGGTACCTAACTGCCAAAATCGACAATTTAATGAGGTTTTCTCATCTTGGACTGTCCGCAAGTTGTAGACAACCCCATCACGGCCAACATCAAATCCAGCTTCACGGGCTTTAATCCACGTACGGCGGTAACCCCAGTCATTGAGCCAGCTATGATTGGTTAATACAGATTTTATTTTTGCGCTAGCTACACCTCTCTTGTCTGCGAGTTTTCCAGGAGTACACAGTGTCATCAATTGAATTAAAAGCTATTAACGTCGTGACAAACATATTTCTCGACTGTGAGCAGCTGTACCCATCTTTCACCTCGGAAGATAAGATTCCGTTAGTTGATGGTGAAATTCGTGTCTACGACAACGGTAATCGCAAAAATGAAAATCTGATTGGCAGATTTAATGTTCAGATCAAAGGGAAAACAGTAAAAAATCTCAACACATGCCCCACTGCGTTTCCTCTACCATTGAACGATCTTAAGGCACTGATGAAGTCAGGTGGCGCACTACTCCTTGTTGTTATGATGCAGAAAGATAATAGAAAGTTGACGAGCACTTATTTTGCTTATTTATTCCCTTTTGATATTGAGAATCTAATTCGTAATAAGGAATCACAAAAAACTGTAAATGTTCCTTTGAAGATTCTACCAACTACTCCTCGTCAGATTATGGGAATTTGTAAACTCGCTTTAGAAAAACAGCAGCGAATTAAAGCAATCTCTTTATCCGAAGATATCATGAAAAATATCAAGAAGATCGATATAACAGTCGCAGAGGAAATAGATCAATCACGGCCTTGTTGGGTTGGATCAAAGGGCGTGGATGCAGTTATCGATATAACTACTACTAACGGTATTCAGATTCCAATAAACTCAGCTCTCCAAATAATTCCTGCTGAATACGCTTACCACAAATGCAATTTCACATTTAATTCTGGAGAGGTAAGTTTCCCAAACTGTAAACGACGAAGGATTAATGACCATATAGTAGAAATAGTTTTGAGCCCTGGACTGCAATTCAAGCTCAATATAAAAGACGCCTCAGCGGAAATAACATACACAACTCAAAAGAATTTTTACTCCGCTTATCAAGATATAGTTTTTCTACATCACTGGAGAACTACAGACCAGATTTTAATCAATGGTGAAACTGTAACTACCATTATAGATCATCAATCCAACTACCAAGAGCTTGGCAATCTGTACCAAATTTTTCATGACCTGTTTAGTCTTTTTGAAATTCTTAAGGTCGACCCGGACAAAGTACTCGTTGACGATTTAACGCCGGAAGTCTTAGAAAAACTTGAAACCATTGTCCGGATTTTTGTATACGGACAATCACCGGTACTTGATTCAGATACTCCCGTACGGCAAGAGTTAAGAATCGGCAAGCAATCTTTGCAACTGATATATTACATCAATCCGGCTAACAATCGGTGGGAATGCTACAGTCTTTTCTCTCTAGACATGGATCTTAGTATTCGCTGGTTCAATGAAGACAAAGAAAATCCCCAGAATTATACAATAACTGCCTACCAGCTCCTTTCAAAAGAAGATTTTGTCCGAACTCTGAATTTGAATCTCGAACAGGTCGTAGAAATACATAAAAAACAACTCGATCCAGCTAATCCACTCATGCAAGGAACTGATACTATATTGAAGCTACTTGGCTCTGCCGATTCCTGCTCACAGTTCAGGTTAGATTTTCTGAATGCAGCCTGGAAACTCAACCAGTGGCTTGAAACGCTAGAAGGTACAGATATCACTCAAGAAATTAATCGATGGCAAATTTTATACCGACTGCGGAGACTAAAACCAGAAGAACAAAATAAGATTCTTAATCTAAAGCGATCCTTACCCGTTGACCTGGATGGTTGGCAAACTTACGAACTTGCTTGTTGCATCTTGCTTAACAGTTTTGAGGAAGCACGGATCTGTTTCGAAAATTTGCCCCCAGAACAAAAAAAGGAATTCACAGAATTACCAATCTATTTTTTGCTAGAAGATCAGGGAACAACTTATAGCAATAGTCAGCGACAAGATCGATTATCGTGAGGACTTTCCCATTGTTAAATTTTCAAACTGAACCGTGTCTCCCCCACGGCGTCGTGCTTAAAAGCACCAGAAATGACGTCGCTAATAATTCAAATAACACGGTAATCACCGAGACAACAAGTAGTGTTATCGCTATTTCCTTGTTACTCATGGGACCAATTAGCGCATTTATTAATGAATACGTAATGAGAGTCAATACTGCCCATAACAGCTTTACCGGAATAGAGAATTGCGCGTTAGCCCGCAAACTTTTCACTGACTCTGAATCTGTTGCTGCAATTATCGTCAATGCTGTGATGGTAAAACCAGCGATCACTCCGTACACTGCTGAAACTGCATAGAACATTCCACTGAGATCACCTGATATTTCACCGTACGGCGTTAGGCTAACAAACCAACTTTGATTACACAAAGCGAAGGTAACAATACCCATACGCCAAACAAGTGGGAAAAATATAAATCGAACACTTTTAGGGGATCGTGCTATATATGCTGAAAAAAGCATGGGTGTTTAGAGGTTTTCAACGGTTTCAGGGACTCTTGTTATTAAAATATCTCTAAGCTCATGGTAAGCACGACGAATCTCCGAACTGGCAACAACCAAGAAATCAGAGTCAGCAGCATCAAATAGGTGATATTCGATTGGTACTTGGTATGTAATGTGATCTTCTAGAAGGTTAAAAGCTTGCTGAGGGCCTGATTCTCCTTTTGCCTTTATCTTAATGGCATCCATACTAGGGGTATTTAGTGCATTCTCTACCAAAGAATCTAATTTTTGTGTATTTCTTGGCTTACGTTGTCGTCCAGCCTGAAACGTAACACTTATAGAGAATCCTTCTTCGGTATCGGTGAACATCTTCTCTACAAGCCCGAGGAAACCATAGTCTGCTTTGCCCAAATTTTCTGCTTCCACTTTAAAAGTAGATTCGGTTACCTTCCACCCTTTTTGCTTAATAACTGCCTCATAAACATCCGTCCTCGTAATAGGTAGAGCTTTCCACCGAGAATTCTGATCAGCTGATACCGGTCGAGAATAAACAG
The DNA here is from genome assembly GCA_963520895.1 of uncultured Corynebacterium sp. Taxonomy (GTDB): domain Bacteria; phylum Actinomycetota; class Actinomycetes; order Mycobacteriales; family Mycobacteriaceae; genus Corynebacterium. The sequence continues at coordinate 145,200 of CAUQSW010000001.1, read as the reverse complement.
ATAACCAGTGAGCAACCGCAGTTTGAGAAGGGGCTCCCTGCCCAGTGTGGAGAATACCGATTATATTGCGTTCAAAAAAGATCACCACTGTTTCCTCAGAAGCATCATAATCTTCTCCTGAGGGCTGCATAGTTTTACGGTTACCCGTGCCACGTTGACGCTCGCGTGGATTAATAATTCGGTCAATAGATAACGAAAGCCCAAGTGCACCATCGATTTCAAATACCTTGCCGTCAAGTGTTCGACCATTGTAAGGAACATCTGGAGCACAATTACGATCAATATTAGCCAATCGATCCGCCCAATTAGCATCACCCAAACGTATATTTGGCTCATTAACAAGTTCAAAAAACGAAACGCGGACTATCTTCTCTTTCTTTCTAGCCATATCTCTACAATAGTCACAAACGAGTCAATGTATTACTCTTGCCATCCCCAGACAATAGTAACTAATCTAGTAAATACGCTCATTAAAACTATCCTCAACTCCCCTCAGTAGTAACCACACAAAACCATCTTTACCCCCTACCAGTAGTCACATATCGACACGGGTCTCAGCCTCATCTCAAAAACCAATTCAGGTTGGGAGCTGTACTAACACTATTATGCCTGTTCAGACTATTGGTCGGATGTGAGCTATGGGACTGATGGGGGTCGCAACCCCGAAACAGTGGATAATGCTCCTTTCATCGAAAGCTCGCTGCTAATCAATACCATTAACCGTCGTGTGGGTGGAAGATTGTGGCACAGCCTATCTGCCCCCATCACCAACGCGCTAGTCGAACAACAGACGTAACCCAGCTGGAACTGCATCTGATCCGCTAAGGGGTGCGCAGTGTGCTGCGGACGGGCAGGAGTTAGGCTAACACGAGTTCACCGATACCAGTGAGTTCCCGCTCTAGAATCACACTTTGATTATCAAGGAGCCTTCTCTGTGCTATTAGATTCAGACGAGGTGGTGAAATGGAAAAATGGCGAACGCTTCCTGTCAGACGTAGCTGAGCTAAGACAAGAAGCCTCCTCAGCGTTGTTATCTAGGTATGTGACCGCACTCTAGTGGACGAACCGAATCTTTATCACCAACGATCACCAGCAATTTCTTCCTTTTCTTCGAGCTGTACCCACGGCTTGAATGTGATGAGAAGCAGCGGAATTTTCACCGTTAATGGCGGCACTGCTTTTTCGTCAATGATGTTGTCCAATAACCGGATTCCTTGACCACGTGTGGCTTCCCTACGAGCATTTGTTAACTGCTACATATATTGCTCCGGGATTCTTGCCCCAGCGTCGTGCTGTCTCTGAAGCGGAAAGGAATGAAGCAAATCTATTGCAGCTGCTTCAACTGCAGTGTATTCAGTTTTGGTCTTCATGCCATGTCTGAGAATCCAGATCTCAGGCTCAAGATCGACGGCTCTAATTTCGTTAATTTTGCTGACTTTTAGTGATTGTTCTTCCTGGGAGTCAGCTGCCTTTTCATCCTCAATGCCGTGGGAAGCAAAACGTGAACCCACACCTTTCCCAACGTAAAACGGCATCCCATTTCTAGAGTCTACCAGCATGTAGACATACAGACCAAGCTCTGCGCCCACTTGGTTCTTCACATCATTGTCAAGCGCAGCAAGTCGCTTGCTTTCGAGAGCCTCGGTGTTATTCTTCCCAGTATTCCCCTCATAAAAATACTCCACCACAGAGGGAGCCAGTGATCAACAATCCAGCTCTCCGTTGAACAACTTATCGCCTTCGCCGAAGACGAAATGGGGGTAGCTTGGACTTCACCGCTTAACTATCCTTTCTGGTAAACCGTCCCCCAGAAAGGCCACCCATGGGTTCACGTCTCGGAGTCATCTTAAAAACCAACTCAGGCTGGGAGCTTTATTACGACCATTGGGCCGCTATGACCATTGGTGCGGACATTGCCCTTGATGGTTGTGAGCACACCATTGATCGAGTGCGGCAGATGGGGCCGCTGGGCGCCGAAACACCTGCGCAGTGGGAAAACGCCCTGCTCATTGAAGGTTCCCTCCTCATCGACACCACCACCAAAACCGTCGTCTGGGCGGAAGAAAGCTACACAGCTTATCTGCCTCGTATTATCAACGCGCTCGTCGAATACACGTGGCCAGGCTGGCGTTGTATTTGGTCTGCCGAAAGCGAGTGGGGTGTGCTACGGATGGCGGGCGTTGATCCGACACCCTTTTTCGCTAATAGACGCCACTACCAGCAGGAACTCACCGATACCAGTGAGTTCCTGCCATGGAATAGCTACGAGCATCAAGGCGTATTTTCGGTGCGGCTGGAATCAGGCGAGACAGTGACCTGGAACGGCGAGAGGTTTTTGCTGGATACTGCCGAGCTGGGACCAGAAGCAATCCTTAGCGTTGCCATCCAGGTACGCGATCGTGCTGCCGATGGTGAGCCTGTGCTTTACCACCACAATCCGCCAGCGCAGCAGCCGGTTGCGGGAGTGCAGGTGGATTTCGTCGAAAAGCGGGTGCAATGGTGGTCGCTTGCCGACGAGTTTGGAGGGATTCCAGCCTTCAATAAGTTATGGGATGGCTGGGCGTTGGAGTCGATGGGCGATGCGTACGAATGGCAGCAGGAATTGATTAGCGTTCCGTTGCGCACCTGGAAGCAGGACGTCCACGAATGCCACACATGGATACAACAGCATTGCTATAAACTGCCACGGGGAGACTCGGCTACGGAGGTTGTCGGGTTCTTCGATGATAACGCCACGGCTGGTTCTGTGGCTGTAGAATCTGTGCCGATCACAAGGGCGGGTGTGATGAAAACACTGCGTTTCCTGAGCAAACTCGCCGAAGGTGAGCCACTGCCGCCTGCACGGTTTGTGAATCGGTGGGGTGAGATTCGTGGCGGATTGGGGTGAGTGTTTGGGTCAGGTGGCATATTAACTTTTGACATATAGTATCCCACAGGATACATTTGGAGTGTGGAAATTTACCGTACAGAGCAGTACGATAAATGGTTTCGCAAGCTCAAAGATATAACTGCGAAAGCCAAGATTATGGTCGCTTTGCGTCGCATCCAGACCTTGGGAGAGATAGTAGGAGATATCAAATCCGTTGGTGACGGTGTGCACGAGATGCGTTTTCATATAGGCCCTGGATACCGTATCTACTATCTAGTTCACGGTGACCGCATGATGCTTTTACTGCTTGCTGGCGATAAATCTTCACAGTTAAGAGACATTGCTAAAGCTAAACAGCTTGCAGCAGAGATTCGAAAGGACTAATCATGGCAGTAACACTCAGCCGCTGGGATGCAAGCGAGTACTTAGATAGCACTGAGATGATTCAGGCCTATATAAACGAAGCGCTTGCAGATAGTGATCCACGTGTTCTACAGGCAGCATTAGGCGATATTGCAAAAGCTAAGGGCATGAGCGATATTGCAAAACAAGCAGGAGTAGGTCGGGAATCACTCTATAAATCTTTAAGCATGACAGGTAATCCTTCATGGCAAACCATCAGCAAAGTTCTTAGATCTTTAGGCTATAAGTTAGAACTGACTCCCACTGCTTAAGTCTGCTAGTGAGCAAGTCACTGGGATGCTGCAGGGATCGCACTGTCTACTGTACTATTGGCCATAGGTTCAGAGGACAAGAAGGAGGTGACAACTTGGATACTCGGGTTCCCATCACCCCTGAAGTGCTGAGATGGGCAGTACAAAGGACTGGTCACACGGTCGAGGAACTCTCACGACAATCAGACTTCAAAAAACTTCCGTTGTGGATTGAGGGAGCTGGTGAACCGACTCTTCGGCAAGCTGAGAAATTGGCGGAGAAAGCTCATGTCCCATTTCCTTTTCTACTTCTCGATCACCCCTTTGAAGCGCGTATCTCTCTGCCAGATTTTCGGACAATTGGCAGCACAGGCGTTTCGCAACCAAGTCCCGAACTAGAACAAGTTATTGATGACTGTGAGGCGCGTCTTGACTGGTACAAAGAGTATGCCGAAGATGCTGGTCTAGACCACATTAAACTGTTGGAAAGGTACACCACCGCAAATAATCCTGAAGAAGCGGCACATATGCTGCGGTCAGTTATCGGGTGGGAACCTGGTAGGTATTCTTATGGTGATAGAGCTATAACAGAACTTACAGCAATCATTGAAGAACAAGGTGTTCTGGTGATGCGCAGCTCAATGGTACAGAACAACACCTATCGTCCATTGGATTTGCAAGAGTTTCGTGGCTTCACTTTGATACAAGATGGTTATGCTCTTATTTTCATCAACACAAGAGATACCAAGAGTGGACAGATTTTTAGCCTTGCCCACGAGCTTGGACATGTCCTGCTTGGCGAACCTGGGGTTTCTGGAGAGACTACGGATGGTGCACCGACAATAGAGCGCTGGTGTAATCGTTTTGCAGCTGAGTTTCTTATTCCTGCAAAATATCTGCGGCAGGAATGGGATGACTCCGGTTCGGAAATAGTAAAGCGACTGTCTCATAAATTAGGGGTAAGCCCTGAAGCTGTAGTTTGGCGCAGTGTTGATCTAGGTCTGATCCCACGAAACGAAGCAGAAGAAATAATTGAAGAAAGCTCGTACCAAGGTACGACAAAACCAGCAGGAAAGGGCAATGCCATAAATAATATGCGACCAAGGTTAGGGACACGCTTCATCCGTGCAACAGCTAATGCCATGGGGTCGGATCTGCTGCAAATCACGGATGCTCTGCACCTGTTGGGGCTGAAAAATTACAATACAGCCCGAAAACTCATGGATAGTGTAAGTGAGGCAGCCTAGTGTTTTTGCTGGATGCGAATGTATTAATGACGGCGGCTGACTTTCATTACCCAGAAGATGTTGTTCCTAATTTCTGGGTGCAGATCTTAGAAATGCTGGACGCTGGTGAAGCAATGATTCCCAAGTCTGTGCATGATGAACTAGGAGTTTATAAGCAGAAGTGGACTACCGATTGGGTGGCCGCAAAGGTTTTACCACAACATATTTTGGAAGAGAATACTAGGCATATTCAAAAACTTGCTGAAATTACAAATTGGATGGTGTATGAACGGCAACCTGAGTTTCCCAGCAAGGAATTAAGAAGATTCTTTAAAGGTGCAGATCCCAAGATTATTGCTGCAGCCGCAGTGGAAAAATACACTATTGTTACCTATGAAAAGCCGGTAACTGATCCCAAATCCAAGAAGGCAAAGATTCCTGATGTTGCAGCGCGATTTGGCGTTATGTGTGTGAATCCGATCGAGATGTTCAGGACGGTAGGGCGACAAATGTAGGCTGGAACGGCAGACATACTTTCAACATTTAACCCCAGTTATCCGCCTCCATTACCCGCGGTACTGCCACCGCAACCAGTGACATTGACGTCTTGGTTGATATGGCCGAAGCAGATAAAAATATTTTGACACCCGCACAGCTGATACAGCAACCTGCCGAGATTACTTGCTCATCTTGCATTCAAACCATAAACCACAGTTTATGCTGCGTTCGAACGTCGATAAGCGATAACAGCTTCAGGTCATACCGCTAGAATAAAAGTCATGGCTAAACTGCGTAGTGGTTCGATATTTCTTGGTATTTGCCTCAGCACCACGTTGGGGTTGACTGCCTGTACGCAACCACCTATCAACCCTACTTCCTCGCACGGGAAGGAGCCGGTGCAATCCAATACGGCAGCTGCAGCTACAACAAGCCCTTTACACGGGGTGACTTTATCTAATCTTGTGGATGAGGAAAGCAAGAATGAAGTTCGTACGGCGTTACTTACCGCAGGTGTGCCCGCCCCAAGTGCGGATCGATTCTTTGCCCAGGTTGATTTGTATAACGATACTGTAGCTAAAAACTCATTATTGCCCAGTGGCTTTCGTCCCTACCCTGCTGACTACTCCCTAGTCGCAATGTCGGATTTATGGAATAAGCGCTTCCCGGAATTTATTGGTACGAATTGTCGCATCAATACGTTTTTACTTACCGAAGATCTGGTCACCCTAGACCCACAACAGTCCGATGCAGATAATTCCATGCTTTTCTTGGATGAAGATGCCATTGCAAACTCCCCCACCCCCTTGCTTTCTGAACGCGAACAGGGAGCCTTTAAGCAGGTCTTTGGTCGGATTGAAACCACAAGCAACCATGATCCAAAACAACATGTTGCTGATATTGAGCAGTATTTTCGTGATAGGAACGTTACGTTTCAAAACCCCGATGTCAAGATAGTCAGTGTCTTTATCCACGATACTCTGGATACACCTGCGCAGTTATTTATCGGCCATGTTGGTGTTGCGGTGCCACATGAGGATGGCATTATGTTCGTGGAAAAGCTAGCTTTTGACCAACCGTACCAAGCACTGAAATTTCGTGACTACGCGCAGTTGAACACCTATTTACGTGCACTTTACGACGACGGCCCCGACCTAGAATACGCCCAGCCAGTCATATTCAGCAATGACGAAGTATTGTCTACCCCTTAGTGGTTTTCTTGTTTGTCGTCTTTGTCTGGCCTAGTTCTTGATGTTGTCGTTACGCATCTGTCTTCATTAGCAGAAGTCTTGGAGTTGTACCATAAAATTAATGATCCGCTGTAGTCAGATCCGCCTGAGCAGACACCCCACGAAGCATAACTCCAGCAAAAATTGCCACCACAAACAGGATTACCGCAGAAATTATGCCTGTCAACGCAAGAGCATGAGTGAATGACTCAATCGCTGCCGCCGCCAAAGACTCTCCCATGGAACCTGGTATTTCTTGAGCAAATACCAGCGCAGCAGCGAGGGTTTCCTTCGCAGCATCAAGCACATTACCAGGAACTTCTGCTGGGGCGGTCTCTGTAAGGCCAGCCCGATAAAAGCCAAGTAGCACTGAACCAAGAATCGCAGTACCAAATGCAGTATCAAGTTCATAGGCAGTTTCGCTGATCGCTGCGGCTTGACCAGAATGTTCAGGTTTTACCGAACTCATGATGATGTCATTAGTCAACGTCATACCGACACCAGCGCCAAGGCCAACAAAACAAAGCACGACAGCGATCTGCCACGGTGGGGTTTGTGGCGTTAAGGCTGCTAGTGTTGCAAATCCGTCAGTACTGCCCCAGTAAACGACTTAGATCGAAACAACCGGACATTTAGCATCGGCTTTTCCATACGTAATTGTCGCAAGACGAACAGAATAATCAAGATGGCACCCGCAACAAGCGTGATAGCAGCAATAGTCAGTTCTTTACCTTCAGCAAAGGCTTTGACCGCATAAACAAACGACACCATTCCAACTAGTGAAAGTGCAATGCTGAGGATGTCGATGCGATCAGATTCAGGATTGCGGCTTTCAGGTACAAATATCGGTGCTAGAACAAGCAATAGCGCCATCACTGGAATATTCAAAAACGCTGCATGCCAACTAAAAGCTTCAATGATCGCACCACCAACTATTGGCCCTGTAGCCGCCCCAAGCGCTCCAGATGCTGACCAAACAGCCATAGCGGTTCGACGCTGATCCCGATCAAGAAACATATTTCGAATAAGCGACAGTGTTCCTGGCATAATCATCACACCAGCGATTCCCAGTAAAGTACGGGCGGCAATTAGCATCCACGGCTATGCAGAAAATGCACCAATCACTGAAGCGATTGTGAATAACACCGCTCCAATGAGAAGAACCTTACGCCTACCAAAGCGATCACCCAGCGACGACATCGTAATCAGTAGCCCCGCAAGCATCAATGCGTAGATGTCCAGCATCCACAATTGCTGGGTACCTGTAGGTTTTAGATCCGCTGTTATCTCAGCTAACGCAAAGATCAATACCATTCCGTCAATAGCAATCAGGAGCATGGTCAGCACAAGCACCGCCAATCCTATCCACGTGCGGGTGGTGGCTCGTGCCGATAAGTTATCCATTACAATATCTCCCTTCGAGTTACTTCAACATTTAGTAAACTTCAACAAATGGTATACTAATTGGTAACGAAAGGAAAAATCATGGCACGACCAAGCGCACGACCCAAGTTGATCCAAGCAGCCCTGACTGTCGTCGAAAAGCAGGGCATTGCAGCACTCACGCTTGACGCAGTAGCAGCAGAAGCTGGAGTAACCAAGCGCGGGCTTTTATACCATTTCCCCACCAAACACGCCTTAATTACGGGGATTCACGAAGATCTTGCTAGCCGCATTGAACAAGAACTCATCAATGCCATCGGCAAAGAGCCTGAAGCAGCAACCCTTATAGAGCGCACAAAAGGATATGTACAAGTCGCAATACAAATGCCAAGCAATGTCGAAATGCAGTTCATATTAGAAGCTGCCAACGAACCCGAATGGATAAAACCTTGGCTGCTTGTGTATCACCGCTGGTTTCCTGAAGGAGAACAGCCCATTGAAAATCTTGATAACACCGCCCTTCGATGCCTGATCGCCCGAATGGCTGCAGATGGATCCTGGGGATATACCAGCACACAATCCACCCCAATATCTAAAGCAGACCAAGAATGCTTAATCGCAGGGATATTGGAACTAATCGAGGATTAGTGTCAATCTAGGTAATAGCTTGGAAACTCATGGGCACTGTAGGCTAGGCAGGCTAGTGGTTTTACCAGAAAACTAGCTATACATCACTCACCTCAATCTATCCAGAATCTATTCCACTAAAATATGAAGATTAGTCACAGCTGCAGGAAATTTCTTCATTTCAGAAATCGATGACCCTTCGGTCAACTTTTTATGTAGTTCCCCTGCATGAGTTATCGCTGTTTCAATCTTACTTCGATCCAATTTTTCAAAAAAATTCTTATCTGCCTTTTTATAATCAGGAACATGTTTCTCCAAAGCTTCCATACATTCTTTTTGTGTGGAGACACCGGTAGCTTTTAGGAAAAGTAGCAAAAGCCAATACTCAAATTGAGGTTTGCTGAATCCTGCAAACCTGTCTCTTCGTTCAGCAACCCAAGCCTCTACTTCAGTAAAATCTGCTACAATGCTGACGTCGAAAAGCTGCGAGCGCGCAACCTCAACACACTTGTACTAAAGAGCTATTTGAAGTATTCGGCATTACTTCGACCCGAAACTGCTGATTCGCTGGAAGACAGCGATAGCCATTTCGCGATGTTTATGCCCCGAGATGAGTTTCTTGCCAAGTTAACGGAAATCCGCAACTGGCGCGACCCACTTAACGACGAGCAACGCGCCAACCACATTGCCATGTTGCGCGAATCTGCGGTAAAGCTATCTGAGGTAACGATACTTCCGCCTAAAGTCTGGCACTTAGTACTTGTAGGAGTAGTACAAAAACCAGGTCGCTCTGGTTACAACGCTGAAGACGCAAAGCTTCTGGGAGATACCACAACTACGCTTCGTAACACAGACAGGCTTTTAATATCGTCACGGCTAAATCTTATTGATTACCTCATGACTGGTTGGCACGAAGATTATCTTTTTAGGGAACCAAATATCGAAGCAATAGCCAATCGGTGGCAAGAACAGCTAGGTAAACCATGGATACAGCTAAAAGACTCCAATATTGAAGTGCTGAACAAGTATATGCATATTGTATGGCTGCCACCAGAGATTTACAGCGAAAAAGCCCAGTTACCAGCTGACTCAAGCGGAGTAGCTGCCGCGTTTCGGTTCTATTTCGCCCTCATGCACTTAGCAGAACCACAATCTGCTGCTGCTAAGGAAGTTGCTTCTCGGTTGGAATTGTTCCGAAATTGGAAACTAGAAGGAAGAACCTACACCTTCGGCGGAAGTTATGAACAAGCAGGATCCGGTTACCACATGCTGGATTACTATTTCTCGCCCACATTAGTATCACAAGGCTACCTAGATCAGTGGCTAGATTTTCTAGTATCCGGCACTGCTTATAACGGAACTCCAGAAGACCCACGGGTATCGGCGACTTCGGTGGTCGCCGAGGTTCAGGCCGAGCTTGGATTGTCCGCAGATGCTGCCTGTTATTTCCTGCAAATACTCAGCCTCGCCACGCCCACCGATACGCTGGTAAAACGATGGAACGGTTGGAATAAGGAACAACTAGATGCTGCTGCATCCGAACTATTAGAGCGCGGTTTGGTGGTAGAAGGTAAGCGGGCTAGTTCTGGGCGTAGGGTGTTCTTAGCTGGCGGATGGCTCGGAAAATCAACCACCGGCCCAGCCATAGAAATGTGGAAAGCACCACATTACCTACTGTGGGAAGCTAGTGTAAGCAGACCAGTACTCCCCGGCTGTCCCGTCTTAGTACCACATGGAGAACTCTTCGCTCAGACCTGGCAGCGCTACCAAAGCGGAGATGTGCCAGGATACGAGGAATTGCGTACATCACCGTAATCAGTGCGGGGACAGCCTCTAACAGCTCGTCGAAAAGCGGCGATGACTTTTCTGGTGCCCTCACTACTCAGCTAATTATCCCTAGTAAAAAGAACAGTAGCTGCCCCAAATAAGGATGAAGCTGGATTCCCGAACGGGAGTAATGATCAAACAGATCTGAGAATTCCTTTGCTCCGAGGGGCAGCTTTTCTAATCACCGCCTATAGCCCACCCCACTCATAGGCAAGAAAAACTTGCTCCTACCGCACCAGGCAAGCTAAACTTGTCTCATGGACACTTCAACCCACATCCACAAAACCCGAAAATGGCTACTCGCCATAGCAATTGTTAGTTTCATTTTGGTTCTCTGCAGCCTCTTCATCACACCGATCCCGCTTGCATTCATCGCAACCGTGGCAGGTATAGCATTCGCCCTTATCTACATTGTCAAACTCATGGCCTTCTACCTTCACCGCTACTCGACCCAAAGCCACACTCCCGCATGGCGACCAGGTGATAAAACCTAATGAGAAGTAATAATGAGGCACAACTTGCATTAGAATTGACAAAAATTGCTGGTCAGCTCCCTTCCGATCCAGCCGACAACCAGCACTTGCAGACCATCGATCAGTTCAGTGCTTTAGCTCGCTTGGCCACGGAATTGCAAGCCCAAGCGGTGCGCGCTGCCCACGACGTGGGACTAAGCTGGGCGAAAATCGGCCAGCATCTTGGCATCTCTCGCCAAGCAGTCCAACAACGTTTCGATCCCAGCTACCAAGCCGTCGCCGATAATGAGCTACGTATCCTCGGCCCTGTCACTCGCGATGAGGAACTGACCCACCTTAATGCCGCAGCTAAAGAAGGTTGGTACCCCGTTCGCTCACTCCCCAACCAACACCACATGCGTTACGACGGCCATCCACGCGAAATCCGCCGAGTTTCCTTGTTATCTCCCGCTCGGTTACCCAGTGAAAAATCTGGCTGGCAAGCTGCTACCATTCGTTTCCCGGATGCTTTTTATATGCGGGAAACGAATGGGAAACTATAACCGCTGAAAAGCAACAAGCACTCACCGATCAAGCATTTTAGCCACAAACCCGTGCAACCCAAACAGCAGTGGCAGCACCGATAACGCCGCGCGGGTCGCAGGTGGGTCGTTATCTTTCAAGCCATGCTCACGCAATACGCGGCGTGCGTGTAGCCAGTACAGGATAACAACCACCGGGGAGGTGACCACACCAGAGGTGTAGCCGCGCGTCGCGATTGTAGAAGCGATATGCGTGAATCCGTGCACTCCAAATATCAATACTGCCCCACGGAAGAGAGCTGATCGACCTTGGGTGCGGACCCCTTGGGCCGAAACGATCGCAACGAGTACCGCCATGATCGCTAATGCCGTGTTGACGTGTTTCTGTGCCATTCCCTCGTTGCGAATCCGGCTGGTCACCAGTATCGGCACCCAACGTGGCAACTGTGGTAGTAGTTTCTGGGTGTTTTTCGCCATCGTGAGTAATTCCTCTGCATCGTGCAGCGCCCATGCAGTGAATAGTCCGAGGCTTAGCCGTGTCATAGGTTTCATGTCCACCTCCTAACAATTACGATACCACGGGTTTCGTAATTGGGGTTAAACTGTTCCCTATGACACAATCAGCAGGTCGCCCCCGCAATCCCGAAATCGATGCCACAGTTCTCGAAGCCACATTAAAGCTACTCGCGCAACATGGCTATTCCGGACTTCGCATAACCGATATCGTAGCCACTTCTGGTGTTGCAAAAACCACCATTTACCGACGCTGGCCCACGCTTGCTCACCTGACTGTCGCCACCATGGAAAAAGCTCTTGCCCCTAGACGTTTAGATAATCTTGATAGCTTGATTGATACTTGCTCGGTAATCTTGGGGGCAGACAACCACACCTTGATGGCAATAGCGTTAGACATACACCGGAACAGCGACCCTCAATTGCGCACAATATATCGAGAGAAAATCATCGATCCCGCACGCAACCAAGCCATCAAATTCATTCAGGACAGCGGAACCCCTCGCAACCCCACCACGCTTGCCGACGCCATCATCGGAGGTCTCATCTACCGCGCCGCCATACTCGGTGAAGCCATGACCAACGCTGAAGTCCGGACATTCATAGACGAGTTGATGCGAGAAAGTTAAGCAGGGCTTCTAGTGCCCCTCGCCGACACAAAACAAATTCCCCTCTGGGTCTGCCATTACCGTCCAAGTGAAGCTACCGTCTGGCAGTGTTTCGACAGACTTTACTGTCGCCCCTAATCCCTCCAAACGCTTTACTGCAGCCTCGCGGTCTTGGGATTGAAAGTCAATATGGATACGGTTCTTGCCAGGAGTTGGGTCTTCTACAAGCTGAAAACCCAGCGTTGGGGTGGTATCAACCATGACAAAGAACCCATCATAGTCAGCGGAAATAGGTGCACCAGTCGCCTCAGACCAAAACTTAGCAAGCGCGCGGGCATCCGAACAATCCGTAGTAATCATTCCCGGTGTAATTGCAGTAGTCATATGAGACAGCTTAGTGCCATGTTTGGATGATGCTCTGTTCCAAAACCCTAAGCCCTTGCCTTCCATCTTATTCATATGAATGCAGCCCTTGCCGCAGGTATTCCTAGCTGGAAATTGCCCACAGCTGTTAGGGCTACAACTCCAGCAGCACAGAACTCCCAGCTATCAAAGTCTAGGATGCGTCTAGATCAGCGGAGCTGGGGCCTAGATAAGCTTCACTAGACCAATAAAAAGTAACTGTGCTGCAAGCATGAGGCGGCTGCGACACTATTCCTAGCTGGAAGTTCCACATAGCTCCCAGAGTTATTGTTCACGCAGCTCACAACCACCAGCTGTCAATCTGTATCTGCAAGTGGGAAGCATTAAAATCTGCGGTATGAACGTCGCAGAGGACCATAAGCAGCAGAAACCAACGTTATAGTATATTATCTACTTTCTGCTGGCTTGTAGATGCTCGATTTGATAGCTGATACCTCCATCTCACCTTGGAGTTACCATCCCCGCAAGTTGCTGCGTATTGTCAAGCGAAAACCCATCAGCCGAAACCTGCAACAACGCGCTGATAGATTCCTAGCTGGAAATCGAACTCCCACCCCTATGTATATACACGCTGATACTTTCAAGTCACAGCTAGCAATGCTAGCTGTAGGCAGTCTCTTATCAGGTTAAGGCCAGCGCATTTCTAACTTCGACACATACCAGCTTGCGTATCGACGCCGCATACTGTGGTGTTCTTAGCATTGCGCCGTCCAGATTCCTAGCTGGACGTTACCCGCAGCTCCTTACGGTACACACCCTGCAGCTTTTAACTTCCAGCTATCAAACCTAGGCCGCACACTTAATGCGACAATGGTGAGCAAATTTCTATCTGCTTTAGATTTACAATCCCCCTTTGCACTGGTCATCTATATACCACCTAGATGCTGGACAACTTTGAGGCAGCACTGGCTCCCACATTATGATAGTGCTTGTGCTGAGAATTATGTTCTCAGATAACGCAATAGCGCTACTTCTTCATCGTGACCTCCACATTTGAGGTGGAAGTACCCCCTAATTCCGCCTCAATCTGGAGCCTTAGCACTAAACCATCCCATCGTTGGAGAAGTCAACATCAGGCATATCAGGTGCTTCATTGGAACTATGGACCTCATTAAAGGTGTCATAGACGCTATCGGCGTTTGTGTCTAGGGCTTCGGTGTCAGCGATTCCATCGTAGTCATTGTCGATGAGCGCGTGGTCGAAGATGCCATCATTATTAGTGTCAGTGTGCTGAATATCCACTTGACCATCAAAATTGGTGTCAATGTCAGCGCTGTCAACAAAGCCATCGAGATCAGTGTCGTATTCAGCCTTGTCGGCGTAACCATCGTTGTTGGTATCAATCAGGCGGGTGTCGGTGATATTGTCGGTGCCAGTGTCCACCTCTAAAGCTTCAAAAATACCGTCGGCATCGGAATCAAAGGCTACGGCATCGCTGAAGCCATCAGCATCGAGGTCAATATCTGTCCGATCTACCGTAGGAGCAGGCTCGGCGGTAGCAGAGTCAACGGCATTCGATTCGGTAGCAGCACTAGGAGCAGAAGCAGGTGCAGCGGCGGTGCTGTCTACTGCTGGAGAGTCCCATACAGCTTTGCGTTGGGCGTCGCTACGCAGGTCAGCGCCGGAAGTGCTGTCAATCACTCCGTCTTTATCGTGGTCATACTCGTAGTAGTCATTGGTGCCGTCACCGTCAGTATCGTAGGAATAGGAGTCACCGATACCATCACTATCAGAGTCTTTGATCGTGGTGTCATAGTTCCCATCACCATCAGTATCAACTTCTTTGGTGTCGTAGTCGCCGTCGCGGTCGCTGTCATTAAAAACAGTATCCAGTTTGCCGTTATGGTCCGTGTCTGTAGAAATTTTGTCCCGGGCGCCGTCATCATTGATATCTTCTGCACGGGCATTGGCAGCGCCATCACCATCGGTGTCATATTCAATGGCATCAGCCTTGTTGTCTTCATTATCGTCGATGATGCGGGTATCAGCGCGTCCATCTGCGTTGGTGTCGATGTCAAAAGTGTCGGCCTTCTTGTCACCGTCGGTGTCGTATTCCCCTTTGACGGTGCCCGTGACGGGGTTTCCTGCTGCGTCAACGCTGGTGATGGTTGGTTCAGTGCCGGACATAATATGATCCTTTCATAACCGGATGTGCTTTGAAGTAGTACGCCAATGGAATGCGTGAGGGGCTTAGTTTGTTCCCGGCATCATAAAAATTTTTTTATCTCATCATGTTCTCGTAAAAAACAGCACCTAATCGGCATCATTCTCAGTGCTATGCTGTTAAAGGTAATTGCTAAATATTCCTTCGTTAATTCTATTTAAAGTTTTGTATGTCCCAAGTGAAATCCGGTGCTCCGCCGCGTAATCTCGAAGAATCTGTGGCACGTGCTGCGGAAATAGTGAGAAGATATGGTCATAAGGAGGCAGCGGATCGGGCTGTTGGGCTATTAGGGGCAACCTTTCGAACAGGTACCGTCGTGGTTGTTGGTGAGGTCAAACGAGGAAAATCTTCACTTATTAATGCATTGATCAGGCAGCGCGATTTATTACCGGTGGATGCTTTGACCTGCACTAGCGCACCAATCCGGGTTGCTATTACAGATACAGCTCCCGCTACCGCGAAAGTTGAGTTACTGCGTGGTGGGGATCGGGAAGTGATTCCAACTTCCGAGTTGGCTCGGTGGGTCACGGCCGAAGGCACCAACAACGCTGCAAGCACCGATGATGAGCTGGAATTGCCGCGGGCCGCGGAGATTACCGTGCAGGTTGCTGAGCTGACCGGCGTTACGATCGTCGACACGCCTAGGGTGGGCGGATTGGATGACCGCGCAGTGGATGCTGCCTTGACTGAAGCCCGACATGCTGGTGTTTTTGCTCATGGTCTGTGATGCTTCCACCCCGATCACCGCCCCGGAAATGGAAATTTTGCGCCGCGCGAAGGAAAGCGTTGGTGGGGTGATCGTGGCGGTAACTAAAACTGATAAAAATACCCGGCGGTGGCGCAGCATTGTCGAAGATGACCGGCGTTTGATTACACAACACCTGGGTATTGATGTTCCAGTGATCGGTATTTCCAGTTTGCGTGCCTTGGATGCTGCAGAAACCCTTGATCCGGCGCGCCGGGTGGAGTTGGAAAACCCATGTGGAATTGCGCAGCTGCGTTCGATAATCCGCACAGAGCTCAAGCAACCTGCCAATATTGGGCAGCGTGCTGCGCTGCAATCGGTGAAAACCGCTTTGAATTTAATTGCCGCCGAGGTCGAGGAAGACATTTCGGTGCTGAATCAGTCCTCCGCAGGAGTGGCTGAATTAGAGGCACAGCGTGCCAATATCGAGCGTCTTCGGGAAGAATCTACTGAATTTGAGCAGCGTTTCCAGCGCGATTTAACGGTGGGGCGAAATCAGGTCGTTGACGAATTAGATCGCGTTTTAGAACAACTGAGGCAGGACTGGACGCAGTATATTAATTCCGAACCGCTTCGAGTATTACGCTCCAAACCCCAGGTGTTTACCGGCCAAATTGAAGTGGATGTGGCTGCGGTGATGGAGGATACGATCGCATCGTTGGTGACGGAAATATCAACCATTGCTAAAATCTGTTCCCTGACTCCCCGGAGGTCATTGAAGAGATTGTTCAAGCTGCGGTCTCGTCGCTGGCTGCTCCCCAGATGGAGGGGCGGGATGTAGAGAAGAAAACCAAAGACATTGTTGATCCCAGCGTGCTGATGATGGGAATGATCGGCGCCGGGGCCTTGAGTGCAGTTATCCCGGTGGCACCGCTAGCCGGTGCGGTGTGGATCGGGGTGAACTTAGGGTATCGAGCCATGCGCAATGGAAAGCAGCATCTAATTACTTGGCTGCGGGAAACTATTGCTAGTACGCGGCTGGCTACCACCCGGATGCTGGATATTGTCATTACCACCGCACGCACCGAACTCATGCTGCGGTATCGCTCTGAACTGCGGCGGAAAATGAAAAAACTGCAAGAAAGCATCGACCAAGTCCGCCAAGTTGCGGTGGAAAGCGAAGACAACGTAAAGAACGCATCACCCGGTTCCAGCGCAATTTAGACATTATTAAAGCAACTGCACAGGAATTGGATGCACATACCACGGCGGTGATGGCATGAAAGACCCCCAGGAACTTACCTTGCTGCTGACCCAAGCGATTGATGCCTTAGAAAACGGCGGCCCGGAATTGGTCAAACCGGCTGGGCAATTGCGAGATATGGTCACGCGCCCACCTCGGGTTGCGGTGGTTGGTCGGCTGAAATCGGGAAAACCAACGCTGGTCAATGCGCTAACCCAGCATCAGATCGCCGAAACGGGATCTTTGGAATGCACCATGGCGGTCAGCCTGTATTTTGATGGCGCGCCGGCTCGGGCGGAAATTGTCGGACTCGATGACCAGGTAATACAAGTACCGCTGGCTGGTGGACCGCTGAACCAGTTACCACGCCCCCTAGATGAAATTGATTACGTGCGCCACTATGTGCCCAATGCCAGTTTGAAGCAGCTATCACTAATTGATACCCCCGGCACTGCCACATTGACGATCGAAAATGAGCAACGCACCCGCCGCATGCTTATCGACGGCGCACACGACACCCGGCGCGCCAGCGCTTGGGCGGACTGCGTGCTGTTTCTTTCTGATTCCGCTCCAAGGGATGATGAGCGTGTGTTTCTTTCCCAACTGGGGATGACGCCGTTGACTACGATAGCAGTGCTCTCCCGGGCGGATTCTTTTGGTGCGGGTGCTTTCGGCTCTCAAGATCCGGTGCAGCATGCCACTGAACACGCGCAACGCATAGCTGAAGAGCTGGGTGCCAGTGTTGGTACCGTCTTGCCGTTATCGGGATTGCTTGCAGAATCAGCGCTCACCGGACAGGTCACGGAGGAAATCGCCCGCGCCGTGGCAGCACTTGCGCCCCTGAGCGGGGAACAACTGCTCGACGTCATAGAAGTTGCTGATCCTGCGGCCTTGGTTCCGGGGTTAAGCGCTGAGATTCGCGATACTCTGCTGGATGTTTTAGGCGAATACGGAATTATGGTTGGTCGCGGTGTCGCTGAACAAGGTGGCGCTGTGGGGTTGATGCGTCGGATTGGATTTTTTCGAGGGTGCGGAATCCGGTGGTTCCGGATTCGGTTCCGCATCCCACGAGCGCGACCATACCTAGTACTGCTGCTGCAATGATGCCTGATATTTTCTTCATGACGCCGCCTTCTTAAAAGCAAACTGATTAGTCTGTTATAGGTATACCGCCTTGTCTAGTTTTAAGTCAAACTGATTACTGATAACTGACAAACCACGGCCTAGGCTGCACAGCTAGGGTTCGCTCAGGGCTAAACATTGGTGTGTCCTCGTCATAGAAGTTCTTCCAGGCCAAGAAAAACTCCGGTTGCAGGCCTTCCCGCAGCATATTCCAGGTATCAAATTTTTGCCCCGGTTCACCGTGCCCATCGGCATGTAAGACATAGGCCAGCTCTGGGTGAGAGACATCGACAGTATTTCGGTCAGTAATCATCTGCGCTTGAAATTGATGCAGCACGAATACTTTCTGCGGCAGGCTCTTTTCTCGGCACAGCTGCGCCAACCAAGTTGATACCTCGTTGATTTCTGCCGCCGTCACACTTCCTACCCGAGAAAGTGGCTCTTCGTCCGGCCCGATTTTCCATTCGGGATCCAATGCCAAACCAACATAAGGCAACTCCAATAGCTCCTGGTAGCGTTTGGCCTGATCTAAGAAATTGGCACGCCCAGGCTGCAGATCTAGCACCGCGTAGCCACCAGCTTTACTAATGGCTTCCACATAGGGGCGAAGTTCCTCAACGCTGGTCTCATTGGAAAAATCACCATCGTCACCCGGCGAGGAGGATGCCACGGTGGCAATGACCTCGAAGGCGGGCACAAAGGGGTTGGCTGGGTCATCGTTAAGGTGATTATATTCTGCAACTAACCCAGTGACTCGTTCTACCGAAGCGGTGGGGTCTTGCTCTCCCATCGCCCCAAGCGCTGGCCCAGATGGGTGACCATAAAGTGCAATCATGCGCCTGCCGGGGAAAATCAATCCCGTCTCGCCGCCTGGCACTGGGCCCGCTGCCGCTAATGGGAGTAGCTGATCGAAGTTTTTAAACCCAGAGCCTAAGGCGTAGATTCCTTCAGCTTCCTCAGCCACTACGGTTTTGCTGGCACGCGGATCGGCCACGGGTAGTAGCTCCACTGGTATTCCTGCAGCCATAGCAGTGAGCAGGCTAGGTGCATCAGTTTCACTGGTTGCTAACGCTACTTGGTTAGTAGCACTGGGTTGGTAATCAGCCAGCAGCGTGGTGTTATTGTATGCCGCAGCTTGCTCAGTTTCCGGTTGGAGTTCTTTCGCCCCCAATCGGTCTAATTCAGCTTTGATGGCCTCGGTGTTGCTGCCGTTATCAATCAGCAAGGGTGCTTGATGTTCGCGAGCGGTGGCAACAGCGCTATCTAGGGCATCTGGGGTGGCAACCACCACCTGCTCTGCGCTGCGCAGCAACTGAGTACTTGCTGCTAAACCGGTGGAATCATTGATGGCTGCGGGCGGCGGGACATTTTGCTCAGTATTATTGGCCGGTTCGTTACTGCAGGCCACAAGACCTAAAATACACAGGATGGTGGTGATGGCTCGGATGCCAGTCTTCATGATTATTCCTATCTGAAAGGCACTTCGGCCATGGTTCGTCGTAGTTTGCGGGTGCGCAGCCGTTCGGGGTTGGCCGCTAGTTGCTCCATGGTCTGCACTGCGCACATCACATGGGCTTGTTTGGAGTTGGAATAAAAGGCTCGCGCGGCTGCTGGCAATTTGGGCACGGCATGTAGTGGCAGGTCAGAAACGGACAGCAGCGTGCCATAAGGGATGCGGTAGCGGTAGCCATTGGCCGCGAGGGTTGCTGATTCCATATCGCAGGCAGCCGCGGTGGATGCCCGCAACCAGTCCCACAGTGCTTGTGGAGTATGCCATTCCCAGTTGCGATCATCAGTAGACAGGACTGTTCCGGTGCGCATGAGTGAAAGATCATTA
This sequence comes from uncultured Corynebacterium sp., assembly GCA_963520895.1. GTDB lineage: Bacteria > Actinomycetota > Actinomycetes > Mycobacteriales > Mycobacteriaceae > Corynebacterium. The sequence goes on along the minus strand of CAUQSW010000001.1, from coordinate 125,299 downwards.
CCGTAGATGGCAAACACGCTAGCTTCTAAGGCTCGTTGCACTTCGGGGATCGCAGGAATGGGAAGGTTGAGGGGGATATACCCGTCCAGGACGTGGTCACTGCGCTGATAGGCATTACCAAGGATCAAATCCCCGATGCGCATCCGGCCATCCAGCCCAGCACAATGACCGATCATGACCCACGCATCGGGGCGTAATACTGCCAGGCAATCGGTTATGGTTTTGGCATTCGATGGCCCCACCCCGATGTTAATCATGGTAATGCCCTGATTACCTGGGGCAATCAGATCGTAGCGCGGCATTTGGTAGTGCTGCTCACTTGCCAGCAGCTCGGTGTATCTAGAGTTCGGATCTATGACCTGTTCAAGACCGTAACGCTGAAACTCTTGGGTGTGCATTCCATAATTGGTGAACAAAATATATTTCTGCACAGCCGCAACCGGCAAGCCAGTGTAGTGCTCAATGCGGGCGCAGGCAATGTCGAAACGCTGCGGTGTGAAATAGAAAAGGGGTTTCTCCGCCCCATGGAAAGTATCCCAGTCGCCGTCGATAATCGCATCGTCGACATCATCGAGGCTGGGCTTAGGAATTTCTTGGTGATGCCGGCCGTGGTTGGCCAAGCCGTCGATATACTCGGGCGGAATGCGTACCTTCGAATCGGTCACCGTCATGGTGCATTCGTAATTGTTGCTAAGCCGCTCCAACTGCTCGGTCCAATAATCCGCCAATAACTCCGGCTTGGAGATCACCGCGGAATACACCCCCGCCTCCTCGACATAACCAAACGGTTCGGTTCGGTCGACGGGGTGCCAAGAATGAATCTTAACGGTCAGTTTCGGGTAGGTAACCTGCGTATAGTCCGCATAATTACTGCTTTCCAGGACTCGCACTGCCGTTGCTGTTGCCGCGGAATAATGCTGCATGAGCTTTTCGACGGCCCTTACTGGCGTCAATCCGACAGTACCCATGCTTCCTCCTTAATACTTTAAAGCGGTTGCATGTCTACCCTAGGCTAAAATTCATTCATGCGGGGATTTTAGTTAGTCGGCGTGGTGGCGTCCTTTCGGCATAACCATAGGAGAACCCGAGATAGGGTCAGGGGTTATGATGCATTCAATACCAAAAACATCTTTCATATTTTCCGAGGTAATAACTGTTTGTGGGGCACCTTCAGCAATAATTTTTCCCCCACGCATCGCGATGAGATGGTCGGAATATCTAGCGGCCAAATTCATGTCATGCAAAACCATGCCAATGGTGGTATTTTTCTTTTGGTTCAAGTCAGTCAGTAGATCTAACACCTCCAACTGGTTGGCAATGTCTAGATAGGTGGTGGGTTCGTCCAACAGTAATATATCGGTTTGTTGAGCGAGCGCCATGGCAATCCAGACCCGTTGGCGCTGACCACCAGAAAGTTCATCTATAGAGCGTTGCGCCAACTCGGTAGTATTGGTAGCTTGAAGTGATTCTGCTACCACTTCGTAGTCTTGTGCATTCCACCGACCAAACATGCCTTGATAGGGATGACGTCCGCGTCCTACCAAATCAGCCACCACAATGCCTTCTGGGGCGGAAGGACTTTGTGGCAAAAGACCTAAAAGTTTTGCCAGGTCTTTTCTGGGATATTGTTCCAATTGCCGCTCCCCTAAATAAACGGCACCACTATAAGGCTTCAACAACCTAGATAATGCCCTCAGTAGTGTGGATTTACCGCAGCCGTTGGGACCGATAATGGAGGTGATTTTTCCTGGTGGCAAGGTTACCTCCAGATCGCTGACTATATTGTCACCGCCATAATTCAGGGTCAGGTCCTTAGCGCGCAATAAGTCAGTGGTCATAAAGTGGTTCCTTTTCGCTGGGTATGAGCTAGCAAGTAAATCAAGAATGGAGCACCAAGCATGCCGGTAATTACTCCAACGGGATAACGAGCACCAAGGAGATACTGACCGGCAAAGTCTGCCACCAGCACCAGTAGTGCTCCCACCAGACCGGAAATCATGGTGAGGTTCGAACCAGGGTTTGCTATCCTGGCGGCAATCGGACCAGACATGAAGGCGACAAAAGCTATCGGTCCACATACCGAGGTACTCACTGCAATCAGCAGTACTGCACATACGATGACTACAATCCGGGTAGCTACGATATTAACCCCTAGGTTCTGTGCGGTTTCATCACCAAATCGCAAGATATAGAGCCGATTATTGTAGATAATCATAACGGGCACTACCACGAGACAGCAGATCATGACTGGCACCACCCGCTCCCAGGTAGCACCATTGAGTGATCCGGTTAACCACCGCATTGCTGTGGCCAAATCCCACGCAGCAGCTTTAGATAGCACATACGAAACCACACTGGTGAGCATGGAGGAAATGCCTATACCGATGAGAATAAAGCGAGCACCAGCAAAACCATTTTTATAAGACAGCAAGTAAATACTTAAAGCAGTGACCAAGGCTGCCACTAACGAAAACAGGGACACAGCATTTTGCCCCCAGCCAAACACCACAATCCCAGTTACCCCAGCGGCACTCGCTCCATACGATATGCCCACAATATCGGGTGAAGCTAACTGATTACGGAGCATGGTTTGAAAACTCACCCCAGCAACACCAAAGCTAAAACCGGCAAAAATAGCCAGGGTTGACCGCGGCAACCGTAACTCCCCCACCGCATAAGTTACGGAACGAGGGGCATCGCCAAGAAAATAGCTCATTACCTGCAGCAAACTGTAGTTTTTGGTGCCCAGCATTAAAGTGAGAAAAAACCCAACAATCAGCACGGCGACTAACACGCAGTAGATCAGTTGCTGCTGGCGGGCGCGGCGGATGCGGGACTGTTTTAGGCTCATAATTCACGCACTTTCTGACGTCGCACAAACCAAATAAACAACGGAGCACCGATCAGCGGCAATAAAATTCCAACGGCAACCTCACTAGGACGCGCTACCACCCGCCCCAAGGTGTCAGCTGCAATGAGAACTATCGCACCAGTAAGTGCTGAATAGGGAATCAACCACCGGTGATCCACGCCCACGAGTAACCGACAGAAATGGGAAACGATCAACCCAAGAAAGCCGATCGGTCCAGCCAAAGCAGTAGCTACACCACATAAAATAACTGAACCAATGAGCGCCACCACCCGGGTTCGGATCACATTGGTGCCAAGAGAAGTGGCGACATCATCACCTAAAGCTAAAGAATTCAAACTGGTAGCAGAAAATAAGCAGATAATCGCACCCAGCGTCAGCAGTGGCAACCCCAATAGCAAATCAGCAGAGTTAGCTCCGCCGACGCTACCAATTTGCCAGAACCGGAACTCCTCCATGACATTTTGCCTCGGTAGCAACACGACACTGACCAGTGAGGTTAACGCCGCAGTAGTGGCAGCTCCAGCAAGCGCTAGCTTTAATGGGGTAGCTCCATCGCGACCGAGGGAGCCCACAAGGTAAACAAATAGTGCAGCTACGGTAGAACCGAGGATTGCCACAAACATCTGTGGAAGTTGCCCAGACAGCTGAAAAAAGGCAATCCCAATCACCACAAATAAGGAAGCTCCTGCTAATACCCCAAAAATTCCCGGGTCAGCCAGCGGGTTTCGAGTGACAGCCTGTAGTGTGACCCCAGATACGGCAAGGGCTGCGCCGACAGCCGCAGCCAACATGGTTCGAGGAATACGCAGTAGTGCAGCAGCTTGATCGGTGGTCTCTTGCCTACCTTGAAGTGCGCCTAGAATTGCATCCATTCCAACTTCTCGAACTCCAAAGGCAATTGATGCCGCCGCAGCCAGCACAAGTAATACGCATAATACCAATAGCCAGACTAGGCGAATGAACACAGCTTGGCGCATTGGTTATTTCGTTGCCGCGGTCTCTAACTTATCCAGATAATCACTTAAACCCCACGGAATCCCCAGAGGCGACGGGTTGGCTGAAGCCGCTACTGGGCCTTCACCAATAAACGCTACTCGCCCCTGTTTAATGGCAGGGATCCGACCAACGAGAGGATCTTTCTGCATGGCTTTAAGCTGCTTTTGGTTCTCCGCATCGTTATTGCTGCCGTAAGTGATGAAGAAGTCAACGTAGTCGAAAAGTTCTGTGTTTTCAGCGGATACTTCCACCCAGAAATTCTCTGCTTCCCCAGATTTTTCCTTTACCACCTTTGGTACTTCTAAACCATTATCTTTCAAAAACCCACCGCGGGGATCGTCAATGGTATAGAAGCCGATTTTGGACAGGTCCTGGCCAGAGCCAAACGAGGTAAATAGGTAACTCTTGCCCTTCAGTCCAGGATGCGCGGCAAACTCGTCGTTGATTTGTTTATCCAGATCGGCGATGAGCTGTTTACCCTCTTCTTCCTTACCCATGGCCTTAGCCGACATGCTGATCATTTCATCCATGGTGGTGGTCCATGCTTGCTTCGGGAAAGCCACCGTGGGGGCAATCTTGCTCAGCTGATCGTATTCTTCTTGGGTAATCCCAGAGTAGCTCGCTAGGATCACATCCGGTTCAGTTGCTGCAATTTCTTCATAGGGAAGTGCGTCAGCTTCATCAAACAGCACCGGTGGTTCACCACCTTGCTTTTCGACGGCCTCAGCAACCCACGGCAACATCCCGTCATTATCATCATCACCCCAGGTAGCTTTTGTCATACCTACTGGCATGACACCCAAGGCTAACGGTACTTCGTGGTTTCCCCAAGCTACCGTAGCTACCCGTTCCGGTGTGTTCTCAATGACAGTTTCGCCATAGGCGTGCTGGATGGTGATTGCTGCATCAGTAGTGCCGACCGATTCAGAATTACTACAGGCCGCTAGCGCAGCAGACATAACAACAGCGGTGGTAGTGAGTGCCGCTTTTCGTAGAAAACTCACAAGACTCCCCAGATAGATAAATAGTATGACCTAATGTAGGGTATCATAATCTAAAGATTGTCAGAATAGGAATCCAACCCCTGCTGAATCAGCGCAAAAGCTGGCTCTAATTGGGTACGCCACAAAATATCCACCCGATCGTCTGCGCGTCCTGGACCACCGTTAATAACCGATACCGTTTTGTGTTGTTGCTTGGCATCAATGACCACTTTCATACCGCTCATTACCGCCAATGAAGAACCGACCACCAGTACTGAACGGCAGTTATTCAGTGCTTCAGCTAACTGCTGCTTACGCTCTACCGGAATATTTTCGCCGAAGTACACCACATCGGGTTTCATGAGCTTCGAGCCGCATTCCCGACAACCACTAAGGAGAAACCGCTGAACATCAGCGGCAGATAACGCAATATCACCATCGGGATTAATATGCTCCCGATCAACCGTGATTGATGCTAAATAGCCGGGATTTTCCTGATCCATGCGGTGATCAAAATCCGCCCGATCTTCTTTTGCCCCACAGTTAAGACAGACCACCTTAGCCAAGTCCCCATGTAATGCCAGTACGTCTTTGGTGCCTGCGGCTTGGTGTAAGCCATCGACGTTTTGAGTGACCACGGAACTTAAAAAACCCTGCTGCTGTAGTGCAGCAAGAGCATAATGCACCTGGTTGGGTTGTGCGGAATTAATATAACGCCAACCAATAAAAGACCGCGCCCAATAGCGCTGCAACGCGGTTTCGTCGTAACGAAATTCCTGGTACGTCATGGGACGGTGCCGACCCAGTGAACCATTGGGGCCGCGGTAGTCGGGAATCCCCGATCCGGTGGACACCCCAGCGCCGGTGAGCACTAGCACGTCACCTTCACTCAGCTGGTTAATGATTGCTGCTAAGGCGCGTTTTTGCGGGGTAGGCTCGGTAGTTTCGGTAACAACCCGGTTCATGGAACGGATGGCCGAACGGTGCGCGGCTGCAGAAAAACGATTCATGAATCCAGTTTAAAAAAGCCGGCCAAAAGGAGAAACATGGATTGACAGCACACCCCACACAATAAGCAATGGCCCTAGGGCGGCAAAAGAAGCAATAAGCATCCCCGCCAAACTACGGGCGAAAAAGGCCAGGACACCAGCAATAAAGCCCAGCGGAATACTGTAGAGCAAGTAGCTTAAAAAGCCTTCGAAATGCCCCGCGAAAATATACGGACACAGCGCAGCAAAGCCGGACACCGCCAATGACGTGCACAGAAGCACCTGTGCCGGTCGAGTTCGATTCCTCAGCATTGCTGGCCGCCTTTCTCTTAGCCACCAGCCTAGCGTTATTGGGCTTACCTGCGCCCTAAGTAAACCGAATCTACCTCACCGTGTCGGGAACATCGTGCTTCCCACCCGTCGGGACGCACCTGCACTACCATTCGGCGCCCGCACAGCTGACAAAAGCGGGGTGCCTCTAGGCCTGCTCGGGCAGAAGGAGAGAGCTTAATCTCCTGCCCTGCTGCAATTTCTTGGCCAGTATTCGGATGGTACAGCGGTGCGTCTCCGGCGAGTAAGGCTTCTAAAAGATCTTGGTCCACGGCTTAAACACTCGCATTAAGTGCCTTAATAGGCAACCGCAGCTTTCCTAACATGTCTAAGTCCTCTTCCATCGGGCGACCCAAGGTGGTTAAGTAATTACCCACAATGACCGCATTAATCCCACCAAGGAGGCCTTGTTCGGTACCTAGATCGCCCAAGGTTAGTTCGCGCCCACCGGCAAACCGCAAAATCGTTTTTGGCAGTGCCAAGCGGAATGCCCCAATCGCGCGCAGGGCATCAGCGGTTTCCATTACTTCCTTATCAGCAAACGGCGTACCAGGACGAGGATCGAGGAAGTTCATAGGCACCTCGGTTGGATTTAATTCCGCCAGGTCCAAGGCAAATTCGGCGCGCTGTTCTAGGCTCTCCCCCATGCCTAAAATGCCGCCAGAGCACACTTCCATTCCGGCTTCTGCCACCATACGTAAGGTTTCCCGGCGCGATTCCCAACTGTGCGTGGTCACCACGTTAGGGAAAAAGGATCGTGCTGTTTCCAGGTTGTGGTTATAACGGTGTACTCCGGCAGCTTTGAGTCGATCCACCTGTTCTTGGCTCAAAATCCCCACCGAAGCTGCCACTTCAATATCCACCTCGGATTTAATGGCGGCCACGGCTTCTTCTAGTTGTGACATTAAGCGTTCATCAGGACCTTTTACTGCAGCGACAATACAAAATTCGGTAGCCCCTGATTTCTGGGTTTGCTTGGCAGCCTCCACCAGACCAACAATGTCTAGCCACGCGGAACGAACCGGCGATTGGAACAAACCAGATTGGGAACAAAAGTGACAGTCTTCGGGGCAACCACCGGTTTTCAGCGAGATAATTCCTTCAACTTCGACCTCTTCCCCACACCACTTCAACCGAACTTGATGAGCCAGATCAAGCAGCTCTGGAATGCGTTGTTCTGGGATCTGCAATACCTGAAGTACTTCTTCTTTCTTGAGGCCAATGCCCTGGTTAAGTACCTTTTCTTGGGCAAGTTCCAGAATATCGTTGGTCATGCTATTCCTTTAAACTATCTCTTCACCAATTGAAGCAATTGAACACTGTCTTAGCTGATGGTCACCGAGTATAGTTGATCGCTGTTTAACACGCAGCATTTTTAAAAAACCCGCAAGCAGCACATGACAGGCGCTAGCGGGTTCCAGTTATAAGCTCCCAACAACTACGCAGCACTCAGCTGCTTGCTGGCCTGGCTACTCGGCTCATTACTGGGCGAGGTTTTCTTAGTCCGCATAACCCCGAGCCCAAACAGACACAACCCGGCAAGCACCCAGCACACAAGAACCGTTGCTGGCTGAGTCAACCCACCGCCAGCAAAAAACGCCGCTGATCTAATGGCCGATCCCGCCGCACCTACGGGCAGGAACTGACCAACTTCACCCCAAGGCTGCGGCAGCCAGTACGGGCCAGTCGCAATACCGGCCAGCGGATTGGAGACAAACAGCATAATGACGCCACCCAACCCGATTCCCCCGTAGCCGATCAGTGATGCCAGCCCTAAAACCGTGCACGAAATGGCAGCAATCCCCAGCGAAACCATACTGGCGGTCAACCAGAAATCACCAGCTATTGCCCCATAACCGAATTGCAAAACGGCAGTAGCAACGATGCCTGCAATAACCGCCACGGCCAATGCGCCGATAATTTGCAGCAGACGCGACTTTTTAAAGGTGGTAAACAAAGCCACCGAGGATGTCATGCCACCAAAAATCAGCGGTAGCGCCAACGCACTAATACCCGTTCCTGCGGGATCTTCAGCGGTAAGCGGCGCAACATCGTTAAAGCTCACCGGCTGCCCGGTTTTACCTAACTCCATTCCCAGTTGCGTAAGAATCTGGGTATAGGGCGTGCCGGCACCGCTTGCAGTTACCACCACAATTCCCTCAGGACCTGCCGTAATCGCCCCAATGGCTTCACGATCTTTAACCGCCTGGGTGGCTTCGTCGGCAGTTGCATAGGTGGTCAGATCAAACGTATCAGCGGCTTTTGTTTCCAAGCCAGTGGTGATTTGCTGTGTGGCTGCCGTAGGACCTCCCACCGCGAGTGGCAGATCGTTAGGTCCGGAATTAATCAACGGTAACAAAAGCTGCCAGCATGGCAATGAGCACAAAGGTCAGTGCTAGCACTATGCCTATCAGCTTCTGCCACTGCTTGCTCGGTGCCGTGTTATCGGACATGATCACTCCTTAAAAATCCTAAACGGATAATTTTTCTCCGTTTAAACCGGATAATAGTCCTCCGGTTATACTTTTGCAAGATACGTTTAAGACACACCCCTTACTCAGTGAAAGAAAGAACCCCATGAGAAAAGACGCTCAAAAGAACCGAGAAGATATCCTCGCCTCAGCCCAACTACTCATTGCCCAACAAGGCACCGATATTGCTCTCAGCGCAATAGCCAACGAGGCAGGCGTTGGGATAGCCACGCTCTACCGGAATTTTCCCACCCAGCGCGACCTGTTCCTTGGCGTGGCTGAGCAACTATTTACGCAGGTTAAACACCTCGCCGAAACCTACCTCGAACAATGGGATACCGACCCTACTACCACCTGGCATGATTTCGTCCACGAACTCGCTAGGCTGCGCACCGGAATGCTAGCCATCCAGCTTGCCGAATCCTCCGTGCTAGACCTCGATAGTGACGCTGTTCTTGCCTTAAGAGATTCTGGAATCGCTGCCGTTGACCCACTACTAGATAAAGCCAAACAGGCCGGACTTGTCGATCCCGCCATCGACATAGTGCATTTTCAAGTCGGGCTCGCCACCATTACCCGCCCACTGCCCAACCTCCCGCTGCTTAGGTTAGACCCGCGCCAAGAATGGCTAGTAGACATCTATCTGCGCGGCATCGCGCCCGAACAATAAACTAAAACCATGACCACACTGTTCGATGACACCCTGACACTACTGAAAGAACTCGTACGCAACGCCTGCGTTAACGATTTCACCCCAGGCTCCGGCCAGGAAATACGAAACGTCGAAACGCTAGAGCGGTTTTTCGCAGGCAACCCCAATGTGCACCTTCAACGTTACGAACCACAACCCGGCCGCACCACCCTTATAGTAACCGTGCCGGGCACGAACCTAACGGCAGAACCACTGACTTTCTTAGGACACATCGACGTCGTACCAGTGGACGAATCCAAATGGACCAAACCACCTTTTGATGCCGTCATCGAGGATGGCAAAATCTACGGCCGCGGCACTGTTGACATGCTTTTTATCACCGCAGCCATGGCGGCTGTCACCCGAGAACTCGCCCACACCGGCACCGCTGGCACTCTCTATTTCGCCGCGCTTGCCGACGAAGAAGCCCGCGGCGGCCTCGGGGCGCAGTGGCTATCACAAAACCATCCCGAAGCACTTAGCTGGCGCAACTGCCTATCCGAAACCGGTGGCTCCCATATCCCCGGCCGCGACGGCTCAGATTCAGTGATTGTCTACGTGGGCGAAAAAGGTGCAGCTCAACGCCGCCTGCACGTCCATGGCGACCCCGGCCATGGCTCCGCTCCCTACAATAAGGACTCAGCAATTGCGAAAATCGCTGACGTCGCCACCCGCCTAGCTCATCTGCGCACCCCCACCACCAACTCAGCAATCTGGCAAGGCTTTATCGATGCCTTCCGCTTCGACCCTGATACCGCCGCAGCAATAAAGGCAGGTGATAACTACGACCAGCTAGGGGAACTCGCCGCCTATGGCGATGCGGTATCACACCTAACAATTTCCCAAACTGTGCTGCGCGCCGGCCAAGCCATTAACGTTCTGCCTTCCCATGCTTACCTGGAATTAGATATTCGCAACCTGCCAGGCCAAGACCAAGACCATGTTGATAGCGTGCTTATCGACGCCCTCGGTGAGCGTGCTTCAGAAGTAACCATTGAACGTCTCATCTGTGAAGACGCCACCATCTCCCCCACGGATCATCCCCTTTATGAAGCAATCACCGCCACCTTAGGCGAGTTCTTCCCCGATGCTACCGTGGTTCCCATGATTGCCGCCGGTGGCTCTGACCTGAGGTTTGCTAGGCGCCAAGGTGGAGTGGGGTACGGTTTTGCGGTTCATGCGGCAGAGCGTACCTTGGGTCACGCTCATGGCCAGCTGCATAGCCATGATGAGTTTTTATATTTGGAAGATCTCCAACTCACCCTTGATGGCTATCTGCGGCTGGCCCAGCGATTCCTGAATCCTTAGGTGCATCCTTAGGGTGCTAGCCTCCCACCCGTAGTGGTGATGCTAGCTGCTTGTCTTCAAAATCTACCCCCAGTGGTATACCAGTGCGATCTTTGAATACCAAGATAGCTAGCAAACCGGCAATCGCCATGGCGCTGAGGTAATAGGTCACCGCCGCAGTACCACCGGTCAACCCAATCAGCCACTTCGCAATCATCGGCGAGAACGCCCCACCTAGAATCGCACCGAGTGCATAAGCAACCGAAACCCCGGAAAATCGGACCGAAGCTGGGAAAAGCTCGGAATAAAACGCAGACTGCTGGCCATAGGTGAAGCCCAGCCCGATGGTTAAAATTGCCAAGGCCAAAAATAGGGTGCCAATGTTGCCGGTATTAACCAAGGGGAATAGCAGCCAAATCCCTACCAGCTGTGCCAAAAACCCAATGATATAGGTTTTGCGTCGCCCAATCCGGTCAGAAACAATGCCTGCCAACAGCGTAAACACCAGCCAGGTAGCAGCTGAGCCAGCCACAGCCAGCAGCACTGGACCCCGCGCGAGACCAACAGGGCCGTCGGCATCAGTGGCGTAGTTTTGAATGAAACCACCAGTAGTCATATAACCTGAAGCGCCATTGCCAGCAAACACAATGGCGGCTAGGAGCACTACCAAGAAATGCTTCTTGAGCATGGTGCCCAGTGGATTTTTTGCTTGTTCTTTCCGCTCAGCGATTTCGGCAAACACCGGTGATTCCGAAACCCCGCGCCGAATGAAATAGCCGACGAAAATCAGCACGAAACTCAGCAAAAATGGAATGCGCCAACCCCACTGCAAGAAGGCATCACCTGGCGCAATGATACTCATTAGCGCCATGACTCCAGAAGACATCAGCAAGCCAAGCGGAACACCAATCTGGGGAAACGCTCCAAATAATCCCCGCCGATTTGTTGGGGCATGCTCAACTGCCATCAGCACGGCACCACCCCATTCACCGCCTGCCGAAATCCCCTGCACAATCCGCAGTGTAATCAGCATCAAGGGCGCAGCAACGCCAATGGTGGCATATGTTGGCAACATACCAATCAAGGTGGTAGCTAAGCCCATGCCCACCAAAGTAATCATCAACACGTTCCGCCGCCCAATGCGATCACCGAAATGACCAGCCAAAAACGCCCCCAATGGACGGAACAAGAACGACAGACCCACTGTTAAAAACGACAAAAGTGTTGCCACAGTCGCATCTTTAGTGTTGAAAAAGATCTTATTAAACACCAAGCCTGCCGCCGCAGCGTAGAGGAAAAAATCGTACCACTCAATGGCTGTGCCGATAATGGTGGCTGCAGCCACCTTCTTTTCATCATGTTTCACGGTGGCAGTCATATGAGCTCCTCGCAGCCGAACTAATAGAAATAACTGTTGATTGAATGTAACAGAACTTTGTGACCTAGACTACTGGAAGTACAAATGTCGGTGCGCCTTGCACCCGGGGTTGAACTCGTGCCCACAGCTAGGACACGACTCTACTTCGGAGTATTCCCGCAGTTTCATAAAATGACTGCAGTTACCACAGACGACGCTGATGGCGTCGTCAAGCATGCGGCCAAACTCATGGTCGCAGGCCTCACGGTGGCAGTAATAGCAAGCCCAAAACAACCCGCAAGTAGCGCATTTATTGGCAATGACATCACGCTCGCTTCGATAGTGTGCGCAGCGTCCGTGCTCGTCAACATCCGTGCCGTAGATTTTCATAAGTCCCTTTAATAGCAAAAAATCCCCAGTCAGACGACTGAGGAAAAATTGCACATTGCCACTAGCGCAAAATCATGACAAATACTTGTCCATAAGTTCCGTGCGTAGCTACGCCAATACCAGCTACGGTTGCTTCCCCCTTGTTAATAATATCGTGGTGACCAGGAGATTCATCCCACATCCGAATCACGTCACCAGGATTACCTGTGTAGGCAATAACCTCACCCAAATCTGGGACCTTAATCTCGGAATGACCCGTGCCATTCGTGGCCGATAGGTGGTCAGCCCAAGCCTGTGCCCGCTTTTGCAGTTCCTCATCAGTGGTGATGCCACCGAGGTTACGGCCAGCGCGGTAGGCATTGAAATCATCTAGCACTGTTGCTCTGCCAGATTCCACCATGTCACCTGCGCCATCAGCGGTCTTTTGCACATCGCCATCCTGGACGTGCGATGGCTGTGGCTCTGGCGCATCCGAAGCAACCGGCGCATCCGAAGCAACCGGCGCATCCGAGGCAACCGGCGCATCCGAGGCGTCTGCCTTCGGGGTCAGCGAATCCTTTGCACCACCGTCTGCAGCGGCTGTGGTGCTCGAGGTGCTGGTGCTGGTGCTCTTTGAATCGCCAGCATCCGAAGAACCGCCGAACAGCTTAGCCAGCAGACCCGACAGTCCGCCCGAGGATGACCCGGATGATGAACTTGCTTGGTACTGAACCTGCGAGCCTTCAGCGGCGTGCGCAGGAGCAACTGCTCCCAATGCCAGTGCTGGAATTGCGGAAAAAACTATAATGGACTTCTTCATATGGGTCCCTACTTTCCAACCCTCCAATAGGGCTATTGATTACAGTCCGGTAACGAATTTATAAATACAACCGTGACCTGTCAACCCACACTCCCTCTATTCGAAGTGTAGAAACGTTAACAATGGTGCCTTTACCTGCGCTTTATGTCAACAGAATAGTTTTATTAATCCGTCATCATTTATTGATCCGGATGATAGAAAATCGGGATTCCCACTTGATGCCACGGCAACAATGTCCGATTGCCCACCCAATAGTGTGGAGAAAACTCGTCCGAACAAGAACCCAAAACGGTGTCCTCTGCAATGTTTTTAGACGCGCCATAGTTGTCAGCTTTGATAAGAACAAGCCCAAATTCATTCATGAATAAAATTATTGATCCAGGCTGGTGGCCGCACCTCCCACTAATTCAGGGGTGATTGGGGCGCTATGTGGGGGTGGCTGGGGTGGGCGCGGGGAGGTAGCGGCGTCGCCAAGCTGGGCGGCTGGGTGTTTGGGGTTGATAGCTGGAAGTTCGCACGCCACCCTAGGCCTGCGCTCACCCCACACAGCAAGTCCCAGCTAACAAACCGCAACCAAGACAACCCGGACCGCAACAACCTCAGCGTTACGACGTCGACAAGCCAGGCGCACTAGACATCTGCGGTTTCATAGCTGGAAGTTAGTGCACTACCCCAGGATGACACCTCCACTAGGCCGCAACTCCCAGCTAAGAAAACCTCGCGACCAGGGTGCCGGTCTGCGTCAGCCGGAAAATCTCCCCCGTAGGAACCCCATAGGGTCTAGACATGAGCGTGATAAGGTGCGAGAATCAACAAAATACTAATATTTCCGTGACCACCCCAAAACCTTCACAAGACATCAAGACATCATGCACCCAACAACTCCTTTTACTTACTACCGCCTTCCGCATAAGGGAAAACTTCGGCAGGCGTGTTTAGATAACGACCAGTGGCTGGCTGAGCATGTGGTTGTCACAAAGAATTTTTATGCCAAGCGCAGGGATTATGAGCAGCTCAAACCTTGGGAGAAGTTCCGGTGGCGGGCTGAAATGGTGGCCAAGTCAACCAGAACGGCGGTGCTTACCGGATTTGCGGCGGCTGCAGTTTGGGGAATCAGCACACTCAATGACCAGCGATATAACAAAATAGAGCTATCCCTACCAGGTGGGCGTAAACCGCCAAGTCAACAGCAGTGGGACGAGTCAGTCCAGTACCACTACACATACTTAGGGGAAAAAGAGCACGGAATCTTCAACAACGTTCGGGTGGTGAGCCTCGGCAGGCTACTCGTGGACATCACGCTCACCCACGGTGAGCTGGAGGGATTCGCGTTTTTAGAAGCAATCCTCAACAACGAACACCTAGTCGATGCAGGCTACACAAAGGAGTACTTTTACAGCTACATCAGCAAGCGGAAAGCACAGTGGGGATCTAAGAAAGTACTGAAAATAATAGGACACGCGCTGTACGGAATTGAAAGCGTACATGAAAGCAAAGCACGGTGGCTTATTCTGCACGAGCCGAAATTAAAGCACCACGAAGTAATAGCACAGGCTCGAATTAGCACGAAGAATCAGAGCGGCTGGGAAACCACAAAGGAGCTCGACCTACTGCTATTCGGCTGGTTAGGTGTGGAAATAGACGGTGAGACCAAATACTACAATAACCCCGCACAAGTACTACGAAAAGAGCGGGAGCGGGAAACCACCATTCAAAACTTGGGGTATCACATGCTCAGAATCAAGCCCAAAGACATCACCGCCCAATTAATCCCCGCAATTCAGACCATTCTCGACCAGAATCCCCAGCGTATCTCCCCCCGGAAAACACACTAAACGCGACCTCAACGAACCCATCTACGGCTAGCCCGGCTGCAACTTCACCTTCGCTGTAGGGCAAATATAGCAGTTGCAGCGACCCCAGAATCTGTGTCCTCAGCCAGCAACCGTAATGCATCTGCTGCCGCCTGCCCGGGAATCATTCCTAAGGCAGCAGTCAATCGCCTACGACTCTGGCTAGCCTGACTCCCCATCCCAGCATTCCCCATAGTCTTAATGATCTCAGTCGTAATCCCCTCCGCATCCCCATGTTGGGCGAAGTAAGGGCGAGCCAGATGTGCCAGCGCTTCAGACGCTGCGATGTCATCTCGTCCATGAGCTATTAATTTGATCAAAACTGGCACCATCTCTAGGTCTCCATTAAACGCACGGATGATGGCCGCACGGGCTCGTATATGTGGATCAGGATTCTCGATTGCTTCTGCAACAACCGAACGGGCTGCCGGCGAATCCATCTTGACTAGCATTTCCATAGCCCGACGACGTTGTAGCGCACTACCTGTGGTTAATGCCTTCGCTAATATGGTTAGCGTTTGATCGTTGCTACGGGCGACCGCCCACCCAAGCGCACCTGCCGCATTTGGGTCAGGTTCATTGAGTGCTGCCTCAAGTAGTAGTCCTATTTCTTCTTTTCCCACGTCTGTCATTGACAGGGCAATCCTTTGGCGCTGTGATGGATCTACTGCAGCAAACCCGCGGATAAGCGCGATGATATGAAGCACTTCCGACACGTTGTCTGGTTTGCTTGCTTGAATTTTCATAAGCCGACCAAGGAGCTTCTCTTCGTGCTCAAGCCTGCTTTGCGACGCTGCCACCAGTTCGTCAATCAACCCGGATACATCAAAGGACGGGTCGTCCATCACCGTGATTATTTCACCTAGTTGCAGCCCTAAGGAACGAAGTCCTTCCACATGAAACAGTCGGACTAAATCCTGGTCCGTATAGTGCCGATAACCGGAATGTGACCGTTCATGAGGCGAGACCAGTCCTATCTTGTCGTAGTGGCGCAACATGCGCACACTGATCCCCGTGATCTCTGAAACCTCACCAATAAGCATCCGCTCAGTCATGAATTAAAACCTGTTATCCACTGCGGCAGCATCCACCACAACAGCTCGTTTCGCTTGTCTCATAGCCCACTCGAATCCTTCATCAGGATTGTCCATCAGCCTTATGGTAGCTAAAGCGTGGGCTTGCACCTTCGGGTTCAGGTCATCCACTGCCCGGTTCACTGCAGCAACCACTGCTGGGCTAAAACCCGCAAGAGCCACAAAAGCGCGGCTTAGGCTTCGATGTACCTCATCATTGCCTCGAGCGAACTGTGTCGCAAGAATATCGGCAAGCGCAGTTACTTGATCTTCTGGAACTACCGCAACAGCTACCCGCCAAGCAGTACGAGCTACTTCCTGCTCTGAATCTATTAGCAGTTCTTTAGTTATCACCGACCAGGTCCGCGGATCTTTCAACTTGGACAGTGTGTGCAATGCTTGGCTTCGTGCTTGTGGAATCTCAGACTCCAACTCGCGCACCACAAGATTAAAAACCTGTTGCTTATTGTGCTGTAACAACGCCCAGGTCAACATGTCTCTAACGAAAAAGTCCGGCTCCAGTGCGCAGCGAGAAACCAGTGCTTCCACCTGTTCTACGTGCGGATTCATTCCGGCTGCCAGCGCTGCTTTCAGCCGCAACGATGATTCCGGTCGTTCTAACGAACGAAGCAATTTTGTCGCTGTCATGTCAGTTATTTCGGTCATAGCAACCACCTCCAGCCCCCATTAGAAGGCCTGTCATTATGCGAGGGTCAAGACCCCATCCCAGCAGTCACCCCCAATTCGTGGGTGGTTTTAGCTAAAAAAAACTCTAAGCGCGCGGCCTGCACGCAACCTGCACACCACCCCGGCGCGACCGCCACACATAGTCCCAGCTCAAGCCCCACTCCCAGCCAAAGCAAAACCGGAGACCACACCCCCATTCAGAGGCAATGATCTCCGGTTTTCCCGGTCAAAATAACCGTATCTTGTGCCCAGGGGGGGACTTGAACCCCCACGTCCTTGCGGACACTGGCACCTGAAGCCAGCGCGTCTGCCAATTCCGCCACCTGGGCAAGGTGACAAAGCAGCCTGCTTTGAGACTTGATAAACATAGCATAAGCGGGCAGGATTCAGTCAAATCACCAGCTTAATTCCGCCACCTAACCGCTGCCTACAACCACAGCCAAACAAGATCAGTGACGCCAGATATAGGTCATGGGGACCAAAGTCCTTATACTGAGATAATCACGTGTCCGATAGTTTTTTAAATATGATTTTAAGGAGGCAAAGCCACGATGTCTTTTATGGGCAGAATTGCAAAGCTCGACAGTGCCATGCAACGCGGCTTGGACAACAGCTTTGCCTATGTCTTCGGTGGGCGGGTTGTGCCCGCAGAGATTGAGGAATTACTTAAACAAGAAGCCGAGGACAATGTGGTGCAAACTTATGAAGGCACCACCGAAGCACCAAATCTTTTCCATGTCCGAGTGAGCTCCAAAGATTTCGAGCTTCTTTCCAATGAATACCCCCAACTGGGAGAGAAATTCTCTGATCAGTTAACCCGATTCTTCCGCAATAAAGGTTGGGCTAATCAAGCCCCAGTGGTAGTCACCATCGAATGTGATGAAGGTTTGCGCACCGGCCAGTTGCGCGCTGCCAGCCAGGTTGAATTGAATCCAAAAGTTGTCAGTGGTTTTGTTGGCATTAAACCACCGCCAGCCACACAAGCACCTAATGAAAGCGAGCCTGCTGTGAGTAATAGTCAATCAGTTACTAACTTATGGGAGGAACCTGAAGCCCCAGCTCCGCAGTATTTACCACCACAGTCACCACCTAAATCGCAACCCGTCGTCAGTTTGTTACTCCAAGATGGTTCTTCACGGACTTATCATGTGGTTGAGGGTTCGAATATCATTGGTCGTGGTAATAATGCTGATTTCCGGTTGCCAGATACTGGAGTTTCGCGCCAGCACGCCGAAATTATTTGGAACGGCGCTGACGCGATTTTGGTGGATCTTCAGTCCACCAATGGCACTACAGTTAATGACAATCCCATTGAAAACTGGTTGCTTGCCGACGGCGACGTGATTACCGTTGGTCATTCTCATATCGAAGTTCGCATCATTATTTAAGGAGCATACGCCTCAATGGATTCTGCGATTCTGTTTGGACTGCGCATTGGCCTGCTTGTGCTTCTATGGCTGTTCATTCTTTTTGCGCTGAATGCAATGCGCAAGGATGCTCGCCTTGCTGCAAATCCAGTGACAGTCGCCGCCGCGGCTAGTCCCAACGTTCCGCCAGCACCGTCGCAAGGAGGGGTGCCCCACCAGATGACGGTTGTGGATGGGCCAATGACTGGTTCCCGCATGGATTTGGGTAACCTGACAGAAATTACCATTGGGCGCGCCCCTGATTGTGAGTTTATTGTCACCGATGATTTCGCTTCAGGCCGTCACGCCAGGCTGTTTAAACGCGGCTCTGAGTGGTACGCAGAAGATCTTGATTCTCGTAATGGCACCTTTTTAGGGGGCGAACGACTCGATACCCCCGTACGTGTCGCAGCTGGTTCTGATATTAAAATCGGTCAGACCGTTATTAGGCTGGTGGGTTAATGAAATTAAATTATGCCATTGGTTCTGACCGCGGTTTAGTGCGCAAAAACAATGAGGACTCTGCGTATGCAGGGCCTAACCTGTTAGCGCTTGCCGACGGCATGGGTGGGCACGCAGCTGGCGAAGTAGCTTCCCAGCTGATGATTACCCATTTGGAGCAGTTAGATGCCAATCCTGATGACAACGACATGTTGGCGCTACTCGCATCAGTAGCAGATGACGCCAATCATGCTATTGCCAAGCAAATCAGAGAAATGCCGGAAACTACCGGTATGGGCACTACCCTGACTGCGTTGATGTTTAATGGCGTGGAATTTGGGTTATGCCATGTGGGAGATTCCCGCGGTTACCGGTTACGCGCAGGCGAACTAGAGCGCATCACAGTTGATGACACTTATGTGCAGTCGTTAGTGGACCGCGGCGAGCTGGACCCTGAGGATGTCTCTACCCACCCGCAGCGGTCGATGATCTTAAAGGCCTACACCGGCAGACCGGTCAACCCCACCTTGACGATGCTTGATGCGCAAATCGGCGACCGGATCATGTTGTGTTCTGATGGCCTATCCGACCCGGTTACCTCCGCAACCATCGAGTCCACCTTGGCCGAGGGCACCCCGCAGGAAGCCGTGGACCGGTTAATTGAATTAGCGTTGCGGTCCGGTGGGCCAGACAACGTCACAGTCGTGGTCGCTGATGTGGTCGCTGGCGATACCGATGATTCGCAACTCCCCACGGTTCCAGTTCAAGCTGGTGCGTTGGATGGCGAGCAGAAGGAAGACCCTCGTCCTGATACTGCCGCAGGCCGCGCTGCCATTGCATTGTCGAAGGGGAAAAAACGACAACCAAAAACCATTGAGCCCTCCGTTCACCAAAACTCGGCGGAGGGCGTCGAAAAGCTAGAAAAACCAAAGAAACGGCGCGGGGTGTGGATAGTCGTATTTGTGTTGTTAGTCATAGCAGGCGCGGGGGGCTATTTCTATGTCAGCAATATGGCTAAAGAGCGCTACTTCATTGCCGCCACCGAGGAATCGAACTTGGTGGTTTATCAGGGCGTGAACTCTGAGTTTTTGCCTGGCATGTGGAAACACCCCTATCAGAAGGCTTGTCTGAATGATGACGGGAACCTCACCATGATCCCCTACGACGATCAGCAACCTTGCCATCTGTTTTCGCTCAATGACCTAAAAGCCACCGCCCGAGGCTCAGCGGCCGCCCTACCTGGCGGTAGCTATGATGATGTACTGCAAGAAATGCAGCGGCTAGCTAATGAACTGCTACCTGTCTGTGTGGTTCGGGCCAGTACGACTCCTAAGCCGAATGAGCCTTCACTAACCGCTAGTACTCCTCCTACCTCTACCAAAGTGGGCGATGGCAACCTCAATACTCC
Organism: uncultured Corynebacterium sp.; assembly: GCA_963520895.1. Classification (GTDB taxonomy): domain Bacteria; phylum Actinomycetota; class Actinomycetes; order Mycobacteriales; family Mycobacteriaceae; genus Corynebacterium. Next base: position 105,266 of record CAUQSW010000001.1, on the reverse strand, counting down.
GGGGGTTACCTGCCGGGAGGTGAGCAGTTCATGACCATCTGGCAACGTATTGCTGGGCGGCGCGTCGAGTTTGGCATGCTGATCGCCACCACTTTAATCATTGCGGTGACCTTGCTGAACCTTAACTTGGCGCTTGGCATGAGCATGGATTTCTTGACCATCATCGGTGGGTTTATCGCGGTTTTCACCATTGCTCATCTAGCTTTGTGCTTTTTTGCCCCTAAGGCGGATCAGCTCATGCTGCCGGTAGCGGCTTTGGTTAATGGCCTGGGTTTGGCCATGATTTACCGGCTAGATATTGCCGAGGAAAGCTCCATGGCTTCTCGACAGATCATGTGGACCTTGATCGGTATCACTTTAATGGTCATCGTGCTCGTGGTCTTGCGGGATCACCGCACGTTAACTCGGTATTCCTACATCATGGGCCTATTGGGATTGGTTTTATTGGCCTTGCCATTGGTGTGGCCGTTCGGCGGCAGTATGGTCGCTGATGCCAAGATTTGGATTTCGTTAGGCCCATTCTCACTCCAGCCGGGTGAGTTTTCTAAAATCCTCCTGTTGCTGTTTTTCGCTCAGCTGCTGATTAACAAACGAGCACTGTTTAACGTTGCTGGTTACCGCTTTTTAGGCCTGGAATTTCCCCGGCTGCGCGATCTTGGTCCCATTCTCGGGGTGTGGGCAGTAGCGATTCTCATCATGGCAGGTGAAAACGACTTCGGCCCCGCATTGCTGCTGTTCAGCACGGTTTTGGGCATGTTGTACCTAGCCACCGGACGTGTGTCGTGGTTGCTCATTGGCGCGATCTTGGTAGCACTCGGCGGCACTACTGTTTATCAGATTTCCGATAAGATTCAGGCTCGTTTTTCTAACTTCTTGGATCCCATTGGCAATTATGAGGTTTCCGGCTATCAGCTCTCCCAGGCGCTGTTTGGTATGAGCACTGGTGGGGTCACTGGTTCTGGTTTTGGCCAAGGCCACCCGTATCTGGTTCCGGTGGCGGAATCGGACTTTATTCTTGCCGCAATAGGTGAAGAGCTGGGATTTGTTGGGCTCAGTGCAGTGCTCATTCTTTTTGCGGTGTTCATTACCCGCGGAATGCGCACTGCCATGATGGCAAAGGATTCTTATGGCAAGCTAGTAGCTTCGGGATTATCACTGACGTTAGCGGTTCAGATCTTTGTGGTTACAGCCGGTATTTCCGCGCTGATGCCCATGACTGGTTTGACCACACCGTTTATGTCGCAAGGTGGTTCATCGCTGATGGCGAACTATATTTTGCTGGGAATCATCCTCAGAATCTCGGATTCGTCACGCATTGGTTCTGTTGCTAAGGAGGCTCAGGAATGAATCGTTCTATCAGAAACGCAACATGGTTTACCCTCATCTTAGCAATTATTCTGCTGGTTAATCTCACGATTGTGCAAGCATTCAAGCAGGATGAATACGCCAATAATCCACTGAATCGCCGCAGCTTCATTGAAGCAAAATCTCAACCACGGGGGCAGATTTCCGCGGGCGGTATCGTGTTGGCCGAATCCTCCCTTGGTGAAGATGGGTTCTACTACCGTTCCTACCCGCATGCACCTATGGCTTATGGCCTTGTAGAAGGTTATCTTTCTGATGTCTACGGTGCCAGCGGCATTGAGTCCAGCTACAACGACGTGCTCAGTGGCAATGCCAATACCGCCAAGTTCTGGTGGAAAAACTTGATGTCCAAAGAAAAAGTGGTAGGCAATGTGGAGCTAACCTTGATTCCTTCCGCTCAGGAATCTGCCTACCAAGCCCTCACCAATGCTGGTTATGAAGGGGCTGTAGTTGCCATGCGACCGTCCACGGGTGAGATTCTCACCATGGCCGCCACCCCCACCTACGACCCGTCTACCATTGTCGATCCCAATACCGCCGAGCAGGCTTGGAGTGAACTCAATTCAGCTGAAGGAAATCCGCTGCTCAATCACGCCACCCAAGAAATCTTACCGCCTGGCTCGACTTTCAAGGTGGTTACTACTGCTGCCGCATTGACTAAGGATTTCACCCCGAACTCCCAGTTGACCGGCGCACCACAGATCACGCTGCCTGGCACAACGACCACGCTGGAAAACTATGGTGGCCAGGTGTGTGCCGGTTCGCAGCAAGTCTCGCTTTACACCGCGTTTCAGTACTCCTGTAACACTGCCTTTGTTGAGATGGCCATTGGTACTGGTGCTGATGCGCTGAAAGATGCTGCCGATGCATTCGGTGTGACCGAAACGTATGATCTAGGTCTGCCCATGGCGGCTGGCACGGTTGGCGACATCCCAGACGATGCTGCGTTAGGCCAGTCCTCTATCGGTCAGCGTGATGTGGCTATGAGCGTATTACAAAACGCGGTCGTTGCCTCCACCGTGGCCAATGGCGGGGTACGTATGGAACCACATTTGGTTTCTAAAGTGCTGGCTAATGATTTGTCCACGCTGGCGGAAACCAAGCCACGCCAGTTATCGGACGACATCAGCAAAGAAACTGCCGATACCCTCACTGAACTGATGCGTGCTTCTGAACAGCACACTGATGGCTATGCTGGCGATAATATCGCTTCGAAAACCGGCACAGCTGAGCACGGCGCTGATTCTAGAAACTCCAACCCTCATGCGTGGTACATTGCCTTCGCCCCTGGTGAGGACATTGCGGTAGCGGTTGTAGTTAAAAACGGTGGTGATCGCGGCCAGGCTGCTACCGGTGGTTCGGTGGCCGCCCCCATTGGTCGTTCCGTTATTTCCAGCATTAAGTCATCCAATGCCCAAGGAGGTCAGTGATGAGTGAGCAAGAGAAACTGCAACAACTCATCGGTCCAGACTACAAGTTGAACTGGGTCGTGGGCCACGGTGGCATGTCCACCGTCTGGCTTGCCGACGACGTACAAAACGAGCGCGAAGTCGCCGTCAAAGTACTACGACCCGAGTTTTCCGACAACACTGAGTTCCTTTCCCGCTTCCGCAACGAAGCACTGGCCAGTGAGCAGATTTTCTCTGAAAATGTAGTCCAGACCTATGACTACCGTGAGCTTAACGACGAAGACACCGACCGCATCTTCTGCTTCATCGTCATGGAATTCATTCGCGGCGAATCACTAGCAGACTTATTGGTGCGCAAAGGCTCCTTGCCGGAAGATGAAGCATTAGACATCCTGGAACAGGCATCACATGGCCTAGCGGCCATCCATGAGATGGGTCTGGTCCACCGGGATATTAAGCCCGGCAACCTGATGGTGACCCAAAACAACAAGGTCAAAATCACGGATTTTGGTATTGCCAAAGCCGCTGAATCAGTTCCGCTGACCCGCACCGGCATGGTTGTGGGAACCGCGCAATACGTCTCCCCTGAGCAGGCTCAAGGCAAGGACGTTACCACCGCCACCGACGTGTATTCCCTTGGCGTGGTTGGCTATGAAATGCTCGCCGGAAAACGACCTTTCAGCGGGGATTCCACGGTTTCCGTGGCCATTGCCCATATCAATCAGGCACCGCCACCGCTGCCGACGTCGATAAGCGCCCCCACCCGGGAGCTGATTGGCATTTCACTGCGCAAAGAACCAGAACACCGCTACGGCACTGGTGCCGAGCTAGAACACGCCGTGCACATGGCGCAGCAGGGTAAGCGGCCTCCGCAACCCAGCGCGGTGCCGTTGGTACCAGCGTATGAGCAGGAGTCTTCTGCTACCGCCGCAACCACTCAGATGGATCGGGCGGATGATGCTGACTACACTACGCTGCGGCCCACACCCACCGGCGCAGGTGCAGCACAATCGCCAGCATCGGGTGCAATACCGGAGGTTATTCCGGCACGAACAACTGCTACCACACCGCCGAAAAAGAGTTCCAACTGGACGTGGGGTATCGGTGCAGCACTAATTCTAGTAGCATTAGTGGGTGGATTGCTTTATCTTCAATCCACTGGAATTTTTCATTCAACTAACGAAGAGTCTTCCTCTGCCCCCGTGCCGGAAACGGTTACAATAACCCAACAGCAACAACAACCGACAAATAATAATACGCAACAACTTCCACGAGTAACTCCACAGGAACCCTACCAAGAATCCACGCCGCAGCCGACGCAAAATGCTACTACCCCAAACCTGAACAACAACTACCCAGAACAGCAACAACCAACCATGTTGTTACCGGAACCTCCGACAGCGATCCCCTCTGTCGCCCCAACGGTAGAAATCCCGGAGCCAACCCAACCGCAACTTATCGTCCCCGATCAAGAACAAACTGACCAAGGAGCAGCGCAGTGAGAGAGCTAATAGCGAATCGCTACGAGCTTGGTTCCATTGTTGGCACCGGCGGCATGTCTGTGGTGTACGCCGCAACTGACAATTTACTTGGCCGCGAAATCGCTATTAAGATGCTGCGGGAAGATTTGGCTCAAGACGCCAATTTCCGCCAGCGCTTCCGCAAAGAAGCCCAGAATGCGGGCCGGTTAAATCACCAAGCCATTGTTTCGGTTTACGACACTGGTGAAACCATGCGAGATGGCGTATCCACCCCTTATATAGTGATGGAGCTAGTTAAGGGCCGGAACCTGCGAGAAATCGTACGCGACGGTGGGCCGCTATCCCCTGACGAAGCAGCCACCACCTTGATTCCGGTTTGTGAAGCTCTGCAAGTGAGCCACGATGCTGGCATCATCCACCGTGACATTAAACCCGCCAATATCATGATTACTAATACCGGCGTGGTTAAAATCATGGACTTTGGCATTGCTCGCGCGCTTGACGACGCCACCTCCGCCATGACCCAAACCTCTGCAGTCATTGGCACCGCACAGTACCTATCCCCGGAACAAGCGCGGGGTAAACCAGTTGATGGGCGTTCTGATATTTACTCCCTCGGCTGCGTTATGTACGAGATGCTCACTGGTCAACCACCTTTTGATGGGGACACCCCGTTCTCGGTTGCCTATCAGCATGTCCAGGAAAACCCCGCACCGCCATCTGAGTTCATAGCTGACCTATCACCCAATGCCGCAGTCAATGTTGACGCAGTGGTGCTTACTGCCATGGCTAAGCATCCTGGTGATCGCTATCAGTCCGCAGTGGAAATGGCCTCTGACCTGCAGCGGTTAGAGCGTAATGCGGTCACCATGGCGGCACGCCACTACGTGGACCCAGCTCAGTTGGAATCCGATGAAGCCCCCACCACACCGCTCGGTCCCGCGGAAACATCCTTGGTTCCAGCTGTGGCCTCCGGCGCAGTTGCTAATTCCCCACAGCCTGCTCGGGCTGCTGCTCGTCGTCACAGTGAGTCGGTTGAGGATTTCGATTCCGGCAGGCACTACGCCCCGGAGCAAAAACGTTCCCGGAACACCAAGATTCTCGCAGGTGTTGCCGCAGTTGTGGTGTTGGCTTTAGTGGGTGCGTTTAGTTACGACTACTTCACCTCCAATCTGGGTAATGTATTTGGCATTTCCCGGGAAGAAGTCACAGTTCCCGATCTGGCGAACAAAACCGAAGAAGAAGCTACCGCTGAGCTGGAAAAGCTTAACCTGAAGGTAGAAGTGGAAAAAGAAGCAAGCCCAACCGTGGAAAGCGGTCATGTGGTGCGCACTAATCCCACTGCTAATTCTTCCGTACGGTCCGGTTCTACCATCACCTTAACTGTGTCTGCTGGTAAAGAAATTACCGGAGTTCCCGATTTGACCGGCAAGACCACCGCCGAAGCTTCAGCCCTACTAAAGAAATCCGGTTTGGAACTGGAATCAGTGGTGCGTGAAGAAGCTTCTGACACGGTAAAAGAGGGCCAAATCATGGAGCAAACTCCTTCAGCTGGCACCCAGGTGGCCAAGGGGTCCAAGGTAACCATCACGGTTTCCACCGGTGCCGGTAATGAACGAGTTCCGGTATTGACTGGCATGAAATGGTCTCAAGCTGAAGGTAACCTCACGGCACTCGGGTTTAAGCCTATTGTCGAAACTGTCGATGGTTCCCAACCAGAAGGCACCGTCATCTTCGTCGAAGGTGAAGGCACCGAAATGCCCGCGAAATCCCAGATCAGGGTGCAGGTTTCCAATGGCCAAATGGTTTCCATGCCTTCCATTACCGGCATGACCATTGACGACGCGCTCAGCACGTTGCACAGCGCCGGCTGGAAAGGTTCACGCAGCAACATTTCTGTCGGTGATACCGTTAAAACCGGTTCTCTGGTCAATGGCGGCCGGATTGCCAACCAGAGTCCAGGGCCAGGCGAGCCGGTAACCAAGGACGGTACCGTCACGGTTCAGCTGTGGGAGTTCGACATCTCATCAATTGGCCAATAACATTGTCCACATTGCTGTTTATTACGATTAAGGGTGTGAAAGATGCCAAAGTCTAAAATTACTCAGGGTTCCTTGCCGGTAACGTCTGCCTCTGGCGCTAACCGCACCCCTGTCAAAGTCAACTCCTCCGGTACCCCAATGTGGTACAAGGTCATCATGTTCGGGTTGATGCTCGCTGGCCTAGCCTGGCTGATTGTTAACTACCTCGCAGGTCCCAGCATTGAATTCATGCGCAACCTTGGGCCATGGAACTACGGCATAGGTTTCGGCCTTTTCATCACCGGCCTGCTACTGACCATGGGTTGGCGTTAGTTTTCCTAGCAAATTACCCGCACCTCTGCAGCCGCCGCGCTTCATGCGTGGCGGTTTTTGTGTGGGTGGGTTTGTGTGGTGGGATTCCTAGCTGGAAGTTGTACGGCACTGCACGCAGAATCCCCGCAAGCAAACACAACTCCCAGCTAACAAACCACCTCTACTGGGCGTCGACACGCACCCTGCAGCACCCTCATACTGGAGCTTTTCGACGCACCCCACCCGCCAGCCTAGGTTCCTAGCTGGAAGTTGCGCGAGAGCAACATACAAAAACCGCCTCCTGCGATCTTGCGTGGAGGCGGCGCGCTCTTACGGTGGAGCTTACTGAATCATTAAGCCGGATCAGCACACCTAGCTAGCCGTTAATAACATGTGGGTAGGCCAGCCCTTTGAGTCCTTCGGTGCCGAATTCGACACCGTAACCGGAGGCTTTAATCCCGCCGAAGGGTACCCGGGGATCGACACCACCGTGGCTATTAATCCATGTGGTACCCGCCTCCAACTGAGCAGCAACTTCTAGGGCGCGCTCTCTGTTGGCTGACCACACCGAGGAACCCAAGCCGACATTGAGAGAGTTGGCGTGGGTGATGGCTTCATTAAGGTCGGTGTACTTAATAATGGGAAGCGCAGGGCCGAACTGTTCTTCAACAACCAGTGGGTTGTCTGCAGCAATATCAGCTATCAGCGTGGTCGGATAGAAATAACCCGGCTGGTCGTAGTCAGGATTGCCACCGATCAGCACGCGGGCACCAGCATCTTTAGCTGCCGTGACTAGGCGATCTACCACGTCGAATTGCTGTTGGTTTTGCAGTGGCCCCAGCACGTTATCTTCATCCAGTCCAACACCCATGGGGCAAGCTTGGGCAATGCGGGTTAGTGCTTCGCAAACCTCATCGTAGAGGTTTTCCGGCACATACAGGCGTTTCATTGCTGCGCAGGTTTGACCGGTGTTAATAAACGCACCCCAGAAGAGGTTCTCTGCTATTTCTGCCACATTGGCATCGTCAAGAATAATGCCTGCATCATTGCCACCGAGTTCGAGGGTCAGGCGGGAGAGGTTATCGGCAGATGCCGCCACGATCTGTTGACCGGTAGCGGTGGAACCGGTAAACATGATCTTGTCCACGTCTGGATGGGTGGAAAGTGCAGCTCCAATATCACCTGCGCCGGTGACGATTTCCAGCACCCCAGCTGGCAGCACGGATTGTGCAATGGCGATCAGTGCGGAAACTGATAGTGGTGTGTGTTCAGATGGCTTAACCACGACCGCATTGCCCATTCTTAACGCTGGTGCAATCTGCCAGATGGTAATCATGAGCGGCCAGTTCCACGGACCAATTGCTCCGACTACTCCTAGTGGGCGGTACCGCACGACGGCTTTCACATCGGCATCTACTGCGGTGAAGTCGGGGGAATCAAAAGAGGCAGTTGCCCGCAGCCACGCGGCGCAGGCCCCGACCTCAAAGCGGGCATTAGGGCCGTTGAGTGGTTTACCTTGTTCGCGGGATAGTAGTTGTGCCAGTGGCTCGGCGGAGGCTTCAATGGCATCAGCTATTTTGAGCAGCGCATCGCAGCGTTCGGTTTCGCTGAGCCTAGCGAAAGATTTTTGGGCCGCTCGGGCGGTTTTTATAGCTGTGTCGACATCAGCTGTGGTGCTTAAGGCTGCGATGCCAATGAGTTCTCTGGTGGCGGGATCAAAAATTTCTTGGCCAGTGTCGGCGGTAACTGCCGCGAGGGCGCTTTCATAAGTATCAAAAGTAATCATGATGTTTCTTCCAAGGTGGAACTACTATGGTCTTAAAGCTCAATGTACCGTGACGCACACTGTGTGAGTTGTCACAGCGTGCACACCATTTGCCTTAGAATGTGTCAGATGTCACGCTATGATATGGGGCATGCCTAAAGTTTCTGGTCGTGCTAATAAAACTCGCTACAACCTGTCCGCGTGGCGAGCGGCTTCTTCTGCAGCTTTTGGCAAATTGGATATTCACGCTGATAAGCCGGAACAGTTCTGGGTGCTAGCATCCGCGGTATCCGTAGGTGATGTGAGTCTTACCGACATGCATACGTCAGCACATTCCGTGGTGCGCACCACCAGTGATGCCGCTGCGCAGAAAAAGGCGTATTGCAAGTTAAGCCTGCAATTGTCCGGCAGTTCGATGCTCAGCCAAGATGATCGCAGTTGCGTGCTGCACCCAGGTGATTTAGCGCTCTATGTGCAGCAGCGCCCCTATGAGCTGATTTATCCAGAAGAGCAGCACTCTTTGATCGTGCATTTTCCACAGAATTTCGTCAATCTCTCACCTCAGCAAATCCACCAGATCACTGCTAATCCGATTTGCAAAGATCGAGGCTTTGGCAAGGTAGCTGTGCCATTATTTGAGCAGCTGGCCAATAATATTGATATTTTAGAAGGGCCACATGCTAATTCCTTGGTGCGTTCCTCGCTTAATATGCTGGTCACGGTATTATCCGCCGAGCTAGAAGCAGACCAAGAATCCAGTTCCGGCAACCTACTTTTTAGGCAAGCCACGGCGTATATCGACCAGAACCTCGGTGATCCTGAGCTATCACCACAGTCCATTGCCCAGGCGTTGTTTGTTAGCGTTCGTCATTTGCACGCAAAATTTGCGGATCAAGACATGTCGGTGGGCTCCTATATCCGCATGCGCCGATTGGAGAAAATCCATTCCGACTTGGCCGATCCCCTTTATGCAAAGGATTCTATTGGTGCTATCAGCGCTAGGTATGGGCTGCATGATCCTTCGCATTTTTCGCGGATTTTCAAGGCACAGTACAAAGAATCCCCGAGCCGGTACCGCGCGAGGATTCTTCAGTAGCCGCTAGATCACAACCCAACCCTACCTGCGTACCTTAAAGTCAGTCACGCAGTTTAGCTATTACTTCGCGTGCGGTGGAGATTCCAGTTTCGATCGCGCCGTCTACTACCACGCCGCGCCATCCCGATGCCCAGTCGGCACCTGCGAAGTGCAACGCGGAATCAGACTTTCGGAAATGGTGCCAGCCATCAGTGAACTGACCCCTGCGGAGCGTCGCCCACGCTTGACCAGAATATTCATCTGCCACCCAGTTATGGCCAGTGACATCAAGAACTTCCAGGTCGGGACGCCATTGGTTCATGACTTTTTGGGCATCGGCTATGCTATTGAGATCAATTTTGGTGTGGTCTGATCCAAAGGCCACGCAGATGGTGGTGTCGTCGTCTTCGAAATACTCTGAACGCAGTACCGAAACCACGTGTGGTTGGGGTGCGTATCCGAAAATATTGTGGTGCCCTTTGATTTTGATCCACGCTTTAAAACCGGTGGAGTTCCAGCGCTCTTCTACTACCGATGCCGCTGAATCCGGTAACGGTGGATTAAATTCAATTGTGCTCAATGCACCGACGGGAACTGTGACAATCACTGCCGCGGCAGTTTCGGTGCTGCCGTCTTTGTAGGTGACGGTGGCACCAGCTGCATCATGTTCGATTTTTGTAGCCACGGTATTAAGCCGGATTTCGCCGTGCAGATCTTTAGCTATATTGTCATAGATGCCGCGCATGCCGTTGACGAGTTTAAAGCGCAGCGTTTGCTCGTCGACAAGCGAGAGGCGGTGATCGCATAGTGCGGCCCATTGTTTTGCCATCAGCGCTGAACCGGTGGCGGGATAGCCAATATAGCCAGCCGACCAATAGGCATTACATAAGTCTTTTTCTTCTTGAGTGAAATCGCCTTCTTCTAGTGCGTCCAACACCCCAGCGTGGTCGGCGGCCAAGAATGCATCTTTGAGCTGCTGTGTTGCTGGGTAATCTTCGTCGAAAATGCGGAAAGGTTTATGTGGTTCAGGGAAGAACTCGCGGGAGTTTTCAAAGATTTTTTCCATGGGCCTGGCAAGTTTGGCGTCCATTTCGGCCTCGGTGCCGGAGTTTAGCTCGCCATCAACCAGCCAGTAGGCGGTATCGACGATGGGTGAGGGCACAATATCTTGGTTATAGCGGGTGATTTCCGTCCAAATATGTGGTTGGTGCCAGTGCACCCAGGTAGCACCCAGCTCTAGGGGGCGCCCCATACGCTCGTCTGTCCAGGCACGACCACCGATGCGATCGCGGGCTTCCACAATGTGGTAGTCGATGCCAACGGTTTGCAGTTCGCGTGCTGCGGTCAAACCGGCGAAACCGGCTCCAATGATAATGACGTTTTTATCACTCATGATATGTCCTTTCAATTAGTGTTGGTCTAGGTTGTCGTGCAGGCTGTTGTAGATTTCGGGTTTGGCTCGTTCTAGGTAAGTCCCCCACAGCAGACCTAGCACCCCGGCGCCTATGATGATGCCGGGCATTACCCACACCAGACTTGCTGGGCCGGTATCGCCAATCATGAGCGGGAAATTCACCATAACCAGCACGAAAATAGTTATCAGCCCAACTGTGGCAATGATCGGGGCAATCAACCGGGTAACTATGCCATAGCCGGTTGCTGCGCGGTTGAGCCACACCATGATCGAGACACTACTGATTGCTAGCAGGAACACTAGGCCGAAAGCAGCCGCATTGGTCAGCCACGTAAATAGGGTGAGCACTGGGTAGAGATCGCCAAATTCGCTTCCTATTCCCGCAATGGCAAATCCTATAACCACGACAACAGCGATAGCTGATTGGGTAATCGAGCCGGTCAGCGGCGCGCCACTGGCGGTGGTTTTGGCAAAGAAATCCGGCAATACTCGCGAGCGCCCTAAGGAGAAAAAGTACCGAGCGGCAGCGTTGTGGAAAGCCACCAAAGCCGCGATCAGCGAGGTAATAAACAAAACATTTGCCACCGTGGCGGCAGGAGCCGAGTATTCGCCCAACCAGATAAACAGCAGGTCCGGGCCGTGTTCTTGGGATTGCGCAATGATGGTCGAGGGCCCGACTCCCTGCGCGAAAGCCCAAGCAGAACCGGCATAGAATAGCGCAATCACACCAACTGCAATATAGGTTGCTTTGGGTACGGTTTGTTCGGGATCTTTGGCTTCCTCGGAGTAGATGGCACCTGATTCAAAGCCCATAAACGCCGCGATGGAAAACGCTAACAATACCCCGATGCCGTCAGTGAAAAACTGCGCTGGTTGTAGTGCTTGCGAGGTCACCCCTTCTGGCGCGGTGGTTAAAGAAATGATACTGACCACGATGACCACCAGAAATTCCAGTGCCACCAGCACGCCGAGCAACTTGGCGGAAAAATCAACATTCCGCACGCCCATGACCGCGACAATAACCCAACCAACGGCGGCGGCTAGCCACCACGGAATGGCGGTTCCCAGCCAACCATTGAGCATTGCTGCCAGGCCGAATCCGAAAATTCCGTACAGTCCAATTTGCATCATATTGTAGGAAACCAGCGCTAAGATTGCGGCGGCGATCCCCTGCCGGTTCCCCAAGCCTTCAGAAACATAGGCGTAAAAAGCACCCGAGTTTTGAATCTGTGAGCTCATCACGCCATAACCGACGGCGAAAAAGACTAGGACTATCCCCAAGGCAAGAAAGCCATAGGGTACTCCTAGAAGGTTGGATACGGCGAAATTGGTGGGTACCCCCCCGGCCAGTACTGTAAGCGGTGCTGAAGCGGCAATAATCAGAAAGACTAATGCCATAGTATTAAGCCGTCCCGATTTGAGCCCGGTGGTCGCTTCGGCACTACCGTGTGTTAGCTCTATTGTCATGATTGCCCTTTTTGTCAATGTCTTGAGCAGGGAAAACGTCAATAAATGAGGTGCAACCCCGCTTTTATCATCATTGTGGCATGAAACACATTTTCTCTTTTTGACTCAGCGCGCTTAACGTTTGACCCTCAGCGCTTAGGCTCGCCCTCCGCTTTTGCTTTTCGACGCCCACCCAAGACACACCCCCGCTAACCACCCAGAATAAACTGTGCTGCTTTCTCGGCGATCATAATGACCGGCGCATTGGTATTACCCGATGGCACCAGTGGAATAATTGAAGCATCAGCGATCCGTAACCCGGCCAGCCCATGGACTCGCAAATCTACCGGGTTGACTACCGCCATCGCATCAATACCCATTTTGCAGGTCCCCACTTGGTGATGATAGGTAATAGCGGTGCTACGCACATAAGCCTCCAGATCATCATCCTTAATCTCAGGTCCCGGGTAGATTTCCTTAGCACCCCACTGCTCCAGTGCTGGTTGACGCCCTACTTCCCGGCATTGCCGCACTGAGGCCACCAAGGCCGCCACGTCGGCTGGCTCAGTCAAAGCACCCAGATCAATGGCAATGGGATCAGCTTCATCTTTTCCGGTCAAAGTCACTTCGCCACGGCTGAGTGGCCGGATAATGCCTGCCATTAATGTAAAGCCATTATCGGGACCACTCATCCCCTCGTTATACATGGGGATCGAGAAATACAGGGGTTGCGTATCTGGTACTGCTGCATCGGGGCGTGATTTGCTAAACACATGAACTTCAGCCGGTAATACCGGCGCAGGTGGTACCTGTTGCTTGGTGGTGGTAAAAACCACTGGTGACAGCAGGTGATCGTGGAGGTTTTTACCCACACCTTTCAGGTCATGCACTGGATCAATGCCTAAGGCGCTGAGTTCTGCTGCAGGCCCAATGCCGGAGCGCAACAAAATTTCTGGGGAGTTCAGCGCACCAGCGCACAAAATTGTTTCAGTCGCCCGCAATTCAAATATTCCTGCAGGTCCGCGCACCTTAATGCCGGTAACTGTGCCAGCGTCGATCATTAACCGCACCACCGTGGCATCGGTAATAATTTCCAGATTTGCTGCCTCTTGCACTGGTTTTAAATAGGCATGCCACGTATTAAACCGCTTGCCCTCGCGGATAGTGGCTTGAATTTTGCCCACGCCTTCAATCGCACCGGAGTTGTAGTCGTCATTCAGAGGAATACCAGATTCAACGGCCGCCTGTAGTAGCGAATCCTGTATAGGGTTACGCTGATAGTTTTCCACCACATCCAACAAACCTGACCCACCTCGGGTGGCACTGGGGCCACCATCAAAATTTTCAATCTGCTTGAAAATCGGCAATACGTCTTCCCAGGACCAGCCGTCATTGCCCAGATAGGCCCAGGTATCGTAATCCTGTTGCGCACCCCGCACCCAAATGGTGGCATTCAGCGCATGGGAACCGCCCATGACCCTACCCCGCGGTAGGTGCAGTTCCCGGTGTCCGGCACCTGCTTGGGGTGTGGTGCGATAGTTCCAGTCTTGTTCACTAAACCAGAGGTGGCCCAGATCGTAGACTTTTTCAATATGCGGGTTGGTGTCATAGGAGCCAGCTTCCACAATAGCCACCTGAAAACCGGCATCGACGAGGCGACGGGCTAGCACACAACCGGCTGAACCTGCGCCGACAATAAGGTAGTCATATGTGCGAGAATTCATGAAGTAATCCTTTCTCTTCATCGAGTGAAACAAGCACCCGGAAATGTGTCCCGGGTCACTTGTGATGATTACTTCCAGTATCGTGCATCCCACCACCCTGCAGTGGTTGAGCACTGCACCCTAGTTGGCTATGCGTGCAGAGAAAACCACAGCTGGGTGCTAAACAATACGCCTTAACACGCCTCAGCACACTAGCTGCAACCTAACTCCCCTACCGAAATTCAGCGGCTAACTTTCGTGATGCCAGCGCAAGTTGTTGTACATCGGCTCCGACCAGCACAAAACGAGCACCTTGTTTTAAATACGCCTGTGCTTGTTCGGTTAAAAAGGCATTAACCCCCACCGGCTTATTATGGTTGCGCGCGGCAGCAAAAGTCCGTTCCACGGCGGCGAGCACCTCTGGGTGGGTCTGTTGACCTAAATACCCCATGGAAGCAGCTAAATCAGAAGGGCCGACAAAAATCGCATCCACCCCATCTAGCGCCGCAATCTCCTCGGCCTGATCCACTGCTTGTTTGCTTTCAATCTGCACAATCAGGCTGACGGTTTCCGAAGCAATGCCCAGATAATTATCAACCGCATTCCACCGAGCGGACCGAGCGAGCGCGGACCCGACACCGCGCACCCCGCGCGGCGGGTAATGCATGGCAGCCACGGCTTTTTTCGCCTCTGCGACGGAATCCACCATGGGCACCATGAGGTTTTGGACACCCAGATCTAGGTATTGCTTGATAATGGCAGTGTCATTGACTGGGACGCGCACTACTTGTTTGACGCCATAGGCATCGGTAGCACGCAGTAGATTGGCGATCTTTTCTAGGCTGTACGGGGAGTGTTCGCCGTCGATAAGCAACCAGTCGAAGCCAGCAGAAGCAATAATTTCTGCTGCTACTTCCGAGCCGGAGGACACCCACATGCCGATTTGTGGGGTGGCGGCTTGGGCTAGGTGCTGGGTAAAAGTAGTTGGGAGTTCTACTGGAATCGACATGTGATTGCTCCTAACGGGCCGTAATCTGCCAGTACTGAATCTCCTGGTTGCACCCACATGGGTTTGGTAAAGGAACCAGCCAAGATGATCTCCCCAGGTTTAAGTCCTTCATCGTGTGCTGCTAGCTTATTTGCCAGCCAAGCCACACCCAAGGCGGGATGGTTCAGCACAGCCGCAGCAACTCCGGTGTCTTCGATGCTTTCGTTGCGGTACAGCAGTGCCGCGACCCATCGTAAATCAACAGAATCCGGTGCTACTGGGTTTCCGCCATATATCATTGCGCCCAATGCGGCATTATCGGCAATGGTATCAACAATGGTGCGACCGGTCATTTCAATGCGGGAAGATAAAATCTCCAAAGCCGGAACCACATATTCCGTAGCGGAAAGCACATCAAAAATGGTGACATTCGGTCCTCGTAGCTCACGATTGAGCACGAAAGCTAACTCCACCTCAATGCGCACATTGGAAAATCGGCTGTGCTCAATGGTAGCGCCGTTTTCATACACCTGATCGGCGAAAATCGCCCCGTAATCCGGTTCGGTAATGCCAGTTGCTTCTTGCATCACCTTCGAAGTCAGGCCAATTTTACGGCCAACTAGGCGCCTTCCTGCAGCGATTCCCCGCCGCACCCATTCCGACTGCACAGCATAGGAATCTTCAATGGTCATATCGGGAAACCGCTGGGTCAGAAGTGGGATCATGCTCCGATCGTGTTCCGCCTGAGCTAGTTCATTGGCAATGTCTAAGTGCTGCTGCTTGCTGAGCATGACTTTCCTCACCTTATGTTAGAGCTGGACCTTGCATTAGAGCTGGTGGCCCAGTTTGTATTCGCCTTGCTTCCATTCCGGCATTTCTTCACTCTCCCCCTTGCGGGTATAAGAAAAGCCATCTGCACCAATGGTTTGCTCCAACTCGGAATCATCCGTGCGGCTGACCAGCGGCACCGGGTTACCATCCAAATCCAATACGGTCGATCCATCGCGATACCACGAGGGCACCACCGGAGTACCCCACCAGTCACGGCGCTGATTATCGTGCACATCCCAGCTGACCAGCGGATTATCGGGGTCACCGGTGTAGTAATCCTGGGTGTATATCTCCACGCGGTGCCCATCGGGGTCACGCAGGTACAAATAAAACGCATTGGAAACCCCGTGCCGACCCGGCCCCCGCTCAATCCTGTCTGATTGCCGCAATGACCCTAGCTTGTCACAAATTGCCAAGATATTGTGTTTTTCGTGGGTGGCAAAGGCAATATGATGCATCCGGGGGCCATCGCCACCGGTCATTGCAGTGTCATGTACCGTTGCTTTTCGACGCATCCACGCCGCATATACCGTCCCGGCCTCATCGCGAATATCTTCAGTGACCCTAAACCCAAGGTCTTCCATATACGACACCGCGGTTGGTACATCTGGGGTGATCTGATTGAAATGATCCAAGCGCACCAGTGCACCTGGAATGTGCTTATCATATGCCCAGGCTAGGCGCTCGACATGCTCGACCTCATAAAAGAACTCATAGGGGAAACCCAAGGGGTCTTGCACCCGAACGCTGTCGCCAATCCCTTTGACAAAACCATCCTTGTTGCGGCGCACCTCGCAACCGCGATCGCGGTAGAACTGCTCTGCTAAATCAAGGTCCTCAGGGCTACGTACCCGGTAGGAAAATGCTGCTACCGCGGCAACTGGGCCTTGGCGCAACACCAAGTTGTGATGAATGAACTCATCGAAAGTACGTAGGTAGATTTCACTGTCGGTTTCTTCGGTGACAACTAACCCGAGAGTATCAACATAAAATTTGCGAGATTCCGCTAGGTCAGTGACCACCAACTCCATGGAGGCGCAGCGTAAAATATCTGGGGCTTGGCTAGGGTGGGAAATAGACATGATTGCTCCTTATATTTATTTTTTAGTCCTGCTTGCCAAAAACAGGATTATGTACTTTTCCTAGGTTGATATGGACAGCTTGCTGGTCGGTGTAGAAATCAATAGACCGGTACCCGCCCTCGTGTCCTAGACCAGAGGCTTTCACACCGCCGAAGGGAGTACGCAGGTCACGCACGTTATTGGAATTCAGCCACACCATGCCAGCTTCAACATTTTGGGCGAAATTATGGGCGCGCTTGAGGTCAGAGGTCCAGACATACGCCGCTAGCCCATAGCGTGTATTATTAGCCAGTTCTAGTGCTTGTTCATCAGTGTCGAACGGCGTGATGGCTACCACTGGGCCGAAGATTTCTTCTTGGAAGATCCGTGCACTGGGATCAACATCGACAAACACTGTGGGCTGGACAAAATTTCCTTCCGCAAAGCCTTCTGGTCGGCCGCCACCAGCGGCCAGGGTTGCCTCTTGTTTGCCGATCTCAATATAGGAAGTGACTTTTTCATAGTGCTCTGGGTGCACCAATGCACCGACTTCGGTTGTAGGATCGCAAGGCAACCCCACCTTAATCCGCTTGGTTTGCTCAGTGAACCGCTGCACGAACTCATCGTAAATCTCGCGTTGCACCAGCACCCGAGAACCGGCGGTGCACCGCTCACCATTGAGTGAGAACACACCGAAGATACACGCATCAACCGCATCTTCAATATCGGCATCGGCAAACACAATGGCCGGAGATTTTCCGCCCAGTTCCATGGAAAGACCCTTTAAAAATGGTGCTGCGTTGCCAAAGATGATCTGCCCGGTGCGGGATTCCCCGGTAAACGAGATCAGCGGCACATCGGGGTGGCGCACCAAAGAATCTCCGGCGTAGCCTTCTTCGCCAAAGCCATTGACCAGGTTAAACACTCCCTTTGGCAGGCCAGCTTCAGCAAAAATGCCCGCCCATAATTGGGCAGAAAGTGGCGTGAATTCCGCGGGCTTTAATACCACCGAGTTTCCCGTGGCAAGCGCTGGGGCAAGCTTCCAGGATTCCAACATAAATGGCGTGTTCCACGGGGTAATCAAACCCGCCACACCAATGGGCTTCCGGTTGACGTAGTTAATCTGACGTCCTGGTACTTTATAAGCATCATCGGCTTGAGCGACGATTAAATCGGCAAAAAACCGGAAGTTTTCCGCAGCGCGGTGCGCCTGACCAGTGGCCTGAGTAATGGGCAAACCGGAATCAAAAGACTCCCACGCAGCCAGCACCTCGGCACGATCTTCCACCAAATCAGCTATTTTATGCAGTACCCGGGCGCGTTCCCGGTTACCAGCTTTGGCCCAGGTGCCAGTTTCAAAAGCTTCCTTGGCTGCGGCAACCGCAGCATCAATATCGGCAGGTTTACCCGAGGCGGCTTTGATATATGGTTGGTTTGTCACTGGGTCGATAATCTCAAATTCGTCACCATCTAGAGACGGTACAAATTCACCATTAATGTAGTGCAGGATTTTCTCTGGTAGATCCTTGGGCATGGCCTGAGAGTTGTCAATCATTTTTATTTCCTTATTCTTCGTTCTTTTGGATTCTTTTTAGGGCTGCTCTGCGTCTTGCGCTTCACGCTTCGTACCTCATGTCTTGCGCCTAGCAGGGTGCCGCTGCACATCACATGCAGATCAAACTGATTCTGTTTTAAGGGTTTGCTGCCGGTAGTTTTCCAAGGTTGATAATCGGTGATTTCTGGCTTCCTGCTCAATGTAGTTAGTGTCTGCCTTGGCCTTAATCAGCTGGATCAGCCGATCATGTTCTGCCACCGATTGCGTTGCCCGCTCCGGGATATAGCGGAAGGTCGAAACCCGGAAATAGTCTAAATTGTCCCATTCTTCATACAGCAGGTTAAGTAGTCGGATATTGGGGCAATGCTGGAAAATCATTTTATGAAATTCCTGGTTGAGCTGAGTAAAAGCCACTGGGTCGAAATTATTTAATAGTTCACGCATCTGGTCATTGATTCCCTGCGCGCAGCGGAGGTCATCTTCAGAAAGCAATGGGGCGGACATTCCGGTGGCGTATCCTTCCAGCACCGCGATGGTTTCCATGGTTTGGAAATACACATCGCGATTTAGCGTCGTTACGCGCGCGCCAACATTAGGCTCGTAGGTAACCAACCCTTCTGCTTCTAATTGTCTGATCGCTTCGCGTACCGGAACCACCGATACCTCCAGCTCCTGGGCTACGGTGGCTAGCACCAACCGATGACCGGGTTCAAAATCACGGGTGCGGATTTTTTCCCGTAGCCAGGTATAAGCCCGTTGCGCTTTATTGGTAGTGACTGGGCTCATGACTAGTCCGCCTTATTGCCAGCTTGCGCCTGAAGGTAATCCTGATACCTCTGCTTGTTCGCTCCTTCCGGCGGGAATAGGCCATCAATGCTTGATCCGGTTGCCACTTGCTCGGCCACCCACTGGTCTTCTTGTTCTTTGGCCAGTGCTGCATCGACTATTTCTTCCACCAGGTCGCGGGGAATGACGATAACGCCATCGTCGTCGCCAACAATTACATCGCCGGGGAGAACCGTGGCATTGCCACAAGCAATCGCAATATCGCTATCCCAGGGTACGTGTTTTCGCCCCAGCACACATGGATGCGGCCCTTGCGAAAACACCGGCAAACCGATCTCTTTAACCGCCAGGTAATCCCGCACGCCACCATCGGTAACCACTCCCGCAGCGCCCCTGACTTGTGCGCGCAGGGCCAAAATATCGCCTAACGTGCCGGAACCGGCTTCGCCGCGTGCTTCAATAACAATAACTTCTCCATCCTTGACTGTGTCAAAGACTTGCTTTTGCTTGTTAAAGCCACCGCCGTGAGACTTAAAAAGGTCAGCGCGTCCGGGGAGAAACCGCAAGGTACGGGCAGTTCCTACCAGTTTTGTTCCTGGAGTTTGGGGATACACCCCTTCAATAACGCTTTGGTCGATACCTCGTTGCCGCAGCTGTACTGATAACCCCGCGGTTGGCGCTTGCTCCAACTTGGCGCGCAGTTCAGCCGATAGTTCTAAAGGCTTAAGCCCCGCGGATTCCCGATCGCCATAGGCTTCCTCGCGTTGCTTTTCATCCTGCCGCGGTAATTCCCCCAACGCAGGATCGAAATTTCCCGGCCCAGGTACCACGGTGGTACTGAGTTTGCCTGACGACGCCCCACCGGCGCCAATCTCGTCAACCTCCACTTCCACCACGTCACCGAGTTTAATCACGGTTGACCCAGCTGGGGTGCCGGTGAGAATAATATCGCCCGGTTCGAGGGTCATATGCTGCGAAAGATCGGCAACAAACTGCGCTAATGGGAAAATTAAATCCGCGGTACTGGTGGTTGCCTCTTGCGCTAATGAACCATTCACCCATGCCCGTAGCCTTAATGCGGCAGGATCGATGTGCTGCGCGTCGATCAAAGCTGGGCCAATGGGAGTGTAGCCGTCTCGTGATTTTGAGCGCACATTGGAACCTTTATCCTGCGCCCGGTAATCATAGATGCCTAAATCATTTGACGCGGTGACATAACCAACATGGCTCCACGCTTGGTCTAGGGGAACATTTCGGGCGGTTTTCCCAATAATCAGGGCAATTTCCGCTTCAAAGGCCAAAAGCTCACAGCCTTCCGGCAATGTCACCGCACCTGAGGAGGTTAGTGAGCTGGTTGCCTTTAAAAAATACGAAGGCTGCCGTGGCCACCGCCCGCGCTGGGCAGCTCGGGACTCAAATGCCACGTGAACGGCGATGATTTTGCCTGGTCTTTCTGGCAAAAACTCTGGGATACCCATTGAGTTTCTCCTTAATTGTGAAATTACCCTTGCCCAAATCGTATATTATCCTTAAACTACTATGCAAGTGTTGTGGCTCACATCCCGAGCAAGACATCACCTCGATCTCAACCCATACCCACGCTCATTTCCGCTACCAAAACGCCAGCCAGAAAGGAAAAGTTGTGCCGGTTATGACGGATTACCAGCAATCACGATGGCGTTCGGCTGCCACCAGGCCAATCCCCCACACCCCGCACGTCATGCGGCCAGCGCCAGTCACCCACAAGCAGGAGGCGTCGTCACGCAGCACCCCGACAGGACCAGTAACCACACCAGCTGTCAGATCATATATTATTTTGGCCGCTTTGAGAGCCGCCCCGTTGACCATCACGACATAAATACTGACCTCTTTAAAAACTTTTAGGAGAAACACGTGCAATTCCACCACAATGGTTATGTTTCCAAAGACCCACGGGAATTCGATGCCGCAGGTTATGGCATCGATCGCCCTAGCGAACTTCCAGAGACAATGGATGTGCTAATTGTTGGCTCTGGGCCAGCTGGGGTAATTACCGCCGCGCAGCTGAGCATGTTTCCAAATGTCAACACTCGCATCATCGAAAAACGCCCCCACAGGTTACAGCTGGGACAAGCCGATGGAATTCAATCCCGGTCGGTGGAAACTTTTCAAGCGTTCCGCTTCGCTCATGAAATCACTGACGAAGCTTACGAAATCACCGAAATGGCTTTTTGGAATAAAGACCCCAATAATCCCCAAAATATTGTTCGCGGAGCACGCCCTATTGATGACGAGCACGGAATTTCCGAATTTCCCCACCTGATTGTCAACCAAGCCCGGGTGTTGGATTATTTTAATGAGTTTGCCCTCCGCGGCCCAGCGCGCATCCAACCAGATTATGGTTGGGAGTTTATTGATCTGGAAGTACTAGGCAGCGAAGCAGCCGACGCCAGCGGCGTGCACGCCCCTGCGGATTACCCGGTAAAAGTCACGTTGCGCAACACCGAGGGTGAGCCCCGCACAGTTTATGCCAAGTATGTGGTTGGTTGTGATGGCGCACGCTCTCAGGTACGGGCAGCCATTGGTCGCAAACTTGAAGGAGCGCAGGCTAATCACGCATGGGGTGTGATGGATGTTGTGGCTGATACCGATTTCCCCGACTGGCGCACCAAATGTGCGATCCATTCGCAAGCTGGATCAATTTTGCACATTCCCCGCGAGGGGGGCTTTTTAGCACGGATCTATGTGGACCTTGGTGAAGTTCCAGAAACCGACAATCGTGCTATCCGTAATACCCCTATTGAGAAAATCATTGAGCAAGCTAATGCGATCATGCATCCGTATTTTTTGGATGTGAAAAATGTGGCGTGGTCTTCCGTTTATGAGGTTGGACATCGCTTGGTGGATGCGTTTCATGATGTTGATGATTATCCCCGGGTGTTCCTCACCGGTGATGCCTGCCATACCCACTCCGCCAAAGCTGGTCAGGGTATGAATGTCTCGTTACAGGATGGGTTTAATATTGGGTGGAAGCTGGGGCATGTGGTTGATGGCCGGGCACCTGAAAAACTGTTGTGCACGTATCATGAGGAACGTCAGCCAGCCGCTGAAAACCTCATTACCTTCGATCGTGAGTGGTCCACGCTGATGGCCACGCCACTGGAGCATTTGCCTGATCCTAGCGAGGTGGAGCGCTACTATGTGCAAGCTGAGGCTTTTGCGGCTGGGATGATGACCGAGTATGCCGAGAACATGATCGTGGCTGATGCGCGCTATAATGCGCTGGCCACTGGTTTTCCTGTGGGGCAACGCTTTAAATCTCATCAGGCGATGCGACGTTGTGATGCCAATCAGATTCATATCGGCCATGAGCATTTTGCCGATGGACGGTACCGCATTTATGTTTTCGCTGATGCCGCTCACCCCACCGAAAGCCAAAAGGTGGCTCAGTGGGCTGAGGTGGTGCAGCAGGTGGTTCGTGATTTCACACCCGCTGATCTGACTATGGATGCCTATTTCGATATTAAGGTGATCTACCAGCAGCCTTATCATGATTTTGAGGTTGTGGATGCACCACCGTTGTTTAGACCGCTGGTGGGCACATTCCAGATTCCCCAGTGGGAGAATGTGTGGGCAGCGCTACCCGATAATGACGTTTTTTATCACCGGGGGATTTCTCGGGATGGCGTGGTGGTGATTGTGCGCCCAGATCAGTATGTGGGTGCGGTGTTGCCGCTGGATCAGCCGGAGTTGGTTCGTTCCTACTGCGAACAGGCACTTTTGAAGCAGAATTGATTTTCATCAGGTGGGCTGGGTCAGGTGGGTTAGGTCACTACCTCACGTATCAGTTATCCACAGCTTAGTTATCCACAGCCCACCGAGCCGGTCAGGCACCGGTTATACATGCGAAAAAAAGTTATCCACATTCTTCCACAACTCGTTTTAGCAAAGTTATCCACAAGTTGTGGAAAAGCTTGTGGATAACGTGTGTTAAGGGGGTAACTCACAAGTTGTGGAAAAGTTTTATTGTGGTTATTAACACAACCCATCACCAGTGAGTAGTCGATAAAAGATGCGCTGATCAGCATATTTTTCCCCCTCTATTGACTTAGTTCACCAAACCACATTCTTGTAATTATCCACATTGTGGATAACTTCTGTGGATAACTTTTTTCTGTGGATAACTCCCCCTAGTAGCACACAGCCCTGTGAACAATTATGAACAACGGGTGAGTTCTAGTGGTGAAGGCAAGAGAAAATCCCCCAACAAGCACACCATTAGCAGTGTCGTTGAGGGATTATTGGGTGGGAATTATTCTGTGATTTCCACAGATTCAATCACCACTGGTTCCAGCGGACGATCGGAGCGATCAGTGCTGGTGTTGGCGATCTTTTCCACAACCTTTTGCGAGTCAGCATTAGTGACCTCACCAAAGATGGTGTGCGCATTGTTCAGGTGTGGGGTGGGAGCAACGGTGATGAAGAACTGTGATCCGTTGGTGCCTGGGCCAGCATTGGCCATGGCGAGCAAGAATGGCCGGTCGAAACGCAGTTCTGGGTGGAATTCGTCAGCAAACCGGTAGCCAGGCCCGCCCATACCGGTTCCGGTGGGATCGCCACCTTGGATCATGAAGCCGGGAATGACCCGGTGGAACACTGCCCCATCGTAGAACGGGCCTTCGGTGGTGCCGGAAGCATTGGTTTCGGTGTAGGGGGCGGTGCCACTGGCCAGCCCTACGAAGTTTTCCACAGTTTTCGGCGCGTGGTTGCCGAAAAGCTCGATTTCGATGTCACCATAGTTAGTGTGCAAGGTTGCAGTAGAGGTCTTTAAACTCATGTGCTTCATATAAGCACGAAATGCCAAACAACGCTAGGCTTAGGTCTAAACTAATCCACTTGTTTCCTAGGAGCGAACATGAATATTGGTTCTGCCAAGGCGGCGTTTAGCGTCGCAAAGAAGGCTTATGGTAGTTATGCGGACTACCGTGATCGCCAGGCTGTGAAGGCCTATGAGGCACTACTTGAGGCTGCCAACAACTATGACATCAAGGGGCGTTTCGACGACTCCACGCAGCGTTTCAATACATTGTCGGAAAAGGCACTGCAGCGTTTCGACGACCTCCGCTCCGAGATCAATATTGATAAGGCTGCTACTGCGGCGACTTCTCATTTGGCAGACCTTGGTGAGGCAGCTCAAACCAAGACTGCGCAGCTGAAAAAGCGCCAAGCTAAAAAAGTAAAAGCCGCCACGAAAAAAGCTAAAAAGGCTGCCCGGAAGAAGTCCGGTGGTAAACGAGTCGTGCGCTTTGGGTTGTTCACCGCAGTAACTATTGCCCTTGGTGGTGCTGTTTATTATTTCCTAGGTCAGGGCAATAAGAAAAAGCATGACAGTGAACCACCGAAGGTGGAAGAGTACGAGGCTTCCCGCTTGGTCTACTCCACTTCTACCGAGGATGACCAAGCTGAGGACACCAAAAACGACAGCACTGATAGCACCGATAACACGGTAGCGGAGCAGCCAGCCGAGCGTGATGAGGAATTACTCAATTCCCTAGAAGAGCAGCTGGCCGCCCAAGAAGAAGTCCAGGAAAAAGAACAGGAAGGCTAGCGCTGAAGTTCGTGGCTTAACGCTTCTAATTCCCCACCACCTGCCATTTGTTGGGTAAGTTCTTCAAGAGTCACCTCACTCCGGTCAGCATCAAGCACTTGATGCCCTAGGTTTAAGATGGTGAAATGATCCCCCACCAAATAAGCGTGGTGGGGATTATGCGTAATAAGTACCACACCTATCCCATTGGCTTTGGCTTGATGGATGAACCGTAGCACCATGCCGGACTGTTTCACCCCTAGCGCGGCGGTGGGTTCGTCAAGAATAAGGAGCCTTGCCCCAAAGTAAATAGCGCGGGCAATGGCGACTACTTGGCGCTGACCGCCGGATAAATTGCTCATTTCCACATCCACGTCAGGGATGTCGATTCCCATATCTGCCAGTTGTTGTTTGGCTATACGTTTCATCTTGGTGTCTTGAAGCCTGGCAAACTTGCCCACTAGCTCATTACCTAAGAAAAAATTGCGCCACACCGACATTTGATCAATAACCGCAAGGTCTTGATAAACCGTGGCAATACCTTTATCCAGAGCATCGCGGGGGCTGGCGAAGGACACGGGTTGGCCGTCGATAAGCAGCTGGCCAGAGGTTGAGCCGTGCATACCGGCGAGAATTTTAATGAGGGTGGATTTGCCGGCACCGTTATCGCCGAGAACGCAGGTGACTTGACCGGCGGCAACGCTGAGGTTTACTCCGCGCAGGGCGTGGAAGGCCCCGTAGGTTTTGGTGACATCTCGAAGTTCAATGATGCTCATTGTTATCCACGCCCCTTGGTGTATTTAGCGAAACTATCATTGGTTAATACCGCAAACAACAACATGGCGCCTAAGAAGAATTTAAACCAGTCTGGGTTCCAGCCCGCCAGTACAATCCCTTGGTTGGTCATTCCGAAAATCAACGCACCCAGCGCGGTTCCCACCGCAGTGCCCCGACCGCCGGTAAGTGCGCAGCCGCCGATAACCGCAGCAATAATATAAAGGAACTCATTGCCCACGCCTTGACCTGCTTGGATGGAATCAAAAGCAAATAAGGTGTGCATGCCCACGAACCAGGCCGCAAAACCAACAAACATAAAGAGGATTATTTTCACTCGGCGCACCGGAACACCAACCGCGCGGGCCGCATTTTGGTCGCCGCCCACGGCAAAAATCCAGTTGCCAAATTTCGTTTTAAACAGCAGGTAGGAGGCCAAACAGACAAAGAATACCCACCAGAACACGGTAGCTTTGACATTGATTCCTAAGATATTGACTGAACCAGCGAAAATCACCTGTGCTGAAGCAAACCCCTCCATGTCACTGATGCTAGGTGTTGCCACCTGATTGGTAATGAACTTAGTCAAAGCCAAATTCAGCCCCTGCAGCATTAAAAACGCAGCAAGAGTAATCAGGAAGGAAGCAATGCCGGTGCGAGTAACCAAATACCCGTTAAGTGCACCAATGGCCAAGGAGATAACCAGTGCCATTGCTGCGCCCACCCAAGAATTGAGCCCTAAATAATAATTAAGCATGGCGGCTGCTAGTGCCGCGGAAGTCACAGCCACACCGGAGGATAGATCGAATTCATCGCCGATCATTAATAAGCCCACGGCGAGCGCCACAATTCCCAATGTAGAACTGACATAGAGCACTTCAGCAAACGCATCTAATGAGCGAAACGCTGGGGCGACGAACATAAATAATGCGAAAACAACTATCACACCAAAAAAGCTGGCCAGTTCCGGCCGCCTAATCAGCTTGGCAAAACCTTGATGGACTTTGAGCCGATCGTCTTGATGCGCGGTCTCTGATTCTTCCTGGTTTACAGCCTCGGTCATCGTAATCCCGCCTTTGCTGCCTGAGCGATCAAATCGACATTTTCGGAATCCACGAAGCTGGGTCCGGTATATACTGGACGGCCACCGCCGACGGTTGCGCCATTGCGTTTAGCCAGCCACAAAGCATCAATAGCTAGATAACCTTGCAGGTAGGGCTGTTGATCCACGGCCCATTGCACTTTGCCATTTTTAATGGCGGTGACTAATTCCGCATTAGTATCAAAGGTGGCGATTTTCACATCTGTGCCGGCGGCGGCCGCCGCATCCACGGCACGCATGGCTACCGGTGCCTGCAGGCCCATGATCCAATCAATAGAAGAATCTTGAGCTAGTTTCGCCTTGATGGTTGATTGTGCTGCGGTCAGATCTTGACCATTGACATACAGTATTTCCACTTTTCCGCCAGAAAGCCCGTCAGCTAATCCCGCACAGCGTGCTTCTTGGGAGGAATTGCCTTGTTCGTGGATCACGCACAGTGCGTGTCGAGCGTTTGCTTCTTGTAACCGTTTTCCGGCTTGGGTGCCAGCAACTTTTTCTTCTTGGCCAAAAAACCCAGAGAGCTGGTATTTCTGGTAGTGATCCATACCAGCATTAAGTCCCACGGTGGGAATATCGGCTTCCACTGCTTTTTTAGCTACCGGCCCGATAGCTTCTGCGTTAGGTAAGGTCACTGCGAGGCCATCGACTTGAGAGTTAATGGCCGACTGCACCAAACTTGCTTGGTTGGGTGCTTGTGGATCAGAGGAATAGCGCAGTTCAATGTTGTTTTTCTTCGCCGCATCTTCGGCACCCTTGCGGACAAGATCCCAGAATGTATCGCTGGGAGCACCATGGGTTACCATTGCTACCACATAACGGGGTGTATCAACACCGCCACCTGTGGCTGACATTGCATCTGGCTCATTGTTTTTTGCTCCTCCCGTGGAAGAACAAGCAGCAAGCGTGGCTACAAGAACCGTACCAGCAATGATACGTGCGAGTTGAGTTAAAGACTTCACTGCATCATGGTGGCTTATAATAACAGCAACGTCAAACGCTTTAACCTGCGACTTTACCGATTCAGTGGGGTTAAGCTGGCCGTTAAGAAGCGATATTTTTTAATATAAAATCTCATGGTGTGGCGCCAGCTAGATCTCAAGCGTCTTTTTCTCCGACAAGTTTTCTCCCACCGGGTTTCGTTAGTAGCTCTTTAGCGCCTCTGTGCTAGTAGCGGTGCTGTGCTGGCTGCGCTAATCCTCATCCAGTGGGCAGTATTTCAGGTAGGTGTCGGTAGGCACGATTGTCAGGTTGATCTCTCCGTCTTTTTCCACGGGTCCGCCGACCACTTCCACTGTGTCTTCCGGCGACCAGTAATAAACAAGGTCCGACATGAACCCGCCTGGGTGGAAGAACTCAGGGTTGTGCCAGATATTATCCATCACTTGGGTAATACTCACTAAGGCATCAATGGGATCAGCGGGATCTGCTGCAGTAAAGACCATGAGGCTACGATTCGGGATGATAAAAACCACTCCTGCTGGTGCTTCACCAATGGTTTGTTTGATTAACTCCCCCATATTTCCGGCTTTGGCGGCGGTGTACATGGAACCGCCTTCAATAGCGAAGATTCCATTTTCATATTCCGCAACGGAATCGAGAGGTTCCGCATCGGTATTGCGTTGACCTGCCTCGAAAAGTTCCTCAACGGGAATGGGAATAGTATCAACAATGTCAGTGGTCAGCAGTGAAACGGCATCTGGCATATCTTCGCAAACTATCTGAATGAGGTTTCCCGCAAATTCCCGCCCGTAATCAAACCGATCCCGATCGCTGGGCAAAACTGAGATAAGCCTCGTTCTCATCCGAGCCAAAATCTCTTCTTTAGGCAGGTCAGCGAGCTTGGGGCGTTCCATCATTTGCAGATTAATATCGATCAGACTTCTGGCCATGGCTTCCCATTCTGCTGGCTGGGCGTGTCTAATTCGGTAGGCAAAAGACTCCACGGTAAAGCCAACGCCATTTTCTAATCGGATTTCTTCCCCAGTTGGTCCTGT
Organism: uncultured Corynebacterium sp.; assembly: GCA_963520895.1. Taxonomy (GTDB): domain Bacteria; phylum Actinomycetota; class Actinomycetes; order Mycobacteriales; family Mycobacteriaceae; genus Corynebacterium. The sequence continues at coordinate 76,618 of CAUQSW010000001.1, read as the reverse complement.
TTCTATTGTTGGTACTATCCTGCGGCGGGCTAATTCGGCGAGGATAATCTGTCGGGCTTTGGCAATCTGTTCCGGTGTGACGTCGTCAATCATGCTTGCTCCTTTATATGACCTTTTCGTCACCGATAGTAGCAATGACTTTGAGCTAGGTAAGCTAAGCAGCACCCATTAAAGTGGTCCAATAGTAATATGGGCATTATCTACATTAAAGTAGTCCACTTTGATTAGACTTGTCCAGTATGCGCCCCGATCTTGTTACTAATATCCAGATCAACCTAGATTTTTCCGACACTAGACCGCTGCCCACCCAAGTCGCCGAACACATCAAATCGCTCATCCAACACGGCGTCATAAAAGCAGGCGATCACATCCCCAGCACTCGTGTTTTGGCGCAACAACTTAATGTTTCACGTGGAACTATAGTCGCCAGCTATGAACTACTTGCCGCCGAAGGTTACGTAGTTTCTGCCCGTGGTTCCGGCACGCAGATCAATCCCCAACTGGCAAAATTCCCGCAGCGTTGGCCCAGCCAACCAAAACCCGTAAGTGCCGCAACGCAACCAGAGCGTCATATTGTGTCCTTAAAACCCGGTCGGCCCGATACCAAAACCTTGGTTTCCGCCACGTGGCGAGCCGCCTGGCGCCAAGCCTGCACCCAGATAAGCGGGTCACTAGAACCAGCCGGGCTGCCAGAAATCAGACAGGAAATTAGCGAATATGTTCGACAGATGCGCGGGTTAGTCGTGGAGCCGGAGCGAATCATTATTACCGCTGGCGCGCGCGAAGGTTTTATGCTGTTTTTACAAACCATGAGCGAGGTTCATACCATTGGCATGGAATCTCCGGGCTATCCTAGCTTACGGAAAATTCCCACTTCATTAGGAAGAACTGTCCTTAATATCGCCACGGATCATTCCGGTATTAACCCAACCCAACTCACCGATAATTTAGATGCGGTACTGGTAACCCCTAGCCATCAGTATCCTTATGGCGGCTCGCTTTCGGGTAATCGTCGTATAGCGGTGGCGGATTGGGCGCAGCGCGGAGATAAATGGATCATCGAAGATGATTTCGATTCGGAATTGCGCTACTTGGGGCAACCTTTGCCTACCTTGGCCACGCTCGCTCCAGAGAACACTCTTCTGTTGGGGACGTTTTCCACAGCACTCGCCCCCACCATTGCGTGCGGCTATCTCATTGCCCCAGCCACTGTGGTGCCGCGCTTGCTTCAACTACGTGAAATATTCGGCCAACCAGTAAGCCACGTCACCCAGTTAGCGCTTGCGAAGTACCTTGCTTCCGGCGCGTTACGACGCCGCACGCAGCAACAACGCCGGACATACCGCCGTCGTCGCGGTATTGTGACCTCAATTTTAGGTCACATTCCCAGCACTACCCTACGACCCATTTCCGGTGGGTTACATGCGGTTTTATTATGCGAAACCCCAGCCCAAGAGGTAGTGCAGCGCTGCCTAGCTGAGGGGGTGGACCTCACCGCGTTGCAAGATTATTGGGGTGGCACCGATTCAGAAAACGGGATTGTGTTTGGTTTCGGTGCCCACGATGATGACACATTGGAATGGGCACTCAATGAACTTGCCTACGTGTTAACTACCAGCCCCGCTCAGCCAACCGGTGCGGCGCAGGCAGGTCAGCAACATTAATGCCCACCATTGCTCCGCCGAGATCCCGAGACACTTCGGCAATAACTTTAGGATCCTGATAGTTCTGCACAGCTTGGACAATGGCACGTGCGCGCTTTTCCGGGTTTTCTGATTTGAAAATCCCCGAGCCCACGAACACGCCTTCCGCCCCGAGTTGCCGCACCAGCGCAGCATCAGCTGGGGTGGAAACTCCGCCCGCGACAAACATTGCAACCGGTAGCTATCCGGTTTCCGCCACTTCTTTTACCAGGTCAAACGGCGCCTGTAGCTCCTTGGCGGCCACAAACAATTCATCATTATCGAGCGTGCGCAACCGGTTGATTTCGCCCAAGATGGTACGCAAATGCCGCACCGCCTCGGAAACGTCACCAGTGCCTGCCTCCCCCTTGGAGCGGATCATAGCCGCGCCTTCATTGATCCGGCGCAGCGCTTCACCCAGATTCGTCGCACCACACACGAACGGCGCTTTAAACTCCCACTTATTGATGTGATGCGTGTAATCCGCAGGACTGAGCACCTCTGATTCATCAATGAAGTCGATGTTCAAAGCCTCCAGGATTTGTGCCTCAACAAAATGCCCAATCCGTGCTTTGGCCATCACTGGAATCTGCACGGCTTGGATGATTTCCTCAATCATGCCGGGATCGCTCATGCGTGCCACCCCGCCCTGAGCGCGAATATCAGCTGGTACTCGCTCTAGCGCCATCACTGCAACCGCGCCGGCTTCCTCGGCAATTTTTGCTTGCTCTGGGGTGACCACATCCATAATCACGCCGTTTTTCAGCGGCTCAGCGGGACCGCGTTTAACATTTGCTGCTCGAAATTCTGTCATGGGTGCTATTTCAACATGCAAAGCGGACTCTTAGAAAGCTCCAAACTATGCATGTTGGATTGGTCCACTTTTCAGAGTACGGCCGTTTTGGCGTGTGGTCGGGTTTATAGCTGGGAGTTGCATGCAACCGGGCTGGTTACGCCAAGCGCTAGAGCGAAGTCCCAGCTATGAATCTAAACCTCAGGTGACCTCCCCGGCGCGCAGAAGATTGCTAGCTGGGAGTTGTAACTTATAAACAACGTTTCCCAGGAAGGTCTCGCAACTTCCAGCTAACAAACCGCAACAAAGGAAAACGCCCAGGTACGCGCCAACGTTGGGGCGTCGCAAAGCAAACAGGAATGAGATTCGTAGCTGGTCAAACATAAGCTGCCACCCCACAACATCCGGCTTTACGACGCAGACAGCGTCGGCATGCAAGCAACATCTGGGGTCATAGCTGGGAGTTGTAGGCTACAAACAGCACTCCCTAGGAATATTCCGCAACCCCCAGCTATGAAACGCCCTTTAGCTTTACGCCACGCCAGCCCCGGCATACACTCAGCGAGACAGCTTGCACTACGACGTGCCCCAGCCATAAACAAAAGGAGGTGGCTCACGTGGGACCTACCGTTTCCTGGGATGCGCTACGAGTTTTCCTCGTGGTGTATCGTGCTGGCTCGATCTCTGCCGCGGCAGATGAGATGGGTATGGCGCAATCATCGGTGTCTGAGCAGATTGCCCGGTTGGAACGCAGTCTTGGGTATCCGCTGCTCAACCGCAGCCCTGCTGGGGTTCGTGCTACCGAGCGCGGCTACGAACTGATTACCCGAATCGCCGCACCCATGGATGCTTTGGCTGTTGCTACCGCATCTGAAACCTGCACGGATTCTGTGCAGCGTACCGTGTTTCTGGGTGGACCTGCGGATTTCCTCAGCACGGTAATCTTGCCACATCTTCCCGCGATGCTTCCCGATAACCTACAGGTATCCGCCCAATTCGGCCAGGCAGAAAACCTCCTTAATAACCTGCGTTCCGGTTCAGTGGATGTGCTGGTTAGCACGTTGCCTGCACGGGGCGCGGATCTTAGTTCCGAGCCGATTTATGACGAAGAATTCGTCCTCGTGGCTCACCCGGATTTCGCTGACAGTCTGGACCTGACAGTGATTCCCGTGTTGTCCTATGGCCCGGAGCTTCCGATCATTCGTAGGTATTGGCGCAGCGTGTTTGGTCATCGCCCGAATCGGCTGAATGTGAAAATAATTGCCCCTGATCTGCGCACATTAGTGCACCTGGCCTGTAGTGGAGCGGGCATGACCGTGTTACCGGATTATCTCGTGCAACCGCGCCTTGACACTGGAGAACTCATAGCACTGCATAAACCTGAGGTGGCACCGCTGAACACCTTGTATGTGGCCACGCGCCAACCTCGTGACCTGCCGGATACCGCGATTATGGCAGTAAAAGACACAGTAGCCGCCATTGCGCGACAGGCTGGCTAGGCTACCGGTTTTCCGATGACGGTTATCAGGTTTTTGGTTATCAGCAGTTGGTAATTGGGTTTTAGCGTGGGAATCGCCCCTAGTTCCTAATAAGAAAGCGACCTAATGACTGATACACCTCGCGCTCTCCTAGTCCTGACCAGCCACAATGATCTCGGTGGCGTCCGTGAAACTGGCTACTATGTCAGTGAAGCCGCCGAACCGTGGCAGGTATTCACCGCTGCTGGCTACACGGTAGACATCGCTTCTGTTACTGGTGGTGTGCCACCGGAAGATGGCCGCGATGACACCAATCCCACCCAACAGGCATTCTTCGCTGATCCGCGCGTCGCTACGCAGCTGCGCAACACCCCAAGCCTTGCAGACATCGACGCCAGCAAGTACGACATCGTGTTTTTTGTCGGCGGACATGGCACCATGTGGGACTTCCCCACCTCGCCAGACATCAACCGCGTGGGTAGGGAAATCTATGAAAACGGTGGCGTTATCGCGGCAGTCTGCCACGGCCCAGCTGCCTTGGTAAATATCACCCTTTCTAATGGCACACCGCTGATTGCGGGTAAACAAGTCACGAGTTTTACCAACGCCGAAGAAGCCGCAGTTGGTCTCACCAACACCGTGCCCTTCTTGCTTGCCGGCGCTCTGACCGCCCAAAGCGCAACTCACCTAGCGGGCCCAGATTTCACTGAGAACGTTATCACTGACGGCCGAGTAGTTACTGGGCAAAACCCACAGTCGGCATCCAGCACTGCTTATGCAGCACTCGCCGCCCGTCACTAACCCGAAGGAGAACTTACATGACCACCAAAACTATTCTGGTCACTGGAGCCAGTTCCGGCATTGGCCTAGAAGTATGCCAACAACTCGCCGCAGCCGGTCATACCGTTCATGCCCTCGCACGCCGAGCCGACCGACTAGATGCTCTGGCCAGCAAGTATCCCACCATAATACCGTGGCCAATTGATTTACGTGACGAGACCGCCGTTGACAAATTCGCCCAGCAGATCAACAGTTTCGATGATATTGTGCACGCAGCCGGTGGTGCGCGCGGATCAGCGCCGGTAATAGCTGCAAATAGTGAACATTGGCAGTGGATGTGGCAAACCAATGTGCTGGGAACCATGTATTTTCTCCGCAGTTTCGCGCCCCGACTGGTCGAACAAGGAACCGGAACAATTGTGGTTGTCACCTCAGTAGCAGCTTTTCAAGCAGTTGAAGGAAGTTCCGGGTATTCCAGCACAAAGCATGCGCAGTCTGCGATCGTCGAAACGCTGCGCAATGAGTTATTAGGAACCGGTGTGAAAGTCGCAGAGATCGCGCCGGGGCTGGTGGAAACCGAGTTTCTTTACCAGCGTTTCCCAGATAACCCAGCGCGGGCGAAGGAAATTTATTCCGGGCTTGATCCGCTCACCGCTGCTGATATTGCCGCCGCAATCACCTATGTTTTAAGCCAGCCGGCGCATGTCAATGTTGACCGGATCATGCTACGCCCGATCGCTCAAGCGCCTAACGGGAAGTTTCATCGCCGATGACAGAGCAAGTAGCTGGGGCGCAACTTGAGTCTGCTACGTTTTACCATGTGTGTTTTACGGTTCCTGACCTTGATGCGGCTATGCAGGAACTTACCGATTTGTTAGGGGCACGCTTCGGCAAACCGGTGCACAGCAAGCTGGGATCGTGGCCGTATTCAATTGTGTTTACCGACACCGCGCCCCATATTGAACTAATTAGCAGTGTTGCCGGGTCACCTTGGTATGCCACGACGCCGCAGTTTCACCACCTCGGCTGGTGGTCTCATTGTCTTGATAACACCACGAACTCGTGGATCGACAAAGGAGCCATATCCTATTTCGATGGCCGCGATCACGGCCGACATTTCACCTATGTTGATGCACCGCATTCCGGTGTGCGCCTCGAAGCCGTGGATATGGTGCAGAAAGCTGCGTTTCTTCAGCAGTGGGTAGAACATCCACGGTGAGCTTTTCGACGCCCTCCCGCACCGCGTTCCCGCATTGGTTGGCAAGGCGCGAGCGCGGTTCAACTGCTGAGCCCCAACCTACGGCAAACCCCAGTAGTAGTCATGATCATCTCTATAGTCCATGGTGATTGGACCAGGTGCGGTGTCTTGTTCGAGATTAGGTTTGGCATAAACAGAATAGTTATCTACTTCAAATTTGCCATTAGTGATTGTCCAGGTTCCCTCAGCACGTCCAGTCGGGCAACAAGCAGGTTCACTGCTGCGTTGGACATCCCACATCATATACACCTTATCGCCGCGGGTTTGCAGATCGCGCAGACCAACCCGAGCTAGTTCTGCGTCAGTTGGATAATGGTCAACACTGACAAAATCAGTTTGATTGAGGTTTTCATCTAACACGATAAGCTGCTGCGGCCAAGAAACCCCACCAAGCCAACATTCCATAACCACCAGGTATTCTGGGCGTCCGTCATGTTGCGAATCCACTTCCACCGCATAAATTTGATCTGCTGCAGTATCACCTTTTTGCACTCGAATATGCCCATGCGGCGGATAAGCGCTGTCACGCAAGTCTGCTGGGAGATTTTCGTACCGAACAAAACCTCGATCTAGGGAACCTTCTGACATTTCGCAAGGTTCTGCATGTATGGTCATTCCCAGCATGCGTTCTTTTACATTTGCCGTTTGAGAACCAGTTTCTGCAGAGTCGTTTTTATCAGCTCCTGCCGCTGTTCCAGAATCACCATCTGATGGCGTTGCCCCATCATTGCCGGTGGTAGACATGGCTTGAAGATTATTGGAATTATTGCTCAGATTATAATTTACCTGTTTGGCAATCACCGCCAAAGCCCCGATTAACGCAATAGTAGCGACGACAACCAACACAATCCACAGGCCCCAACGCGGCTTAGGTGCAGGAGATGAAGTATTAACCACTGTGATCGACCACCCTATAATGAAGCGAATATCGCCAAAAGCACCGGTTTTCTTATAAGTATATATCTGTGCTCATTGCTGGGGTGCTAATCCAACCGCTAATCCAACCTATGCCCTGACAGAAACTCAAGGGCATCAACCCATTCAATGGCTCCAGTGGCGGGCTGCAGCCGATCCAGAGTCATAAGCACACACCTAGTACCTGCTGGAGCATATTTAAAAGGTGCTAACTCACGTACCAGCGTTTCATCATTTTCCGTACTATAAGCAACCTGGATAAAGATTTGCTGCTGACCACGGGTGACAATGAAGTCGATTTCCCCCTGCGGCACTGCTCCGGTCATAACTTGGTATCCGCGCCGACGTAACTCAAGATAAACCATATTTTCCAAATCTCTGCCGTGGTTAAAATCTCGCTGACCAAGTAGCGCATTACGCAACCCTGGATCCACATAATAGAATTTTCCATTCGTGCGCAGCCACTGTTTTCTCTGGGTATCGTAGCGTCGACAGCGATAGAAAAGGTGTGCATCTTCCATTAAGCATAGGTAGCGCTCGACCATCTCAGCCGAGACGTTTGTCCCATTTGCTTTCAAATTCTTGACTATTGAATGAGTAGAAAGCGGCTTACCTACGTTGTCAAAGACAAAGCGAGCCACTCGCAAAAACGTTTCAGTATCACGAATCTGCCCACGCAGCGAAATATCCCGAGTAAAAATTGAATCAAAAAGTGCAGAGTTCAGCTGACGCACCACCTCCAGATTCTCAACCAAAGCACTGGCAGGAAAACCACCAATGCGCATTAAGTCTTGATATTCCCTATTCACTCCCAGATTCGGCACACCTGCTGCAGCACGGAATCTTTGAAATTCTCCAAGTGATAGCGTCAGCATTGGCAATTCAATATAGCGGCCAGCCAAATAGGTCACTGACTCACCAGAAAACATTGAGGCATTCGAGCCAGTAACACAGATCTCGAGATTTTCAGGAAGTCGGAGCGAGTTAATAATGCGGCTCCACTCGCCAAGTTCTTGTACCTCGTCCACATGTAAATACCGTATGCCAGTTGCAGCTTGCTGTTCACGTACATATTTGTGAAACACCTGTGGATCACGGAGATAATCATTGGCTGCATCTTCGAAGTTAATCACCAGTATTTCTTGTGGCTTCACTCCCGATTCGATCAGGTAGTCTCGATATAGCTGCAACAGAGCAGACTTGCCACAGCGCCGCACTCCCGTAATAATGCGCACTAAAGCAAGGTCTTTGGCCTTAGTTAGCATCTCAAGATAGTGGTCACGTGCAATCAATCCAGCCATAACCCAACCGTACCTAAATTTCTGGTATACCTGAAAAATTCTGAAAACCTGCTAAAATTTCAGGTATACCTGAAATTAGATAGAATACTGTAATTAGCTTACACCAGCCCTGCCGCACTAGCTCCCCACTCCAGACACCCAGCAGCATGTTTTAGCAAGCCATCTTCTTTAAGACTCACTACCTGCAATCGCCGCAATTTCCTGCCGGATCATATCCAACACCCAGCTATGGTCAGCCACCAAGGGCTGGTGGATAAGGTGGAAGGCGAGGCCGTCGATAAGCGCGTGAAGTCGGTGGGCCTGGTCAGTATCTACCGCACCGGTAAGCATTTCCACTAGGCGCGAAGTGAGTTCGGCAAGTTGCCGGTGTGCGTTTTCGCGGACTTCTATCAGGCCGGGAACGGCAGTGCTTTCAACAAACAGCGCCAGGTTGATTTCAAATTCAGCTCGACTGTCCTGCTCTAATGGCAACAGCGACTTGATGATGTCAAAGACATACTCGCGCGGATCTTCTTTTGGCGTTATTGCAAGAATCCGATCGGTCGCGCGTTGCACCATGAGCTCTGCCGCACATTGCACGAGTTCCGCGCGAGTGGGAAATACATGCCTGAGCGAACCTACAGCCACCCCGGCGCGCTCAGCTACCGTACGCACCGACACCGATGATATTCCCTGCTCAAGGATCACTTGCCACACGGCCTCGGCCAACTGAGCTTTACGAGCCTCCCAATCCATAGTGCGTGACATAACCCTATTTTAACACGATCGTGCTAGAGTGAACCGCGAGAATAAAAGCACGACTGTGCTAGAAACTTTTAGGAGGTCTTCTATGCTCGCCACCAGCTTGGCAACCTTAACCCTGCTTGCTTTGATAGATTCCACGAGCATTGGCACGCTGCTCATACCCATCTGGTTACTCATGACCCCCGACCGAGTTCACCTATCACGAATGCTGCTATTTCTATCTACTGTGGCGGTAACTTATTTCGCCATTGGTATGGCACTTTTACTAGGAGCTTCAGCGTTTGCCGAACCCTTAAACAACATCCAAAGCACCTCAGGATTCCTAATTACCCAGCTAGTAGTTGGGATAGCACTTATTGCCATTAGCCACTTCATGGACCGCAAACAAGCCAAACCGAACAACGGACGAATTTCCCGCCTTCGCAGCCAAGCCCTAAGCAGCGGCTCGACACTTACCCTGCACGCACTCGCGCTCACCGCAGTTTTCGCCGAAGTCGCCACCATGCTCCCCTACCTGGCAGCAATCGGAATCATCACCGCTATGAACCACAGGTTGCTTTTCGACGCCCTCCTCCTTGCCAGCTACTGCCTCATTATGATTGCACCCGCACTCTTACTCACCTTCGGGCGGATCGCAGCCAGCTCAAGGCTAGAAAAGCCACTGGTCAAACTGGATCAGTGGTTAACTGAACATATGCAATCCACCACCGCCTGGATCATCGGCGCTATCGGGGTCATCCTCGCCCTGCGAGCCATCTTCGAGCTGGGATGGGTTGGTGGAGGAAGTTGATTCTATAAAACTTAAAAATTATGCAGTCAATGCCGGAAACGCCACTACGTTAATGCCGTCTGGGCGTCGATAAGAAGGTCCGCCACCTGTGATTACGATCAATTCAGGCTCGAATTCAAAACGCGATAGGTCCAACTGAGCTTTAAAAGCATGTAGTGACTGCGTTGCTTTTTCTACAGTCTCAGAACGAGAACCAAGCTTTACTTCAATCATAGCCCAACGACCATTACGGCGCTCAACAATCAGGTCAACTTCACGTCCTGCCGAATCCCTAGCATGTGAAACAGTAGCATCACGACCAAGATAGGCTGCAACATCATGCACCACCTGAGATTCAAATAATTGTCCGGCAAAGTTCAAATCTTTTAACACCCGCGCTGGGTTAGTTTCCAATGCAGCAACCGCCAACCCTGGATCAACTAAATGCCTCTTCGGAGTCGATCTCAATGTTGCTTTAGATCTCAAGTGGGATGACCACGCTGGCTGATCAACAGCAATGAAGATGCGCGACAGAGCATCCAAATAATCTCGGACTACATCCCGACTCAGGTCTGTGTCTTTAGCCAAGGAACTCACGCTGATTTCGGTCGCAACCCCTCTGGCAAGCGAACGCACTAGCCGACGAACTCGAACAGGGTCTCGGCGCACCTGATCTGGGGTTCGCACATCAACCTCGACAATGGAACTAACATAATCACGCAAGTTTTCCATTGCATCTTCTAGTGGCAATAAGTGATACCCCGGCCAGCCGCCCTTACACATCCGCTCTATCAAATCAGAAATAGTCATGCTGGGAGCCGCCGCCCGTGGCGCACTGCCATCAAGAACTTCAGCAAAAGATACTGAATCAGTAGAATCACCTGATTCCGAAAAGGTTAAGGTGGTCATTCGTACCCTAGAAAACCGTCCAGCACCGGAATGCCGTGCCACCAATTCGCTTGGCGCAGTGGAACCGGTAAGCAAATAGGAACCAGTCACTCCAGTTGCATCAACGTCTCTACGAACAGCATCCCAAAGGATGGGATAAATTTGCCATTCATCCAACAAACGAGGTTTTTCACCAAGGAGCACCAAGGAGGGGTCAACTTCCATCATGTCCGCCACCTGTGGATCCAGTTCAAGCTGAATGCTGCTAGCTGCAAATTGTTGAGCCGTTTTTGTTTTACCGCAACCCTTAGCTCCCTCGATCAAGACAGCACCGGAACGCCTTAACGCATTGGCAAGTGCTCCATCAGCAAGTCGTTTAATATAAGTCTCTGGCATCTGTTTACCTATACATTCGTCACTTTGAGCTGAAATTAGTCGTCAATTTGTGATTGATTTAGTCGTCAGTTTACAACAAGATTAGTCGTCAGTTTGTAGACCACCAACGTGTTCCATAGCTAGTTTTATGGCTACGTTTTTCACGCGGTAAACAAGTTCTAAGGAGTTGCCAAGAACAGGACAGAGCACAATCGTGAGTCGCGTTGATCATCACATTCGCGATACCTTGTGGCTCAACGACTACCTCCTCGGTTGCCTAGTACTCCAGCCAACATCAACCCACAATCGAACGCACCCTAAGACACAAAGAGCTGCCTCACCATCAATCTGCTAGTAATTCATTTTTGCCGAGCACTTTCATGCGCTCTGGTGCTGGCACAGTCGAAGTAATCCAACGAGCAAGTTTACCCAAAAACCCAATACCGTTAACGTGACTTGCAACTAATTCTTTTGAATCAACTAAATCAAAGTTGTCTTTCCCCACCGCACAAAGCGCCAATCCGACGCTTGCCCCGCGAGGAAACTTTATTGCCGCCCAAATATCCGCGGTGAACTCTAAGTTCCGAATAAAAACTGTCTTCAAAAATGGAATGCCCATTATTGCCGAGGAAATCCAGATATTCCATGTCTTATTATGCCCCGCGACAAAGTGCCCGACTTGATGTGCCAGCATAAAACGCAACGCATCAACGTTGCCTTTCTCTTTACAGCCCGCGAAGAAATCAGAGCCTAAAACTATCGATTCCCGAAGACCTGGATTTATAGAGCACGGATCAATTGCTGGATTGGTAAGCATGAATATTTTAGGCCGAACCTCCAGCCCTGCATCCAGCAGGAGATCTTCAACCATGGAAAATACTTCGAGAAATTGCTTCTCAGTAATTTCCACAAACCCCAATCTATCGCGGGCGACTTTATATCTTCTAACGCACTCGCTAGTCAATGGGAAAAACAGTAGTGACAAAGCAGCCACTTCAGCCGGATCATTTGGAGGGCTCAAAAACAGCCCAATAAAACCAAGCGCAATAATCATCACCAATAGCAGCAACGATAACCGAAACAGAAACCTGCCCTTTGAAACATAACTTTGGAATAAATCTTTAGGTTCTTGGTGGGACATGGCAGTGCCGGTTACCACATCATTATTGGATTCAATGGTTTTCTTGCCACGCATCATTTAAAAAAGATCCCATCAATTATCCGGTCGACATCACCGCGCAATGCTTCGTGAGCCATCTCTTGAATCAGGGCTTTCGGGTAATCTATGATAATCCCATCGACTTTTGACCTGGTAAATTGACTCATGGATTCAGGAGAATTAACGATCCACACAATCACTTTCTTTCCCGCCTGCTGAAGCGTTTGCACAGTATCAGGGGTGGCCACGCCTTCTTCCATGATGAGATAATCACCGCTCAATTGTGATGCGTCTCCCACTGAAAAATAATACAAATAACCACTCTGCAGTTCTGGATACTTCTCGCCAATATATTTGACCAGCTCATAATCCAATGAAATTAATGCCATTGAATCTTCAATGGCTCGATCCGTGATCAATAGCCATATCATCAACCATTTTCTTATCGGCTGTGGCTCCCTTTAATTCAATAAACAATCCGATCTTGCCTTTAGCTTTGTCTATCATCTGTTCAATGGTTGGCACTGAGCGCGAAGGGGCGGAGGTATCAAACTCGTTCTTTATCTCAATTTTGCTGATTTCATCACTATCCAGTTCCTGCGCTCCGGCACTAACTCCTGCCAGCCTGTCAAATGTTGGATCATGATTGACGATATAAACGCCATCTTTAGTTCGCTGGATATCTATTTCCGCCCACTGTGCACCAACCTCAATGGCTTTTTCCAATCCTTCCAAACTGTTTTCCGCATCTAGGTCTCCCCCAGCACGGTGAGCGGTTACAAAAATTTGTTTTTGCTTGTTAAATATTTGATCGAAATTGGAGGAAGCAACTGCTGATACCCCTACTATTCCAGCAAGTGCAGCTACACTAACTGCGGTTATTTTTAAAAGAGCCTGCCGTTCCCTGGCTTCCGTTTTCGCATTATCGGGTTTCCGTTCAGAAGCAGTCTCGTGGTCAGAAATGGTCTCGTGAGTCTCATGCTTAGAAATCAAAGCGTAAATACGAGTAAAATTTCGCATTTGCACTGGCGCAAGGATAAGTGTCAGAAAACCAATATAACCAGCTAAAACCAAGGCAGAGAGGAGCGTCGAAAAGCGTACAGTTGTCTGCGTTTGCGGTAAAAAGTACGTCCCTAGAAATGCTATAGCTACAAGAAAAATTGCAATAATCACAATTGATCCCACTAATATCATTAGATTCCAAGCTAAAACTTGAATAGTTGACTTCCAATTTTTCCGCATAAATACTATGGATTTACGCATTACGCTCACTGGACCAAGATCATCAACAAGCATAGCCGGCACAGTAGCTTCCAAGAAAAAGGCAATTACGATCAAAATTACTATCAAAATACAATAAATCGCCAGATATAATGGTGTTTTAAAAATGATATCGGAAACAAAATTAGGAATCTTTATCCAAGATAGAGCGGGAATCTGGGGGTCGAATCCAACCAAAGGCACTATCACAGCCACATATAGAACCAAAATCAAAGTAGCCGGAATGAGTTGGGATGCCACCGACCAGCTTGAACTTATCGACGTGCCCCTGCTTATGATCGCGGGAAGCAATGCAGATATTCGCTACATGAGTGACGAGGCACTGCCGTTAGCAACCGGTACCGAGGATAAAGAGCTGTTCTTGATCGAGGGCGCGCAGCATATAGAGACATATTGGGTAGATGAGTACGTCGATCAGGCCGTCGAAAAGCTAACTGAGTTCTACGCTCGGACCGTATAAAATACTCTAGCCGTCTCCTTGTTCGTCATAAGTCGCATCTGAGTTAGCGATGCTGCGAAGCAATTGGAGACGTTGTTCATCTGGTGAATTTGGTTCGGCTGTAAATGCGAATATGAACCAATCAGGGTTCATTGGCAACTCCATGGCTTGAAAGGATAGTGCGAGGTCACCCACAACCGGATGATGGATGCGTTTAACTCCAGCACGGTGGTGCCGCATATCGTGCTTAGCCCACCGGTGCCGGAATGCATCGCTACGAGTCATAAGCTCGTCAATCAGGTCAGCAAGCTTTTGATCGTTAGGGTTCTGCCCAGAGTAGGTTCGCAAAGTTGCCACAATATTGCTGGCATTGTCCTCCCAATCTGGAAAGAAGATATGCGAGGCTGGGTTAAAAAACGTGAACCGAGCCGTGTTGCCCTGACTGTCTGGATCCTCGAATAATGGGGCATACAATGCCCGACCCAGCGGATTCGTTGTGACGAAATCTAGCCGCCGATCCCGTACCCACATTGGCGCACCCGTGACCGTATCAAGAAACCGCTGTAATGTCGGTTCCGCTGCTTGCTCGGCAGGTTTGTCATGCCGGTGCCGCAACGGCACCGGAGTGGCCGCCTTAGCTAAGTCAGCAAGATGGTCGATCTCAGCCTCATTGAGCTGTAATGCGCGAGCAAGCGATTCAAGAACATCAAGCGAAACTCCCTTAAGATCGCCTCGCTCCATCCGTGAGTAATATTCCACGCTAATACCAGTCAGTGAGGCTACTTCTTCACGACGAAGCCCCAGCACGCGACGACGTCCACCGCCGATAATGCCTGCCTGCTCCGGTGTGATCCGGTCCCTGCGCGTACGCAAGAAGTCCATGACTTCTGCTCGGTGATCCATGCTGCAATTTTACAACGGCAGTTGTAGTGCGACGGGAATGGTGGTGTTCGAACGGTCCGCGCGCAGGGCAAGGCTGGTGTGCGCCTCATGTGTCATGCTGGTACATATTGAACAAGAACTACAACGTCTGTGCTCAGGCAAATCCATCTGGATAGATGGCAATTAACGCATTGACACGAAGCCGCAACCAAACAACTGATAACCCACTTGACCTATCATCACAGACAGAATTCCGTCACCCTCGCGATCCACAACCGCGCCATCAAGGAGTGCTACTGATGTATGCCATGCAATACCAGATCATCCTACCCACAGACTACGATATGCAGATCATCCGTGACCGTGTCGCCAAGACCGGACACCTGATGGATGGCTACCATGGTCTAGAATTCAAGTCCTACCTAATCCAAGAGAAAGCCAAGGGCGCGCCCCAGAACGCCTATGCACCTTTCTATGTTTGGCGCAATATTGACGGGATGCGTCAGTTCTGCTGGGGACAACTGGGCTATGCGGCTATCGTCCGTGACTTCGGCCGTCATCCAATTCAAGACTGGACGATCCATCAGCTTGTCAACAAGTCGACTGACTATTCCACAGCCCGTAGCCTTACGGTTGCGAAGTTTCCTTTACCAACCAGCACCGCACCGTCCGATTGCGTTGATGCCGTCACTGCTGACTTCCTCGCCACAGCCACTGACTCTACAATCGCTCGTGTTACCGCTGTTGATGTCAGCACATGGAACATTATTCTCGTCGAACTCAGTAGCCAAGAAGCGGATCAGAGTTCGACAGATGTTATCACCTATGAGGTGCTTCACACCTCCGCAGCAGCCTTATCATCGTCCCGACCAACCGATAAAAGCCTGTGACCAATCGATCAGTACTGAGTCCTAGATTCCCTAAATATATCAGCACGCACAAGGCTGACCACTGCTATCAAGCAGATTTACCCCTAATTGGAGCTGTATCGCTGAGTAGCTGCTGTGCGAAAAGGGCTAGCTCAGTTTGATCTGCATAGGGATCACGTCCACCTCAATCCATCCACACGTGCGCCGGCTATCAGTAAGGTGCGAGCCACTGGCGAAGCGAGCGTATTGACGTCAAGAAAAAGCAGTGGGCCTTCACTCACCGAATAGCTCTGATTCAATATCAGCGGCAGACGCTTCTTTCATGCAACGTACGAGCTCGCGCCATTGGGGTTCATTTTCATCATCAAGTGGTTCAACTCAGAGCGCCCAAGATGCTGCATGCTCAGCGCATCTTCTTGAGCGATGCCGTGTTTTCCGGCAGATTGTGCGACCCTCATGTCTTAGCTGTACCAGTTATGGCAGCTCTGATTGCTTCTGACCGGTTCATCGCTAACTTTTCGGCAAGTTGGTCAACGAGTTCGAGTTCTTCCATAGTCAGCGTACCGCGATGACTTGTGAGGGTTCAGCGCCCCGTCCAGGGCGACCACGGCCACGACGGCGAAGTTCGTCAACATCATAGCCTGTTTCTGCTTCTGCAACATATGCAGCTAGTTGCCGCGGATCAACATGTACTCCCACAAGTATTATTGCAATACGAAAATTGTTTTGATGTTTTCATCAGACCACGATCAGCTGGTACACCCCAAAACCACAAAATCCCCGGTCATATGACCGGGGATTTAATCTGTGGAGCATAGGAGAATCGAACTCCTGACCTTCTGCGTGCAAGGCAGACGCTCTACCAATTGAGCTAATGCCCCGTTGTTCCGCGTGGGCCTAGCAAGAATCGAACTTGCGACCTCATCGTTATCAGCGATGCGCTCTAACCGACTGAGCTATAGGCCCTTAAGGAACGAGATAGAACTTTACCGAGGGTTTTAACACTTGGCAAATCGAAAGCTCAGCGCCCATTTTAGCACATTTAAGACACGATATAAACGCCACCTTAGACAAAAAGCGGTTAGAGATAGTCAAACTATCCCCAACCGCAGAATCCCGCCAAGTAGCTTTCTGCCAAGAGACCTCAAGAGCATTCAAGAGAACTAGGCAGAGAACCCAGACCCCGACCTAACGCCCTCTCAAAGCTAGACGCCAGGTGCCGTCGAAAAGCTGCTTAGTTTGGAGGGAGCTTAGGATTCTTCCTTCAGGGTAACCTTCAGACCACCGAAGAGGTCGTACACAGCGTTGTAGACGATTGCTAGAAGCGGCACGATGATCGAGAAGATAATCCCAAAGATAATGCCGATGAGCAGGGAGAACAACAAAACCGTTCCGAAGCCAATTTTACCTTCGCCGCCTACACCACCGATCACGTCATTGATCTGGTCCCAAACTCCCACAATATCCATACCCAAGTAGAGCAGGATGCAGCACAGAACCCACGCGCACAATCCAACGACGGACAACGCAAAAGCGGTTCTAAATGCGGACATCGGGTTGATGCGTGTGATGTTGTATTCGCGGCTAGCCATAAGTTTTAATCCTCGGTAACGACTTCATCAATGGTTTCCTGTTGGAGCTGCTGGGTTGCGCCAGTTGCTACCGCTTCGGCTTCTTCAGCGCCTTCGCCTTCAACGTTACGGTCGATGGCTAGCAGCTCCACACCGTCTTCCAGATTAACCAAACGCACGCCCATAGTGGCACGAGAACTGGGTCGAATCTGGTTAACCTCGGTGCGGATCACTCCCCCCGCGGAGGTAATGGCAAAGATTTGGTCATCTTGATCCACCGCGAGTGCGCCAATGAGCTTACCCCGCTTGGGGTTGTATTTGAAGGTGACTACACCCACACCACCACGGCCCTGGGTGGAGTATTCCTCCATGGAGGTGCGTTTGCCGTAGCCACCAGATGTAGCTACCAGCAGGTACTCGCCATCGCGTACGACGCACATAGCGAGGAGCTGATCGTCACCCCTAAAGCGCATACCTTTCACACCTGCGGTGGAACGGCCCATGGGGCGAAGTTGATCGTCGTCAGCAGTAAACCTGATGGATTGGCCTTCCTCAGAGACTAGGAGCAGATCGTCTTCGTTCGAGCACAACGCGGCTCCAATGAGCTTGTCGCCTTCTTGCAGATTAATAGCGATCAAGCCGCCAGACCGGTTAGATTCGTAGTCCGACAACCGGGATTTCTTCACCCGGCCTTGAGCAGTGGCCAGCACGAGATAAGGGGCATCTTCGTAGCTTTGGATCTGGATGACCTGTGCGATGCGTTCCTCGGGTTGGAATTCCAGCAGGTTCGCCACGTGTTGGCCGCGTGCGGTACGGGAGGCTTCGGGCAGTTCGTAGGCCTTGAGCCGGTAGACGCGACCAAAATTGGTAAAGAACAAAATCCAATCGTGGGTTGAGCACACAAAGAAGTGGCGTACCACGTCGTCTTGTTTTAGCTCAGCTCCACGCACGCCTTTGCCTCCGCGGCGTTGTGATTTATAAAGGTCCACTTTGGTGCGCTTGGCATAACCGGTGGATGTGATGGTGACTACCACGTTTTCCCGGGCAATCAGATCTTCTTCGGTTACTTCACCACTGGCCGCGATGATCTCCGAACGCCGGTCGTCACCGTATTTATCGACGATTTCTTTCAGTTCGTCGCGTACGATGCTGCGCTGACGCTCTGGGGAGGCGAGAATGTCCTTCAGGTCAGCAATGATCTTTTCAATCTCTGCCAACTCATCAATGATCTTCTGCCGTTCCAGAGCAGCGAGACGACGCAGCTGCATGGCCAAGATGGCATCGGCTTGGATTTCATCAATGGTCAACAGGTCCATCAGTCCGGCACGAGCAATATCGACAGTCTCAGAACGCCGAATCAGGGCAATAACCTCATCTAGCATGTCGAGCGCTTTAACGAGACCGCGCAGGATATGGGCGCGTTTTTCAGCTTCGTCGAGCCGGTATTGGGTGCGCCGAATGATGACTTCGATCTGGTGTGCCACATAGTAGCGCAGCATCTGATCTAGACGTAGGGTACGCGGTACGCCATCAACAATGGACAGCATATTCGCACCGAAGCTGGTTTGCAGCTGCGAGTGCTTATACAGATTATTCAGCACCACCCGGGGCACTGCATCACGCTTGAGAGTGACCACAATGCGCAGACCAACACGATCAGAAGACTCGTCTTCAATCTTGGAAATGCCCGCTAGTTTGCCGTCGCGTACCTGCTCGGCGATATTAGAAATCAGATTATCCGGGTTAACCTGGTAGGGCAGCTCGGTAATAACGATGGTTTGGCGGCTGCCTTCCTCTTCAATGGAAGTGACGCCGCGCATCTTGATGGATCCACGACCAGTGGTATAAGCATCTTTAATACCCTGGGTGCCCACGATCAGTCCGGCGGTGGGGAAATCTGGGCCTTTCACAAAGCTCATGCAAGCTTCCAGTGCGGTGGTATCGTCCGCATCTGGGTTTTCCAGCAGCCAGTAGATAGCATCAGCCAGCTCACGCAGGTTATGCGGTGGAATATTGGTAGCCATACCCACCGCGATACCGTTGGAACCATTCATCAGCAGGTTAGGAACACGTGCTGGCAGAATATCCGGTTCTTGGGTTTTGCCATCATAGTTGGGGGAGAAATTCACGGTATTTTCGCGAATATCCCGCACCATTTCCATAGCCAGCGGGGTAAGACGACACTCGGTGTACCGCATAGCAGCTGGGCCATCATTACCACGAGAGCCGAAGTTGCCCTGGCCGTCGACAAGCGGATAGCGCATGTTCCAGCCTTGGGCCATGCGCACCAAGGTGTCGTAGATCGCAGAGTCGCCGTGTGGGTGGTAGTTACCCATGGTGTCAGCAACTGGGCGGGCGGACTTTACATAGCTACGATCTGGGCGATAACCGTTGTCGTACATCGCATAAAGAATGCGGCGGTGTACTGGTTTTAGCCCGTCACGCACCTCTGGCAGCGCGCGCCCAACAATGACCGACATGGCGTAGTCGATGTAGGAAGTCTGCATCTCCTCGTTCAGGTCGATCGACCGAATACGATCGAAAGAGTCTCCATTAAAGAGATCGTCGCTCAAGGTAGCGCCTTTCGTTTAAGTTAGGTGAACTCCACCATTCTACCCCTTAAAGCCCCGATAACCGCTTCCCAACACCCAAAGTGGTATCATTTTGATACCATGGCCATGACTCTTCGTCCCACCTCCGAACAAGATCGCGCACTAACCCTGCTCGCCCAGGCTCAAGGTTGCAGCAAACAAGAGGCCGCCATTCGCGCCATAGTCTCAGCCGCCGCCCGCTCGCTTGCCGACGACCACATCGCCCAACTCGCCACCACTCTCCTACCCGAGCACGCAGCATTGGAAGCACGGATCCGGCGCTCTCGTACTTAATGAACACTCCCCCATGAATCCCCCCTCGCTAAGTCCCGAGCAGATGCTTGTTATCGCCGATATTTTTTGCGCAAAATTCCAGGTAGATGTGGTTAATTTCGCGGCCCTATATGCGGCAGCAGCTGTTACCAATGCCAGTTTTCACGGAGTACGGGTACACCCTAATGTGACAAATATCTCTTTTTCCTTATGTGATACCATCAAAAAGCTCAGACCCCTAAGTGATAGAAACGATTCTTTTGGCCGGTTTAGCAGCGCAGTCTTTGAAGCTTATGCAAGCACCTGGGAAGAGATGTGACCCGGGCATCACTATAACTATTTTATAACTTCAGTCCCATGCTTCACTCACACTCGCGTGTGTCGCTCATGGACGAAACCCAATCAACTGTGTAACATTTGTGACTGTTGTGATTGCAGTTAAGTTTTGAGATTTAACCGCGGTGGAAGGGTCACAACCACAGCGATCGTGATTGTTGATGGCATTGCTTAAATTTTTTGCAGTGAACTCACACATTACGATCGCTTTTTCCTTATCCTTGTGTAGTCGTAGCGTTCATCTTTTCTAAGGTGAACATTTTCACGAAAGGAACTTCATTGTCTGACACCCCTAAAGCTGATCTCGCTGTTCTACTAGCAGATGACGTCCGGCCCACCTTGGCTGCGGAGCTAGCTGGCCTAGCGGAATCCGCTGTGGATTCTTCTTCCGGCATAAGCGGCACCGCCGTAAAGGCACTGTTTGGCACCGCCAAGAAGATCAATGAC
The DNA here is from genome assembly GCA_963520895.1 of uncultured Corynebacterium sp. Taxonomy (GTDB): domain Bacteria; phylum Actinomycetota; class Actinomycetes; order Mycobacteriales; family Mycobacteriaceae; genus Corynebacterium. Next base: position 55,787 of record CAUQSW010000001.1, on the reverse strand, counting down.
GACATCGCAGTGAAGGCGGCTAACCGCCTACTTCCTGAAATTCTCGATGCTTTACAGCCCCGCTGGGATGAATACCGCGCTTCCGATGCTGCGGATTTCGGCACCTTCCTCAACACCAATTCCGACGCAGTTGTTGACGACATCTTGAAGGTGCTTGATAACAACGCCAACAAGGTTCCAGCTGTTCAAAAGGGCTACAACGCCGTCCGCTCTAAGCTATCTGGGCAAATCAAACCACATTTGCCTATGCTAGGCGACGTCATCGAACGCTACATGAGCAAGTAGTATTCGATGGTGACATAAGGAGGGCAACCTCCTTGTTGTCTTTCGGGTTTACCCGAAAAACTGAACCTTAGCGCGTTTCGATGTAACACATTCGATGCGGAATCGATAGAATCGTTGTGATCGCAAAATGGTGTGCTGGTGTTCTTTTGATCACCAGCACAGCTAATCGATCATGACCGTTAAGGATCACTAAGGACTATGAGCACGTCCTTTTCAACCAAATAGGTGTTTTAGTCCAGCAAACACCGATTCGGTTACAACCGACACATTTCGCTAATGGCGATTTAGTAAGTTCATAACCTATTAATAGATAGTCTTATGACCTCGACTAAAAAGATGGTTCCATCCTTTTAGCTCACGGAGTAACTACCGATATAACTCCCTTATCTTAATAAATCGCCAGGGTCGGAGGTTTTTAGCCTCCGACCCTTTTTATTTATTCACCCCTTGACTGTGACGTAGCGTAATAGTGCAGGCTGGAATTATGAGCAATCCTGTCATAGAAATCCACCAGATCAGTAAACGTTTTGGGTCATTTGCTGCACTTGATAATGTCAGCCTCGTTGTCGAACCCGGCCACGTCCATGGCTTCCTCGGACCAAATGGCGCAGGAAAATCCACCACCATTCGCTGCTTATTGGGGTTGATTAAACCCAACAGCGGCAGCGTCACCCTAGCAGGCATTGATGCTACCGCACACCCAGCCCAAGCCAATACCCGGTGCGCCTATGTTCCCGGTGATACTCAATTGTGGCCACACCTGACAGGGCACCAAGTCTTAGAAACCCTCGCTAACCTGCGAGCCGCGCATAAAAAGGATGGGCAACCAGGCGATAACGTTGAGCGTCGTAACGCATTAATCGAACGTTTCGCCCTTGACCCCAGCAGAAAGATACGTGCGTATTCCAAAGGGAATCGCCAAAAAGTTATCCTCATTGCCGCTCTCGCTGCCAACGTGGATGTCATCATCTTTGACGAGCCAACCTCAGGGCTTGATCCCTTAATGGAACAAGAATTCATCGCCGCAGTACAACAACGCCAAGAAGAAGGAGCAGCGATTTTGCTCTCCAGTCATATCTTGTCGGAGGTACAAGACCTCGCCACAGACATCAGCATCATTCGGCAAGGAAAAATCGTGGAATCCGGCCCGCTGGATTCCCTGGCTCATGTCCGCGGTTTAAGGGTACATGCATACCTAGCAGATGGCAGCGAATACGATCAGCTACACACCGTCGATGACGTTAACACGGCGTTAAGCAAATTGTTAGCCCAACAGGCGAGAAATATCACCTGCACACCTGCCAACTTAGAAGACCTCTTCCTTGAGTTCTACGAAACAGAATCGGCACTAGGGAAATAATCATGACCACACTACTGTTTTTCCTACGCAGCAAACGCACCTTCATTCTGTTATGGACCATACCTTTAGCACTTTTACTGTCATCGGTGCCGCAGGCAATCAAATCCTCCTACCCAGATCAGGCACAACTTAATACCGTCATCGAACAGATGAGGGTCTCGCTAGGCACTACTGTTTTCTACGGGATTCCCACCGTAGACATGGGTTATTCCGGCTGGGCAGTATGGGAAACCGTGCCGTGGATGCTGATTCTAGGCTCAGTCATGTCAATTATGCTTGCCGCCTCGATTGGGCGCGCAGCGGAAGAAAACGGCCAATTGGAAGTACTCAGCAGCACTGGTGTTTCCGCTCACCAGATCAGGTTGCTCACCATCGGAACAGTTTTCATTGCCGCAGCATTTTTCGGCTTATTATGCACCCTTGTGTTATTAGCCCAGATGCTAGTAGTGGAAGGATTCACTGTCACCGGCAGCGTTCTTAGCGGGTTATTAATTGCTTCCGTTGTAAGCTGCCTCGGATTAATCACGCTGTTAGGTGGCGAGGTTTTTGGAACTGCCCGGCAAGCTAGGAGCACCGGATTGGCCTTTCTAGCGGGGTTTTTCATCCTGCGCGCCCTAGCTGATGTCTACACCATCTCATGGCTGCGGTGGTTGAGCCCGCTAGGCTGGCGCGATCTGATCGCACCATACACCAAGGATGAAGCCTGGCCGTTGCTGGTTATGTTATTGATCTTGATTCTGTTGGCTATACCTACTGCCGTACGCCACCGCGACCTTAATGATCAGTTTCTGCATATTTCCGATCACAAACCACGGGCGCGTGGTTTCGGCTCGCTGGGACTGTTGTGGCACCTCCAGCAAAGTCCCATTTTGTGGTGGGTAGGTTCTATTGTTTTACTGGCAGTCGGATTTTTTGGAATGACCGGGGAAATGACCTCAGTTTTTGAACAAGCTTCCGCGACCATCCGCACCATGATCTCGTTCACTGGCATGGAGGACTTCGGAGAAGTGTATGCCCAATACGTCGGACAATTCTTAGGGATTTTGGTTGGCTGTGCCGCTGTTCGTACTGTGCTGTCGTTAGCCAGCTTTGAACATCACGGCTACCTTGATGTGCACTTGTCCACCGGTGCCCATAGATTAAAAGTACTAGCTACCATGCTGTTCTTCGCTGTCATCGCGCTGTTAGTCACTGTTCTAGCGGCTGGTATTTTAGGCGGGAAGGTAGCTCTAAATAGCGGTATCGACAGCTCAATTGAGGAGCATGTCCGCTGGGCAATGATTGACTTAATCCCCGGTGTTATCGCATTGCTAGGACTGGCAGTGTTCTTCTTAGGTTTGCATTCTAAAACCGCTCAACTCGCCTGGGTTCCGGTCATTTTCTCTGGATTCATCACCTTCTTTGGCGAGCTACTACAGCTTCCTGATTGGCTGAATAACCTTTCCGTGTTCGCGTGGTCCGCGCATACCGTGGATCATTACACCGGCGCTGCTGTGTTGGTAGCGCTGGGTGTGGCTACCGCTATACTGGGCGGCGTGTTGTACCGCCGTAGGGATCTAGCGTGAGAGTCTCTGAATTAGCCGCTGTAGCTGGCGTGAGTGTCCGCACCGTGCGTCACTATCACGCCATTGGGCTAATGCCGATACCTGCGCAAACCGGTGCCTTTCGCGACTACGATTTCGAAGACCTAGCACTGCTAATCCGCATTCGCAGCATGGTTCAAGCGGGGATCCCGTTAAAAGACATCCAACAACAGCTGGAAAACACCACCCAACCGCTTTTCGACGAAACCCTCGCCGATTTAGATAAGCAAATAACGAAATTACAAGTACAACGGCAAAAACTCATCGAACTCAAACAGCGCAGCAATTCCCAGGCCAGGCTGCCTCAGTCTATTTCTGAAGTCTTTGCCCAAGTAGAAAAAATCTTGCTTAAGCGCGGTGCTAGCGGCGCACTTATTTTTATGCGCAGGGAGCGCAAACTTACTGAACTGTTTATGGATTTAGGGTTTTTCAGCGACCAGTTCAATACCACCGCCTCTCGGTTGCGGCCCGATCAAATCGCTGACTATTACCTCAAGATCGAAGCATTACAGCGGCCGGATTGGACTGTTGAGCAGATCGAGGAATTACTCGATGGCTCTTTCGAATTATGGCAGCAATTTGCTCCCTATGAACCACAAGTGGAAGCCATTGCCCGGAAATTCCTTGCCAGTAAAACAGCTGAAAAACTGGTACTTGCAGCTTTCCGCCATGAGGGCTATCGCACGTTCGTTGCAATGGCTTTTGAAAAATACCGAAAAGATTTAGGAATCTAGATCTTTTGGTTTAGCGGGAGGATTATAAGCACCACTAAACCAAGTGGAATCAGAAAATTCCACGGCGGTAGCGGTGGCCGTTTCCTCGAAATTAGCCTGGACAAAATCAACCGTGCCATGAAATTCTGCGGCATTAAAAGACGCTTGACCGGTAAAAACTGTGTCTTTGAAAGTCACTGCTCCCCAGAAAGCGGCCCGATTAAATTCCACTTGATCTAAGAATTTCGCCTGAGCAAAATTAGTGGTGGAATTAAATTCTGCCCTGGAAAACGTGGCCGCTTTAGCAAAAGTAACGCACAGAAAATCAGCGGTCTCTGCAAATTTTGCGCCGCTAAAACTTACCGCTTGACTGAAACTGGCAGTAGAAAATGACACTGGGTTTTCAAATTCGGCGGCAGAAAAATCCACTTTCTGTTTAAACAGGCACCCTTGCCAATTCGCGATGGTCTGGAACCTAGCTTTCTGGAAATCAAAATTACAATCACTCCACGACCGTGCAGCTTTTGTGTCTTCTTGCAGCCTTTCGGCCATGAGCTGCACTATCTTTGATTCCACTGTGGCATCCTGGAAGTGCTTTTGCCCTAGGAAATCCCATACTTCCAGTTCCGGCCGCGGAGTACGTAGGTAGCCACAGCAAATATCAACCACTTGTTGCTTCCTGCTGCCACCATGCGTATCAGCGAGTTCCGCAAGCCTAGTAACCCCAGCGATCCGTATTTCGGAGGATTCGTCGCCTAGTTGCGCGGTAGCTTCATTGAATTGCCGGTCAATCTGCTCTTGGGTTTTCAGCGCTAACTCTTGCTCAGCAAGCTGCTGCTGTTTCGAGGTATCGGCCTTTTCAGTTAATCGTATTAAGAAGAAGGCCAAGATGAGCATCAAAACCCCTACCAAAAACACGGTTTGGGTGATCTCTACTATTCTGCTGTTGTCACCAAGTACGGTCACGAGCGTGGCAATAATTAACCCCGCTATCCCCAATGCGATAAATTCCCACGCCGCGATAAATGTGCTCAAGCCCGGTAGCTTACTACCACCTGTTTTAGCATCACTTAACTCTTTTATGTTTGAACTTACTTGTTTTGCATCTTGCACAAGCCCAGATTACTCCGAAGGCTTTTTGATGCATTAGTATTTTGTAATTTGTTATCTACAGTTTACAAAAGCTACTTTTGCTACACTACCGAATCTCTTCTCAGCTGTGGTTTCCCCCTCCATAGTCCACAATCGGATGAATATTATTCCCTAGGCTGCCCTGCCAGTTCGGTTTTAGATCCTAAGCTTTTCGACGCCCGTCAGCGAGTGCTCAACCTGCCACCCAACCGAGGGCACACCGAGCCGCTGCAGATCGTCGTAACGCAACAGCGCCGCTATCGTTGTAAAAGATAGCGGCGCTGCGATACCCGTTAAAGCTTACACGTCCAAGAACCGGACGTCTTTGGCCTTTCGGGTAATAAATGATCTGCGGGCTGCCACGTCGTCGCCCATGAGGATGGAGAACAACTCGTCGGCAAGTTGGGCGTCGGTCATATCCACCCGGCGCAAAATGCGGGTGGTGGGATCGAGCGTGGTTTCCCACAGTTCGTTGGCGTTCATTTCGCCAAGACCTTTGTAGCGCTGAATGCCATCATCTTTATTGATTTTACGGCCCGCTTCCAGGCCTTCCTTCAGCTGCTCATCTCGCTCTGCATCGGAGAAGGCAAACCCAGGAGTGCCTTTAGCCCATTTCAGCTTGTACAGTGGTGGCTGGGCTAGGTAGACATGGCCTTGTTCAATCAGCTGTGGCATGAACCGGAACAGCAAAGTCAGCAGCAAGGTAGAAATATGCTGGCCATCCACATCGGCGTCCGCCATGAGCACCACTTTGTGGTAGCGCAATTTCTTAATATCAAATTCATCGTGAATACCGGTGCCTAAAGCCGTGATAATGGCTTGGACTTCGTTGTTCTTTAACACCTTGTCCAACCGGGCTTTTTCCACGTTGAGAATCTTGCCTCGCAGCGGCAAAATCGCTTGGAACATGGAATCCCTACCGCCTTTAGCGGAGCCACCTGCCGAGTCACCCTCCACGATATACAGTTCAGATTTCAACGGATCCTTGGAGCGGCAATCAGCGAGTTTTCCGGGCAACCCACCCAGATCGGTAGCGGATTTCCGCCGCACCATCTCGCGGGCTTTACGCGCAGCTAGGCGGGCGTGAGCTGAGGACACAGCTTTGGTCACAATCACCTTGGCTTCCGCTGGGTTGGCATCAAACCAGTCGGAAACGTGCTCATTAACAGCTTTTTGCACAAAGCCGCGCACCTCGGAGTTACCCAGCTTGGTTTTGGTCTGCCCTTCAAACTGGGGATCACCAACACGAACCGAAATAACAGCTGCAAGTCCCTCACGGCAGTCTTCGCCGGTGAGGTTAGACTCTTTATCTTTTAACAGCCGGTGCTCCCTGGCGTATTTGTTCATGAGATACGTCAAAGCTGCCCTAAAGCCCTCTTCGTGGGTTCCGCCTTCGATGGTGTTAATCGTATTGGCGAAGGTGTGCACAGATTGGGCATAGCCTGCGTTCCACTGCATGGCCACTTCTACTTCGTGGTCGTCACCTTTGGCTTCGAACCCCACAATGGAGGGATGAATGGCGTTTTTAGAACGATTCAGATGCGAGACATAATCCTCTAGCCCATTGGGATAGTGGAAGGTCTTTTTCTTCTCTTTCTTCTTGACTGGCTTGTCCGCGCTGTCAATTTCTGCGGTCTTGTCTACGTCGTCAAGTGATAGCGCTTCGCCATCAACCGCATCAGCGATTTGTTCTAGTTCGATTTCCTCATCGGAGGCTCGTTTATCGGTCAGCGTAATGGTGAGGCCTTTATTCAAAAAAGCCATTTCCTGCAGCCTGCGGGCGATGACGTCGAAATCGAAAACGGTGGTTTCAAAAATCTCCGGATCCGGCCAGAACCGTACCGTGGTACCGGTGCCACGGGCATTAGCACCTTCTTGTAGCTCCTCGGGAATGGCGTTGTTGAAATTCTGGTACCAGTGCTTGCCTTCGCGCTTAATATCTGCTTCTACCCGGGTCGATAGCGCATTAACCACCGAGATACCCACACCGTGGAGACCACCAGAGACGGCGTAGGATTCCGAATCGAATTTACCGCCAGCGTGCAGCTGCGTCATAACCACCTGCACGGTTGGGGCTCCCGAAGGGTGCATTTCGACGGGGATACCACGGCCATTATCAACTACTTCGATGCCGCCATCAGCGAGAATAGTGACTTCGACCTTGTCGGCATGTCCAGCCATGGCTTCATCCACAGAGTTGTCCACAACTTCCCAGACAAGATGGTGCAGACCTTTTTCATTGGTCGAACCAATATACATACCCGGTCGTTTACGGACTGCCTCTAAACCTTCAAGGATGGTAATAGATGAGGCACCATATTCAGGTTGAGCTGTTGCCACGTGAACAAGCACTCCTTTAAAATTCTAGTTTTTAACGCTTTAAGTCTACACTGCCTAGCCCCCTACATGGAAAGATATTCCGCGCGCCGAAGGGGCAAATATTGTGGTTTTTGACATTTTTTAGCGACACGATCCCCAATGTGAGCGATTTTTTGCTTTTCGACGCCCCCATCAGACAAGAACTTTACCTTATCCGTAGGTATCCCGCGGACCTCGACCTTTGACATGCAACGGCCCAAACCGCCAACTGGGTGCCTTCGGCCCGTAAATATTAAGTTCGGTAACAACATTCGGGCCGACTTGTTTAGCGATTTTTTGCAAAATATCCCGTTGCATTGTGCGCAGGTTAGAAGCCCAAGCGGTGGAATTGCAGCTGACAAACAAGGTAGTTTCTTTGAGCATTTCCACCCGAGTATGGGCAGCAATATGGTCACCTACTAATAGGTCCCAGTGAGTGTTCACCCAGCCACCCGCTAGATCTTTACTCCAGCCACGCTGTTGAATTTCCTTATTGACCAACGAACCAATCGATTCCAAGCTATACTCCGAAGCAGGAATAGCTCGGCCATCTTTACCGGTAGGTTTCCCTATCTGCTGTTTCACGCTTTTTTTCGCTTTGCGTGGCTTCGGCGGCTGAGCCAAATCCGGCAGCTTGCCTCCCCGCTTTTTCGCCTCATCGCGCATCCGGTTAAAAGCACCGAGGACAGAATCATCACCGTGGGTAGATCGCTGAGTCATTATTGTTCCTTAGTCGTTGGTGTCTCTGAGGTTGTGGGGATAAGCACAGATACCCGACCATCTTTTTGGTCAGCTACCCCAACACTGACGCGTTGGGATATTGCAGCTTCTAAGTTAGCCGGAAGATCTGCATCTACAGCCGCGGTAATAAACACCTGTTCGACATCTAAAGTAATACTCACTAGTCGTTCTCGCCGCTTGGCATCTAATTCGGCAAAGACATCATCAAGGATTAAGACCGGATCGCTGCCATCGGAACGCAACAACTGGAACTCGGCTAACCGCAAAGCAATCACCATAGACCACGTTTCCCCATGGGAGGCAAACCCCTTGGCGGGAGCGGATCCGAGTAATACATCTACATCATCGCGATGCGGGCCGATCAGGCTGGTGCCTCTGTCAATTTCTTTGCTGCGGCTTCTCCCTAATTCCGCCAACATGGCAGCTTCGATAAGCTCAGGATCTGGTTCTGCAACCGGTACCGTAGAGCGGTAAGAAATCGCAGCGGGACGCGATTCTGGGGCAATGGTGGCGTAGCTATCATGAACATACTGAGCTAATTCCGCCACCAGTTCCTGCCGTGCCGCGATAAGCTCAGCCCCCAATGTAGCCAGCTGGCCGTCCCACACATCTAATGTTGCCAACGCCCCATCATCAGCCCCATATCCCCGCCTTAGTGCGGCTCCAGCGGTTTTCAAAAGCGTGTTACGTTGTCGCAGTACTTTATCGTAATCCGCCTTGACCCCGGCCAGCCTGGGACGTCGTTTAGCTAGAACATTGTCCAGATAGCGCCGCCGTTCCGCCGGTTCACCACGGATCAGCGCTAAGTCTTCTGGGCAAAACAGCACAGTTTTTACCACTCCAAGCAATTCCCGGGGCGAATGCAATTTGGTGCGATTGATTTGCGCTTGGTTTTTCCCGTGCGCCTTGATTAACAGATGCGTGGTTAATTCCCGACCCTGATTAACAGCAGTCAGCGACACTCGGGCATTGTCACAACCGTGGCGCACCAAGGGAGCGTCATGGGCTACCCGGTGCGACCCCAGATGCGCGGTGTAGCCAATGGCTTCCACAATATTGGTTTTCCCATAGCCATTACGGCCTAAAAAGAGCGTAATGCCTGGCGTGAAGGTTAAAGCTAGGTCTGGCCACGAGCGGTAGTCACGTAATTCTAATTCCCGAACGTACACAAGGCAGCCTTTGGTGCTTAGCCAGGAAGACGAACTGGCATCAGCAGATAAGTGAAATCTGATGGTGGGGTGGGGAACATTCCTTCTGCATCTGCTTCTGGAAGTTCTTCCGGTTCTGGAATCAAAATTGCCGGGCGAGAAGCCTCAGTGAATCCAAAAACCACCCGTTTCGTGTGAATGACGCTGAGACCATCACGAAGATAATGCGGGTTAAAGGCAATCAGTAATTCCTCATCGCTGGTGTAAGCACATGGCACAGATTCCTCGGCGTGTCCGGCATCGGAACCACCAGCGGATAGCAGAATCTCACCACGGGTAAATTGCATACGAATCTGAGCATTACGATCTGTCACCAATGCCACACGGCGAATCGCATCCTGCAAGGCGGAAATTTCTACGCTAGCCAATGACCGGTGGGTCTTAGGAAGCAATGGATCGACATTGGGGAAATTAGCATCCAACATCCGGGTGGTGGTCTGTCGGTTGTCAATGTGAATACCAAACAGGCCTTCAGCGCCAATGGATTCCCCGGTGCCTACCGCGATTTCCACCGGTTCAGAGGAACCGGCATCAAGGGTACGGGCGTTTTCCAACAGGTTCTTAGCGGGCACTAGGAGCTTTGCTTGGGCATCTGGGCTTGCAGGAACCCACTGGAAACGTCGTAACGCGAGGCGGAAGCGGTCAGTTGCAGTGAACACTACGTCTTCACCGGTGATTTCCATGTGCACCCCGGTCAGCATAGGCAGGGTGTCGTCTTTACCGGCTGCTGCGGCGACTTGGGTTACCGCTTCGATGAACAGCTTTGGATTAATGGCACCGGTGACCTCTGGCAAGGTAGGCAAGGTGGGATAATCATCTAGTGGGATCGATGGCAACTCAAACCGAGAAGCACCGCAGACTAGCTGCACCATGGTTTCTTCTAGAAAAACCTGGATGGGTTTATTGGGCATAGAAGCGGTGATGTCAGCGATTAATTTGCCAGCAACCGCGATTTGGCCTGGTTGTGCTATCTCAGCGGGAATCCGCACCTTGGTAGAAACTTCGTAGTCAAAACCAGCAATTTCTAATCCGTCATCGTCTGCGGTAATCAGCATTGCACGTAATACCGGCTGAGTCGGCCTCGTTGGGAGGTTACGTGCTACCCACGAAACGGCGCTCGCGAGATCTTCCTTTGCTACCTGAAATGACACGGCATTGGATTCCATGAGGCTTAAGGCTCCTTTAGCAAGCTTCGTTGAGGGTTTAAAAGATTTACAACTCAAACCTACCTGGGTATGTGCTCGTCTAAAAGTTGAATCTGGTTTGTGCAGTTGTTGCGCTACGATTTTTATCCCCAGGCCCTTATTTCTACTAGAGATAATTCTTTAATAAATATGGTAACTACAGTAAGTCCTGTGGAAACTGTGGATAACAGGGTATCAGAGCAGTTAGGAGCCTATATTCACACTGTGGGTAAGGCTGTTAACAAACTGTGGATAACGTTTGCTAAGTGTGGATAAAATTTTATCCACAGTTTTTATCCACATTTCATCCCCAAAATTCCCCACGTTTTCCACCGTTGAGCGGGAGTTATACACAGGAACTTATCCAAGGAAATAGAGCAAAATGTAACCAGGATCACTTAATTACAAGAAGGTAATTACACACCTGTGAATAAACCTGTGGAAAGGCCGGTTTTCCGGTGGATTGCTAACTGATTTTCCACAGTTCAGAAAGTATTTAACAGGGTTATCCACAGCGGTGGATAACTTTAGTGCTATCGGTGGATTACCCCAATTCTTACAGAAGCTACTCACCACCGTTGGCGCGGAGTTGCCATTATGTTCGTGCCCAGTTAAGCCGATCCCCCGAAGACCCAACCTAGCTATCGCCGAGCCTAGGTTTGGGCTTAGCCGTACTGCACTACTACCCCGGTTTTGCCACCGCCCAGCAGTGCTTTACAGGCACGTTAGGGGCGGTTGTAGTTTTTAATCCGCGAAGTAATCCGTTGAATTTGATCGTAGGTGTCGCGCTTTTCGGTGATTTCCTTGTGGATTTTCCGCGTCGCATACATCACGGTGGTGTGGTCTTTGCCGCCGAATAATTCACCGATTTTAGGCAACGACAACTCAGTCAGTTCCCGGCATAAATACATGGCTAGCTGCCTGGCGTGCGCGATAGGACGTGCCTTGGAGGTACTGATTATCTGATCGGTAGTGATCTCGAAAAATTCGGCGGTGACCAGCATAATAACATCTGCGGTAACTTCGACATTGGGTTCTTCCGGCATGATGTCCCGTAACGCAATATCGGCAGTAGCAGGAGTTATTGGGGTGTTGTTCAGCGAAGAATACGCCGATACCCGGATAAAAGCCCCCTCTAATTCGCGGATGGAGGAATTAAAACGAGAGGCAATCAGCTCCAACACTTCCCTGGAAACCGCAATGCCATCAGCTTCTGCCTTTTTCATCAAAATTGCGATGCGGGTTTCCAAATCAGGTGGGTAAATATCAGCGATCAACCCGGATTGGAACCGAGTACGCAACCGATCTTCCAACGTGGTCAGCTGTGTGGGTGGGCGATCTGAACTGAGCACGATTTGTTTGCCGGTTTGCTGCAGCGCATTAAAAGTGTGGAAAAACTCTTCCTGGGTACCCTCTTTACCCTGGAGAAACTGAATGTCGTCTACCATGAGAATATCCAGTTCCCGGTAGCGTCGTTTGAAAGACTCTTGGCGATCATCACGCACCGAGTTGATGTAATCGTTGGTGAACTCTTCACTAGAGACGTATTTGATACGCAACTTGGGATTAAGCTCTAAAGCGTAATTGCCAATGGCGTGCATCAGGTGGGTTTTTCCTAAACCAGAGCCACCCCAAACAAACAGTGGGTTATAAGCGCGTGCGGGTTTTTCCGCCACGGCAATGGCAGCAGAAGTGGGGAGCTTATTGGAATCCGATACCACGTAAGTATCGAAAGTGTAGCGCGCATTAAGAGAGTTTTGTTTATTGGGGTTATGTGCTGGCTGCTCCCGCGAACGCAACATTGGCTGCTGCTCAACGGGGTTTTGCGTAGGACGAGCATGGCTGGTTTGCCAGCCGGTTTCCGCATTAAGTGGTGCGTGGCCAGGCTGCTGTGCCATACGCGGATCAATGGCTGCCATGCGCGGATCTGTTGCTAGTCGATGAGAAAAATCAGGTGGGGTTAACGATGAGTGTTGTACTTGGTAAGGATGATTTGTGGTAGACCGATGGGGATCTAGAGGATCTAATGGGTGCGGCTCTAATGGGGCTGGTTCCGCTAACGAGGAAGTATCCGATAGTAGTGTTGGCGCAGTTGCGGGCGTAGTAGATAGTGGATCGACTAATTGTGGTTCAGCTGGCGGTAACTCGCTTTGTTGCTGAGCTTGCGACTGGGGTTGTTGCGGCTGACTCTGCGGTTGAGCTTGCGGCTCTGTTTGTGTTTGTGGCGGCAGCGGGGGTTGCACCTGGTGGTTATCGGCATCAACATCAACGGTGATAGCGAGGGTGTAACTGCGGCCTAATTTAGCCGATAATTCCTGGCAGATCGTGCCAGAGAGCTCAGTTTCAATAAAATCTTTCACATACTGGTTGGGCACAGCTAACACAGCCACGCCTTCCACCAGCGCTAAGGGGCGCGCGAGGTTTAAAAAGGCGCGTTGATGTGGGGTAAAAGCTGAGGTAACAGCTCCAGATTGGTTGATCTCGTTGACCACACCATTCCAAGTGTTTTGCAATGCTGTGGGTCGCGAAGCGTTTTCGGCCACGATAGTTAATCCTCAAATAAGACTCTAGGGTTTTAGATAGAAAGCTACGGTGGAATTCTCCAGCATCTTCTGTGCAGATTTTAAGCTTCCCACGGCATGACAATGTGGAAAACTCGATGTTGGAAAATCCACCGCTTTTCCACAACCTGGGGCGGGGTCAGTTGGTGTGTGACCACGGCATCCACAGAGTTATCCACAACTGTGGATTGCGGTTGCACCTGGCTGTGAAAAACAAGTTATCCACAGCTTACCGTTTGCCCTGTGGATTAAAAAGTCACGAATTTCACACCCGTTCACCTGCGATTATCTCAAAAATGTTATACATTGATGGCGATCGAATGTGAGTTATCCACAAGCTGGGGAATCACAGTGTGTGGATTGGTTCCACAGCCTAGTTACATGATAAGGCTCTAGGTGTCTCCAATGTTGACAATGAGGTTTTCTTAGATTTGATAACAGGCGGGAAAGCCACTAAAAGCAGGAGAAATTTCATTTTCTCAGTCATGAATTACATTTTTGTTATTATGGGACAGGTTGGGGGTGTCGGCGTGTTGATTTGGTTTAATGCAGCCAGTTCGCGTAGTCTGTACAGGTCTGTCACATCGGCAAGAGAAATTCTTGACACCGATTGTGCTATGAGAAGGAAGCAATCATGGCCACTTAGACCCTGAGGTGTTTCTTAAACAGTCTTTTTTTATTGCAGCGCTGCTTGCCATGATGAAAGATCGTACTTCTCTGTATAAGTAATCGTCATCCAACTTTGGGTGCCCATTTGAACTGCAAAATACAGTTTTGATGTTCACCTCGTGTAACTATTAGGAGTGTCACCGTGACCAAGGGCAAGCGGACGTTCCAGCCGAACAACCGTCGCCGCGCGCGTAAGCACGGCTTCCGTATCCGTATGCGTACCCGTGCTGGCCGCGCTATCGTCGCCGCACGTCGTCGTAAGGGGCGTGCAAAGCTCACCGCATAGGGCGTGAGGCTTTACACAGCGTACAAAACGGTGCTCCCTTCTAGGCACAAGCTTTCCTCATCCGAAGCGTTTAAAACGACAATTCGGAGAGGTAAACGTGCCGGTGGGGGCACCGTTGTTTTGCATGTATTACCACCGGATAAGACCCAACTGGAACAATATGCACCACAATTTGGCTTGGTGGTTTCCAAAGCAGTGGGCAATGCGGTTATCAGGCATGCCATAAGCCGAAAGCTACGGCATATTCTCTATGACTTAGCGTCGCAGGTAGCACCTGGTACTTTAATCGTGGTGCGGGCGCTGCCGAAAGCGGCTGCAGCAAGCTCGAAGGAGTTGAGCGCAGATGTGCACCGAGCATACAACAAAGCGTTACGACGCTAACCGCAAGGCGTCGATAAGCGCTAGGGCGCTCTTAGCGTTGGTGCGGGGCTATCAGCAGTACCTCTCTCCGCTGAAAAGTGGTCCGAGTTGTCGATTTGAACCCACTTGCAGTACTTATGCGGCACTAGCGCTGCAGCGGCACGGCGCTATCAAAGGTGTGGTTCTTACGCTTATCCGGCTAGCAAAATGTGGTCCGTGGCATCCTGGCGGCTTTGATCCGGTGCCGGATAGTAATTGGCCACGCAATCAAAGCTAAGTAAGATTTAGTTCACAGTTCTTTCCAAAAGCATTATAAGGAGTTTAGACCGACAGTGCTTAACTTCGTTTATTACCCGATCTCCGCGATCTTGTGGTTCTGGCACAAGGTAGTAAGTTTGGTGCTCAACCCAGATTCTGGGCTGTCGTGGGTGCTGGCTATCGTTTTGCTCACCTTTACTATTCGTGCGCTATTGGTGCGGCCAACCATTAAGCAGATGCGTTCCATGCGTAAAATGCAGGAATTGCAGCCAAAAATGCAGGAAATCCGTACCAAATACAAAAACGACCAACAAAAAATGATGGAAGAAACCCGCAAACTGCACAAAGAAATGGGGGTCAATCCGATAGCGGGTTGTTTGCCCATGCTGGTGCAGATGCCGGTGTTCCTCGGTCTGTTTCACGTACTGCGCTCCTTCAACCGTACCGGTACCGGTACGGGGCAGCTACGGCTTACTATCGAGGAGAACCGTAATCTTCCTAACTATGTATTCTCCGCCCAAGACGTTCAGTCCTTCCTAGACGCGCGGGTGTTTGGCATTCCGCTGTCGGCCTATATTTCCATGCCGGAGGATATGTACCAGGCCTTCCAGCCGGTAGATTTCACCAAGACCTCCATTGCTATTGTTGCAGTGCCATTGATTCTTATTATTGTGGTTGCTATTCACATGAACGCGCGGATGAGCGTGGATCGACAGAAGGCCCGCATTGCTTCCGGTAAGCAAAAGCCTGCTGGCAACGATCAGATGCAAATGCAGATGGACATGATGAATAAGATGATGCTGTGGTTCCTGCCGCTGACCATCTTGATTACTGGTGTGTTTTGGCATATTGGTTTGCTGTTCTACATGGTGTCCAATAACGTGTGGACCTTCTTCCAGCAGCGTTGGGTCTTTAGCCGGATGGATGCCGAGGAGGAAGCCGAGTTGGCTGCCAAGAAGGAAGCTAAGCGTGCTTCCGCTCCTCGGCCAGGACAGCGCCCCAATAATCCAAAGAAAAAGGGTAAGCGCTAAAGGTGCTGTGAAGATACGTTTATTGACGTTTCACGTGAAACCGCTGCCATTTGGTGGCGGTTTTACACATTTAGCATAAAAAATAATTTTTATGGATTTTACGGCGATAATGACCGCTGTTATGGGCCTGTGCAGTGTAAAGTTTTAGAAAGTTTCAATGGTATAAAAGGACGGTACGCGTGGATTCTTTAGATCAGCTACCAGGTGGGCAGCCTCCTGAGATAGCGATCCAGATTTTTGGTGCCAATATTCAAAAGGCCAGTCACTACCATGACCTACTGGCTACTACTGGCTCTACGAGGGGTTTTATTGGACCTAAAGAAGTGCCGATTTTATGGGATCGGCATATCCTCAACTGTGCGGTGATCAGTGAAGCTATAGGTGAGCATCTCACAGTCGCCGATATTGGTTCCGGTGCGGGACTGCCGGGGATACCGCTAGCGTTGGCGCGTCCTGATCTGGAGGTTTTTCTCATCGAGCCCCTTTTAAAGCGCTCGGTGTTTTTAACCGAGGTGGTTGAAGAATTACAACTTGATAATGTCACAGTCATCCGTGGGCGCGCGGAAGACGACGAGGTACGCAACCAGCTGGGCTTAGTGGATATTGCCACATCTCGGGCAGTGGCTCCCTTGGGGAAGCTGGCTGGTTGGTCGTTGGGATTGGTGAAAAAAGGCGGTGCCATGATTGCCATGAAAGGCGCCTCGGTGACCGAAGAATTGGCTCGCGATAAGTCGGCAATTAAAAAGGCTGGTGGCGGGCATGCAGAGATTTTTAAAGTGGGAACACAATTGTCAGAACCTGCAACCGTCATTAAGATTTACAAGATTCGGTGATCGGTTACGGTGTGGATTAGCAGGCTTTGAGGCATTAATCTTGGATACTGTACATATACGCTCGTTATGTGGTGTGGAAAGCTAGGTAGTGATGGAAGAAACGAACTGGGATGACACTCCAATTGCTGCGGCCGCGCGGCGGGCAGCGCAGGTGTTGACGCCTAATAGTCTTTCGCTGCCTCGGCCGGAAAACCCACGGTTTATCACTGTGGCGAACCAAAAAGGTGGTGTGGGTAAAACCACCAGCTCGGTTAATTTGGCGGCTGGTTTGGCTATTAGCGGCCTTAAAGTGTTGGTTGTTGACTTGGACCCGCAGGGTAATGCCTCGACGGCGTTGGGGGTTGATCACCGCGCGGGTACGTTGTCGAGCTATGAAATGTTGATTGGCGAATGCACCGCAGAGGAAGCAGTGCAACTATCAACGGCTAGCGAGAATCTCTATTGCATCCCTGCCACTATTGATTTGGCTGGTGCCGAAATCGAGTTGGTATCGATGGTGCGCAGAGAATACCGGCTTGCCGACGCCTTAAAGAACAACTTCGTTACTGAACATGGTTTTGATTACGTCTTTATTGATTGTCCGCCCTCACTGGGATTGTTGACTATCAATGCGATGAATGCCGTGCACGAAGTGTTAATTCCCATTCAATGCGAATACTACGCATTGGAGGGTGTCGGGCAGCTGCTGAATAATATTTCCATGATTCGCCAGCATCTCAACCCTGAGCTGCATATCTCTGCGATTTTGCTCACCATGTATGATGCCCGCACCAAGCTAGCTGGCCAGGTGATCGAGGAAGTACGTGGACACTTTGGTGATGTGGTGCTGCGCACTAAGATTCCTCGTTCAGTCAAGGTTTCAGAGGCGCCAGGCTTTAGCCAAACCGTATTGGAATATGACCCTGGTTCCCGTGGTGCCATGGCGTATCTGGACGCCGCTAAAGAACTGGCTATTCGGGGGGATTATCTCCCCACCCCAGAGTCGGGTTCAGTGGGTAGACCACCTGTAGATCATGAACAATCCGAGCCTGATGAGCAGCAGGCAGAATCTGCCGAAGAATCACCCGCCACTACAGAATCCGAGGAGCACTAAATAATGACGTCGCAGGAGCAACGCAAAGGCGGCCTGGGTCGTGGTTTGGCGGCGCTGATCACCGGTCAGCCAGATTCGCGGTTAGGCACTGGAGCTGCGGATATTATTATTGGTGGTTCTAACGCACCTACGGAAGAAAAGAAGACAGCTAAGGCAGCTGCTGCAGAAAAGAAAACCACCAAGGCGACGTCGGCAAGCGCCCCACCAAAGCGTAAGCCAGCGAAACGGGATGCCACCGGTGCACGGATCAATCCCATTATTTCAGAAGCTGTGGCCGCTAAAGAGGCTCAAGCGGCGGCCGAAGCACCAGCACCAGAGCAGGTGGATTTTGGCGCTTCCTATCAAGAGATTCCGGTTGGGCTACTGATTCCTAATGTGAAGAATCCTCGTAAAGTCTTTGATGACGAAGACCTTGACGAGCTGGTTCATTCCATTAAAGAATTCGGTTTATTGCAGCCCATTGTGGTTCGAGCGGCGGAAGACGGCCACTATGAAATCATCATGGGTGAACGCCGGTGGCGGGCAGCGGCTAAAGCGGGTGTCAAAACCATCCCTGCGATTATTCGTGAAACTGCTGATAACAATATGCTTCGCGATGCCTTGTTGGAAAATATCCACCGTGTGCAGCTCAACCCCCTAGAAGAAGCTGCGGCATATGAACAGCTACTCAAAGAATTTGGGGTGACCCAGCATGAGCTAGCGGATCGGTTGGGGCGGTCTCGTCCCGTTATTACCAATATGCTTCGGCTGTTGCAGTTGCCGGTTTCTGTGCAGCGCAAGGTGGCTGCAGGAGTGTTAACTGCCGGGCATGCGCGTGCGTTGCTGGGGTTAAAGGCTGGTAAAAAAGCCCAGGAAGCCTTGGCAGAGAAAGTAGTTGCTGAATCCTTGTCTGTGCGTGCCACGGAAGAAGCGGTGACGTTGTTGAACCGGGGAGATAAGGCACCGGAGCAAAAAAAGCGGATAAAGCCGCCCACACCAGAGTTTTTAACCCACGCTGCCGATTTATTAGCAGATAACCTAGACACTAAAGTGTCGGTTTCTATGGGCAAACGTAAAGGAAAAATCGTGGTTGAGTTCGGTGGTCGGGAGGACTTCGAACGAATCATGTCGCTGCTACGACACCAAGGCTAATATGGGAGCATGGATGCCCAGCTACAGCGCTTATGTACCGAGGCAATCCCCTTGGTTCATCATGAATGCTCCCATAGTGTGTTTTGGGAGCTTAGCCCGAAAACCCGGGCTAGTAGTCGATTAGATGCTGCCTTTGAAAAAGAAGCCTGGCTGGCCACCGGCCTGCTAGAAGGCGTTTGTGGCGGATACAATCTGGTCTACCAACGTAAAGGTGTGCAGCCGATTCGGGCTATCGCCACAATCTTGTACTGTCCTCCGGCTTATGCACCAGGCGCAGCCATCATGCCTACTGCCCCAGTGTCAGCAGACGCTCAGCTAATTTCTTCGCTGCATATTGATCCGGTAATAGCGGCCACTGGCTTAGAGGCAGTAATGCTGGATGCGGTAATCATGGATTTAGTGGCGGCGGAAACACCTGCCGTGGAAGTATTTGGGATTCGGCCAGACGCTGCAGTGCCCCCAGAAGCGGAAGAAATAGTCGCAGACGCCGCCACAGCCGGTTTGGTGGAGGTAAGTACGTTAGAGGCGGCAGGTTTTAAAGTGGTGGCAGATCACCCAGTATTGCCGCGGCTACGGATGGAATTACCCCCTGCCCGGGAATTACTCACCGAACAAGAATTAGCGGATCTTTTTAACCGGATCTGTGTTTAATCAGATGAGGGGAAATACCTTACTTTATAAGTGGTACTTCCCCTCACCCGATAATCCGATTGATTATGCTTCCAGCATTTCCTGTTCCAGCAGTTGGCTGAATTTGTAGGTTCCCGTGGGCTGATCATTATCACCCATGAGATACAACCGCTTTACGGAAACTACAATGGCTTCGGCAATGGCATCGCGCTTGGCTGGGTTGGTCAGAATCCTAACATCGCCTGGATTGGTCAGATAGCCAGTGACAACCTCAATGCAGGGCATCTGGGTGATACGCAACAAATCCCACGTGCGGGAGTGATTCCCGCAGTTAACCAGTTTGGTACGAGAAGCGATCTCTCGCTGGATAAAACCGGAAAGCTGTTCACCAATAATGGAGAAATCACCTGGGTGTGACCCATAGTAGAAGGACGCACACCCATTGGCTTTTTCGTTGGGGTACTTATCGGCCTGAAGGCAGATCATCAGGTCAGCATTAAAAGCGTTGGCAATATCAGCACGCTGTTGCAGGGTGGGGTTTTCTTGCCGCGGGCGGGAAATAATGGTTTCCATACCTGCGGCGATCATGCGACCTTCGATCCGACACGCCAAGTCCCACATCAACTCTTCTTCGGTGATTTCGCCATAAAGACCGTAGACAATTTGGCCTTTATTCTGTCCACCTAACGCAGGGTCAATGACAACTCGTTTGCCGGTAAGCCGCGGGCCAGCTGCCCGGACTCGTTCCCGTTCGTGGAGCACATGGGGTGAGCCGCCGGTGATCCGGCGCCCCAACCTTTCCAGTGACCTGATAGTTTTTGGTCCGCAAACACCATCCATGGTCAAGCCATAGTTCATCTGGTACTTCAGCAGTGCCTGGTAGGTGTGCATACCAAAGTGGCCGTCGACACGCTGGGCATAAAAACCCAGTTCCTGCAGCTGGCGTTGCAGGTGGATGATGTCATCACCGACCATTTCATTATCTGGCTGGTAGCTCAGCACCCTAGCACCGAACTGATAGGATGCTTCCCGCAGAATTTTTAGGGTGGTTTCGTTGATCTCACCACTTGCGATGATGCCTCGCTCCTGCTGGAATCCTCTCAAGGCGCGGGAGAGATGCTCATCGAAGTAGGTGTCGCCGCTGGCGGTGACTTGGTTACCCTTGAGATCATTTTCGAAATGCGAAAGCAAACCCAGTCGGGCCAATGCTGTTCGTACTTCGGCGACCCGGGGGCTATTGTCGCCGACCTTCAATACCTCAGACACGCTTCTCCAATTCGTTTAAATATGCAATCGGATTTAATAATACTGATGGGATTGGTGTTTCGGTTGATATTACCAATCAAATATAGTTTTTAATTTGTGCTACGAGTCCGGCTTTGTTCCGTGGGTTGGTGAATTGTCCCACTTTCTCGCCGTTTTTGAAGACCAAAAGCGTCGGGATGGACATGATCTGAAACATAGCACCAAGGTTGCGTTCGGCATCCACGTCTACCTTAGCGACGACCAAGGTGTCGGCAAACTCCGCTGCGACTTCGTCGAGCAATGGAGCAAGCTTCTTACATGGCCCGCACCACTGCGCCCAGAAGTCAACAAGAACCACTTTATCCGATTCCACCACTTCGGACCGGAAAGTATCCTGAGTTACATTAATGACATTGCTCATGAGTCTGCTCCTAATTATCTAGTTCTGCGAGGTAGTGTTCGGCATCAATAGCGCCCCGAGCGCCGGAACCGGCGGCGGTAATGGCCTGTTGATAGTGGTCATCGACCAGATCCCCAATGGCGAACACGCCGGGAAGTGTGGTTTTTGTGCTCGGATGATCAACCACAACATAACCGGTGGCGCTGGTGGAAATTTGGTCTGCGAACATTTCCGAACGGGGGTCGTGTCCGATGGCAACGAACATGGCGGTGACATCAAGGGTGGAGGTTTCGCCAGTGATGACATCAGTCAGTTCTAGGCCGGTGACTGCAGTATCGCCCAGCACTTTATTGACAGTCTTGTTGGTGACAAAGCGAATCTTGTCGTTTTTCTTCGCCCGATCCACCATGATCGCCGAAGCGCGGAATTCCTCTCGCCGGTGCACAATGGTGACGGACTTGGCGAATTTAGTTAAAAACAGCGCCTCTTCCATGGCGGAGTCTCCCCCACCAATGACGGCAATATCGTGTTCTTTGAAAAAGAATCCATCGCAGGTAGCGCACGCTGAAACCCCGCGACCCAGCAAGGTTTGCTCCCCTTCTACCCCCAAATAACGGGGGGCGGAACCCGTGGCTAGAATCACACTTTTACTGTGGTATTCGGTGTCATCAACCCAGACCCGCTTAATATCGCCTGCCAGCTCCACTTTGGTGACTTCCTCACCGATTAATGTGGCACCGAAACGCTCTGCTTGGGAGCGCATTTCGTCCATGAGATCTGGACCTAAAATGCCATCTTTAAAGCCGGGGAAGTTTTCCACCTCAGTGGTTGTCATGAGTGATCCACCGGACTCGTAACCTTCAAAAACTAGTGGTTTCAGTTCGGCGCGTGCTGCGTATAGTGCCGCGGTGTAGCCCGCTGGCCCTGAGCCAATGATGATGACGTTGTGCACTTGCGGTGCCTTTGACATGGATTACCTTTCAAAGAACGGAGGACAGATTGTGGATGCCACTTGATTCTAGTCAGCCAGTGCAAGGTGTTGCTGGGAGCCAAGAAGTTGTGTCATTGTCAACAACAACAACCCGTAAGCCTAGCTTATTTCCTTCCCGGGATCTACCTTTATGTTTTTCTATTCACCGGAAATGTTCTACAGGGTATCCAAGTGTAAATGTCAGCATTTCTATCTTGCGGGGCGTCCTTGATAAAACCATTTCATCGCCTATTATGGGAGCTGGCCGCGCAAGCATCGGTTGGCTTACGCGGCCAGTGTATTAACTTGCTCTTTGGCTTAGGACATCTTTGAGGTGATTTTTGGCACGCGCCCGGCGTGATTTTATGGTGCCGGGTTTGGTCTTTTTCATTTGAGCTACCTGTTCAACGTTGTACCCCTCATAATCAACAAGCACAATTGCTTCACGATGGTCGGCAGGAAGCGTGTTTACAGCGTTGTGCACAGTCATGACGTCGGCAAGATGTGCTAGCGGGTCGTGGCTTAATTGTTTAGCGCATTCACTATGAAACTCGGGATCGTCAACGGCGACAAATTCCTGTTGATAGCTGCGGTGGCTGTGATCGTAGGCGGCATTGACTACCAGGCGGTATAGCCAGGTGCGGAGTTTGCATTCACCGCGATAGTTTTCTAGGTATCTGCTGGCCCGTAATAAGGCTTCCTGCAGGATGTCCTCTGCATCTGCTGGGGTGGAACCATAGCGGCGTGCTACGGCATACAGTGTGCGGTGGTGCCTGAAAATAATTTCAGTAAAAGCCTGATTATCGCCCTGTAAATAGTCTGTGACCAGTTGATAATCCGGTTTTGTACGGTAATGTGCCGGGGCTGGGGTGACGTGATAGGTTCGGGGGCTGGCTAACTGGGATATTTCCGATGGATTGTCATATCGGGTACAAGCTGGCGGTGGCGGGGTGTAATCCGCTAAGTGCTCCATTTCTGTTTTCTTCACCTTGTCATCACTGACCTTTCGTTAGTGGAGGTACCGACCTTAAACCCACAAGCACACCCAGTTGTAACGGTTGAGCTATAAGGATATTTATGGGCGGTGAACTTTATTTCTTTTTATGCATTACGCTCAGTTTCTATGGTTATTTTTTGATGAATATCCCTGAAAGAAAACAATTGACTAATGTATTGGGAGCGTGGTGCTTTACATGTATAGAAAGTCGTTGTAGCTAGATAAAATTAGCTATTTGCTGCAGAAATACTTTTATTGCATGCTAGGTTTTTAGGAATTATTTATGTAATTTCACCCCAGAAAAGGTACACCTTGGAAAAGGCCCCGTAGCAACCGTAACTACACTTTGGTGCCGTTGAATGAAAATCAACTGTGCCCAACAGAAAATCCGCCTGCGCAGCAAATATTTTGCTGCACAGGCGGAAAACTGAGGTGAGGTGCTCAGTAATTACGAACGGGATTTCAACGTGACTTCCTTGATCTGAACCGGTGCTCCAGTGGCAGTGTCATTGACCCATACCACTACTTGGCTGAAGCTTCGATTATCCGTGAAAGAAATCGTCGATGTGTTTTCTGTGATGGTTTTCTTGCCCAGTTGATTACCCAACCGCAGATTGCTGATCGTCAACTCGGGGCTAGTGCCATTAGGAATACCAAAGACTTCAATGTCAGCCTGCTCCCCCTCAGAGACGATAGTAATACCACTGAGTTGCTGTGGGTTTTCCAGGGTCAACATCAACGCAGATTCCACCATGGCATTCCACGATGTGTTGTCGTTGCCATCGGTAGCCATGAGGGCGGTGGGATCGTCGAAAGCAAAGCCAGCAGTCTTTGCTAGCGGCACCGGATTACCTAAGGCAGAAGCATCATCAGTTGATGATGGCGCACTGGAAATAATAGCTGGGTTTAGTGGGGATTCATCATTGCCTCGGTTAATCAAAGAGGTGATGTAACCGGCAATAATGGCGGCAATGATAACCAAAATGGTCGCTACGACCAAGACCAAACTGGTCGTTGTTCCGGAGAACCCTTTACGGCCGAATCCTGGTTCCGCCACTGGTTCAGGGGCGACATCCTCGGAAATCTCCAGTGGCCGCTCAATCTCGGCGGTAAGAGCCGGATCTGCCTCCACCGGTGCTAATGCCTTCATCACTGCTGCGGGCATCTGATCAAGCTCACAGGTCAGCAAATCGTGGATCGCCTGTGGCGCGGTTTGGGCGTCGACAAGCAAGCTTAAAGCTGTGCGCAAGGAACGCAAATCCTGCTCATGCGAAGCCGTGGGTAGCACAGCAGGGAACGCCAAAACCGCGATACCTTCAGTGCTGATACGAATCCGGGCACGGTTATCAATACCCACAATGGTGTGCTCAGTGGCATCTATCAACGGATGCATGGAATACGTCGCCGCATAAGGATGAATCTCAGACTTGGAACCAGCTGCCACTGAAGCCAACGAGCTTCCCGGTACCCAGTCGGTAATGACCAAACAACCATTACGGTAGGAGCGAACTTCGATATTATCCGGAATCGCCGGTGACGACAGCTTAGACAATGACAACGTGCGCATAGCCACCAACTCCGCGGCTTCTCTAGCCGAAGCTGTGGAATTCTGGGTGTCTTTGAGCAGTGTAGAGGTATCGACAAAGGTTAAGGCCACCTGGCGGCCAGTAGCTTTTTCTTGGGCCTGCCAGAACCTAGCGCCAGGCACTGAGCCGTGGTCGGCCAGAAGCCTAAAGGCACCGTCGGATACCTCCGCACCGGGGATAAGCCGAGGGCCGCGGACAATACCAGCCGACATAGGCGGTGGGATTGGGGTGGCATTGAAGGTGTCATCGATATAGGTGGCGGCTGCCCTGGTGTGGGCACTGCCGTAGTCGTAATCGGAATCGGAGTCTTCCACCGGAGCAACGTGGAAGTACTTCCCTACCACTGGCAGGCGGCTGAGCGCACGACCCAAGAAGGCAATTTCGGTTAAGCCGGAGCGTGAAAGCACAACACCAGTAACAACTAGGAAGACCACACCCACAATGGCTAGTTGCAGCAATAATCCGAAGTTGCCGGTGGCTTCTAAAACAGAGCCTAGGAATAGGTCTATTAAAGTAGAAAGCACAAAGGCTATAAAGCCGCCAACCACGGAAGCACCCAGTGCCCACGCGCAGGTGCGCAACACATCTTTGGTGCCTAGATTGCCTAGTTTTTGGCGCAGCAAAAACCCACCGATCACGGCACCTGCTACAAAACCAAAACCATTAGCCGCACCGAGAAGAATAACTACCCGTTCGGGTGATGCAGCAAGCACCGGTGCTAGCAGCGACAAAATCACCCTGGTTATGGTGATGCCACCGATAATGAAAGTAGGTGTCCAAGCTTCCTCTCGGGCGTAAAATACCCGCAGATGCAGCAGTACGGTGGCATAAGGCAGCAAAGTAAAAGCAGAGAAGCTGAGAGTCCAACCTAAGATGGTGGCGGCATCGTCGGAGAAATTTCCGTAAGCAAACAGCGCCCTAGCTATCAAGG
Source organism: uncultured Corynebacterium sp. (assembly GCA_963520895.1). Classification (GTDB taxonomy): domain Bacteria; phylum Actinomycetota; class Actinomycetes; order Mycobacteriales; family Mycobacteriaceae; genus Corynebacterium. The sequence continues at coordinate 30,243 of CAUQSW010000001.1, read as the reverse complement.
TGCCGAAGATGGTGAAAAACACCACGATGGGGATCAGCGCGATATAGGTTAATTTGGAACCAATACCGAGATCACGCACCACGCCTCGATCATCGCCATCACGGGCATTGCGGGACAGCCGCGGCATAATCGCGGTGAGCAAGGTTACGCCAATAATGCCGTAGGGAACCTGTAGTAATAGCCAGGCTTGCTGGAAGATATTGGGTGCCGCAGCGTCGGCAGCCGAAGCGATACGAGCAGTAACTATGTAGCCAAACTGAGAAATACCAACATAAACCACAATGGCAACGGCCATGCCGCCGAATTGGCGCAACCGATCATCAATGCCCCACAACGGTTTCAGAGAAACCCCAGCACGGCGAATATGTGGTAGCAGTATTAGGGCTTGTGCGACCACGCCAATGGTGGTGCCAATGCCAAGGAGCATGATTTGCGGGTTAAAGGGATCGACCTTTTGGTCGGGGGTCAGCTCGCCTGGCACCAGCCAATAAGAGAGCATGACTATCAAGACAATGACATTATTGACTACCGGTGCCCACGCCCCAGGTTTAAATAATTCCTTGTTGTTCAGTACTGCATTAAATAATGCGAAAATACCGTAGAAGAAAATTTGCGGTAGCAACCAATAGGCAAAACCGGTGGCTTGGGAGAGATTTACTTTACCCTCCGAGCCAAGATTGAGGCTGGTTAACATGGGTGCGGCTATTAACGATATGATCGTCACCACTGATAATAGTGTGGCTGATAAGGTGAATAGCCGCCGGATGAAGGCTTCACCTTTATCCGCATCCTCTTTCTCTGCACGGGTTAACACTGGGATGACCAGTGAACTGAGAACCGCGCCCAACACAATCTCGTTAATAAGATTGGGAAGCGTATTAGCGATATTAAAAGCCGAAGCGATAGCTCCACCCAAGGTGGCCGTAATTAACACGTTTCTTAAGAAACCTGTGATACGGCTAAGGAGGGTGGCGATCGCCATGGAGCCGGTAGATTTCACCACACTGGTGTCAGAGGTTTCACCATTATCAGCTGGTGGCTCTTCGGTGGCAACAGCTACTGGTGCTGCTGCCCCAGCCGCTGCTCCTAGCGCTTCTAATCCCGGCACATCCGGTGGTGCGACCTTTAGCTTGGAGCGGTCATTGGCCGGCTTGGTGTGGGCCTTGGCTTTTCGTTGCGCGGGTACTGGTGCTGGCGGCGCCGGGGTAATAATCCGACGCCGGAGTCCAGGATCACTCACGAGAACACTCCTTGCGAATCATAGTACGAGGTTTGGCCCTGCTAACTACAGTGCTAAAACATTCAGATTAGCAGCGCTATGCCCTCGGCACTTAGTTTATGGTGAGCTACTATTACGCCTTCTGCGGATATAAATACGAGCTGACAAAGCAATAGTTAACAAAATCAGCAGGATGGTGGCGACACCATAACCGCTAGCAATACCCGAGCGGGTGCGTACCCCAATGGTCACGGAGTCAGAAAAGGGGGCATCATTGCTAGTCGACAGCCACAGGTTGAGATCAGTACGCCGCTGAGAATTTTCTTTGGGTAAATCAGCAGTCATATTAATAGTGATGGAGCCTTTGGCTGGGATGATGATCGGTGCAGGTACCGCGATGGTGGCATTATGTGGGCCAGAATACTGAATCTGGGTGTCCACAGGCAGCGGGAGACCGTTTTGGGCGACAATAGGCAGTGGTGAGGAACTGGAAATCCGAGTGTACACATTGCCCGGTGGCAGCAGTGCAACCGAGTGACGTAACTGGGTTAATACCCCATAGTTGTTGTTTAATAAACTGCGGGTAGCGTCTACATGAGAATCATAAGTAGAGATAGCCCCGCGTTCGTTGCAGGTAACCGCTCGTAAAATATCCCGACGTAAGGGGGCAGTAAAGCCATAAGGGGTTAGGGCAATGGCCGGATCTTTAATAACCAGTTCAGTTAAGGTATTTACGGACTCCAACTGACGCTGCGCCTGCAGTATCTCTAAATCCGAGACCACCGTGGGGTCGTCGTAAGGCGCCCCGAAAGCAGTGGATTCTGGGGTGGTTCGTAAATCTGATTGCGCGCGCAGTTCCGCAAGTTGAGTGATATTGATGCTGAGGTATTCCTGTAAGGATTGTGGCCTCGCTGTCCCGGAGTCTAAAACCTCTGTCATGGTAGCAAGCCACTGACTGGAGTCAGACATGAGTGCTGGCAGTTGCACTAGCAACGGGTCGCCGCCTTCTGCATTATGGTGGGCTACACTCAACCTGATAGCTGAGGTGGCGGTAGCGTGCCGTGCCGCAGTGGAATCGAGGCGGTAATCGTAGCGCACTGCGTAATTGCCGTAGCCAACTGTGGTGGGATCGTCGGTAGCTTCCGCCAAACTTGCAGCTAAAGAACCCGGATAGGTCACAGAGCGAATTTGTGGAGCTAATTGACCAAACCGGCCAGTTTGCGGAATATTCCACACAGTATTATCGGCAACTAGTACTGATACTGAGGTATCCCCTAAGTCGGCTTCGATAGCTTCTTGGCCCGAGCGAGTAGCCTGCTGGTTAGCATCCCAGCTAGCACTAATATCGGTATTGTGATCCCCAGCCCACCCTAAAGTATTGGCGGTGGTTTCGGTGACATAACCGGAACCTGGGATCACCACATTATTCATCGGGCTAATACCTAGCACTTCTCGTAATACCTGGTTACCGTGTTGGATAGCTTCGCGCATCAGCCAGGAGTCTTGCATTTGCGCCACGGCATTAAGGTCGGCGTTCGCCCACGGTAGGGCTACAACACAGGAGGATTTCTGGGCTGTTTCTTCTAACTCAGCTAACCATTGTTGAGCAGCTTCCGTTCCGCTGCCTGCATGGCCGGGGACTTTTTCCGAACGAAACGTCCAAGAATCACGCAGCCGACGTTTTTGAGAAACCGTGCTGGGTCGTTCCTGAGAGACGGAATAACCTTGCGCCATGCGCGCTACCGTATCCACAAGTTGCGGATCGAGCGCTAAACAGGTGGCTTGGTTGAGTCGCGATGAGTCAGTAATGGCGGTTTTGTAGTCGGTGAGCAGATTAGCAAGGCGACCCCCTTTAGCTAGCTGTGGGGCGAGATTATCGTTGCGTAAAATCAACGGGCTGGGATTGGGGGCTTCCCCAGTTTCCCCACCAAGAATATCCACTGTGGCAGATAACGGGTAGAGAACCGTCATCCCAGAAACCGTGGCAGCTTCGGTGTTATTTTCTGCGCTATTTTCAGTAGTGGCTTGGGTATTGGTTGTGGGAAAATCTCCAACGGATAATAAAAATCGCTGCGTAGACAGCACGCTGTGATTGGTGGCATCACGCAGTCCGATGAGAACCGGATAGACACCAGCTTCGGCGATATTAAAACTGTTATTCGCCCCCACAGCTGTGGTGACGGTCAACGTAAGTTCGCGGGATTGCCCAGGTTGAATAACCTCGGTGCTTTCCAAACTGCCACCAACATGACCAAAAGTGTCTTCGGTTTGATGCAAGGCAGCTCGCGCTTCAGAAACCGAATTAGCCGCCGTACCGTGTTGGGGTACTACCGAAAAACCTGTCAGTGGCTCATTGGAGTCATTGCTTACCGTGAGTTTTAGCTGTAATTCGCCGTCGAGCGGGATATGTGCGGGAACGTCGGTAAGTTCAAGGCGAAAACCTTGGGTATTTTCCCCCAAGCGTAGGTCGGGATTGATCCAACGATCCGTGGCCGTCAGATTGCTGGGCGAATTAGGCAATGCGTCGGCTGACGCTGGTGCTGGGATAACTAGTCCCAATCCCCCGCTGCTGCCCAGAAGCACCGCCAGCCCGACAGACATTATGCCCTTGATGGGTGCGAGAGGCTTCATCTGGGGGTGGTCCTCCCTTCGGCGAGTTCTTTGCGGGCATATTCTGGCATAGTTACGTGGGCAACGCGAGCTAGTTTTCTTTCATCAGCGTAGGCGAAATGTTCGATCAGTGCTGAGGCGGGAATCCACGATACCTCGGTAACCTCGGGATCCTCATCATTTAATTGACCATCGATATAGCGCAGTAAATGATGATGCACGGTTTTATGTATCCGGGTGCCATCGGAGACAAACCAGTAATCAATCACGCCCAATTTGGCTATAACCTCACCATGAATCCCGGTTTCTTCCCAGACTTCCCGTTCAGCGGTGGCGGCTATGTCCTCATCATCTTCAACGTGTCCCTTGGGCATAGACCACAATAGGCGTCCGCGCCGGTCGAGGCGACCGATGAGCGCAACGTAGATTTGGCTTAAATCCACCGACCCGTCTTCTTGTACTGCCTCTGCCATCCCAGAAATAACCAAGCCACCAGCTGAGGTTTCGGTGCGGGTCGGCATTCTAGCTTCGGCATAAGAGGAACGAGCAGCATTCCTATTGCTATTTCGTTGCGAGTTCTTCTTGCGGGTAGTGGTGCGGGAGCGACCGCGGTTGGCATTGCGGCGTCGAGAAGCGGGCTTGTCCTCTTGGCCACCGGAAGTTGTCGATTGCGCACGCTTTTCGACGCTACCTGCTGCCCGTTGGGTCGGTCGCTGTTTGAGGGCCGCGGTGCTGGATTCACTACGGGTTTGTCGGGTTTGCGGTCGTCGCCGCCGATTGCGCCGCCGCTTAACGCCAGATTGCTCACCAGCGGAGCCAGCGTGAGAGTTGGCGTTGTCACGCGGCTGGTCGTTGGGCCCAGTAGTGAAAGTCATCCTAGTGATCTTAAACCTTATTGTTCCTGCTGTGGTTAATGAGAACCACAATTGGGGTACTAAGAATACAATGATACCGCGTGAAGTAACGGTAGAATCATGCTTTGTGACTGACCAGGAAAATCCCCCATTGCCACTAGCCACTATTGAGGCATTAGCCAAAGCGGAAGCTGCTTTAGCTCCGCTGCGTGAAATTTTAACACCATTGGCTGCGGCTTTTGCCGAAAAAGGACATCGCCTGTACCTCGTGGGTGGGTCAGTACGCGATGCCTTATTGGGGGTATTAGGCCACGATTTAGATTTCACTACCGACGCTCGGCCACACACGATCATGGCGATTTTAGAAGAATTTGCCGACGCTGTGTGGGACACCGGCCTCGATTTCGGCACGGTATCTGCGGAAAAAGCTGGCCAACAGATCGAAATAACCACCTTCCGGGCAGATTTTTATGATGGGGTTTCCCGTAACCCAGAGGTACAGTTCGGCACCAATCTAGAAGATGATTTGCTGCGCAGAGATTTGAAGATCAATGCTATGGCAGTGGAAATAGGTGCTGACGCAGAAATGAGTTTCCATGACCCCATGGGAGGACTGACGGATTTACTTCATCGGCGAATCGATACCCCAGCAGAGCCAGAACAGAGCTTCAATGACGATCCCCTGCGCATGCTCCGGGTAGCTCGATTTGTTTCCCAGCTGGACTTCGCAGTTGCCGACCGGGTTACTGAGGCTATGAAAAACATGGCTAAACAGATCGAAAGAATAACCGCAGAGCGGGTGCAAGTCGAGCTAGATAAGCTGGTATTAGGGAAGGTTCCCTGGCAAGGAATCGATCTTATGGTCGAAACCGGTTTGGCGGATTATGTCTACCCAGAAATCGCTGCACTACGCCTGACCCAGGACGAACACCATCAGCATAAGGATGTGTATGTGCACTCGCTTACGGTGCTACGCCAGGCTATGGAGCAAGAAGAAGAACCTGATCTAGTGCTCCGCTGGGCGGCTTTGGTGCATGATATTGGCAAGCCAGATACGAGGGCTTTTTCCCAAGACCGTCGGGTGAGTTTTCACCACCACGAGGTCGTCGGTGCAAAGATTGTGCGCAAGCGAATGCGGCGGTTGAAATACGCCAAAGCCATGATAAACGATGTTAGCCAATTGGTTTATCTTCACATGCGCTTTCATGGTTTCGGCGAGGGACAATGGACGGATTCCGCGGTCAGACGCTATGTTACCGATGCCGGTGAGCTACTCCCCCGCCTGCATAAACTAGTGCGGGCAGATTGCACCACTCGCAATCCCCGCAAGGCGCAGCGGCTGCAGCGCACCTATGACCAGTTAGAGCAGCGCATTGCTGATCTAGCCGCCAAAGAAGATCTCGCCCGGGTGCGCCCCGACTTGGATGGCAATGAGATCATGGAATTGCTAGGCATCAGACCTGGGCCGGATGTGGGTAAAGCATGGAACTATCTTAAAGAGTTACGAATGGAAGAAGGTCCGCTGGAAAAAGAGGAAGCCGTTGCCCGGCTAGTGCAGTGGTGGAATACTGGTGGAATAGACCCCAATGAGGAATAAAGAATAAAAATGTCAGACATATATGCAGATAGGCTATTTATCGGGATGGAACGTGCTGAACCAGCCGCCGGAATGTTATTGGTGGCAGCTCCCGGGATGATGTCCCGGGAATTCGCACGATCAGTGGTGTTATTGGTAGAACACAACCACCACGTAACCGTGGGAGTGAATTTAGCCTTCCGCACCGAAGTGGCAGTGGCAAATGTTTTACCGGATTGGGTGGAGTGCATTTCCAAACCCCAGGCCATGTACCTGGGCGGTCCCGTATCCCAACAATCAGCGGTCGGAGTTTGCGTAGTTAAGCCCGAAGTCGATATTGATGCCAGGCCTTATTTTGAAAAACTGGCCAACCGACTAGCTATGGTCAACCTCAGCGCTAATCCCGAGGTAGTGAAAAACGACATTACCGGAATGCGCATGTTCATCGGCTATGCAGAATGGGGACCAGGCCAATTAGCGCAAGAAATTGAGCGGGGCGATTGGTATGTTGCCCCCTGCCTGCCTTCCGACGTCATAGCGGGCGGCACCGTGGATGTCTGGTCGGATGTACTGCGACGTCAACCCATGCCGCTACCGCTGTTTAGTACTTTCCCGGCATTTTTGGGAGAAAACTAGGAGGTTTCACGTGAAACCTCCGCATTATCTTTGATTACTTGCTATGAGTTAAAGCGGGCAGCTTAGTCCTGTAATTCCGGGAAAGAGCGCACCGCTTCTGACCATAGAGCGTCGAAATCCTGCTTTTGGATAATGCGAGCGTCAATATCGGGATAGTTCCCATAAAGATCAGGATGTGGCACGACATCCGACACCGGCACCTGCATCACGATGCTATTCGTCGCAGTTCCAGCTCCGGTGACAGCATCGTGGGCGTTTAGTTCTATCATCCGCACCACCTCACACTGGGAATCATTTAGTGGTAATAATTCCGCCACATGAGTCATGCTCGCGCCGGGTACTGAAAGATCAATGCGTACATACAATAGCTCAGTCATTGTGTTACTCCGTTATCTGGAATGAAGAACGTGAAATTAAGTAGTTACCGTTTTAGCGTAGCGTGCCGCTAACCAAGAACACATCATTAATTGGATTTGATGGAAAACCATAAGGGGCAAGATTAATAATCCAATATTGGCACCGCCAAATATCACTGCTGCCATGGGCAGACCCGTGGCGAGTGATTTCTTAGATCCGCAGAACTGAATGGCTTTCATATCGGCTTGGTCAAAACCAAGGCGTAGGGCTGTTGCCTTAGAAAGCCAAAGCATGATGGCCACCAACACGACGGAAAACACGCAGAGTCCTAGGATTTCCCCAGTGTTTATTTGAGTCCAAATTCCATCGACAACTCCGGCGGAAAAGGCTGAATAAACCACCATGGTGATGGAACCTCGATCCACTATTTTTGTTGCTTTGTTAGCGGCAAAGGTTTTAATCCATGGCCTGAAAACCTGCCCTAGGATAAAGGGGAACAACAATTGCAAGGCGATGTCCATAAAAACGCTGGCGTCGATATGTACCCCGCTATCCCCGACCACAGTTTTTGACATGAGTGCCATGACAAGAAGTGGTGTGGCAATCACTCCAACAAGATTGCTGGCCGAAGCGCTCACAATGGCACCGGCGACATTGCCGCCCGATATTGAAGTAAAAGCCACACTTGACTGTACTGTGGAGGGAACCAATGTTAAATATAAAACCCCAAGGTATAGGGCGGGGTTAATCATATTCCCCACGGGAGCTAATGCTAAGCCGATGAGCGGAAAAACAATAAAGGTAAAGCCTAAAATAATCAGGTGTAATTTCCAGTTTTTTAACCCATCAAGCGCCTGCGTGGTGGACAGCCGAGCGCCGTATAAAAAGAACAGTACGGCGACCGCAATCTTAGTGGCTAGGGCGAAAATTTCGGCAAATCTGCCATCCGCCGGAAAAATAATGGCAATAAGAACAGCTGAAAGAATTAAGACAATCAGTGGGTCAAGGTTTTTTATACGGCTGTACATGGTTTTCATTGTAGGTACTAATCTGAGAGAAACGAATCTTGGTAGGTTAGAAATATGGCATCTCCTTCACTTTTTTGATCCCCTAGAGCTTCGAGGTCTGCTGCTAAGAAATCGCATAGTGCTGCCACCAATGTGCCAGTACCAAGCGACCGGCCATGATGGTCTGCCTACGGATTGGCATTTGGTGCATTATGGGGCACGGGCAGCTGGTGGTTTTGGCTTGATTGTGATCGAAGCTACCGCGATTAATCCAGAGGGCAGAATCAGTCCCAATTGTTTGGGGTTGTGGAATAATGAGCAATGCGATGCTTTTAAACCCATCGTGGAGTTTGCACATTTACAGGGCGCTCGGGTTGGTGTTCAGCTGATTCATGCGGGACGTAAGGCTTCGACCTATCCTGCTTTGCTGGGAAATCCTGACGGTAGCGTGCCGCTAACCGAAGGCGGTTGGCAAACAAAAGCGCCCTCAGCGCTTAGTGCGTTTGAGTTAACCCCACCGGTGGCGTTAAGTACTGCTGAAATTGAACAGGTGGTGGCGGATTTTGCCGCTGCTGCGCAACGAGCAGTGGCAGCTGGTTTTGATACGGTACAAATCCATGCCGCCCATGGGTATTTGTTGCACCAGTTCCTATCCCCGCTGAGTAACCAGCGAGACGATGATTATGGGGGAAATGTGGATAATCGCATGCGCTTAACCTTGGAGGTTATTTCCGCGGTTCGAGCAGTGCTGCCCGATTCCCTTCCGCTTATGCTTAGGATTTCTGCCACGGATTGGTTGGAAGATGCTGGGGTCGCTTCGTGGACAATATCCGATTCTCAGATTTTGTGCCAGAAGGCGCAAGAGCTAGGCGTGGATATTATCGATGTCTCCAGCGGTGGCCTAGTCCCTGCGCCGATTGTTACCGGCCCTGGTTATCAGGTGGTATTCGCGCAAACAATAAAAAACTCTGTGACTATTCCGGTGATTGCGGTTGGGCAATTAGGTGACCCGTTATTAGCTCAAGCTACGCTTGACGACGCCGCTGCCGATGCTATTGACATCGGCCGTGCGGCTTTAGTAGATGCAGCTTGGCCCTTGCATGCTGCTGAGAAATTGGGAATCCCGAAGGGGTTCTGGCCAATTCCGCCCAGTTACCGGCGGGGGTTTTGATGTTTCACGTGAAACATCGGATTAGTTTTTGATGGTGATGGTTTGGTCTGCCACGTTGATCTCTAAGGGGGTGAGTGGATCACGGGCGGGGCCAGCCAACACAGCGCCATCAGTTAGGGAAAATTTCGAGTTATGGCGATTGCAGATTGCTGTGTCCCCCGAGACTTCCGTAATGGGATAGCCTTGATGTGGGCAGGTGGTGGAATAGGCTTTATACTCCCCCGCCACCGGTTGAGTGATAATTGCGGTTCCTACGATAATCCCGCTACCGACTGGAATATCGGTTGTTGCTAATTCTTGAGATTCGGAGCTTTTGCCGCAAGCCGCTAATACGGCTCCGGCAAAAGTGGTTGCGGTGCCAAGGAGAAAGAGCCGACGGCTACAGGAAGGTTCATGGGAAGTCATGAACTTAGTATGGCACCTTTTTATCGGTGGGGAAACTTGAAAAATATTGTCACAGTGACATTATTTCTGGGTGTCTTTTGTTGTGGCTTCCACCATAGCTGTGATGAATTTTTCCAACTCTAGCCGCAGGGCGCTCGGGTCGGAAATCCGGGGGCCGTCGTCAGTTTCCACACAGTGCTTTTCAATAATCGCGGTGATGGCTGAACCAGTGATTGCTCCCGCGGCTCCGGCAGCAATAGCATCACGAACATGTTGCGGGGTGGAAATTCCAAAGCCTAATAAAACCGGTGCGCCACCAAACTGAGCAATATTATCTACAACATCGCGCAGACCGGTGGTGGAGGACTCCCGTTCCGTTCCGGTGACACCATCACGAGAAATGGCGTAGATATATCCTTCCGAATACTGAGCCACTCCCGCTAACGTTTTTTCCGTTGCCTGGGCCGGAGCAATAAAAATTGGTGCGATTCCTGCGGCTTGGGCGGCTGCGATAAACGGGGCACCTTCTCGCACAGGAACGTCTGGGATCAAAATACTATCCGCACCCGCATCGGCGAATTCTTGATAGAAACGCTCTAGTCCTCGGGTAAACGGAACATTCCCGTAGATCAACAATCCTAGGGGCAACGTAGGAAACTCAGCTCGAATCTGCTTAATGAGCTCAATTGAGCCAGCAACTGTTGCCCCAGAAGCTAGCGCGCGAATATGGGATTTCTGAATAGTGGGGCCATCTGCGACTGGGTCAGAAAATGGCACACCTAGCTCTAGGGCGTCGGCACCGGCGGAAACAGCCGTGCGGATGATGTCTAAGGTATCTTGTGCGGTTGGATCACCCAGCATGATAAAGGGTACAAATACGCCGCGATTATTTTCCTGAGCTGTCTGGAAAAGAACTTGGTAACGATGATGAGCTATGCCGGTCATGGTTAATCCTTCAGTACTAGCGTGGGATCGGCTTCGAGGGTGCGCCGAATATGATCTACATCCTTATCGCCGCGGCCAGAAAGCGAAACCAAAATGGTCAGCTGTTCCTGATTTTTCTCGGCGGTTGCGGCGCGTTTGAGCGCATAAGCGAGTGCGTGGGAGGATTCTAAGGCGGGAATAATCCCCTCTTTGCGAGCCAATAGTTGGAAGGCTTGTAGCGCTTCCGCATCGGTTATGGCCACGTAATGTGCGCGACCAGTTGCTGCTAAATGCGCATGCTGTGGACCTACGCCAGGATAGTCTAAGCCAGCGGAAATGGAATAGGATTCTTCCACTTGGCCTTCGGCATTACGCATGAGATAACTCCTTGCGCCATGAAGGATTCCGATTTGGCCATTGCAGATGGTAGCGCCGTGTTCACCACTTTCAAGCCCATGGCCGCCCGGTTCCACGCCAACCAACTCCACGGAATCATCATCAAGGAAGTCTGCGAACATCCCAATGGCATTAGAGCCGCCACCAACGCAGGCCACCACAACATCGGGTAAGGAGCCGGTACGCTCTAGTATTTGTTTCTTGGCTTCTTCTGAAATGACCCGGTGGAAGTCCCGTACAATGGTGGGAAACGGATGTGGTCCGGCCGCGGTTCCCAACAGGTAATGGGACTCGTGGAAGGTAGCCGTCCAGTCGCGGAGGGCTTCATTAACTGCATCTTTTAGGGTGCCGGAACCGGTGTCCACGGGGACTACTTCGGCTCCCATGAGTTGCATGCGAAACACATTCGGCTGTTGCCGTTCCACATCTTTGGCACCCATATAAATCACGCAGTCGAGATCTAACAGTGCGCAAGCTAAAGCAGTGGCGGTTCCGTGTTGCCCAGCGCCGGTTTCGGCAATGATTCGTTTCTTTCCCATACGTTTGGCAAGAAGTGCTTGGCCAATCACTTGGTTGGTTTTATGTGCGCCACCATGAACCAAGTCTTCGCGTTTTAAAAAGATACGTGCGTACCTCTTCCCTGCTCCGGCGACTGGGAGGTGGGAGCATTCGGTTAACGGAGTCGGGCGGCCAAGGTAGTCCTTTAAGTAACCCGCCAGTTCCTCTTTGAAACTGGGATCGGACTGGGCGGCAACAAATGCTGCTTCCAACTGATCGAGGGCGGGAATCAGAGATTCAGGCACAAATTGGCCACCGAACTCTCCGAAATACGCCGGTAATAACGTGCTGCGTTCGTCGTCAAGAGTCATGGCAAAGTTCCTTCAGCTTGTGGTGGATAGTGAAAAGTGCGAATAGTGGCGAAACAATCGCGAAGAGCGCCGGAATCTTTGATGCCGGCCCACTTACCAGCTGTGGTGGCATACTCGACCCCAGAATTGAGGTCGAGGCCGAGGGTTCCCACCGCCAAACTGTCGCGAGTATTTGAAGGCGAAATGCCGCCAGCCAAGAGTGATTTATGTTTGATTTCAGTGGGGATGGTTGACCAATCAAAAGTCTCGCCGGTGCCACCGGCACCAGAATCGAGCACCAGGAGATCAACCTCGTCGGCAATGGCTTGTGCCCAGCTGGCTCCTTCTGCTTCGGTCATGGATACCGCGCGCCATAGTTGAATGGTGTCTGGAATCTCTGAGCGTACCGTGGCTATGAGTTCCCGCTCGGCGGAAATACTGCCCTGATAAGGGCTGTGGATCTGTACCGCAACTATTCCTGGTTGGATTAGTTCTGCCCACCCGGTGGTGCGTCGAGAAACTGCCACATACTGTAAACCTGGTTCCGCGGCGATGATTTCTGCCGATGTTTCACGTGAAACATTACGAGGCGAACCGGCTTCGAAGATTAACCCGCCGTACACCGCCCCCATAGCCTTGGCGGCTTGGGCACTGGTGGGTTGCGTAAGTCCGCAGACTTTATTAACGCCATAGACCAGTTCCCTCGCGGCGCGATCAACATCAGGTTGGCTGGTCAGCTGCGAGCCAACCAAAAAGCCATGTGAGTGCGCACCTAACTGTCGCACTGTTTGGTTGTTTCGAATCCCAGACTCGGCAATCAGAATCGCATCACCTGGAATGACTCGCGCCAGCTGGCCGGAGCGGGATAAGTCAATGGATAAGTCATGAAGATTACGATGGTTAACCCCAAAAATCTTCGCCCCCAGCGCTGCAGCACGGGCGACTTCTGCTTCGTCGATGACTTCGGTGAGTACATCCAGTCCGAATCGCTGTGCCTCTGCTGCGAGGATTTGGTACTGCTCATCACTTAAGATGCTCATCATTAACAAAATGGCATCGGCTCCAAAATAACGGGCGGCATGAATCTGGCAGGGGTCAATAATGAAGTCTTTGCAAAGCACCGGCAAATGGGTTGTGGCCGCCACGGTGGCTAGATGGTCATAATCGCCGCCGAACCGATCCGGCTCGCAGAGAACCGAAATGCCCGCAGCATAACGAGAATAGATGCCAGCGATTTCGCCAGGATGGTAGTCACCGCGAATCAAACCAAGCGATGGTGACGCGGATTTACATTCCATAATAAAGGCCGCCCCTCCCCTGCCTCGGGCAGCAAGGTTCTGGTACAGGCAGCGCTGAGAAGGCGCTAGCTTATCGACGTCAACATGAGCGATTCGCTGCCTAATTTCTGTTAGATGACCGCGTCGCGCCTGAACAATATTCTCCAGCACGGTGGGAAGCGTCGATGTTTCACGTGAAACATCGTTATTACTCTTCGCCATAATTAGCCTCCTCGTGGATGTGCAACCACTGATCAACGGCACCGTTATCTAATAGCTCAAGGCTTAGCTCGGCTCCTTCTTTGAGGGTATCTGCCTTACCATGTAAATAGAACATAGCTCCCGCGGAGGCGGCTAGGGCTTGTCGTTGGGCGGTAGTACCGCGCCCTTTGAAAATCTCCCGCAGTAATTGGGCATTATGGGCGCCGTCGCCACCGCTAAGTTCGCTCAAGGAATGTTCCGTTAAGCCGAGGTCGTGCGGGGTTATTTGATAGTGCGAGATGGCGCCGTCTCGTAATTCCCAAATGTCAGTGGGGCCATGGAGAGCAATCTCATCGACACCCGAACCATGGACTACCAATGCCCGCTGGCGTCCCAACTCTTTAAAGACCTCAATGATCATGTCTCCCATGGCTGGATTGGCAATCCCCATGATCTGGAGATGGGGCCTGGCTGGGGAAAGGATCGGACCCAAGGTATTAAAAATAGTGGGCATTTTCAGTGCCCGTCGTACCGGCATGACATGCGCCACGGCGGGGTGATAGGCCGGTGCAAACAGGAACGTAAAATTGGAATGCTCTACCTGGCGTACGGCTCGTTCTGGATCGAGATCCAAGGGGATATTCAGGGCTTCTAAAACATCTGCCGAACCGGAGCGAGAGCTGACGGAGCGATTGCCGCATTTAACTACCCGACAACCACCAGCGGCGGTGATTAAGGAAGCGCCCGTGGAGATATTAAAGGTGTTGGAATTATCGCCACCAGTTCCAGCAGTATCAAGCACCCCTGCCCCGGTGATGGGGAACGGACGTGCGGCGTCGATAAAGGCGCGTGCCGCACCAATGATGTCCGCGGGTTGTTCGCCACGCACCTTCAGTGCGGTGAGTAATGCTGCGATATGGACATCATCATATTCGCCAATAGTTAGCGGTGTGAATACCTTTGTGGCTTCTTCGACGGTGGGATGGGGATTAGTAATATAGCTGACAATATTGTCTATATAGTGCGATTTGGTCATAAGGAGTCTCCTTTATTTTTGTCACCGTGATGAAACGAGCATGTCTATGCAACGCTCCAAAATAATCGGACCAGTGGGACTTAAAATGCTCTCTGGGTGAAACTGTAAGCCAATAGCGGTGCCCGCTGCCATTTGTGCGGCCATGACGACCGGGCCAGTTTCAGAGCTTGAGCTACTTAATGTGGTGATTTCTGTGGGAGCCGCTGCGACCAGACAACCCAAAGAATGGTAGCGAGCAATGGGAACCAATTGACCAATGAAGTTATTTTCCGGCCCAGCATCAACTGCCAACCCAGTAAATAACGGACTGGCTAAACCAGCCGCAGACAAGGTCATATAATCCATTTTCCCGTGTACTGGGCCACATGGCCGAACTGATCCTCCCAAGTGCTCTAATAAGGCTTGGAAGCCTAGACAAATTCCTAGGAGCGGAATCCGGCCCAGAGTCTTTTCAATCAGCGACATCAAATTTCCCGCCTCCGTGGGATGTCCTGGGCCAGGCGACAAACAAATTAAATCCGGTTGAGCGGCCAATACTTCAGCCACGTCCACGGTATTACGAAATACCGTGCAGCGATAACCACTAGTGGCAAAAGCATCAACCAGGTTATAAACAAAAGAGTCGTGATTATCAATCAAAACCACGTGAATCTCATTGGTGGGCATTAGCGGAGCACCTCAAGTTTCTTGTGCTGGGCGGTGGCAATGGCATTCAAGGTGGCGTAGGCCTTGTGCAAAGTTTCATCTGCTTCAGACTGGGGTTGGGAATCACGCACTACCCCCGCGCCTGCCTGGACTATCCCGATGCCGTTTTGTACAAAAGCCGAGCGAATAACAATGCAGGTATCCATGGAACCATCGCCCTTGAGATAGCCCACTGCCCCACCATATGAACCCCGTCTAGTTGTTTCTACAGAACGGAGTAATTCAATGGCTTTCAGCTTAGGGGCACCGGTGAGCGTTCCCATATTCATACAAGCCCGATAGGCGTCAAGACAATCACAATTGGGGTCCAAGGTGGCGATCACCCGAGAAACCAAGTGCATCACCCGAGAATAACGATCTACTTGTAATAGGTCTGCCACTTTCCGCGTGGCAGGTACTGCTACCCGAGCGAGATCATTACGAGCCAAATCCACCAACATGGTATGTTCGGCGATTTCTTTAGCATCGGTGCGCATATCCAGTTCTGCCCTAATATCCAGCTCGTGATTAATCGAGCCATCAGGATTTAAGCCACGCGGCCTCGTCCCTGCAATGGGATACAGCTGTACCGTTCGATCATGCGTGTCGAATTTCAAATTAGATTCCGGTGAAGCCCCCAGCAGCTCGTAAGCACCTGCGTCATTGACACCATTCATATAAAACATATAAGGGCTGGGGTTGGTGATACGTAATGCTTGATAAGCAGCAAAAGCATCGGGGCATGTGGTACTAAAGGCCCGCGCTGGAACTACCTGATAAATGTCTCCCTGGCGAATATGTTCCTGCATCAGAGCAACATGTTTGCGAAACTGATCATCGGTGCTGTCCGGTCGAGCAGTAAGTACTCCTGCCTCGGGGTTGGGCGCGGTAGCGAGAGGCGTCGTAAAGCTAGCAATGGCGGCTTTGGTGGCTGCTAAATCGTCGGCCAATGCTTTCTCGGAAATATTAATTGCTTCCACGGAGGCGGTTTGGCTGAGGTGGTCGATTAAAAGCAATGTTTCCGCGACGAGGAATTGGTAATCCGGGAAAGTATTAGGACCTGGTACTACAGCTGGCAGAACTTCGTAAGTTTCAAGATAATCAAAGGCAAAGCCACCACCTAATAGCGGCAGCGTATCACCCTGGTAACCTGCCTCGGACTGCAGTTTGCGCAAAACCTCTGCATTGCTGATTGCCTGGAGCCGCTTACGCTCATCGTGTTCGGTGGTTGGCGGGAATCGAAAAACGGTTTCTTCCTCGGTGCTGTTATGGATATAGCTGTTCAGCTGGCCGTTCAGCCGTTCCAAGATTGCAGTTCCAGTGGGGCTAAGCGCTGTCACGATGACATCATTACCAGAACATGTCACCCGCGCAGCGGAGCGAAGAATAGCCATGCAGGCAGTGTTTTTCTTGGACTCAATATCGGCGCTTTCCAATAATAAAGTGTCCGTTCTTTCGACGCCGCCGAGATGAGCGAATAATGCGGCAGCATTTTCGTGGTGCGGCACCGTGATACGGCCAGGTTTCACGTGAAACATTGGTGAATGAGCTGTCATGACTTTCCTTACTTTCTCTATGCTCCTAAGCCTCAGCTAGGCCGACGCCTTCCTGAGCATTAGAAGCTACTGTCATGGCATCGAGAACCTCCGCCACTTTCGGATTGGTCACTGTTGTGGTGGCAGGATCCTCACTGGCGAGATCACCCAGAATATTACGCACATACGTGACATCTTTATCGCCTCGGCCGGAAAGATTGACCAAGATGGTGATTTCCTCACCAGTTTCCTCGGCATGTTCCGCTAGCTTTAGCGCATAGGCCAAAGCATGGGCAGATTCCAGAGCGGGAATAATGCCCTCGTAGCGACTGAGCATGCGGAAAGCTTGCAAAGCCTCCGCGTCTGTAATTCCCACGTATTCTGCTCGTCCCGTGGACAACAAATGGGCATGTTCTGGGCCGACCCCAGGATAATCAAGACCAGCGGAAACCGAATGCGAATGAACCACTTCGCCATCGGTGCCTAACAGAACGTATGTCTTAGAGCCATGTAGTACTCCAATCTCGCCTCGATTAAGTGGAGCACCATGCTTACCGGAATCCAACCCTTCCCCGGCGGGTTCTACCCCAATGAGTCGAACATTCTCATTACCTGGTTTATCTTCCAAGTAATCCGCAAAAGCGCCAATAGCATTAGAACCGCCGCCAACAGCCGCTACCACAACATCTGGCAGTTTGCCGTCAAGTCGCTCTAGTATTTGCTCACGTGACTCCCTAGAAATCACTGCTTGAAATTCCCGTACCAATCGTGGGAATGGGTGAGGTCCGCAAGCAGAGCCTAATAAATAATGTGTGGTATCTAGGTTTTGCACCCAGTCGCCCAATGCAACGTCAATGGCATCAGACATAGAATCGCCGTTTTCATTCGTTACTGGTACCACCGTGGCACCCATCAGCCGCATGCGATAAACATTGGGTTGCTGCCGAGCCACATCCTTAGCCCCCATATAGATGGTGCATTCCATACCCATGAGAGCTGCAACCATAGCAGTGGCCGTACCATGCTGCCCCGCTCCAGTTTCAGCTATGAGGCGGTTTTTCCCCATGCGCTTAGCAATCAATGCTTGAGCCAAAACCTGATTGCCCTTATGCGCACCCCCATGAACCAAGTCTTCACGCTTTAAGAAGATCCGTGCCTTGCCCCTCCCCTTCCCCGGCAATGGCAGATTGGCGCATTCGGTAATCGCAGTGGGACGTCCCAAGTATTCTCGGCGCAGCCGATCGAGTTCTGCTTCAAAAGTGGGATCGTTAAGCGCATCGATGAAGCCAGCTTCTAGTTGATCCAAGACTGGGTAGAGAATCTCCGGGACGTGTTGTCCGCCAAATTCACCGAAGTATGCATCAATGAGGGTATTTCTTTCGTTTGTCATTGTGTTTTAGCCTTTCGATCAAGGAATGTGGTGCTTCCTCGCCGTGCTAGGCGGCTGTGCCAGAAAATGACAAAAGGCCCGCGACGCTACAGCGTGAAAGCTGTTTGTGGGCCTGAAATGAAGTCATTGAAAGCGGCCCGCAGTTACGCGTGCCACCACCAAAGTTTCTTCATAGTATTCATTACTTAAACAATCTACGCGGAAAGGTATTCACTGCGCAAATAGTTCAGGTACCCCAACCGACAAAAAGGGTGGTTTCACGTGAAACCACCCAAGGAGACTGTGGGGTTACTAGTTGACTATGGGCGTTGGTTCTAGGACTGGTCTGTGGATTGGGCTGCTCGCTTTAGTGCGTCAAGATCAATATTGGTTGCAGTGCTGCAGGCATTACTTGTGCAGCTTCCGCAGCCTTCAGATGAACAACCAGTGTCACCTACCCTCTGAGGCTTCCCAGCGGATGTCGCTGTAGTAGATGCGGTGGTCGCGGTTTCTGCTTCAGGGCCTGCTCCCCCGCAGCAACCGCCGCTGTCTGATTCGTCATTAGATGCGGCTTCCATTATTCCCGCTGTCCTAGCCCCTATGCTGGCGCCCAATCCGAAGAAATATACAGCGGCTATTGTGCCAACGAGGGTTATCAACAGTAACCAGCTAACCCCACTAAAGGGGGGTGCTGAGGCGACTGCTAGAGAGACGCCGGCAGCTACCCATAGTGGTCCTGCGAACTGGTGGGCGGTATCCCATATTTCTTTAGATTTACGTACCTCGGGAACTTTAATACCAATATATTTATTGCCCGGTAGTCGTCGAGTCCATGCCAGAGCGCCAATAATAAGAGTGAAGGCTGCTGCAAATGCTAGGAGTGAGCCAAGGAAGATCATGTCCTTAACTCTAGTACTTGAGCCAAGCACTATTGAAAAAGCGCGTGAGCGGTTTCAGCTGAGCGTAATAATGAGATTTAAGTAACGCTTCCGGGAATATGAGTTTTAGGCAAAACCGGATAGATTGAGAGACTAACCATCAATTCAGATGTCGATCTCAATCGTTAGTGGGGATGGTGTCACGGGTGCATCGCCATTATTTGTGACCACGTTATTACTAGCGACTGATCGCAAAAGTTTAAAAGGTGATTCACTCATGGATCTTCGTCGAATAACATCGTCGCTACTATTTAAAATCGTGGTAGCCATCATCCTGGGCATTGTCTGCAGCTTTTTCTTCCCAGAGTGGCTGGCTAGGGTTTTTGTTACCTTCAATGGCCTGTTTGGTAACTTCCTAGGATTCTTCGTACCTGTTCTCATTTTCGCGTTGATCACTCCCGCCATCGCCGGTCTCGGGCGCGGTGCTGGAAAATGGTTGGCGATCACCACTGGCATTGCTTATGGCTCGGCTGTTTTCGCTGGTGTGGTGTCATGGGCTGTTGCCATGGCTATTTATCCCACGCTATTGGGAAGCCAAGGAGCGGTCAATGTTAGCGACATTGAGGAAGGCGCCTTAACCCCTTACCTAGAAGTGGAAATGCCCGCGCCTATGCCGGTGATGACCGCATTGGTTTTGGCATTTGTGATTGGGGTTGCTATGACTACCGTGAAATCAGATACGCTTTACGGAGGCGTGGCTGATTTACGTCGGGTGGTTATGAAGGTCATTGCTAGCTTCGTAATACCACTGCTGCCCTTACATATTTTCGGGCTGTTCCTTGGTTTGGGAATGAATGGCAACCTAGGTGCCGTATTGTCGGCATTCTCTAAAGTATTGATCTTGGCTATCGTTGCTTCCATTGTGCTTATTATCGTTCAGTACTTATTAACGGGCGCTTTGACCGGCAAGAATCCCTTCGTGGCAATCAAAAACATGTTGCCTGCCTATTTCACGGCCCTGGGCACTTCTTCTTCCGCGGCAACCATTCCTGTGACGTATGAATGCACTCGTAAGAATGGGGTTACGCAATCTGTAGCGGGATTCGTAGTTCCATTGTGTGCAACTATTCACCTCTCGGGTTCCATGACTAAAATTACGTTGTTTGCCTTCGCTATTACCTTTATGGATGGCATGGACGTTTCCTTTGGTACCGCACTCGGATTCTTGCTGATGTTGGGTGTCACCATGGTCGCTGCACCCGGAGTTCCCGGTGGTGCGATTATGGCAGCGGTGGGTCTGCTCAGTTCCAGCCTAGGCTTTAGCGATGACCAGGTTGCTCTCATGATTGCCGCCTATATTGCCATTGACTCCTTCGGTACTGCCTGCAATGTCACTGGTGATGGTGCCATCGCCATGGTGATTAATAAATTTGCTAAGGGGAATATCGTGCGCAGTGAGCTAGATGAAGCTGATGACCTCGGTTTGGCAACCGCCATTGGTGGCGCTGAAGAGGCTGAAGAAATCGAGAAAGCTTCGACTAATAGCTAGTTAAAGTATTGGCTTGATGCTTCAATGGGGTGTTTCACGTGAAACACCCCATTGAAGCATCAACTTATGGTGGCTGTTAAAAAGCGGACGGGTGGCGTCGATAAGCTGGCTGGCGGTGCAGCTAACACGCCAACCGCTGCTTCTTAAGAAATAGCTACCAAGTGTGGTTAAATAAAGGTTCATGGTGAATCGCATAGGTTTCGATCGGGACAAATACATCGAGTTGCAGTCTTCGCACATCCAGCAGCGCCGGAGTGAGATTGGTGGCAAACTGTATCTAGAAATGGGGGGAAAACTTTTCGACGACATGCACGCTTCTAGGGTACTGCCTGGCTTTACCCCAGACAATAAAATTGCCATGCTAGAGCAAATCCGCGATGAAGTGGAAATCCTTGTGTGCATTAATGCCAAAGATCTCGAACGCAATAAAATGCGGGCTGATCTGGGCATTAGCTACGAAGATGACGTGCTGCGGTTAGTCGATGTCTTCCGCGATCGCGGATTTTTGGTGGAGCATGTTGTGTTGACCCAGATGGAGGATGACAATCGACTGGCGGTGGCTTTTAAAGACCGGCTGGAACGGTTAGGACTCAAGGTATCGCGGCACCGGGTGATTCCCGGCTATCCCACCAATATGGATTTAATTGTTTCCAAAGAGGGACTGGGGCAAAATGAATACGCAGAAACTACCCGTGACCTGGTGGTCGTGACCGCACCTGGTCCTGGTTCCGGCAAACTGGCAACCTGCCTCAGCCAGATTTATCACGAGCATCAGCGCGGTATTAATGCCGGATATGCCAAATTTGAAACGTTTCCGATTTGGAACCTTCCACTGGAACACCCTGTCAATCTCGCTTATGAAGCCGCGACCGTTGACCTTAATGACGCCAACGTGATTGACCATTTTCACCTTTCGGCCTATGGCGAGCAAACCGTAAATTACAATCGTGACGTTGAGGCGTTTCCACTGCTCAAGACCTTGCTGGAACGGCTGACGGGGACTACCCCTTATCAATCGCCAACCGATATGGGGGTTAATATGGCTGGTAATTGTATTTTTGACGATGCTGCATGCCACGAAGCAAGTAATCAAGAAATAGTGCGGCGTTATTTTAAAACGCTTGTCGACGAAGCCCGCAACGGACAAGATACCTCCCAGTCCGATCGTGCCGCGGTGGTCATGGCTAAGGCGGGAATCACTCCGGAAATCCGGCGAGTCATTGCCCCAGCACGTGCTAAAGAAGCGGAAACTGGCGAACCAGGTTCCGCCATTGAGCTGCCCGATGGCACAATTATCACCGGGCGTACCACTGCCCTACTTGGTTGTTCAGCCGCGATGTTATTAAATGCGCTTAAGTATTTGGCGGGCATTGATGATGGTGTCCACCTGTTATCACCAGCTTCTATCGAGCCGATTCAAACACTCAAAACCGTACATTTAGGTAGTCGCAACCCCAGGTTGCACACCGATGAAGTACTGATTGCGCTTTCGGTTTCAGCCAGCACTTCTGAAGAAGCTCGGCGTGCCCTTGATGAGCTTAAGCATTTGCGAGGATGCGATGTGCATACCACCACGATTCTTGGTCCGGTGGATGAAATGATCTTCCGGAACTTAGGAGTTCTGGTGACCTCGGATCCGAAATTCCAGCGTAAATCGCTATACCAGAAGCGCTGAGATGGTGGTTTTAATACGGGCGTAGGAGATGAGAGTGCTCGCTGTAGTTTGGGGTTTGAAGCTTATTTCACCGTAATCGTTGCGTTGCTTGGCGGTTAATCTGCAAGGCACCCAAAGCTTACGGGCATTCTGGCAGAGTTTATCTACTTCCAACAATAACTTGCTGGCCAGCGGTTTCCTACTAGAACTTCCTTGCTGGCGCTAATAATTATTCTTCTTATCCTACATAACTTCAGTTGTTGTAAACTCCACGACTACTATGATGAAGCACTGTTATCCCCATGCCAGCGAAGGAAAAGTTGCTTAATTTTGATTCTGTCTTTGCTATTCTGAGGCGAAAGATATCAAAAATAACGATATGGGATCGTTTACTGCGGTTACAAAAATGGAGCTAGATTATCACTTATAGTGGAGACAAGATCATGCTCAATCAACAGCGAAAAGGAGGTATAAAATGTCGATCGTGATTCGTCGTACGAATAATGAGCAACTGCGCAGTAGGAAAGAAGATCTATTTGAGAAACTTGGGATTGGTTATTCGCAACTTGAAGGAGCACCTTGAAGTTTATTCAGGGGGTGGTTCGTAGAAGATGATTTTGCGGATGATGGTGATTGTTTGGATGGCTTTGGTTAGGGGGAGTCGGTTGGGGGTGGCTAGTATTTTCCAGGTTTTTAGGTGTGCTATTGCTCGTTCGACTACGTAGCGGATGCGTTGGATGTTTTTGTTAAACCGTTGTTGCCAATCGTGTAGTTCTGTGTGGGGTTGCCTGCGGAAGGGAACGTCGCATCCAGAACCGATATATCCTTTATCAGCGGTGATGTGATCGGGTGGAATGTGATCAAGTAGGTTAGTCTGACGCAGGGCGTTGATATCATGTGTTGATCCTGGTAGTGGGTTGGATATGTAGTAGATTTCTCCTGCTTGGTCGGTAAGTATTTGCAGGTTGAAACCAGTTTTCTTATGTTTACCGCTGTAGAGTTTTTGGTGGTTTTTCCACCCCCAGCATTCGACGAGGGTGCCATCAAGAACATAAAATCGGTGCACATCGAGGTCTTTCGGTGTTGGTGGGGACGGCAGGATGGTATCTAAGACATTAAGTATGCACGTGATCGCTCTGGAAATAGTTGGTTGAGATACTTCAAAAAGGGTTGCCAGCACCTGTTGACGGATGTTTTCTTCCAGATACAGCATAGTAACGGTCACACTGGTGAAAAGACCTAACGAAGGTGGACAATGATGATCGATTCTGGCGTCTTCAATCAACCGCGTTAAGGCTAAGAGATTCTCACGGGACAGTATGCTAGTGTCAGCAGTGCGGGGTCTGGTACTGAATTTGTGCGTTTTCACACTTCATACAAATACACCACCACACCTCGCCTCTACCATCTTTCAGGGGCAAACCCACCCAACAACCCCCACCAACAAAAACCCACCACCTGAATAAACTTCCTTTAACCCGTGAAGATCTAGCAGATTTAGCACGACTCGGTTGCTTATCTGTTAATGAGCGGGATCTTTATGACGAGTTACGCCGAGTAGAGATGCTTCTCGGCGAAGGCTGATAATAATGGTGTCGAAACTGAGTGATCAGGCAGAGCAGTTTTTCCAGCAAGTCCTAGAAACTGTTCTGGTTGCTATCCCAGTAGATCAAAACCATCCTTCAGTGAAAGCAGATATTGAACTTAATGAGGAAACTGGAACTTTTGTAGGAGAATTTAAATTCCCCTTGGCTTATGGTGCGACCAAAGTGAGTGACCATACCTTCCTGGCAAATGGGTATAGTGATCTTTTTTCGATCGTTATTCGGTATGAAATGTGTTCCAACCGTAATAGGAGCTTTTTAGCAGTGGAAAAAGTAAGTTTGAACTTCGAGTTCACACTGCTCCTGGCATACGCTTTGAATACGAACGGCACAAAGAGAATGTCGCCGCAGCTCATATTCACTACACGGGTGTGGCGGGCATAATCAGCCCTGCCTTAATGAAAAATTTTGGGGAAAAGAAAGATAGGAAGAAGAAAGGTAACGCTCAAGATCTTCATATTCCGGTTGGTGGACATCGCTTTCGACCATCTTTAGAAGATTTTTTGTATTTCATTATAAAAGAATGTGGCTTCGTGGGGCTGAATGCTTGGGAAAATGCACTGCTTGAGAGTAGAGACAAGTGGTTTGATATTCAACTTAGAGCTGCAGTTTCAGATAATCCCAGTATTGCAGCCGAAGAACTGAAATCTTTAGGTTACAAAATTGAATCGCCGGATTCAGGTGAGCCGGGTTCACAAAGACGGCCATCGTGGTAAATTCCAGTTCTAGATCATTTTCTACCCTGAATAAACTGTTGTAACTTCTAGGGGTACTGCGTTTTGGAATGAGAAGGCTACAGGTAAACAAGGGTTAAGACTACATGCTGCTATGTTATAGATCACCTGTTATGGCCTATATTGTCCAGATCTAGCCGGGCATAAGGCCATTTTCTAATCAGCCATTGGTCATGACTGATAATTACCACCGTGCCCGGCCAGGCCAATAATGCGGACTCGAGGGTTTCCAGTGCAGCCAGGTCGAGGAAATTGGTGGGTTCGTCGAGAAGCAATACTTCCGGTGGGCGATCATTATCACTGAGCAGTTGCGCCAGCTGGGCCCTGCGCTGATTCCCCAAGGAAAGCTGGCTCAGTGGGGTTGCCCAATACCGTGGATTGACAAAACCTTTGCCCAACTCCCCCAGAGACAGCGTCGAACGAGCATAATGATCAGGCAGCTCTTGCGGTAGATAGCGCGCGTTAGGGGTGCAAAATACTGTTCCAGAAGCATCCTCGGTGGGTGGGGTCGCTGTGGCCAGCCACCGTAATAACGTGGATTTTCCAGCACCATTAGGGCCAGTAATGAGCACCTTCTCCCCTGCTGAGACTTCAAAACTTACGGGAGCGAGCCGCTGCGGAACCATAGCTTCCTGTACGGAAATGACCAGGCCAGCATCGGCTTTGTACTGCGGAAGCGGGAAACTAAAACTAGGTGTCCGTGGCTTGCGCACCTCCACCGCGCTTAAAGACGATAGTCGTTTATCGTCATTAGTTATTCTGCGTGTCGACGCCTGCTGCGCCCGATCGGCATAGAATTTCTTGGCTATGCGGGATTCGGTCCGAGGCTTAAATTTTGTGTGCCCCACCACTGCGGAATCGGCGCGGTGGCGTTCCAGCTGTCGCTTTTCGGTCTGTTGCTGTTGATGCAGTTCAGCATGCCGTTGGCGTGCTTTCTGCTTGGCCTCCAGAAAATCCTGATAGTTGCCACGATTCTGGTACACGCCGTTACTCAGAGGTTTACCTGCCGCTAGCGCTACGGCCTGCCACGATTCGGTGTCTAAATCCACCACGCTGGTAGCAACATCATTAATAAAGTCACGGTCGTGACTGGCGAATAGTACAGGACCTGGCCAGTTGCTCACTACGCTTTTTAAAAATGTGATTCCTTGGGAGTCGAGGTGATTGGTAGGTTCATCTAGGAGCAATGTTTCTGGATGAGACAAAGTTGTAGCGGCCAACTGCAGTCGTCCTTGTTGTCCAGGAGATAGTGATACTACTGGTCTATCTGGTTGATCGGCTAGATCGGCGAGGCCGAGACTCGCCATGGTAGCGGCGAGAGTTGCGTCCAACGACCAGCCATCAATTGCGAGCAATCGATGTAAAATACGATCATATTCTGCGGCAATGGTGGAATTTTCCTCGGCTATACTCAACTCAGCACTGAGAGTAGCGAAACGTGTTAATAAGGTTCTAGTGCTCTCGGTGGCCTGGCTTAGTACCTCAGATAGGGGCATTTCTGGTCTGAGAATCACCGCCGGTACCCCGGTGCCAGAAATTGTGCCACTATCGGGCTGTAACTCACCTGAGGCGAGTTGTAGTAAGGTACTTTTTCCGGCACCATTCGGCCCGACCACACAGATGCGCTCCGACGAAGAACATTCAAAGCTCACGGAATCTAGTAGTGGTGTGGTGTAGGAAAACGAGACATTAGTAAAAACAAGTGATGGCATGGAGCAACCTCTCAAGGGGAAAACTTAGTATCTTGCAGGAAGTTGACTTAGCCGCACATGAAAACTAGTATACCGGAAAACTATAGCGGAAGCAAAACAAAATGTCCTCGATTTACAGCAGTTGGGGCTGCTCAACACCTAAGTTCACTGTTGGTTTTTGTTTTGCGTCCGCTATATCTTGGCGTACTATCTTGAGACTATGGATCTTCCCGAACTTGCCGCTCACCGGTTAATCGCTCAAGGCTTAGCAAAAAGTGCCGCCCGCCCAGTGCTCGCTCAGCCGGATGCTGTAGCGCGGTGGATGCTGGCTTTGCAGGGCCAGAAGTTTGACGCAGGAATACGGGCTATGGCTATACGCTGTGGAAAAGCGGAATCCACAGTACGGAAAAGTTTGGCTCAAGGTTTAATTGCGCGCAATTGGCCGCAACGGGGAACACTTCATTTCCTCGCGGCGGAAGATGTGCAGTGGTTATCTACCATCAAACCTGTCAATTCTACTTCTGGCACCGTAAAACGCCGAGTTGCAGCGGGCTTAGACGCCGATATTACTGAGGTGGCAGACGCTATTAGTGACTTTCTAGCTGACGGGCCGCGCACCCGAGCTGAATGTTATGCGGTTATTGAGCAGATCGGTTGGAAGACCGTTGACTATCCCCCGGCTTCGCTTATGCGGTGTCTAGGTGAGCAAGGATGGTTAGTACAGGGAGATAAGAAAGGAAAAGAAGAAACATTCCAATTGGTCTCGCACCTGCCGGTACCTCAGCGCGAGTTTTCTTCCGAGGAGAAACTACTCCAGCTGGGATCTCGCTTTGCTAGCGCGCGGGGACCAGTGACGGTTGCTGACCTTGCTTGGTGGGCAGGTATCGGCAAGCGGCTGGCCGCACGTGCATTGCAATTGGCAGTGGATGCCCAAGTGCTGATTGAGGTTAGTAGCGATGATCTGACCTATTTTATGGGTGCTTGGCAGGCGGATGTTACGAAAGCGGAGCGAGCTGCGGCGCTGCGCCGCCGGCTGACCTTACCAGCTTTCGACGAATACATCATGGGATATAGTGATCGCACGAATATTTTGCCGCCACAGGTAGCCCCAGAAGTGTTGAGTTCCAATGGGATCTCTTGGGACTTTCAGGTGCGCGGAGGAATAGTAACTGGGCGCGCTTAACTAAAAAATGCGCCTGCGTAGTACCGATTTAATAGGTATAGATAATTTTTGCATGAATATAACTATTTTAGTTGCGTACAATTTAAGTAAATGATTTACTCAGTATTTGGTATGTTTTTCTTGGTATTTTCTGCAGTAGGTGCTGGTTAGTATTTTCGCCTGCATGCTAAACTCTGTGGTTGTGGTATGGGGGTCGTGGGGTCGTCGAAAAGCTAAAAGTAGAAAAGCGAAAGTGCCGCTCCCCCCATAAAATGGGGAGCGATTCATTTAGTTAGGTTAGCCTTAAAGTTATGTTGAAGGTGAGAATATCAGTAGCGCTGCTAGCAGCCGCAGTGCTGTGCCCAGTGCCAGCAGTTGCCATGCCGGTAATTCCAGATGATCTACCGGTGTATCCGTCCTCCCCCGTGGTCGCTAATCCAAAGGTTACGGTCACGGATGAAGCGGGAAACCCAGTTACCACCCCGGTACACCGCGGCGATGTATTGCTGGTGGATGGGGTGGGTTTTGATTCGAATGCTAATCGTGGAGGCTTTGCTATTCCAGTGCCAGCCGGCACCCCTAACGGTGTCTTTGTGCTGTATAGCGCCTTCCCCGACCATTGGAAACCCAGTGAGGAGGCGCCGGAATCTGCTCGTAAACATCCACACGATCGCATGGCATGGGTTATGCCTGCAGGAACGTTGGAAGCGATTCCCAACGCACCCATGGATTTCCGCCGTTCCATTGCCAGAGTAGCGCAGCCCATGAATGCCGATGGCACGTTTACCGCGCGGGTTACTGTTGATCCGCCCGCTGATACTCCAGGAAATAACTGGGGTATTTACGTCTATGCGGCGGCGGGTTCGGTTAATGCAGCGGAAGAAATGTTCATACCAATCCCCTATTCGGCAGAACCTGGGCCAAACACACCGCAACCTGCTACCGCTGATCTAACCTTTGATGCGACAGCCTTGGCTCAATTCAGCGGTGCTACCGGTGGTGGGGTCAGTACCACTAAGGGAGCCTCACGAAACGGGAACGCTGTGAGTTTTAGCAAGCAGAGCGATGTGGGCGATGGGATTATTTGCTACGGCGGAATTGCCACCTTTACTGCGAAATACAATGCGGTCGAGGTTGCAGTGGCTAACCCGTGGTTAGAACCTCGCGGTGACGGAACGTGGGCGGTGACTGCTGACGTTTCTAATGCCCCCAATGTTGGCATGGATGCTATGACACGTCGGGAAATCGGCATAGTCCACGGAATTAGCGGTGAACAGGCGGTTTATAATGCAGGTGTGGAAATTGCCAAAATCTCTTTGCGCTAAGCGTGCCATGGTGTGACGGATTTCGGGCGGTAGCTTAAAATATTTCCGTTGCCGAAATCCTCCGCGCGAAAGGTTCATTGTTTAATGTCGAAAAATACTACAGCAGGTCCCGCACGCGCAGAGGCTATTTTTACCACCACAACCGCCAAACCCATGAATGCTCGCGAATTTGCGGTGCTGGTGGCGAATATTTCCAACGCGGCAGCCGCCACCGCCAAGGCGCACGCCGCGGAGGTTGGTGCCTTGGGTTCCTGCGGCCGCCCTCTGGTTATTACCGCAACCAACACTGGTTTCACCCTCGCAGCGGCACCGCGACCCAAGCGGCCCCAAGATTTGGAATTAGATTTCGCCGTTCGTGATATTGATGATGCTGCATTATGCGAGGTTATCGACACGCTTTTCGACGACTCCCGCACACTCGAAGCGCTCCCCCACGCTGCCCAACAACCACTAGCCAATGCTGCTCGGGTGATGGCGAAAAAGCGTAATAATTTCGCAGTGAAATTACAGCAACGCGATGTCGAAACCAAGGAATACACGGGTGACGTAGCACATGCTGAAGGATTAGTCACTGAGTTTAAATCCGAAAAGATCCTGGTGGAAACCATTAAAGGCACCTACGATTTCGATGGATTCAAAGATTCTTCGGACACCATTTTCCTCATGATTGATGGCACATCCTATGCAGTTTCCGCGGACGACGCATTAGTGAAACAAGTGGCTGGTTTTATTGCGACCCTCGGGGATGCACCTCTGCAGCTTAACTGTGTCCTAGAGCAAACCACCCTGATTAAACCAGGCCGTAAACCCATGGTAATGCGCAAATTACTGTCTGCTGAACGGAAAGACACCACCGAAATTGGCGAGCAGTTTTCGTTGATTTTTTAAATGAGGTATCTTGCTGCTGTTGCCGTTATAGCTAAGGAAGCGGGCGAAAACCGTAGGAGTTAGTACTGGTATCGCTAGAAAAGCTGGAAGGGTTGCGTAGTGATAGGGTGATCGCTAAAAAAGTGGTAATGAGCGAAAGTACTTTGACGTGAACTTGCAGCTTCTATGATCTGTTCACCTGTAAACCGAGTATCTTTGGGATTTATCCACCGTCCTAGAGCTAATCCCATAACAGATTTTGCTCCTTGGTCCTTCAACCCCTTTGCTGCACTTTTCATGTGTCCACCAGATACCCAAGTGTCATCCACAAGTAAAATACTGTTATCTTCGGTGATTTCGTTGGGAACGCTGAAATGGCCAGCTTCCGGATCTCGACGTCTATCTTTTGGTATCACAGTACCTTGTAAAAGGTGTTTAACTGGTGGTGCGGTTGGTATTTTGTATGTGGCTCGGGTGACTATGTCATGCAAAGGATGAGTACCAGGACGACCGCTTAAACTTGGTACTGTCGTGATACAGCTAATTTCTATGTTTGGTTGATTGCAGGCCTCAAGGATGCCTAAGTACGCTAAGCAGGTTAGTACTTGGAATGCGGGTCCTTTAGAATTAGCGCTGCCTCCGGGGGTGTCAAGTTGTTTGTGTGTGGGGCTTGTTTATAGGTATTTGTCGAAGCG